>PBAL01000028.1 GCA_002715965.1 Verrucomicrobiales bacterium | reverse complement strand
TTCTATGTATTGCCTTCCTATAAGATTACCAAGAAGCTCGAAGGTGTATTTCGCTACCAATACATGGACTCGGGACGTGAACAACGCACCCAGCGATATGGGCATGATGGTGATGGGAACAGAAACGCACGTCTCAATGTCCAGAACTATCATTCGGTTTACGCTGGATTTCAGTATTTCATCCGTGGAGAGAACCTCAAGCTCATGGCTGGATATGAGTATGCCTGGGGCGAGCTTTTGGGAAGAGACACGGATATTAACACGGGAAGCTGGCAGCTGGCAGTGCGGACCTACTTCTAAACTCAGGTTTTTTGAAGGAAGTTTCCGTTAAATTTTATACGAGATTCTGAAGCTTGAGTGTACCCGGTACTTTGCCGGGTACACTTTTATCAATAGGATGGATTGGAAATCCATCCTACTTCGGGCCTGGGGGGCACGAAAATCAAACCTGGACGCTCAGGGTGCGAGTACCTGACATGGCTCTCTTATTGGATCAATAGACCGAAAGATTCGGCCGGATTCTTCCTTTCATCCGTTGGAACTACTACGACGGCGGCCGCAAGTTCGGCTCCAACGCGCCGGAGGCGATCGTGAACGGACTCTACATCGGCTTCGAATGGTCGCGGTGGAAATTCACCGAACTGGTGTTCCAGTACACCAAGACTCTGGAGCGCGGCTATGCCGACTCGGTGGGCGCCATCCCGACCACCAACGCCGACCGCATCGGCCTTCAGCAGATCAATTACTGATCGGACGGTTCCAAACCAGTTAAACGAGCGGCGGTCTCCCACGAGGCCGCCGTTTACTTTTTGCGGACGCTGATCGTCTACTGTTTCGATTCCGGCCGCGGCCGATAGATCGCGTCGGCAATGAAGCCACCAAGGATTGCGCCCAGGCACGGGGAGAGGAGGTAGACCGTAAACCAACCGATGCCGTTGGCGGTGAATGGCACCGATCCCCAACCGGCCAGGGAGGAGAAGATGCGCGGGGAAAGATCACGCGCCGGATTGAAGCCGGCCATGGTGAGCGGAGCAAAAATGCAGATCAGGGTGGTGAGCGTGAATCCGATCGCCAAGGGTGTCATTGAGCCCGGCCCGCCATCGTTCTCGCGCGCGGTGAAACCGAAGATGGCGAGCGCCAGCAGTGCCGTGCCTAAGAATTCCGCCACCATTGCACGCCAGTGCGGCACCAATTCCCGGGCCTTGGCGGTCAAGGCCTTGCCGCCAGGGTTGGGAAAATATTCGCCGAAGATCATCGCGCTCGCCTCACTTCCGGTCTCGCCGCGTTTAATGCCGTTCTCCGCCTCAAATCGTTGGATGCCGCCTCCGAACAACAAATACACCATCGCCGCCGCCGCAAAGGCTCCAAGTAACTGGGCCGCGAAATAGCCTGCGATCCGAGCCTTCGGGAAATCACGCACGCACGCGAATGCCAGCGTGATGGCCGGATTCAGGTGAGCGCCACTGGCCTTGCCAGTAACGAAGATCGCGGCGGACAGGCCGAGCCCCCAAACGATTGCGACCTGGAATAAACCGACCGGCACATCAAGCGCCACCGCAGTCGCCACTGCACCGCATCCAAAGAACACGAGCATGAACGTGCCAACCAATTCACCAAAAAACCATCTGCTCATACGATTCAACTGATCTATTCGCTGACCGTTGCGATCAGCAAAAACATTTCGAAGCCGCGTCACGCGCGCAGAAGCGCTTGTAGATGGCAACGACATCCACGGCGCCGAATGTTTCTGTTTTGGAATGTTTAGAAAAGTGAATTTTGCTCAACCTCCCGTCCTCAACTCCCATCGCCATTCGCACCTGACTCCGAACTGCCGGGATGAAACACCCACCACCTGCCGCCCGTCATCACTCTGAATCACCAGAAGCAGCGACCGATCTCACCAACCAAGGCTGAGGTCAATGTATAAGCAGCGGGCGATGGTAATAATTTCAGGCGTCACATTTATTCGGGTCGGTCCAATCGCGGTTCCCCTTCCTTCACCCGCATATTCAACGCCTTGCCCGCCGAACCATAAGCAGCCCCGCCATAGCCGATGCCAGCTTCGTCACGAGTGACCGCCTGCAACACCGCCGACGCGGTGCAGAGATCCGTCGTGCGGTTTTGCAACGCGGCAAATCCCGTCCCCGAGCCGCCACCAGTGGCCTGGATTTTCGTGCCCGGATTCAGGCCCATGTAAACCTTCGCCCATTTTTGAGCCAGAATGACCAACGTATCGGAACCCTTGGCGGTGATATTGCCGGCGTCGAGCGAGCCCGTGGAGGCCAGCAAGACGACTGCTGTGGCAAGACCAAGAAATTTCAATACGTGTTGATGCATCGCGTAGGTTCGCTGGAACCGATACCAGTATCGGCGATCCTAGCACGATGACGTGACGAGGAGGTGACAATTCTGTTACGGCAGCAGTTTTGTGCGTGATTGGAATGTGGCAGATCATCGGGCCGATGATCTGATAATCTGCCATTCATTTGTCCGTTTGACTGGAAATGTTCTCCGAATTGAACACTATCTGCGCCTCAACAATTGACCGATGAATCTCGACAACATCCATTTAGGCACCATTCGCAAGATCCGCGAAATCACGGAGGACGGAAAGCTGGAGGTCGACGAGGTCTGGAATCTGTCGGAATACCTGACCGCCAATCCCGATGCCCAACAGCGATGGCCGGGGAAGAAGCTGTGGCCGATCGTGGAGCAGGTGGTCGAGGACAACGTCGTCACCAAGGACGAACTTCGGATGCTCGCGGTGGAGATCGCAGATATCGAGGAGATGCGTTCGGACATTTCTGCGGACCGCGATACGCTCACTTGCAAGGATGTAAGTGATCTGTGATTCCAGGCACCTGCGCTTTTCTTGAACGCTCATACTTCGGTAGGGTCAATAACTCATCGGTCACCGAACAAATATTGATCTCCCCCGGGATTTCTGTTTTTTTTCTCGAAAAGCGGGCACTCCACCGCATTTGAAGGCATTTTTGGCATGATTGATTTGGAAAAAGATCTGGCGGCTCCGGACTCCTCGGCTCCATCGAACAGCGCGGAACAAGCCGAGACGGTCGTCACCGTCCGGAATCTCACAAAGGTCTTCAAGGACTTCTGGGGACGCGCCAAGGCCCGCGCGGTCAACGACGTCAGTTTCGAGATTCGCAAGGGCGAGGTCTTCGGCTTGCTCGGGCCCAATGGCTCCGGCAAGTCCACGACCATCAAGATGCTGTTGGGTTTGTTGAACCCCACCAAGGGCTTTCTCGAAATCTTTGGACACTCGCCGAAGCACGTTCAGACCAAGTCACGCATTGGCTATCTGCCTGAGGAATCCTACCTCTACAAGTATCTGAACTCCCGCGAGACCCTCGACTTCTTCGGTAACCTCTTCCAATTGCACAACGACGAGCGCGGCAAGCGTGCCGAACAGCTGCTCGACATGGTCGGCTTGAACCAGGTTCGCACGCGAACGGTCGGGGAATTCTCCAAGGGCATGCAGCGCCGAATCGGGCTCGCTCAAGCCCTGATCAACGATCCGGATCTTGTGATCCTCGACGAACCCACCGCCGGTCTCGATCCCATCGGTTGCCGCGAGGTGAAGGACCTGATCAAGGCGCTCGCCGCGCGCGGCAAGACGGTGATCATCAGCAGTCATCTGCTTTCCGACGTGGAAGATGTGTGTGATCGAGTGGTGATTTACTACGGTGGCAAGATTCAACAGATCGGCACCTTGCAGGAACTTCTGACCGAACGTGAAAGCGTGCGCATCACGATGCCGTCCTTGTCCCGAGATCAGATGGATGGTGTGCTCTCTCGTATCCGGCAGGACGTGGAGGAGGGCAAGATCCACATTGACAATCCCACCCAGAATCTTGAGAGCTATTTCCTCGGCGTGGTGGAACGTGCGCGCGCCAGTGAAGAAGCGACTTCTGGTGCAACTTCCGGCAGCAAGGTTGCGGAATATCTCCGCGAAGGCGCGGCCGAGGTTTCGCAGGAAGACGAGAAGTCCAAGCTCCTGGATCGTCTGACCGCCGTGGAGCCGACCGAGGAGAAGGCGCCCGAGGTTGCTGCGCCGAGCGAAGTGGATAAGGCAAAGGAAGAGAAGCTCGAATCTCTCGCCGAGGCTGAACCGGCCGCTCCTGAGCCAGGTCCGTCGTCCGAAGAAAAAGCCGCCTCCGACAAGAAGGCTGCTGAGGCGGATGCCAAACTCTCGGATCTTCTCGGCGGAGACAAGTGAGGGAAGCTTCAACCCTCAAGCTCCAGACTTCAAAGAAGCTCCCATCTCCAGTTTGCGTTTCCTCGCTGCTGAAGGCGTGGCTGACCCGCCGCCGAAATTCCCGCGATCTATCGCTCTTCTGGTTCCCGGTGCCGGAAACGGGGAGCGTTGGAGAGGTGATGGCGGTGGAGGAAACTCCGAGTCGCGCGCTCAGCGTTCCGGATGCCTCGGGCGTGAACTGGACCATGACGATGTCCACCTGTCCGGCGGTCAGGGTCTTGGATCCGGAACCGCTGATGATGTTGAAGCTGGATGCGTCGGTTCCTGACAGCGAATGGATGGAACAGCACGCCGACAGCTGGGGTTGGGGGAACATCACGACAATTAGGGCATGCCTTGGCGTGATCTGCATGCGCGTTTCGGAAACTGGAAGTCGGTCTGCACCCGTTGGAGCCGGTGGAATCAGAGCGGACTTTGGAACCGGCTCCTGCAAAGCTGGATTTCGTCAAGATGCGTTCACAAGCTGAACCGGGAAACGAGTCAAAACAAGATCGTAATGTCTCCCACGGCGTAGAGTTACATTACTACTTTATTGAGAGTGAAGGCCGAGCGTCCTAAAGTCCCAACCAACCAAGTATACGAGCATGGCCGGCAGAGAGCTTTCAGGATGCTTGTACGCGAATCTCGGTGGGCATGAGGGGATTCTCGCGTTCATTCGTCCGTTCTACATGGATGTGCGACAGCACAAGGTGCTGGGGCCAATCTTCAATTCGCACATCAAGGATTGGGATTCGCACCTGGCGAAGATAGCAGAGTTCTGGGCCGTGCAAACAGGAGGTCCTTCGAAGTATCGGGGCGGGTTTGCAGGCGCGCATCTGCGCCTGGGTTTGAAGCCGGAGTTCTTTGATCACTGGTTGGGTCTTTGGGATTTCAATTGCCAACGGCAGTTGGAGCCGGACCTGGCAGTACAGATGAGTGCCCTGGCGCACGAGTTGGCAAGACGATTGAAGATGATGGTCGAAGGTCGGCAGGGGTTGCAGATCGGAGGGGATTGACATCCGCTCGCTGCCACAGGTCAACGGCTCGGCGAGCTTCCGATGCACAAAGTTGCGTAGATGTTCCACAACCAGGCAACGTCAAGGCCCGACTTGATCTAACAGCTGTGCGAGAACGATCGCGTCAGCCCAGGTTTGATTGCAGTGGTATTGCGTGGCACGCGTAAGTTGACCCGCGCAATGCTGGATTTACCCCCTGCGGAGAGCACGCTTTTGTGGCCGTCGTCGATCAAAAAAATACTTGCCAGACGGAAGTCCGTTCAAGTTAATCCGCACAGTTCCAGGGACGGGCCGTGGAACAAGGAATTAGTTGAAGAATACCAGGAATCAATATGAAGAAACTTATTATTACACTCATGTCAGCCGCTCTTGTGGCGGGCTATACGGTTCCATCGGCAAATGCCGCGGATGATGACAAGAAACCGGCCAAGAAGGAGTCTGCGAAGAAGAAATCCGCCAAGAAGAAGCGAAGTACTTTTCCGTTTCGCGGCGTTGTTGGCGAGGTGGACGGCGATACGCTCGTGTTGAAGTACAAGACGCGCGATCGGAAGATTAAAGTGAGCAAGGATGCGAAGGTCACCAAGATGGGCAAGAAGGCCAAATTGAGCGATATCAAGGCCGGTGCTTACGTGACTGGACAGATAAAGCGGTCGGAGGANGGCGATCTCGCGATTTCGGTATATGAAAAGGAGAAGCCTNAGTCGAAATCCAAGGGTTCCAAGAGCGGGAAGAAGAAGCCGGCAAAGAAGAAGAAGTCGGATGATGACAAGTAAGTCGTTTTAACCGAATTTGGCGAGGCGGACCGATCGGTCCGCCTTTTTTTGTCTCCGCGATTGGAACTCCCCCAGCATCAGCATTCCAAGATGTCACGAATCTTCTGCCCGTCCGCCTCGATTCCTTTGTGACGAATCGCATTCCTTTGATCATTTTGTGAGCAGCCGCTTCTGCTTGATCGAACCGCGGCAGGCTTGAACAGGCCTTCTCCCAACCGGAAGAGGTGAATCTGACAAGGCGGTCAACGTGTTCTGGCGATTCGATTTGTCTACACGGCGGCTCAGAGGCCACTGGCACGGGGCAGGGTTTACTTGGATTTTGAACTCTTTTTTGCCTTCCTCGGTTTTTTCGGTTTGGGCGGACTGGAGACGGCTTTCATTTGTGCCTCGGTGCCTCTGCCTTCAAGGTAGCCTATCTCAACGAGGAAGCGGTCCATCTTGCGGAGGGTATCGAGGAAGATCTTGGTTCCACCCTTGGATTCGTTGAAGAAGCCGTGAGGCTGGCCTTCGTAGAGGTGTAGGTCGCTCTTGATATCGAGCGCTTTCATTTTCGCCTGGAAGCGCTGGGCAACCACGACGTGGATCAACGGATTTTTGGTTCCCAGAAAAACCACTGCGGGTGGATCGTCTTCGGTGATGTTGTGGGCGGGTGAGATGTCCTTCCAGTAATCCTTCACGCGGGAGTGTCCGTAGCCCCCATCGGGTCCGTTGTCGTAAACCGGGTTGAAGAGGACGAGTGCGTTGGCCTTTGAAACCCAATCCAAGTCATCAGCTTTGTCCTCGAACTTGTCGATAATGCCGGTGGCAGCAGCAACATGTCCGCCGGCCGAACCACCGCCGGCCGCGATCTTGACGGGGTTGATGCCGAGACGACGGGCGTTCTTGCGGAGGTAACGAAGGGCCGACTTGCCGTCCTGAACGCAGGCGCTGGGGGGCGTGCGTTGGCGCGATTTCACACGATAATCGGCAACGGCTGCTACCATCCCACGGGAGGCGAGGTATCGGCTGTGCTGTTGAAACTGCGTCGGAGTCCCGCCGTTCCAGCCGCCTCCGAAAAAGAAGACAATTGCGGGCCGGCGATCCTTGCCGGGTCGATGTCCTTTGGGATTGAAGATATAGAGCTTCAGCTCGTCGCCCGATGCGAGCTTGTAGGTTTCCACCTGGGCGCCTGGAAGATTGACCTTGGCCGGTTCTGCGCTGAGTGAAATCGCCGAAGCAAGGAGGATTGCGGCAAACAGTTTCATGCGCGGATGCTGGTTGACGGGCTGGGGGCTGGCAAGCGCAAGCCGATGAAGGGGCTTCTTTAACCACAGATCACCACAGATGGATCTCATGGCTAAAGACGCGTGCTCGATCCAATCGCACACAAATGGCCTTCGGACGGTGTAGGGCTCCCGCACGGACTTGAACGCAGATCTGTGTTTATCTGTGTCCATCTGTGGTTTCACGCGTCAGTGACCCAGTTCGTGCCGGAGCGCGGATTCGAGGTCCGGATGCTCGAATTGAAATCCAGCATCGAGGAGGCGCTTTGGCTGGACGCGGGTGCTGGCGAGGAGAGTTTCGATCGCCATCGGGCCAAGGGCAATTCTGGCGGCAAACGCGGGCAGAGGAAACAGTGTCGGCCTCCGGAGCACCTTGCCGAGAATATTGGTGAATTCGCGATTGGTGGATGGGTTGGGAGCGACCAGGTTGAAAGGGCCGTTCAGATCCTCGTGTTCGAGCAGGAAGACGATCGCGCTGACGGTGTCTTTCAAGCCAATCCAGCTCCACCATTGGCGGCCGCTGCCAACCACACCGCCGATTCCCATCCTGAACACAGGCAGCATCTTGGCCAGCGCACCATCGGCAGTTCCGAGGATCAACCCAAAACGGAGGTTCACGACGCGGATGCCAGACGCACTCGCCGGGCCGCAGGCCGCTTCCCATTCCTTGCCGACGCTGGCCAGAAAGTTGTCTGCTTCCGAACTCGATTCATCCAGCAGTTCGTCGCCTTGATCGCCGTAGTTTCCGATTCCGGTTGCGCAGAGGAACGACCTTGGAGGCCGGTCGAGCTCGGACATCGTCATCGCCAGCAGGCGTGTGCTTTTCACCCGGCTGTCCCGGATGCGCTTCTTGAACTTCTCGTTCCAGCGGCCGGACGCGATATTCACTCCGCCCAGATGAATGACGGCGTCAATGCCTTCCAAATCAGCCGCGTTCAACACGCCACGATCGGGATCCCATTCAATCTCGTCAGGCTGCGCCGGCGGATGCCGGACGAGACGTGAGACTTCGTGTTGCGAGTTCCTCAGTCGTTCCAAGATGGACGTTCCCACCAAGCCGCTTGAACCAGCGATCAGTAACTTCACGCAGCTAGATTTACCGATTTTTTTTCAAGCGCAAACCAAGACCTTTATCCTGACGAGTTCGCCGGAATGAGGCGGGTGTGAGCAGGGCGGGCATCAGGTCTCGGATTACACAATAGGTAGGGTTTTTATCTCAAGTGGTTACCGCATTGGATGGCGTGGAAGCCGTTCGCGTCTATCGGGAGAATCAGAACGAGATCGGAGTTGTCTTGAGCGACCTGGACATGCCGCGGATGAACGGCGCACAGTTCCTGAAGGAGATAGCCCCGCCCGACCGGCTGCCGGTCATTGTTTCCACCGGGCTGCAATCCTGCGACGCAATTGTCAACTTGAGAGATGAACCGGAACTTGAATTCCTTCCCAAACCTTACACGACCACCAGCTTGTTGCGGACGGTCAGGAGAGCGGCCCGAAGCTGATTCCTCTGGCCTTCTTCATCGCGTTTTCGATCTCCTCTGGCACGCGACGCTGACTTTCCTCCAGAACCTTCTCCAATTCGACCGGCATTCGACGGCCACGGCTCGCGGCCACGAATGCGAGATTCAGCGAAATCGGATTCTGTCCGTCAGATGCGTAGATGGTGACTTTCTCCAGAGTGAGATTCTTTTGCGGCGTGGTGCACACGGCGACCATCTCCTCCAGACTCGCGAAGGCGATGGCTTCTTCGAGGTATTCAGGTACATCCGTGCGAATAAACACGGCATGCCCCACTGCATCCGTTAGCCGACTCACGGCTTGAAGAAAAGCAGATCCAGAGCCAAGCACAAGCCCGGGTTCAACTTAGAATTAAGGATTTGGGTCGATTCTTAGAAAGCTCGAGCCAGCTGCGTCCGCCAATCGATGGCCGCGAGTGCTCAGCCGAAACCCGTTGGCCGTTTGCAGGCCCAAGCCCCGGTCGCACAGCTCTTCCATTTCTGGAGCCCACTCGTGACGCAAATCGAATCCGGTGGCCGCGTCGAATTCATCAAACCGCCAACCCCGATTCATTCGCAACCCAAATGCGGCAGTCTCTCCAGCACGCGCCAGCGGAGACAGTTCCTCGTTGAAATCGAAGGCTCGTTTCCCTTGCTCGATCAGGTCGCAGTAGAGCTGGGTGTTGGCCCAGTTCTTTGACCGCTTGCCCCGAACATAACCCGTTGCGCTCGGTCCAAGGCCATGGAATGACGCGCCACGCCAATAGTTGATGTTGTGCCGGCATGCCTTGTCCGGATTGTCGTCCTCGCCGAGATTGCCGTTGTGCGAGGCAAAGTTCGCGACCTCGTACTGACGGTATCCGTTCGATTCTGCGAGCTCGACAAGACGCTCGTACATGGTTTCCACCAAATCCTCATCGACTTCAAATTGGCCGGCTTTCAATTGCTCGAACAACGGCGTGTCCTCTTCGTAAATCACCTCGTAGGAGGACAGATGTTCGGGCGACAGATTGATGGCCTCGGTCAAGGTGCGCTCCCAGATATCGTGGTCCTGTCCGGGAATTCCAAACATCAGGTCCAGATTGATGTTCTCAAATCCCGCCGAGCGTAGGATCTCGTAGGACTTGAATACCTGTTTGCGTGAATGGATCCGTCCCAGTCGATCCAACAAACTTTCATCCAGCGACTGAACGCCCATTGAGATTCGGTTCACTCCCGCATCCCGGAGCAGCATGGCCTTGTCCGTGGAGACGGTCGCGGGATTGCATTCCACCGTCCATTCGTCGGCGCCGTCCAGTCCCAGACGCTTCATCGCGCCGAGGATCTTCCGCCATTGCTTCAGACTGAGCAACGATGGCGTGCCGCCTCCGAAGAAGATTGTCTGCGCCGCACAATCCTCCGCGATCATTTCCATCTCACGAATCAATGCATCCACGTAACGCCCCACCAGATCATTCGTGGGCAGCTTGGAATAGAACGCGCAATACTCGCATTTGTGCGCGCAGAAAGGCACGTGCACGTAGAGGCTCTGAATCGGATCATCGGACATCGCCGTTACTTCGTTCCCTTCGCGGTGAGGAACACCCCGATGAAAAAGAACAACGCTCCCAAAGGAACCAGGAACACCCCCATCCCCGGATCGCCTCCATACAGGTAGACTCCTCCGAGGAAGAATCCGCCCGGCACGAGGATGGTTCCCGCAATGAGAAACCGGGATGCGGTCAACTGCCAGCTGCGCTGGTCCCGCAGAATGTGCAAGGTGGCGGCAAAGGCGATTTGCGCCAGCGAGAACAGGGTCCCGTGGGCATGCGCCAGCGTCCACATCAAGCGGCGCATCTCGTTGGACACGTCGAGATACAGTCCGAACTTGAATCCGTGCATCGCCTCCAGGGCGATTCCGAAGGCCAGGAACAAGAGCAAGCCCCACCAGCCGATCCGAAGGTGCCTGCGAACCAGCGCATTCGTTGTCGACGCTCCCGCGTCCTTCTCTTGTTTTATATTTTCGCTCACTTGAGTGCTTGCGGGGATACTCAGTTCCCTTCCGCTGGAACACAAGAGTGCACGCACAGAAGCGTGCGCTTTGGCGGGTCACCGATAGTAGATGAACTCTTTGGTATTGAAGAGTGCGTGGGCAAGGGATTGCCACGCTTGCCTGTCTTGAAGAAGGTCTTTGTCTCCGTTGTGAAATTCTCGAATGGCAGTCACCCAGCGACCGACTTCGCCATCGCGCGTGCTGCGCCCCAATGCTTTTCGAAGCATTTTTCGGGTGCGCGATTCAGCGTTGGTGTCCGTGTCATTCACGAGCCCGTTTGCCCAGTGTTCCGCCATCGCGTTGACAAAGGGGTCATTCAACATCGTGAGCGCCTGGGCGGGAACGTTGGTGACATCACGCTTGCCGGTGGGCAGTTTCATATCGGGCAAGTTGAAGCCGACGAGGAATTCAGGCGGCTGCATTATGGACATTTCCTGATAGAGTGACCGGCGCCCATTGCCGTCCAGCGGTCCGGAGAACAGGCGCTTCCTGCTGTCCTCTGCGCGGCGATATGGATTGATGGGCAGACCGTAGAGCCGGGGATCCAACCGGCCGGAAACGGCGAGCAAAGAATCGCGGATGGCTTCGGCTTCAAGCCGGCGCGTCGGGTAGTGGTGGAGAAGCCGGTTGCGCGGATCGAATTCTCTGGCACCAAGGCTGGTCTGGCCGGATTGGCGGAAGGTCTGGCTGAGGACGAGCCGACGGATCAGTTGTTTGGTGGACCAACCGTTGTTTGCGAACTCGTGCGTGAGCCAGTCGAGCAGTTCGGGGTGGGATGGTCTGCCACCGAGTTTGCCGAAGTCACTGGGAGTCGGGACAATCCCGGCGCCGAATACCCAGTGCCAGACGCGGTTCACGAAAACCCGGGCGGTGAGCGGGTCGCGGCTGAGATGTTGGGCAAGTTCGAGACGGCCACTGCCTTGGGATTCTGGGACGCGATGTTTGCCCTGAAAGACTTCAAGGAAGTTGGGACGGATGGCGTCACCTTCTTGATAGACGTCGCCCCGGATGTTGAGACGGTAGTGCACCGGCTTGATGTGGCGTTCGTCCATGGTGTTGGCAACGCGTGCGAAATCGATGCCGGCTTCGACTTCACGATAGCGTTCCGTGAGGCGTGCCAGATTTGGATTTGCCGAGGGATCGTTTGGAAGCAGGCCGGTCTCCCTAAGCCAGTTCATGATCCGGACGTCACCGGCAGTGGCTTGGTTCATAGCCCAGCGGTCAACTGATGCATTAAGCCAATGGGACAGCCGTTCCCATGCCTCGTCAACCGATGCTGGCGCCTTGGCTTCATACAGGCCAGCGAAGGCATTCAACGTTGGTTTGGGCGCTGCGACTTTGTCGTGCCCGACGATGCCCGTGATGCTGAACCAACTGGGCTTGTTCCGATCTTCGTCCTTGTCGGGCAATCGCGTCTTGGCGTAACGGGCAATTCCAGTGCGGCCGGGAAAGTTTGGATTCAATGACGCGGTCGCGATTTCAGGGACGTAGCGGGTGACGCCGTTTCGATACGCTCCTCCGGCCATGCGTGTCCATTTGGGTGCAGCTTTTCCATCCAGATAGATGGGGCTTTCGGCGAGGAGTGCATTTTGCGGAATGGATCGTCTGCTGGTCCATTCCCCCCCCGCAAGGCGGATGCTCACATTGGTATGCGAGAATTGTCTGGGGTCGGGGAGGCGCAGTGAACCGGCCAGCTTGGGCGAAAGCGCGTGGGTGTGATAACCGGCGAGGAGGATCTCGCTGACGAGGTTTGAGCCGGTGAGGTCGATTCTCAGAGTCCCGTGGGTAACATGTCCGTGTTGCAAACCACTGCCGTCCATGACCCAACCCGGCGGCAGGCCGGGTCTGGATTCTGCGATCAGCGGTTTGAACTGCCGATTGGCCTGTGCGTTGGTCGCATGGGTTTTATTCCATTCCCGTGTCAACGCTGACCATGTTTCCTGAAGCTTGTCATCAATGTTCGCTTCCCCACTGGGTGAGCCAAGTGCGAGGCGGAAGCGACCCAGGATGTGTGATGAGCCCAGTCGGAATTGAAGCGTGATCTGCCACCGGCCGCCTTTTTGCAGGTCGACCGGCCTGTCGAATCCGAACCACGCCGTGCGATCGACATTGCCTCCCAATCCAACGCCCCAACCACGCGCATCCGGATTGAGCGACCGCGTGACGTGATAGTTGGGTTGATTGTAATCCGCCTCAGCCGAACGCAGGGTGATCTTCTGTGAAGTCTTGGCTCCGATGGGTGTCACTTCCGCGTTGATGGTGGAGAGCACGAAGTTGCCGTGTTTCGTGAGGCCTGGTCCGCCTGATCCAAGACTGGGATGTGTCAATGCATCAAGCCGCAGGCCGTTGAACTCGCCCGCTTTGGTGTCGAACTCCACGGTGTAAATATCGGTCGCCGGGACCGAGCCCGTGGCGAGAGCAGTCCTGCCATCTGCTTCAAGTGTGAGCGTGGATTCCTTCGAACTCAGTTTTTGAATTGAGACCGTCTTGAACTTCCTGCCTCCAAGAAGCTTGCTGAAGGGATGCCCGATCTCACCAGGTGTCGCAGATGCGAAGGATTTGTAGTTTTTCATGGCCCACTTGCGAAGGGAATCGGGTTCGAGCGATCGGGCGTTCTGCCAGAACTTCTTCAGTTGGTGGTGGATTTGCGAACGCAGGCTCTTCAGTTCCTTGATCCGCCCGGCGTTCCGCTCCTGGGAATCAATCGGGCGCGTCGTCCAACGCGGGGTCATGAACATGCCGGCGAGCGCGTAATAATCCTTCTGCGAAATGGCGTCCAGCTTGTGATCGTGACAACGGGCGCAGGCGACCGTCATCGCAAGAAAGGTCTTGGAGAAGGCGTCGATCTTGTTGTCGATCATCTCCTGGTGAATGCCGTTGAAATTCACGCTCGCACCGTGGCGGTGTTCGCCAAGGTGATAGAACATCGGACCGATCAGGCTTTCGTTGATCTGTTGCTTTTTGTTGATCCGGGGATTCGGGAGCAGATCACCTGCAAGCTGTTCGCGGATGAGTTGGTCGTAACCAATGTCGTCATTGAACGCGCGGATGAGGTAGTCGCGATACTCCCAGGAGCCGACGGCCACGGGATCCCACTCGTAGCCGTAGGTATCGGTGTAGCGGACGACATCCATCCAGTGGCGCGCAATGCGTTCGCCGTAGTGCGGGGAGTTGAGCAGTTCGCCGACCATTGTGCGCATGGCCCTTCCGGCGTTCTCGGAGAAGGCCTTGCGAAACGGATCGATTTGATCAGGCTTGGGTGGGAGACCGGTGAGGACGAACGAAAGTCTTCGCAGAAGAACCTCGGCGTCGGCCGGTGCTGCGGGTGCGAGATCCGATTTCTTCAGTTTGTCCAAGATGAATCGGTCGACCGGATTCTTGCGCCATAAAACATCTGAGACCCGAGGTGGCCTGGATTTGAGAGGAGCCTGGAGGCTCCACCACTTTGCACGCTGGGCCAGCTTGGCCTGCCAACTGACTTCAGCCGCTTCCTCCGCAGAGGGTGGATGATCACGAGGATCGGGAGCGCCCTTGTTGATCCAGCCGATGAAGTTGTTGATGACATCGTGCGGTAACCGTTCGGCACTCTTTGGCATGCGTTTCTTCGTGTCTTTGTGCTGAAGGAACTGGATCAGCAGACTCTCATCCGGTTTGCCGGGAATGAGCGCCGGACCGGACTCGCCCCCTTTCTCCCAACCGCCACGATAATCCAATCGAAGTTCGCCCTTGGATTTGTCGCCGGAATGGCACTCGTAACAGTGGTTCACCAATGCCGGACGAATGTGCGTTTCGAAGTAAGCCACATCCGCCAGATCAGCAGCGCGCGACGTTGCAGAAGCTGTTGCCGTGAAAAGCACAAACACTATAGTCCGGAACAGGGGCATTTCTCGGAGCCTACCCGAAAGATCGAGCGCACGGCAGCTGAAACTGTAACACCCGGCGTGAGCCTGTCTTGATGCGTAGGCACAACGAAAAGGGGCAGAGGACTGCCGAAGTCCAAAACGCTGACGCGTTCGCGACGCCCGAAGTACCAGAGCTAACGGGCAGACCAGCGGGCTGGGGTGAAGGAGAACGAATTTGACCGCTCGCGCTTGCTCCTACGAATTCGTTACACTTGAGCCAGCGCATGGCAGCATAGCCGATGCAATCGAGGTGAGAACGCCTGGCAATACTCGGCGCACTCAACTATGAACGCGTCTTGAGCCACGCAAGGGCGACTGCTCCGCCGACTGCGATGAATCCACCGGCGAGCGAGCGGGCGGTGGGCTTTTCCTTTTCCATTACGAGCGCCATGGGAATGACGAACAGCGGAGCGAGCGCGACGATGGGGAGGACCACGCCGGGCTTTTCCACCTTGAGCGCCCATTGATAGCAGCTTACGCCAAGTGTGGCGCCGGAGAGGGCGTTCACGGCCAGCCAGCCACCTGAGGATTTCCACTTGGCCTTGCCAGTGAGAATCCGGGAGCCGGAAGTTTTTTCTTCTTCGTCCGCGCGCGGATTGCTCCATCCGGCGAGATAAGATCTTTTCACAAAGAGCACGCAGAAGCCGGCGACGATGGTTCCGGCGATGATGCGTTGATAGGCGGTGGTCAATCCGTCCAGCTGATCTCCACCGGGCATGGCGTAGGCAACGCGACTGAGGACGACTCCACCGGCCTGCCCAATTGCGGCCCAGATAGCCCAATGGATTCCCCACCAAAATGTCTTTCGCGGAATATGCAGGTGATCCTTGGGTGCGAGGGCGATGGCAACGCCGGTGAGGATTCCGACGGCGCAGATGATTTCGCCCGCCGTCATTTTCGTTCCCATCCACCACCATTCGGTCAGGACTGCCATGGGCGCGGTCAGGCAATGCACGAGCATGACAGTAAGCCTTGATCCGATCCGGGGCAGCGCCTGGAAGAGTGCAACGTCGCCGATTCCGAAGCCAATGAGTCCGCTGACAAAGAGAATGTGAAACGCAGGTCCGCCCAGGCCCATCCCGAAAGTGTGCGCGAGGATGGCAAGGAAGAGCGTGGAGAGGGAGAGGCGCCAAAAGTTTGCCTCATTGCCGCCCATGAGGTTTGCCGTGCGCGTCGCGGACACCGCCGAGAGCGCAAAGAAAACCGTGGTCAGGATGGCGAACAGCACGCGGGCTGTTTACCGATCCGCGTTTGGAATGTCACGGGGATTGGGTGCAGAGTGGTGGCATCAGAGGGCTGAATGGTTGAAGAGCAAAGAGTTCAGCTTTTGTTTGATCGGCACTACCGCTGTTCGCTTCAACTCTTCAACCACTCAACCCTCTGACACGTTTTCGAGCGCGACCTCCGAATCACCGAATCACGAACGGCGTCGCGTGATCGGCAGTCGAATCGGCCGAAACGGGGTGACTTGTTTCGGCGGGGCCGCATCCAGACCCCGGTTGTGGATCGTCGTGCTCCTTGAATAAACGACCAACTGCGACGCGAAGAGACAGATCCAGCGTTGAATTAACTTTGACTGTCGTTGGGCGAGCCAGCCGGTCAGCGAATGAAAAATCGGTTGGGGACCCGCAGAAGAACCGGTGTCGGTGAATCGTTCCCAGACCGCGCCTGCAATGGCTTACAAGCATGACGCGTCCGGAAACCAGCCTCACAGAATTTTCCGCCCCAGCTACACCGCCCTAAAGGCGTTGGTGGATTTCGAAGACTGTAGCCGGTCTACCGGGCGGAGACCGTTCGCAACCGAGGCGTCTTTTCCCAGTGATGGCCCTCCAATTCCCCCACCTTAAATCGGCTTAAGCTGAAACCCATTGCATGCAAAGCTTGGAATACACAGATGCCAGCAATCAACGCCGCGACATTCTGACATTCCTACTCATAAACCACTTTGTAAGAACCCCTCACTCCCCTCGGGCGTCACCAGCATTGGCTCGGATGCCTTCTCTGGCTGCAGTGGTTTGACGAGTGTCGATGTGGATCGGTCTGGGTATGGCTCTTGTGGCACGCGATGCACTGTTCTGAGGTCCATGAAACGAGATAAATTTGTCGTAACTGGTTGTCAATCCACGCAACCTCGCGCCCGTCATCGATTCACCGATTCATAGAATGCTACACATGAAAACAACGCGACGGGATTTCGTAAGGTGCGGGAGCTTGGCAGCGCTGGGCCTGACCGGCTTTGTACTGGCCAATGAAGAAGCCTCCGCGGCTGCAGAGATTGGTGGGGAAAAGGTCCATGACGCGAAAAGGATATTCGTCCATGCCTTCAACTTCAAATTCAAGCAGGGTGTTCCGGAAGAAGAGATCGCTGAACTCATGAGAGCCCTGGCGAACTCAAAGGGGAAGATTCCGGTTCTCAAAGAACTTCTGATCGGTAAAAACGTGGCGCCAAAACGTCTGCAACGTGGTTTTCAGTACGGAGAGATTGCCATCTTTGAGAAGGAAGAGGACCTGAAGGTTTTCGACCGCCATCCCGAACATCGGAAGCTGGTCAAAAGGATTCTCCCGAGAATGGAATTCGGAAACGCGATGGATTTTGTCCCGATTGGTGGCGCAGGGACAGGAATTGGCACGGAGAAGGCCGGTGAAAAGAAAAGCGGATTCGTCCATGCCTTCAGTTTCAAATTCAAGCAGGGCGTTCCGGAAGAAGAGATTGCTGAAGTCATGAACGACCTGGCGCAGTCGAAGGCAAAGATACCTGTATTTAAAGAATACATGGTCGGCAAAAACGTGGCTCGTATGGGACGTGGTTTCCAATACGGAGAGATAGCCATCTTTGAGAAGAAAGAGGACCTGAAGGTCTATCAAAACCATCCCGAGCATAGGAAAATTGTCAAAAGGATCCTCCCGAAACTGGCATTCGGAAACGCCATGGATTTTGTCCCGATTGCGGTTTGATTCGGTCCACGACCGCCGGCCTCGGCCTGAACATAATCAGGGGGGCGGTCCGGAATGTCGCTTGGTTAAGGAGTCACTTTGGCCGGAGAAGCGTGGTGAATTGCGCCATTCGAGTTAGTTGAGAATCAGTCTCAATTAAGAATTGCGTTTTTCCGGCATCCTCAAGATCGTTCCCGGGTCGGTCTCTTGCGGGGCTTAATTCCGTAAAATCAGCGGAAAATGTCGCCTTGATTGGCCTGAATGGCGTGAACACGACAGATATTGAACCAATTGAAGATTTTTTGGCGGACCTTTTTCAGAAGGGGCTGCGGCTGGATGTGGACGGCGGGAAGTTGAAGTGTCGCGGTCCCGAGGAGGCGGTGGCCTCGGCGCAGGCTGATATCAGGGAACGGAAGGGGGAGATTCTTGGCTACTTGGAAAGGCGCGTGAGCGGGCAGGGGGTGGAGACGATTCCGGCGGTTTCACAGCGGCCGGAGCGGATTCCGCTTTCGTTTGCTCAGCAGCGGCTTTGGTTTCTGCAGGAGATGCAGCCGGAGACGGGGGCTTACAATGTTCCTTTTGCGGTCGAGATCGAAGGGCTGTTCGATATGGCGGCGTTTCGGGGGAGTCTTGAGGCGGTGGTGGAGCGACATGAAGTGTTTCGCACAAACTTTCGTTCGGTGGATGGAGATCCGGTTCAGGAAATCGCTTCGGCTCGCCCGCTGGAGATTGACCAGTTGGACGTTCGCGGCGAAGGGGACGTGGATGCCTGCGTGAAACGCGCGGCGGTTGAGCATGGCGGGCGGCCGTTTGATCTGGCCAACGATCCGTTGCTGAGGGTCGCGGTTTATCGGGTGGCGGATGAAACCTTCGTCGTGTTGTTCACGGTGCATCACATTGCGGCAGATGCGTGGTCCACGGATATTTTGCTGAAGGAACTCGGGCTGAATTATCGGGCGCGTCTGTTGGGTAAGACGGCGGAGCTTCCCGGTCTGCCGATTCAGTATGCGGACTTTGCGATCTGGCAACGGGACTGGTTGCAGGGGGATGTGCTTGAGGCTCAACTCGATTACTGGCGCCATCAGCTTTCCGGCGAACTGCCGACGCTCCAACTGCCCACCGACTTTCCGCGCAAACGCGTTCAGACTTTTGCCGGCGCGGTGCATAATTTCTCTGTGCCCGACGAAGTCACCGCCCGGCTTCGCGCCATCAGTCAGGACGCTGGCGCCAGTTTGTTCATGACGCTGCTGGCGGGCTATCAACTGCTCTTGCGCCGTTACACGGGGCAGGAAGATATCCTGGTGGGCACGCCCATCGCGAATCGTCATCGTCCCGAGGTCGAAGGCTTGATCGGTCTGTTTGTGAACACGTTGGTCATTCGCACTCGTTTGCGTCCGCAGGCAACATTCATGGAGGTGCTGGAGGAAGTCCGTGCGACTACGCTGGGTGCGCAGAAGCATCAGGATCTGCCTTTCGAAAAACTTGTCGAAACCCTGGCTCCGGATCGCGACATGAGCCTGAGTCCGTTGTTCCAAGCAAAGTTTCGTTTGGAGAACGCGCCGGAGAACGAGATCGATCTTCCCGGACTCAAGCTCAAGCGGTTGCCCCAGGCGATCACGACCGCCAAGCTCGATCTCAGCGTCGACATGTACGAAACGCCGACCGGGCTCGTGGGCGGCTTCGAATACAACAGCGATCTTTTCACTGCGGAAACGATCGAGCGCATGGCGTGTCATTTCGTGACCCTGCTTGGCTCCATCGCGGCGCAACCCAGCAACCCCCTGGCTTCTCTCGCGTTGTTGCCGCAAGCGGACGAGCAGCGTCAACGCGTTGAATGGAATTCCCGCGATCTGAGTTTCCAGGACGAAGCCTGCTATCATCATTTGTTTGAGGCGCAGGCAGCCAGGACACCGGAACTTCCTGCGGTCGTCTTTGACGGTCCCGATCGGGCGGGGCTGAGCTATGCGAAACTTAACGAACGCGCCAACCAACTCGCTCATCATTTGATCAGTGAAGGCGTCGGAATTGAGACCGTCGTGGCCATCTGCCTCGATCGTTCGGTCGAGATGGTGGTGGCGATGCTTGGAATCATGAAGGCTGGCGGTGCGTATTTGCCGTTGGATCGCGCCTATCCGCAGGAGCGTCTCGAATACCTGATGACGGACTCAAACGCCAAAGTTCTCGTCACCAGCAGCGACTGCGAACTCCCGGAAGTATCGCAGCGCATTAACCTGGACGCCACCGACCTCTCCGCTGAGCCCAAGGACAATCCAAACGTCACGATCACTCCGGCCAATCTCGCCTACCTCATCTACACCTCGGGCACGGTTGGCAAACCAAAGGGAACGCTCATTCCGCACGGCGGCCTGATCAATCTCACCGAGGACAAGATTCGGGTCTGCGACATTCGCGAGGGCGATTGCGTCGTCCAGTTTTTCTCCTTCAGTTTCGACGGCTCCGTTCCCGAATTCGTGATGACGCTCGCCGCCGGCGCCAAGCTGCTGATGGCTCCCGCGACCACGTTTTTGCCCGGCCCCGAGATGCGCGATTTGCTCAAGCGCAACGCGGTCACGCACATCACGCTGACTCCCTCCGCTCTGACCGCCTTGCCGCACGATGAATATCCGGACCTCCGCATGGTCCTCGTCGGAGGCGAAGCGCCGTCGCCGGATCTCATCAAGGACTGGAGTCCGAATCGCTCCTTCATCAATGCCTACGGCCCCACCGAAACCACCGTCAACGCCAGCATGGTGAAGTGCGGCAATGGCGATTCCTTGGAGCCCACCATCCTGCCGAGCACGAATAAACAACTCTACGTGCTCGACGAATCCCTCGAGATCGCGCCTATCGGTGTCGTCGGCGAACTCCACATTGGCGGTGTCGGTCTCGCGCGGGGTTATCATCACCAACCGGCGCTGACGGCCGAACGGTTCATACCCAATCCATTTCCACCTCACCCGGACCGCAAGCACAACATCCCGCTGCTTTACAAGACCGGCGATCTCGCGTCGCAACTCCCCGACGGCCGCATTCGTATTCTCGGCCGGGTCGATCAGCAGACCAAGATTCGCGGCTTCCGCATCGAGCTTCCCGAGATCGAGCGCGTCCTCGAACAACACCCTCACGTCAAAACCGGCCTCGTCCGCGTTCGCGAAACCGCCTCCGGCGACAAACGCCTGCTCGCCTACGGCGTCCCCGAATCCGCCGACCATGACACCTCCGCTGAAGTCCGCGAACATCTCGCCGAAAAACTTCCCAAGTTCATGCTTCCGTCCGCTTTCCTCTGGCTGGACGCCCTGCCGCTTACGGAAAATGGCAAACTCGATGAGGCCGCCCTGCCGCTCCCCGAAGAAGCCGCCCCCTCCGCCCGTGTCGAACCCAAGACTGACACCGAAATCAAGCTGGCTCCCATCTTTGAAGAGCTGCTCGAGATCAAGGACATCAGCACGGCCGACAACTTTTTTGATTTGGGCGGGCATTCCTTGCTGGCGACGCGCCTCGTATCCAAGGTCATGGACACCTTCGGCGTGGAAATCACCGTCATCGATCTGTTCGACGCGCCCACCATCGCGCGGCTCGCCCAACGCATTGATCACAAGCAGCAAATTCAAGCCCTGATGAACACCGAAATCGACGACGACGATGACCGGGAGGAAATCGCCCTATGAGAAAGGCCAAGCTTCGCCCCGACGTCGTTGCCGAACCGCTGATCGATCAGTGGTATGCCTGGAGCTACCTCGTTCCGCCCGCGCCGCACGCCCGCTACCTGACCGACTCCCAGCTCCCGATCATGGAGTCCTTCGCCGAGAACCCCCAGGTTCACGTCGACGCCCTCAAGGATCCCGAGATGGCCGGTGGCCCCTTCATCCAATACGGCCCGGAACGCCGTGACGAAATTGCCGCACTCCTCGAACGCACCAAGCAGGAGCAAAAACACCTTCTCCTCCTCAGCGAAGCCATCGGTCAGCTCGAGCGCATCCTCTCCGCCCACCCGAAGGGCGAATCTCTCGAACCGCTTTATCCCATCATCCCCACGGCTCTGCAGGGCTTCGTGGAACTCGTCTACGACGCCCGCGACTCCGCCTCGATTCGTTTCATCGAGGGCATGCTTTACCGCTCCGAATACTACCAACCCAAAGGCCAGGCCATCGGCCTCCGGCGCGTCGATGACGTCGATAAACGAAAATTCGTCCTCAGCACACCGAGCCTGCGCGAAGACCTCGAGAGTTTCCTCGAACTTCCGTTCAACGACCCCCGCATCGACCGCCTTTTCCAAACCCGCGACATCGCCGACAACCCGAACGAAATTGCGGAGTCCTTCGGCCTGACCAACGGCGCGCGCGACAGCTTCCTCAGCCTTTTCACCGAAGAGGCCCTGCCGCAGGCCAAACGCTACGACGGCGAAGGCATGCGCATTCGTTACATCGGCCACGCCTGCGTGCTCGTCGAGTCCTCCGAAGTCAGCGTCATCGTCGATCCCCTGGTGAGCAATCCCAATCCCGGCGGCATCGACCGCTATAGCTACGCCGACCTGCCCGAGTCCATCGACTACGCCATGATGACCCACAATCATCAGGACCACGTCATGTTCGAGACGCTGTTCCAACTGCGGCACAAGATCAAAAACGTTGTCATCCCCTCCGGTCAAAAAGGCTCGCTCCTTGATCCTTCCCTGCGCATGACGCTGGAGAGAATCGGTTTCCAGAACATCATCGAGATCGACGAACTCGGAACCATTCCCGTGCCGGGTGGCGAGATTGTCAGCCTCCCGTTCCACGGCGAACACGGCGACCTCAACATCGCCACCAAGAGCGCCTGGTGGATTCAACTCCACGGCCGCTCCGTCATCTGCGCCGCCGATTCCAACAACATCGACAACGCCCTCTACCAAAATCTCCGCCACCTCCTCGGCAGCCCCGACGTGCTCTACATTGGCATGGAATGCGAAGGCGCGCCCTACACGTGGAACTACGGCGCGCTGCTCCCCGGCAACGTCAAACGACAGAACGCCCAGTCCCGTCGGCTCGACGGCTCCGATTGCAAACGCGCCCTCGAACTCGTCGAGACCATGGCCCCTGCCGAAGTCTACATCTACGCCATGGGCTTGGAACCGTGGCTAACCTACATTACCTCCATCGTCTACAGCGACGACGACGCCGCGATGATCGAGTCGAGCAGATTCATGAAGGAATGCCAGGCCCGCGGCATCCCCTGCGAACGCCCCTACGCGCAAAAGGAAACCATCCTTTCCCCGCGCGAATCCGCGCCGCGTTCCGCCATCCGCCTGTCCGTTCCCGAAGGCGCCTACGGCTACCAGATGCCCGAACTCTCCGAAGCCAAGGTCGAACGCGCCACCGGCACCGAAGTCGAACACGACCCCGAAGCCGAAGCCCTCACCGAACTTCTCAACCGCCTGCGCGAACTCAACATCCGCCTCTCCCTGAATGGCGAAGAGTTGAAATGCAACGCGCCGAAGGGAGCGCTGACGCCGGAACTCACGTCCGAGATCAAGAGCCGCAAACCCGCCATCATCGAATTGCTCAAAGGCGCATCCGAGCCGACCTCGTGAAACCCCCGCCGCTCGCAACCGACAGCGAAAATCTCGCTTCCATGTCGGCCGACGAGCGGCGGCAGTTGCTGGCGAAACTTCTCGCGGAGAAAAAATCTGATCCCGCCACGTCGGAAAGTCCCAAACGTTTCCCGCTCGCGCCCGCGCAAAAACGACTCTGGTTCATCGACCAGCTTCAGCCCGGACAAGCCGTGTACATCATCCCCGTCACATTGCGCTTGGAAGGGGAGTTCGACCAACAGCTCCTCCACCGTTGCCTGAACGAAATTGTCGCGCGCCACGAAGTCTTGCGCACTCGTTTCGTTGCTGAGGAAGGCGTTCCGTATCAGGTCATCGATCCGCCCTTTGAGTTCCCGCCGCTCGGATCGAAGGGCGACCATGATTCCTTCCACGCCGCGCCCTTTGATCTCGCCCAAGGCCCGCTTATCCGCGTTCGTCTCAAGGGCAACGAACTGTATCTCGCGGTTCATCATATCATCGCCGACTTCTGGTCGCTCCGCGTGCTCCTGCGCGAACTGCAACTCCGCTACGCCGCGCATCTCAAAAGCGAATCCGCGAATCTCCCGGACCTCAAGATTCAATACGTTGACTATGCCGTCTGGCAGGAGCAGCAGGCCGCCCAGCTCGAGGCCGAACTCGACTATTGGCGCAACGAACTTGCCGGTGTCCCCGATCTCCTCCAACTCCCTACGGACTCCCCGCGTCCTGGTCAACCGAGCTTTCGCGGTGCCCGCCAACCCATTGAGTTTCCCAAGGCCACTGCCGAGTCCTTGACCCAACTCGCCCGCGATCAAAAGACCACCACCTTCAGCGCGATGCTCGCCGCCTTCGCGGCCGTCCTCTATCGCTACACCGGACAAGACGACTTCTGCATCGGCTCGACCGTCACCAATCGCGACCGCGAAGAGACCCGCGACCTCATCGGCCTGTTCGTTAACAATCTTGTCTTCCGTTCCCGTCCGTCCGCCGATCTGACTTTCGCCGAACTCTTGCAGGCCACTCACGCCACGGTCCTCAACGGCCTGCGTCACCAGCAGGTCCCCTTCGAACAGGTTGTCGACACTCTGCAGATCGAACGTCAGCTCAGTTACAATCCGCTCTTTCAGGTCATGTTCCTGCTGCGCACGGAATCCGGTCGCCAACCCGATCCGCCCGGCGGCCTGAACATCCAGCTCGTCGAACACGAACACGTCACCTCCCGCTTCGATCTCAGCCTCGAACTCAGCGAAACCCAGGACGGGCTCGCCGGCTTCTTCGAATTCAGCGCGGACCTGTTCCGGCCCGAAACTGTCCATCGACTCGGCGAACATCTCCAACAGTTTCTCGCCCAAGTCACCGCCACGCCGGACGCCCGCATCGGCGACATCAATCTCCTCTCTGAAAACGAACGCGCCCAATTCGCCAGCTGGAATGAAACCAGAGAGCCGATCCCAAGTGGCTGTGTCCACGAACAATTCGAAGCCCAGGTAGCCAAAACGCCGGCCGCCCAAGCCCTGACCTTTCGCGATCAATCCTGGACGTATAAGGAACTCAACGAACGCGCCAACCAACTCGCCCATCACTGGAAGGCTCAAGGAGCCCAGCCCGGTCAACCCATCGCGCTCCTACTCGAACGGTCCGAACAACTTGTCTTTGGGCTGCTCGCTATCCTGAAACTCGGCGCACACTATGTCCCTCTGGACCCAAGTCACCCCCGCGAGAGGTTGGATGATATCCTCGAAGACTCCGGTGCAAAATGGGTCCTGACCGAGAAGGAAGTTTCCTCAGTCGACTCTCAGCCCACGACGAACCTCGCCATCAATTGTTCACCGGAGGACCTCGCGTACCTGATCTACACCAGCGGTAGCACCGGTCGACCTAAAGGCGTTCGCATCCAACATTCGAATCTGTCGAACCTGCTCACCTCAATGGCGCGTGAACCGGGCCTCTCGCCTGATGACCGATTGCTCGCCGTCACCACCATCGCCTTCGATATCGCGACCCTGGAGCTGCTCCTTCCCTTGCTCCAAGGCGCACAGGTCATTATCGCCGATTCCGATACCGTCACTGATGGTCAGGCTCTGACCAGTCTTCTCACCAGCAGCGATGCCACGATGATGCAGGCTACTCCGGCAACTTGGCGTCTGCTTCTTGAGTCCAATTGGTCGCCGCTCAGCGGCTTCAAAGTCCTTTGCGGCGGCGAAGCGATGGACCTCGGACTCGCTCGCCAACTGCTCGCACACGAGATCGAGCTATGGAATCTCTACGGTCCCACTGAAACCACCATCTGGTCCGGCGCGTTCCAGATCACCAACGAACGCCTCGCTCGTGGCCATGTGCCCGTCGGCGGTCCCATCGCCAACACCGGATTCCACGTCCTCGACGAACGCCGCCAACTTGTTCCCATCGGTGTCGCGGGTGAACTGCATCTTTCCGGGGCGGGCCTCAGCCCCGGCTATCACGACCGTGACGCGCTGACGCAGGAAAAATTCTTCGAGACATCTTTTGGCCGTCTCTACGCCACCGGCGACCGCGTTCGCTTTCGCGAAGACGGCACGCTCGAATTCCTTGGACGTTTCGATCACCAGATCAAACTGCGCGGCTACCGCATCGAACTCGGCGAAATCGAATCGGCCATCGCCGTCCATCCCGCCATCGACAACACCGTCGTGACCCTGGCCGGCGAAGGCCCGTCCTCACGCCTGGCAGCCTATTGCCGCATCAACGGCGAGGTGGCCGACGCATCATTGCGCGATCATCTTGCCCAACGATTGCCGGGTTACATGATCCCGACGGACTTCGTCCTGCTGCCCGACCTCCCACTCACGCCCAACGGCAAGCTCGATCGCAAGCGGTTGCCGGCCATTGCACCCTCAGCGACGGAAGACGTCGCCGCCGAACCGCCCGGCACTCCCGCCGAAGTCGCGCTTGCTGAAATCTGGACCGACCTGCTCGGACGCCTCATCGAAGACAAGCACACCAACTTCTTCCACGCGGGCGGCCACTCGCTCCTGATGGCCCGAATGATCGCCCGCATCCGCAGTGATCGTGACGTCGAGTTGCCGCTACGAAGCGTCTTCGATCATCCGACGCTCGTGGAGCTTGCCGCTGCCATCGACGCAGCCAACCAAGCTCCCTCGCTCGTCATCGACAAACGCCCGGCTGAAGCGCCGCTGGTTCTGAGTCACGCTCAACACCGCCAATGGGTTCTGAACCAACTTGATCCCAACAGTCCGGCCTATCACATTCCCGCAGCCGTCCGGGTGCGCGGCGAGCTGTCACTTGAGAAACTGAAAGTCGCTTTCGCGACGCTCTGCCAACGTCACGACGTCCTACACACCATTTTCCCCACCTCCCCCAACGGCCAACCCAAGCCGGAACTGGTCGCGTCGAGCCAGCCTTCGATCAATCAGATCGACGTTGCCACGATTGAAGAAGCGCAGGCACGAATGGCTGCTGAAGTCCGCCGGCCTATCCCGCTTGATCGCGCGCCGTTGATGCGGGTGACCTGCTGCCAACTCGCTCCGGACGATCACATCGTATTGATCGTTCTTCATCACATCATCGGCGACGCCTGGTCGCTGCGCGTCCTGTTCCAGGAATTGATTCAACTCACGAAGTCCGACGACGCATCCTTGCCCACTCCCTTGCTGCAATACGCCGACTACGTCCACTTCGAGCAGAACCGGGACACTCAAACCAGCCGCGACTACTGGCGGCAAAAACTTTCCGGCGCGCCAACTTCACTTGATCTTCCCTTCGATCACGCCCGCCTCGCCACTCCGCAACCGACGGCCGGAGATGTCCGTTTCAAATTCGGCGGCCGCGAAACGCAAGCCTTGGAAAAACTGAGCAACAAACACGGCACAACTCTTTACATCACGTTGCTCGCCACGCTGAAGACGATCCTTCACCGCTACACCGGCGCGGAAGACATCGTAATCGGCAGTCCCGTCGGACACCGCCCCAGCAAGGAGCTGGAAAGCGTGGTTGGCCTCTTTGTCAACACCCTCGCATTGCGGACGGAATTCTCCGGCGACCAATCCTTCACTGCACTTCTCGACCAAGTGCGCACCACCGTCCTCGACGCCTTCGCCCACCAGGACGCGCCCTTCGAACAGGTCGTCCAATCCCTCGAAACCGACCGCGACTGGGATCGTTCACCTTTGTTCCAGATCATGTTCCTCTGGGACACCGATCCCGCGCTTCAAGCTCATAACGAGATTGTCGAGCCAGTGCCCTTGCCGCCCCCCGCTCCGAAATTCGACCTGACCTTCTCGCTGGCCAAAGACGGAGACCAGATCGCGGGCCGCATCGAATACCGCAGCGACCTATTCGGCGAAGCCACCATTGCGGCGTTTGCCGAGGCGTTGACCACCCTCGTGGGGTCCATCGCTGAAGATCCCACGCTTCCGCTCAATCGACTGCCTTTGCTTTCCCCGCCTCCGATCACAGTTCCGGCAGAATCGAATTCAGACACCTGTCTCCACGAACTTATCAATCAACAGATCGCCGCAACTCCCGATTCCATCGCGGTTATCTCCGGTGACGAGAAACTCACTTATCGCGATCTTGGCAAACGAACCGACGAACTCGCGGCCCATTTGCAATCCCTCAGAGTCGGCCCTGAGATCCCGGTCGGTATCTGCCTGTCCCGCAATGCCGATCTGGTCGTTGCCATCGTCTCCGTCCTCAAAGCCGGCGGAGCATACGTTCCCATCGATCCGGCCTATCCGAAATCCCGGATCGAATTCGTCCTGCAAGACGCCTCCGCTCCGCTCGTCATCACGGACAACGAAAACCACGGCCTGCTTCCCAAGAAACAAAAGTCGCTTAACATTAATGAATGGGGAGCCGCCGGCACGGCCCAACCCCGGCCACACGGTTTCGCGGCCAACCCGGCCTACGTTATCTACACCTCGGGTTCCACGGGCCGCCCGAAAGGCGTGACGATCGAACACCGCAGCATTGTGGGCTTGGTTCGCTGGGCACAAAAGAACTTTGACCGTAACGAACTCGCAGGCGTCCTGTTCTCTACTTCGATTTGCTTCGATCTATCCGCCTACGAACTGTTTGTCCCGCTCAGCCTTGGTGGAACAATCATCGTGGCGGAAAACGCCCTGCACCTGAAGGAACTGCCCCACAAGGATGCCGTGACCCTGATCAATACGGTGCCCAGCGCAGCAGCGGAACTCGTCCGGCAGCAGGCCATTCCCCCGAATGTCATTACCTTCAACATCGCCGGCGAACCGTTGGGTAAATCCTTGGTGACCGATCTCTACGCCGCGCTTGCAGAACACGGTGATCGCGCCGCCGTTTACAATCTCTACGGTCCCTCCGAAGACACCACCTATTCGACCTGGTGTCAGACCGCGCCCAACGAGACCGGCGTCTCCACGCCCGTCGGCCGGCCGGTTGACAACACCCAGGCCCATCTCCTGGATCCGCTGCTTAACCCCGTGCCACCGGGCATGGCGGGTGATCTTTACCTCGGTGGCGAAGGTCTTGCCCGCGGCTATTGGAATCGCCCCGCCTTGACCGCCGAATCCTTCATTCCCAATCCCTTCGGCGGCGAAGGACGCCTCCTTTATCGCACCGGCGACCGCGCCCGTCTGCGCCCCGATGGCAACTTGGAATTCCTCGGACGCGCCGACAGCCAGATCAAACTTCGCGGCTTCCGAATCGAGTTGGGCGAGATCGAACAGGCGCTCGAAAGTCACCCAGACATCAACGACTCCGCTGCGACCCTCGCCGACAAGACCATCGTCGGTTACCTCGTTCCAACGAATGCGGTGAACGAAGCCGAAACCTTGTCGCCATCCTCGTCCGCCGTCGAAGCGTATCGCGCTCATCTCGGTGAACGCCTTCCGTCTTACATGATCCCATCCGTCTTCGTCTCCCTGCCGAAGATTCCCCGCTTGCCCAACGGCAAACTCAACCGCTCGGCCCTGCCGAAGCCCGATCAGGCAGCGGGAACGGACGAAGTCACACCGCCCACGACCGACACCGAAAAGTCTTTGTGGTCAATCTGGACCGAACTGCTCGGCCGGCCGCAGATCGGTGTCCACGACAACTTTTTCTCCCTCGGCGGCGACTCCATCATCGCTCTGCAGGCCATCGCCAAGGCCCAGCAACAGGGTCTTCAACTCAGCCCCCGGGATTTCTTTCAACATCCCACGATCTCCGCGCTGGCCGCTGTGGCTGAGTCCAATCCGGCCGCGACCAAGTCGCGCATCAAAATCGATTCCAGCCAGGAACTCGTCGTTCCCTTGAGCCCCATCCAACGCTGGTTCTTTGGGCTGAATCTGAATCATCCCGAACACTGGAACCAATCGCTCCTGCTTGAGGTTCGGGAGTCGTTGAACACCGATTATCTGGTCACCGCGTTGATCGAATTGAGTCGCCACCATCATGCCTTGAGAGCGAGCTTTGAGCCAACCGATGGAGGCTGGACCCAGACCTACCGGCCGGCGACTGAGGTCGCGCCGCTCACCATCGTCAACGACGTGACCGGCAACCCGGCCGAACTGATCGAGACCACGGCTGACGAGATTCAACGAAGCTTCGATTTGGTCGCAGGTCCGCTGTGGCACGTGGTCTATTTCGACTTGGCCGCTTGCCGACGACTCCTGGTCGTTTGCCATCATCTGATCGTCGATGGCGTTTCGTGGCGGATCCTCCTTGGCGACCTTCAGTTGCTCCATGCGCAACTACAACGCTCCAATCGCGTCGAGTTGTTGCCGCCGCCCACGTCCACACCCGATTGGATCGGCGCGCTGCTCGAACGAGACTTCTCTTCCGAGCAGAAACACTGGCAGGACATTGACACCCAAACAGCGAAACTTCAGCTGCCCTTGGACAACGGGCGGGGCAGCAACACGATGGGCGATGCCAAGACTCGTCAGATTGAATTTACTCCCGGCGAGACCCGCCGCCTGCTGACCGACGCTCCGAAAAACTACCGAATCCGCATCGACGAACTTCTGATTACCGCGCTTGCCCGCGTGGTTACTCGTTGGACCGGCCACGCGGAACTCGCCCTGCAACTCGAAGGACACGGACGTTCGACCGACGATGCCGACCTCTCCCGCACCGTCGGCTGGCTCACCAGTCTCCACCCGGTCATCGTGACGACCAGCCACAATGCCCCTCCCGGCCAAAGCCTGAAGCAAACCAAGGACTCGCTTCACCGCGTCCCGGGGCAGGGGATCGGCTACGGCTTCCACCGCTCTGAAGAATCCGCAGCCGCGCAAATCCGCTTCAATTACCTGGGCCAAGCCGATCAACTTCTTGGCGAAAACTCCCTCTTCGGTCGCGCCAGCGAATCCACCGGCACGGCTCGCCACCCGGACGATGAACGTGATCTCGTTTTCGAACTCAACGCCATCGTCATCGAAGAAAAATTGGTCATCCATTGGATCTACGGCGGCCAACTTCACGATCCAGACACCATCGAACGCCTCACCGGAGACTTTCGTGCCGAAATCATTTTATTGGCCGACTACTGCGTGACCAACGAAGAAGACTCCGGCTACACCGAATCCGAATTTCCGCAGATGGATTTCCAACCAGGCGAACTCGACAACCTCCTCAAGGAACTGGAATAACAACCCGTGCCCGAGATCGAGGACATCTATCCGCTTTCGCCGACGCAGCAGGGGTTGCTCTTTCACTCCCTGCTCGCACCCGGTGCCGGCCTGTATGTTCCGCAGATTGTTCTGAGTCTCTCCGGCAAGCTTGACGCGGAACGCCTGCAAGCTGCGTGGAACAACGCTGTGCAACGCCACACCGTGCTGCGCACCGGTTTCCAATGGGAACAGCGTGATGAACCATTCCAGGTCGTTTACTCGGCTGTCGATCTGGGTTGGACGGAACTTGATTGGTCGGCCTTCCCTAAGAACGAACAGACCACCAAACTCCAGGCCTTTCTCGCCGCCAATCGCAGCGAACCCTTCAATCTCCATCGTCCGCCGCTCTTTCGCGTTCATCTCATCCGCTGTTCGGCTGACACGTATTATCTCGTCTGGGCCTATCACCATCTTTTGCTGGATGGCTGGTCGGCCAGTCGCGTTCTGCAAGAAGTGCTGCAGGACTATCTCGTTGGCCGTGGAATCCAGCCGCCGCGAACCCGCTATGCCGAATACATCGCATGGCAACGAAAGCAGGATGTGGCCGCCGCCGAGAATTTTTGGACCAAGTACCTTGGCGATGACTCCGCTGAATTTGCACGGTCCCTGCCCGACAACGGCACTCACCAGGAACGTTCGACCGGCATCGGCGAGGAAGTTCTCGAACTGACCGTCAGCCAAACCGGACAGCTGAAGTCATTCGCCAAGGACAACGGCCTGACCATGAATACGCTCTTGCTCGGCGCGTTCGGTCTGCTGCTCAATCGCGCCCGGGACTCCCGCGATATCATTCTCGGCACGACCATTGCCGGCCGGCCGGCCGCGCTTCCTGGCGCGAATGAAATGGTTGGCCTCTTCATCAACACCCTCCCGGTCCGGATCCGAGTTTCCCCCGATCAATCCACCGACGCATGGCTACGCCGACTTCAGGAGCAACTGGCGGAAGCGAACGCCCACGATTACGTCTCCCTGCGCGATATCCAAAGCTGGGTGAACCAGGGCCGCCCCTTGTTTGACTGCCTGTTCGTCTTCGAAAGCTATCCGGTTTCCATGAACAACGCCGGCCAGTCCGGCGATTTGACACTGGATGCCGTCGACTTCGACGAATGGACCCATCTGCCGCTGACCCTGCTGGCTTCCGAAGGCGAGTCGTTGGTCATCAAGGCGAAGTTTCAGGAACCACGAGTCGATGCCGAGCACACCCGACAACTACTCGACCGTGCCAAATGTTTGCTGCTCGAGTTCGCCAATGAACCGCAGAAGAAACTGGGGAACGTTTCACCGATTACGAAAGCCGACCGGCCAACCATTCGCGAATGGAACAACACCGCCGTCGATTGGCCGGACCAGAACGTGACCTTGGTCGATCTGTTGAACCGGCACGCGGCTGATGAGAACGAAGCCGTACGATTCACTGGCGAATCATGGCAAAGCTATTCGTCAGTGCATGCCCACGCGGATCATCTCGCGCATCTGTTGCTGCAAGCCGGAGTCGGACGCGAACATCAGGTCACCGTTCACCTGCAACGCTGCGCCGAACTTCCCACCGCGTTGCTGGGCATCCTGAAAGCGAACGCAGCCTACGTTCCGCTCGACACCTCGTATCCACAACTGCGTTTACAGACTATTCTCGATGAGGTTCAACCCACGGCGTTCATCACAGACAGCCGGCAAGGATTGCCGGAGCTTGAAACAAATGCCCGGGTGATCGATCTCGCGACCCTTGATTTAGAGTCCCCCGGAACTTTGTCAGATAGCGGCAAGCTCGACCCGCAGAATCCGGCGTACGTCATTTATACATCCGGTTCCACCGGTCGCCCCAAGGGCGTGATCAACACCCACGCCGCCATCGTGAATCGGCTGCTGTGGATGCAGGAGCGATATCAACTCAACGAATCAGATCGGGTCTTGCAAAAGACGCCCATCGGGTTTGATGTATCCGTCTGGGAGTTCTTCTGGCCGCTGATCTCCGGCGCAAAGCTGGTGCTTGCCGAACCCGAACGACACAAGGATGGCGCATACCTCGTTGCGGTCGTGCAGTCTGAGGAGATCACCACGCTGCACTTTGTTCCCCCGATGCTGGATGCCTTTCTGGAAGTCGATGGCGTGGAAGACTGCAAGTCACTCCGACGCATTATTTGCAGCGGCGATACGCTGACTGAATCCACGCAGAAAGCCTGTCTGCGAAAACTGCCGCACGTGGAACTCCACAATCTCTATGGGCCTACGGAAGCGGCGATCGATGTTACGGCTTGGCACTGCGGCGAAGATCACGGCGCAACCGTTCCCATCGGTTATCCCATCGCCAACACGACGATCCATATTCTCGATCGCGATCTGAACGAAGTGCCGATTGGCGAAGAAGGGGAACTCTACATTGGCGGCAGCGGACTGGCGCGCGGCTACCTGAACCGACCCGCGCTTACCGCGGAGCGCTTCCTTCCCAATCCATTTCAAGATTCTTCTGAATTTCTCTACCAGACCGGCGATCGGGCACGTTATCGAACTGACGGAGCAATCGAATTCCTCGGCCGTGCGGATTATCAGGTCAAGATTCGTGGTCAGCGCATCGAACTCGCTGAAATCGACGCTGCATTGTTGAACCATCAGGCTGTTGGCCAGTCGATTTCGATCGTTCAGAAACCAGATGACTCGGAAGCCGAGATCGTCTCCTACGTCACGCTGAATTCGGAGTGTGATCCAGACGCGGAGATCCGGCCATTTCTGAAGAGTCATCTCACGGCCGCTATGATTCCTCGACACATCATGGTGCTCCCCGAATTGAAACTCACCGCCAACGGCAAGATTGACCGTTCCGCCTTGCCCGCACCCGCAGCCGCTCCACGCCGGGAACAGCTCGCCCCCGTCACCGATACCGAAAAAGCCATTGCCGCCATCTGGCAGGAAGTCCTCAAACTCGATCAAGTCGGTCGCAACGAGAACTTCTTCGAACTGGGTGGACACTCGCTTTCCGCCACCCGCGTCAACACCCGGTTCCGCAAAATCCTCGAGATCGATCTGGAACTTCGCGAGCTTTTTGAATACCCCGTCCTCGAACAACTCGCCAAACACGCGGACGCCCTGCGGGTGAATCAGAAGACCGAAACGAACGAAGCGCACGTCGAAATCGAGATTTGACGACATGCAGGACGAAGCCAAACGCACCTACTTCTATTACGCCCTGCTGGCGACGACGCTGGTTCCTTTGTTGGCGTTGCCGTTCCTGGCCGCGCGGAATTTTCCCTTCGATCAATCTCTCCTGCTGGGTTTGGCCGTCTTTGCCGGCGGGTTGGGGCATGTTGCCAGCACAGCCTGTGTGTACGCCGACAAATCGGTGCGGGAATTGATGCAGCCGATGAAGCTGCGATTCTATGCACTGCCGATCGGATGCGTGGGGCTCACCGTGCTCGCTTCGATCTGGGGCTCAAAATTTCCGGTGACCCAGTCCGTGTACATTGGTGTGTACATCATTCATTTGTTCTGGCTTCATTTTCACTATCAGAAACAGAATTACGGTCTGGTGGCCTTCGTGGCGGCGAGCCAGGGCAAACGAATTCCGAAGGTGCTTTCCAACCTGCTGTTGCTTCCCGCGCTGGCCGGGGTGTTGGCGATCATGCCCTCACTCACCCGTGAGGCGATGCAGGACGACTCCCTCATGCGCAGCCAGGAAGCCTGGATGTATAAAGTGGCGTTGGCGGCTTACATCGCTGGCGTGGTTTTGATCGGGCGATTGGTGTGGACTCACCGTGCCGAATTCTCCCGTGCCCGCACCGCCATCATCGCCGCAGTGTCCTGCCTGTTCTTCCTCCCGGCAGTTCTTCTCAACCACTCCAACTACGCCTTCTGGAGCTATGCGTTGGCCCACGGATTTCAGTACCTCCTCATGGTCTTCACGCTTACAAAAGGTCCCAAGGTCTCGTTCCGTGCGGTCGCCGCGTTTCTGGTCAGCCTAATCGGGGGCGGATATCTGCTGAAAACGTTGGGAGGCAACCAAGCCCTCCTGATCTGCGGCATCCTGCTCAATTGGGTCCACTTTGTACTCGACGCCAAACTCTGGCGCATGAGCGAACCCGGCCCCCGCAAACTAATAAGAGGACGATTCGCCTTCCTCTTCGACTAACGCTGAAAGCCAAGCGGTGAGAGTCGCTTAAAGACTGCACCGGCAGAAGGGGAGAGTCATGAAAGAGGAGTTGGTTTCGGGGGCGGGATTGGAACTTGCAGCCTTCAGGTTATGAGCCTGACGAGCCACCAGGCTCGTAACGCCTCGGCTTTCAGAGAGATGCGTGTGTGTTTTAGGGCTGATAGGCAGAACGTGTTTGCATTTTGTTTGCCCGGATTGGCTGCCCATCACAACCGCTCGTCCACAACTTTCGGACATATCTCGAACTGGCGGGATCGAAGTTTCTCCGGGAGAATCCGCCGCTCAGGGAGTGAGGGGTTTTTACAAGGTGGTTTATGAGTAGGAATGAGATTGCACAACTGACGCAGGATGGTGAACCTGGAACGGGTTGGCTGAGCTTTTGTTTTTTCACAGCCTGCCGAGTGGCAGGTTTTCAGCAAACTCGCCAGCCCAACTTTCATCTCCTGTGGGATACTTGTAAATCCTGTCGCACTTTTAATTGGGCAAGAAACGCAAAATGGGACGATTTACTGTTTAGCTAGAATGAAACAGAGACTCTCGTAATTCCTTGAAATACAGGGAGAAGAGTTGGTTGCGGGGACTGGATTTGAACCAGCGACCTTCAGGTTATGAGCCTGACGAGCTACCAGGCTGCTCTACCCCGCGAACCAGTAGGCGGGAAATAAACTCGCTTTGTCACGGGTTGGCAAACTTTTTCTCGGAACAATCGAATCAGCCTGTCGCCTCATAAAAATGATACCGAGGCAGGAAAGCGATAATCCAGAGATGAAGGTCGTTGACTCAAAAAGGATGACACCGGCAATTCGAAGGAATGCCGATGAGTCAGAAAGTGAGAATGGACATGCTGCCGCGCCTGCCTCAGCGC
>PBAL01000027.1 GCA_002715965.1 Verrucomicrobiales bacterium | reverse complement strand
TTCTTTGGACGAATCAAAAAGGCCCGGCGTATCGCCACCCGATACGAAAAACTGGATGCCCATTTTCTGGGTTTCGTGCAGTTGGCCGCGATCCTGGACTGGCTCAAATGAGACTTTGAAGACACGCCCTAGAATCACGCCCGCGCCCAGGGGGCACAACTCCCTCATAGTTGCGCCTATGCGCTTTTCAACGATTGCCAATTCCCGCGCCGCCGGTACAAATCCCGCATGCTATCTCGACAAATCGGCAAGATCCTTCGCGGGAACGCCACCCCATTCCAACTCTTCTCGGCCTGCGTTCTCGGCAGCCTGCTGGCTTTCCTGCCCGGACTCACACAGGCACCGGGAGCACTCATCATCCTTACCTTCATCCTCATCGTCATGAATGCCAACCTCGCCTTGGCGGTTTTGACCGGACTGGTGGCCAAACTCTGCTCGATTCTTCTTCTGCCCGTGTCCTTCGAAGTCGGCCGATTCTTCCTCGACGGCCCGACCCGCGGCCTGTTCCAGTCGGCAATCAACGCCCCGGTCCTAGCGCTTTGCGGGTTCGAGTATTACACGGTCACCGGTGGCCTCGCGATGGGGCTCGTGTTCGGACTGGTCAGCGGTTACCTGGTGATCCGATTCATGCACGGCTTCCGCAAGAAGATGGCGGATCTCGAGGAATCTTCCGAAGCATTCAAGAAACTCTCAGGTTCGAAGATGGCCAAGATCGCTGCGTGGGTTTTTCTTGGCGGTGCAGCGAAGAAGAACTCCTACGAAGAACTACTGGAAAAGAAAGTGGGACTTCCCATTCGTCCTCTGGGCGTCGTATTTGTCGTCCTGCTTGGGGTGGTGATCTTTACGATCGTGCAATTGGGCAAGGGACCGATTATGACCATGGCGCTGCAGAATGGTTTGGAACAGGCAAACGGCGCCACGGTTGAGCTCGGCTACGCGGAGATGGATTTCAAGGAGAACCGCCTGGTAATCACCAACCTCGCGATAGCCGACGCCACTGACCTCAATTTCGACATTCTCCGCGCAGCAAAACTCGAAGCGGACATTGCTTCCGCGAGCCTGCTCACCAAGCGACTGAAACTCGACCGCATGGTAATCAGCGACGCGCAGCACAAGGTCAAACGCAAGACCCCAGCTTATCGCGTCCGAGAGCTTCCGGTTCCCGCCGAGCCGCCACCAGCAAAGGAAGGCGAAGGCAAGACGCTCGATGACTACCTAAAACAGGCGAAGGCATGGAAAGACAAACTCGCCAGGCTGAAAGAGTGGATCGAGAAAGCATCCGGCCCTCAGGACGAATCCGGCGAGCCTGGACCTGCTCAAGAAACGCCAGAGGCTCTGGAAGAACGACTCCGCAAGCAGGTGGAAGCCGTCGGCTATGAAAGCGTTGCGGCCACGCATCTGCTCGACGTCACTCCGACGTTTACAATCGGCGAGTTGATCGCCGAGAAAGTCCGCATCCCCGAGTTGAAGGATGAAACGATCGACATCCGCGCCAAGAACCTTTCCACGCAACCCTGGCTGATTGAGGAGCAGAAAGAGGTAGTGATCACTTCCAGCAAGGATTCGCTTGGTGGACGCGTTCAGTTGGGGGGCGAAGCGGCCAATGCCTTTGCGTTTCACTATCGCGGATTGGCCACCGACCAGGTGGCCAAAGGATTGAAGATCGGCGGGAAGCAGGCATTAAGCGGGGGCACCATGGACGTCAGCACTTCAGGCTCCTGGGCTCAGACAGATGGAGACGTGGTCGTCAATCTGCCCTTGGAAGTTGTGCTCCACGACGCGAACATCACCGTCCCCGGCGCAGGTGCGACACTGGTGGACAATCTCAAGGTCCCGATCGGGATCATGGGCCCACTGGACAATCCTCGCATCCGGCCGGACACCAAGGTATTCGCGAATCTCGCTGGCAATCTGATCAAATCCAAGGCCACGCAACTGGTGAAAGACAAAGTTGGCGAAAAAGCCAAGAAAGTCTTGGGCGACAAGGTTCCCGGCGAGGCAGAGAAACTCCTCAAGGGATTGTTTGGCGGAAAGAAATAGGAGTTTTTATGTCGAAGACACTCATTCATCTCACCTGCATCCTGGTGATCGGATGCTCATCTAAACTGATGGGGCAAGGCACGACGCAAGCCCTCAATTCCATCACCCAATCCGACCTGATGAAACACATCCGCTTTCTGGCGGATGACTCGTTGGAGGGCCGTGCCTCCGGTTCCGACGGCAACGTCCGTGCCGCCGAATACCTCGCCAAGGAGTTCGCGCGCATCGGACTCAAACACGCGGGCACCAACGGCAGCTATCTTCAGCCCTTCAAGATCGGACTGAACGCCAAGCTCGGTAAAAACAACCGCCTGGTCGTTCGTTCGAAGAAAGGCACCTCGCTCAAGCTCGGACAGGACTTCCTCCCCTTCGATCAGCTGGACAAGGGATTCGGCAAAGGCAAGGTGGTCTTCGTCGGCTATGGCATTACCGCCAAAGAAGAGAAGTTCGACGACTACGCGGGAATCGACGCCAGCAACAAAGTCGTGCTCTTGATGCGGAAGATTCCCAGGGAAAACAAGGAGGACGCCGTGTTCACGGCCTCTGATGGGCGCCCCAACCAGCATGCCTTTTTCGTGACCAAACTGCAGAACGCGCAAAAGCACGGTGCAAGCGCGGTTCTCATTGTCGATGCATCGGCCAAGCGCGAAGAGGTTTCCAAAATGTCCAAGGGCAGTCCCCGGCCCTTGGGAGGGGCCAAGACCAAGATCCCCTTTTCGTTCGTGAGTTATGAAATCGCATCGAACTGGATCGCGTCCGCCGGACACAGTTTACCCGGCCTTGTGCGTGAGATCGACCGCACCCATCAGCCCAAATCATTTGACCTGGACCTGAGCGTTGAACTGGAGGTCGAGGTCACCCGCGAAACTGCCACGGTCAACAATCTCATTGGTCTGCTGCCCGGGAGTGATCCGAAATTGAAGAACGAGTTCGTCGTGGTCGGCGGACACATGGACCACATCGGCTTCGGCATCAACCCCACCGACTGGGGCAAGACCGAACGCATTCACAACGGCGCGGACGACAATGCCAGCGGCACCGCGGCCGTACTCGAAATGGCCGAAGCCTTTTCCTCATTGAAGAAACACCCAAAGCGAAATCTGCTGTTCATGGCCTTCAATGCGGAAGAACGCGGCCTTCTGGGGTCACGACACTACGTCGAGAACCCCACCGTGCCGCTCACCAACATCGTCGCCATGATCAACCTCGACATGGTCGGACGCGGCGCATCCGGAGTGGACATCGGCGGAGTTGGCACCTCGCCTGGCTTCAAGCCGATGATTGACGCGCTCGCCACCAACTACGACCTCCGGGTCACCACCAATCCCGGCGGCAAGGCGCCCAGTGACAACACTTCGTTCTACAACAAGGACATCCCCGTGCTGTTCTATTTCACGGGACGTCACGACGACTACCACAAACCGTCCGACGACTGGCAACGAATTGACAAGGCGCAGATCGAATCGATCACCCGCCTCGCCTACCTGAGCGTCGATCGGATCGCCAACGCCGACAAACGCCCCGAGTTCCGCAAATCAGACGGCAACCCCACCCGCCGTGGCCGAGCGCGAATTCTACTGGGCGTGGTGATTGACGTCGGCCATCAGGGTGAAGGCGTAAAAGTTCAGAGTGTGATGCCGAACTTTCCAGCCGCCCGCGCCAAGATCAAACCCGGAGACATTCTTCTCAAACTCGGCGATGCCAAGACAGACGAACTCAGCGAGATCGGCAAAGCCCTTCAAAAGGTGAAGCGCGGACAAAGCTTGAAAGGAACGGTCAAGCGTGGTGAGGAAACACTTGAGTTCGAGTTCAAGTTCTAACGCGTAACCAGGACGGTAGCGGAGGGCGTGAGCGAGCAGTGCCAGGGTCTGTTGGAAAACTCAACCTCGAGCAGATTCAGGAAGGCCAACAGATTATCAATTGGGTGGTGGGAAGGTTTCGAACACACCCTGGCACTGCACTGGTTGATATTGAATGGGCCTTGAGAAACAAGCGCCGAACACGTGCTAGTACACGCGTCGCAGGTTTGACGGCAGGATATTCAGCTCCCCGCGATACTTCGCCACTGTTCGGCGGGCGATCTTGATCCCCTTCGCCACCAACAACTTCACAATCGCGTCGTCAGACAAGGGACTGTGTGAATTCTCTTTCTTTATTAACTCGGCGATCATGTCCTTGATACTGGTGTTGGCGACATCCGCGCCTTCAGCGGTCTTGAAGCCTGAGGTGAAGAAATACTTCATTTCAAACACACCGTGCGGAGTCTCCATATACTTCCCGGAAACCGCGCGGCTCACCGTGGTCTCATGGACGCCCACCACTTCAGCCACCTGAACCATCGTCAAGGGCTTCAATTTACTGGTGCCCTCGACAAAGAAATCGTTCTGACGTTTCACGATCTCAGTGGCGATGGTGAAGATCGTCTGCTGTCGCTGATGTAGACATTTGATCAGAAACTTGCCCGCACGGATCTTGTCCCGGATGTATTCGCGATCATCGCTCGTGCTGTTTCCACTGGACATGATGTCCTTGTAAGTATTGCTGATACGCAAGTGGGGAATCTGGTCGTTGTTCATCGTGACCAACCATTCGTCACTAACCTTCTGCACGAACACCTCCGGCACGATGTATTGCTGGTTCTCAGAAAGGAATGCGCGACCGGGATGCGGTTCCAGATGACTGATGCGTTCGGCCGCCTTTTGAACGTCAATGACATCCACGTCGTCCCGACCGAGACCGGAAACAATCTCTGGGAACTTGCGACGCGCGAGTGCATCGAAGTGATCGCAGACAATCGCATACTCCAGTTCATCCGTGCGATCCGCGCGTTCCAACTGAAGTTTCAAACATTCCTGCAAATCCGCACAGGCAACTCCCGGCGGTTGGAAAGACTGAATCAGTTCAACCACCGACTGGATCCGATCCGGTTCGACTGCCGTGGAATAAGCCAACTCCTTTACGGTCGTGGCCAAATACCCACGCTCGTCGATGTTCCCCACGATCATTTCCGCAATGGAACGCTTCTGATCCGGCAACTCGGCCTCGCGAACCTGTTCCAGCAGGAACTCCTGGAGCGACGTTTCCGCGACGAGAGAATCGAACATGAACTGACGCTTTTCCTCGTCCTCGGCGGACTGGCGCGTGGGCACATTCGACTGCGCAAAATGATCGCGCCACTCCTGATCCAGTTGAACCAGCTTGTCGAATTCCGCCTGGAAATCGTCCACCGGTTCGCTGCTTTCCTTTTCCGTGGCCGGATCAAAATTTAAGTCTGCGGGCGGTTCGGCTGGATCGAGGGAATCCACGGCTTCGCGGTCGGCCCCTGTATCCTTGTCTTCCTGGCGGGCTTCTTCGACCGGAATCTCTTCCAGAATCGGATTCTGTTCCAGCTCCTGTTCGACCAGCGCCTTGAGTTCGAGGTTCGGCGCCTGAAGCATCGCCAGCGACTGCTGGAGCTGGGGAGCCAGCACCATCGTCTGAACCTGCTTCTGAGAAAGAAATAAACCCTGTTGCGCCATGACTTAGCTTCTGCAGCGAGTAAATGCACCGCACACGAAAAGCTCAAGCAGGAACTCACGACAAATTCGCTCCAAGTCATTCGGCGCAAATGGCTTGTGCATTTTATCACAAGTTTGTCACCCAGCATTGCACCGGATAATCACATTTGCTTGCATCTTCCCATGGCAAGCGCATCACTGAAAAAGATCGTCCGACATTGCGACACATTGCTGACGACTCCCGAGATTGAAGACTGGTCCGGCGCACTCAACGGCTTGCAGGTAGAGAACGGCGGAACGGTTTCACGAATCGCAGCAAGCGTCGATGCCAGCCTGGCGACCGCCCGATTGGCCATTGAATCGAAGGCTGATCTGCTGATCGTTCATCATGGATTCTTCTGGTCAAAGACCACTCCCTGGACCGGGAATCGATACGAACTGCTCCAACTTCTGCTCAACTACAACCTGGCCGTATACAGCTCACATCTCCCTTTGGATTGCCATCCGAAGCTTGGCAACAATGCGCAATTGGCCAAGGCGCTTGGGTTCAAGAAGCCCGAACCGTTTTTCAATGAAAAAGGTCGCGACATCGGACTTCGCTTCAATCAGCCCATCAAACGCGATGCTCTGCAGAGCAAGCTCGAACTCGCGGTAAACGGCCCGGTGACTACCCTTCCTGGGGGTGGAAAGACCTGTTCAAAAATCGGCATTGTCACTGGCGGTGCGGGAGCAGAAATTGCAAAGGCAGCTGCAGAAGGTTGCGACACGTTCATCACCGGCGAAGGCCCCCACTGGACCTTTGCACTGGCGGAGGATCTCGGAATCAACGTCTTTTACGCCGGGCACTACGCGACGGAAACCTTCGGGGTAAAAGCATTGTCAGAACACCTTTCAAAGAAGTTCAAGCTCCCCTGGTCATTTCTCGACCATCCCACCGGACTTTGACCGCGATTCGTTTACACTGGTTTATTGCCCGCGGCCGCCTCCAACAGGTAGCCCTCAATTGGCTGCGCGTCCTTCGGACGGGCACCGAAGACCCAACGCTTCTCCTTGGTGTTGAATCCGTGGCGCGGGTAATGCCGTCGATTGCCATACCTGCCCGGGCAATCACAGGTGTGAAGATTGAGATCCACGTCGTATTCGCCTCGGTCGATGAGTGATTCGACCTTCACCCGTTTTTCGATTGTGGGTAACACGATCTCCTCGGAGCGCACGGCAGTTTCAGGGATCGGAGGATCTTCCGGATGAGCGGGAGCAATTCTCGCGCATTCCAGTTCAATCATCTCCAGCACTTCACAGACGTGCGCGCAATCCGTATCGCTGACGTGGCCTTCGTAAAAGATCGCATGCAGATACGAAAACAACTTCTCGCCCGGCCAGGCGTGGCGGGCGTCCCGGTGTTCGTTGAGGAAGTAGGCAAGATCGAGAACCTCCTTCTCCGTCAGCTTCCCCGCACCCGCAATACTGCATAGTTCCTCAATCGTCTCGACGTGTGCGGACACGCATGAGGAAGTTTCCATTCCTCAACATCGCCAAGTGCCAGCATGAATCTGAGACCGGCGCAGGAATGCAAACCTCGAACAGGCCGCTCCAGTGGAATCCTGCGACTGCTACCTCAATACGGTCTTACCCGCTCCTTTGCGAATGCTGCCGATCTTCCAGGCTTCCTTTTTCCTCGCTCGTAGGGATCTCAGCACGGCGTCCGCCTCGCCTGCGGACACAACCGCGATCATGCCGATCCCCATGTTGAAAGCCTGAAACATTTCCTCCTCATCCACCCTGCCTTCGCGTTGTAGCAATTCGAAGATCGGAAGAACCGGCCATGTTCCCCGCTCGATCATCGCATTGGATTTCGGCGGCAAAACCCGGGGAATATTATCTATGAATCCGCCACCCGTGATGTGCGCCAATCCCTTGATCACAGCCTTCTTCCCGGGGCGGTTGAATTTTTTGAGCAGTGACTGCAGCAGGGGCCAATAGCTTACGTGAACCTTCAGCAGTTCATCTCCAACGCTGCACCCCAGTTCCTTCACCTTCCGCTTCACGCTCAACCCCATCTTGTCGAACAGGATCTTGCGGGCCAGGGAGTAACCGTTTGTGTGCAATCCACTCGACGCGAGCCCGATGATTACATCGCCGTTGCGGATGGACTTCTGTCCGTTGAGCATCCGTTCCTTGTCGACGACACCTACGATCGTCCCGCTCACGTCGTATTCGCCTTTCTGATAAAAGCCCGGCATCTGGGCGGTCTCCCCACCAATCAATGCGCAGCCATTGTCCCGGCAACCGACGGCAAATCCGCGGACGATTTCACTGAACACATGGGGCTTGAGTGTTCCCGTGCCGAGATAATCCAGGAAGAAAAGCGGTTCGGCCCCGAGCACGGCAATATCATTCACACAGTGATTCACCAGGTCCTGTCCGATGGTGTCGTGCCGGTTGGTGAGGAACGCAATCTTCAGCTTGGTCCCCACGCCATCCACGCTCGAAACGAGAATCGGCTGCTCGTACTTGCGCTGGTTCAACGCAAAAAGCCCCCCAAAGCCGCCCACCTGTCCGAGAACTTCGTTGCGTTTGGTGGACGCAAGGAGTTCGGGCAGGGTTTCCTTGACGCGATTGCCAAGCTCGATGTCGACGCCAGCACCGGCGTAAGCAGATTTCTTCTTCATGATCGGCCAGGGAGTTTAGTGATCATGGGCTTCAGTCACGGTCAACAGTGAGAGCTGCCCAAAATCTTCGTCGCCATGCTCGTCGACCAATCGCGTCGGGTAGTCGCCGGTAAAGCAATGGTCGGTGTATTGCGGAACGCCCGAGTCACGGCCACCTGAATGCCCAAGCGCCCGGTAAAGTCCGTCCACAGATAAGAAGGACAAACTATCGGCACCGAGATACTCGCACATATCCTCCAGGCTTTTCTGCGCGGCCAACAACTGGTCCTGGCTGGGCGTATCGATGCCATAGAAATCGGGATGCGTTATCGGGGGGGCGGCAATTCGGAAATGAACCTCCACCGCGCCGGCCTCGCGCATCATCTGCACGATCTTCACCGATGTGGTTCCCCGGACGATGGAGTCATCAACCAGAATGATCTTCTTGCCGCCCACCAACGCCCGGTTGGCATTATGCTTGAGCTTGACCGAGAATGACCGGATCGACTGCTTCGGTTCGATGAAGGTCCGTCCGATATAGTGGTTCCGAATGATGCCCAGTTCAAAGGGAACACCCGCCTCCTCAGCAAAGCCTATCGCGGCCGGAACACCGGAATCGGGCACGGGTATCACCATGTCCGCGTCCACCCGGCTTTCATTCGCCAGCTGCCGCCCAAAACTCTTCCGGCATTCGTAGACACTGTGCCCTCCTACCACGCTGTCCGGTCTCGCAAAGTAAATGTATTCGAAGATACAAAGCCGTTCCTTCTTCCTGGGAAAGGGATGAAAGCTCTGTATCCCGTCGTCCGTCACAACGACCACCTCGCCGTTTTCGATTTCGCGGATGAATGACGCGCCGATAATATCCAGGGCACAGGTCTCCGACGCGAGGATGTAGCAGCCGTCCAATTGCCCGAGAACCAATGGCCTGATCCCCAGTGGATCCCGGACGCCGATCATCTTCTTGTTCGTCAAGCCGACCAGCGCATAGGCGCCTTCCACGTGATTGAGCGCATCAACAAAGCGATCGACGGTCTTGCTTTTGTCACTCCGGGCCACCAGATGAAGAATGGTCTCCGTGTCGGAAGTGGATTGAAAAATCGCGCCGGATTTTTCCAGTGATTTCCTCAGAGAAAGCGCGTTGGTGAGGTTGCCATTATGGGCAAGGGCGAAGCCCCCACCCGCCAGATCCGCAAACAAAGGCTGCACATTCCGAAGAATGGTTTCCCCGGTCGTGGAGTAGCGAACGTGGCCGACTGCATTCCCCCCCGTGAGCCGATTAATGACCGAGGGCTTGGTGAAGTTTTCACTGACCAATCCCATCCGTCGTTCGGCGAAGAACTGCTTCCCGTCCGAGCTCACCACGCCTGCCGCTTCCTGACCCCGGTGCTGCAATGCGTGCAGGCCCAGGGTCGTCATCGTAGCGGCATCAGGATGCCCGAAGATCCCGAACACACCACACTCTTCGCCCAGCCGGTCCGCGTCACTGCTCACGAACTCCTCTTGTTCATCCAGCGGGGAGAGATTGAATTGAGAAACCTTCACGTTCAGCCGGATCAAACCATGAATTCACCCAACGAGTTTCGCCGAAGCCCATAATGGTGCAGACGCTGTCCTGCGCGAAATGCTCTCGTGAATGCAAAGATGCAACACTGATGTTTCGGATCGTTTTCCATCAAATCGGTGGCCGCGCGAAAATTCGACACAGCACGGATTGCTTGCGCAAGCATCAAAACAAAAAGTTGTTCAGACATTCTCACAAGCGCGCAATACGTTACGAAAGGCACGCTTGCAATCCACTGTGAGGGTGAGCATCCTTTTTGCCCTTTTTCGAAAACGAAAAGAACTGCGACGGCATTGCGACCGGAAACAAACCAACATGAGCGCGTCACAAAAAAGTGATTTGGATCTGGAGCTGGAATTCCTGCCGGCATGGGCACGGCAATCGGAAGAGAGCCAGCAGAAGAAATACGAGAAATTCCGCGGAGACGAGGAGTCTGGATTCCGTGGCAAAGGCAAGGGCCGACGCGATCAGCGCGGACCCCGGCGCGATGGTGGCCCGCGTGGCCGCGGACGCGACGACAAGCGTGGTGACCGCCGAAATGACGATCGTGGGCGAGGACCGAAAGGCCGTGGCCGCGACGATAAACGCGGTGGCCGTGACGACCGAGGCCGTGGACGCGATGACCGTCGGGGCGGGCGGGACAATCGGCGCGACCGGCGCCCCGAGCGTCCAACAGTTCCGATGCCGGAAGTCCTCGTTTCCATCGTTCCCGAACCAACCGGGCTCGATGCTATTGCCCGACAGATCAAGCTCACCGGGCGCGCCTATCCCGTCTTCGACATCGCCCGGCTCATCGTCAAGGCCGCGGATCGATTCCAGGTTGAATTTCGCATCAAGGAAACCAAAGAAGGTATTGCTCAGAAACTCTACTCCTGCGATCTCGACAATACGCTCTGGCTCAATCAAGCCGAGGCCGGCCGACACGCACTCAGCCGCTTCTTCGACACGTTTTACGAAACGGAAAAGATTCCGACTGATCCGCCGAAAGGGACTTACACCTTCGTCGCACAGTGCGGCATGAGCGGGGTCATTCTCGGCCCGCCTAATTACCACGATTATCAGCAGAAGCTGGTGAAATTGCATCAGGACCGCTTCTCAAAGATGCCCTTCGACAAGTTCAAGTCGCGGGTAAAGATCGTTCGCGAAGAAGAGGTGGTGAAGCAGTGGGTCGACGAACAGAGTTTCAAGACCGAATTCACCGCGCTGAACGTTCCCGAAACGGTGAAGTTCAACAGCCGTGACGAAGTCCAGGCGCACTTCGAATCCACGCACCAGGCAAACGTCATCAAGGAAGTGCAATCGCATCGCATGTCCTCGAAGGACGCGGGCAATTCCGGCGCTCCGGATCTGCGCCGGCTCTTTCGAAACGTGTTCGAAGATCAACGGCGCTTCCCCCTCAAGGTCGTCAATATCCTGTGCGAGGAATTTGCCAAGCACGGCCTGCAGTTCTTCAAAAAGGACAAAACTGTGACGCATGTTGCAGTTTCGCGCCCGCACTTTCTGGACGTGGTGGTGACGCCCGTGTCCGATTCCATCAAAGGCATCATACAGTTCATCAACGACACCCCCGAATGCACGCGACGCAAGATCTTCGATGCACTTGCGCCCGTGAAGACGATCGAAGTTCCGCCGCCTGCCCCAATCGAAGAACCCAAGACCGAGCCGACGACGGACAGTGCAAAAAACGATGAGGCAGAGGCAGCCAACCCTGCGGAGAGTGCCGACAGCACAAACACCGAGGAGTCACCGGCAGACAAAACAGCCAAACCGGCAGACGATTCCGAACCCGAAATGCCCCCTGAACAACAGGCAGTGAACGCCGACCTGCATTGGTTGATTCATCAGGGACACGTCATCGAATTCTCCAACGGTGTCGTCGAGACCGCCAAGAAACCGCGGCAGACTCCACCGCAACAGGGATCCGGCAAGAAGAAGAAAAAGAAGGGCAAGAAAGCCGCCATCTTCCCTCCCGACATGAGCGGGTTGCTCGCCTGACCCACATTCGAGTCACGAAAAGAAAAAGCCACCGTGATACGGTGGCTTCGAAAATGGTTGTTTCGAATTCTCAGGCGAATTGCGTGAGCGCCAGTTGATGGCTTCGCTTCCACTCGTCAAAGGCCTCGCGAAACCGTTCCTGAGCCACTGCAAACTCAACCTGCAATTCGTGAATCTTGTCCTTTGACTCCTTGATCTTGCGGTTCATCGCCTTGGCATACTCGGCTTCGAGTTCTTCCCAGTGACGATAGGCTTCTTCGAGTTTATCCTTCGCAGCGTTCAACTGATCCTGCACGGAAACGGGCAACTGAATCGAACGTGCGCTCATCTTTTCATCCAGCTTCTCCTGCTGATGCTTGGCGCGCGACTGCTGGATCTTCTCGTCCGGGACCCGGCGAAGGTTTCCGGTGAGCCCGATCTTGCTCAACAAGAGAATCATCCACTTGGTCGGATCGAAATGATAGAATTTCACTCCGTTGCGATAGTCATGCTGAAAGGTGTGATGGAAGTTGTGGTATCCCTCACCAAAGGTAAGCAGTGCCGTGATCGCGCTGTCACGTGCGGTCGACTTGTTTGAGTAGGGCTGGCTGCCAAGAGTGTGGCAGAGCGAGTTGATGAGAAAGGTGAAGTGATGGACCATCACCAAGCGGCCGACACCAGCTATGAAAAATCCGCCAAGCGCCCCGGCCATCCCGTTCCAGGACCAACCAATGAATGCAGGAACTGCGAATCCAACGAGCGCGCCAATGAGGACGTAATTTCGTTCCTGCCAGGCAACGAGTTTGTCCTTCTGAAGATCTCTCACATAACTGTAATCGGGATCACTGTTTTTGAAGATAATCCAACCGACGTGTGAGTGAAAAAAGCCTTCCAGCGCATTGTATGGGTCATCGTCATGGTCGCAGTGCTTGTGGTGACGGCGATGATCGGCGGCCCAGCTCATCGCAGAGTTTTCGAATGCTGCAGCTCCGAACATCAGCGTGCCGAGTTTGACCGGCCACTTTGCACTGAAGGACTTGTGAGAAAAGAGGCGGTGATATCCCAAGGTGATGCTCAGGCCGGTGGCGATGTAGTAGAAGAACGCCATACTCCAGATCACCGAATCTCCCCAACCGTAGGTCATGATGTACCACGGCACACCGATGAGAGCAGCCAATGTCGTGGAGGCGATGAACAAAAAGTTCGGCCAATTGATATTATTGAAGGAGTAATTCATGTGTCGATTGGACGGACGCCCTGTCCGCACCGTGCGTTTCAAAACCGATCAAGCAATGGAAGCCGAAATGGCGACTGATTCACGTCCGCGCACGCCTCAAGCTTGTGCTGATAAACTGGTATTGAAGTTTGATTCTGAATCATGCGACGGGTGGAACGGTGCCCTTTTGGGTGCGCCAAGAAAAGACAATTATGAATGAAATCGCATGCAAATGGCCGTTTTCAATTACCAATGCGCGCTTTGAGACGATTGATCGCGCGATCGAAAAGCCCCAACATCTCGGCCTTGTGAGCGTCCTTATCATGGCGCGCATTCGTCTCGTAGAAGCCTCTCTGATCCTCCAATTGTTTCATCACATTCCGGGCGTTTTCCTCCAAAAGCACTGCTTTGCCTTTGATCGTTACCATAACGGGAGCGCTGTGCATGACCGCCTCGCGGCGGTGGTACGGAGTGGGCGTGAGGAGCGCCCGTTGAAGCACCCTGATCGGAATTCCCTGCGCGCGAACCGCAAACCAACAGCTTTCATCCACGCGAATTCGGTTCTCCAAGCGCCATCGGACGAGGCCTTGCGATTCGATTTTCTTCAGCGTGGCGGGAATTGACCGGCCGTTTTGGATGAGTTCGAAACTCGTCAGCCCGAGGTCCGCAGGTGAGGCAACTTCCGCATAGATCGCGACCGATTGAGCTGAGTAAAGGGGCATCGAGCCAGCGAACGACTTGCCCGCCACTTTGAATTCTGTCAGCAACGGACCACTGCTCACAAAAACCCGCCCCTTCTTCAGCCCTTCCTTCCACGCTTCAAATCCGTCCGCTCCACGCGTGTCGACATACATGCGCATCCCACCGAGAAACGGTTGCCACCAATCACGCTCGGGGAAGTTGGGAAGATCCGTTCCAGCAACCGGTGAATAGGGATAACCCAGATTCAATAGCGTGTACCAGTTCTCCAAAGAGAATAGATGGCTGTTCCCGATCTCAATCGCTTCAGGCGCGCCTAGGATGCCATCCAGCATAACCGTCGTGCTCCGCCCAAGCGATCCGCCATGGGCAACCACCGGAAGCCCGTGGAGCTTGCTGGTCCGTCGCAGCACGGATTCCAGCGTCGGGTAGTTCGGCAGACCACGCGTTCCCGCCATGATCGGCTGAACGATTTCCGGCATCCCCAGGAGATTGATGTGGCCTTGCGCCGAATCGCGATACTCCATGCCGGCAGTGAGCAATCTCCCCTGCTTCATCCCCTCGCCCTTCTTGCCGTATCCATATTGAACCGCCCATTCACCAGGAACCTTCCCACCCTTCAGAAACATGAAATGTGCGGAGTCCAATCCGTCTCCCTCCATCATCGCATACCACAGGCGGTCCGCCTTGCGGTTGAATCGATCGTAATGCAGATGCGCATCAGCCGACCTCCAACCCTTCGCTGAAAGATCCACCCAGCGTCGCAACTTCACGACGATTGTTTCTCCAATCTCCTCGGCTTTGAGTCTAATCCGCCGGGGCAAATACTGAAATCCCTTCGCAACAGATAACTCTACGCTCTGCGCGGCATCCGGGATCTGCAACTGCACCATGCCTTTGCCACTCGAGTAGCACGCAACGAAGACTTGTTTCTTGGATTCATGAACTGAAACGAATCGTAACCCATTTGAGATGATTCGATCAGGCTGATAACCTATTCCGTTGATCTTCAACGAAAAGCGCGCTGCGACGTCTTTGCCACTGTCAGCATCAACCACCCGGAACGAGAGCGGCCTCCCCTCTGCAACGCAGCAGGCGATCAACCACAAAAGCAACGACAGGCTCACCTTGGCACTGCCTGACCTGTGTCTATCTGTGTCCACCTGTGGTTAAACAAAAAAGGCCGCCGAAGTGGCGGCCTCGCAATTGGTTTCACTCATTTCTTGTCGAGCGCGTCATAGTCGCCCAAAGGACGCACCCAGATGTTCCGGAATCGGGTCGGATTCCGGTGATCCTGCAACTGAATGAATACCTCGGGTTCATGAACCCGGTTATAGTTACCCACGCGCTTGTGTCCGGTCGTGCCGATCAAGGGCTGGCGATGGTGCAACACCACGCCGTTGTGAATCACCGTTACGTGGGCCTTCTTGATGAGGCGCTGCTCTTCATCCCAGCGCGGCACTTCGAAAATGATGTCATAAGTCTGCCACTTGCCCGGACCGCGAGCCGCGTTGAAACGAGGGGGTTTCTGACCATAGAGCGCGCCCGCCTGGCCATCCGCATAGGATTTGTTTTTGTAGGAATCCAAGATCTGCACTTCATACATTCCATTGAAGTAAACACCGCTGTTTCCACGCCCTTGGCTGGCCATCTCAATCTTCCCAGGTGTCGCAAACTCCACGTGCACCTGCATATCGCCGAACTTCTCCTTCGTCTGGATGCTGCCGGTTCCACCGACCACTTCCATATAGCCGTTTTCGATCTTCCAACCCGGATCGCCACCACCGCGGGATTTCTCCCACTTCTTCAGATCAGTGCCATCGAACAAGACCACAGCATCTGACGGTGCCATTGCGCCATCGCTGAATTTGCCGCCGGATGTCACCACAGGCGGACGCGGGCGTGAGTCATCATGAACGCGCCACTTTTGACCGGGAAGATAAGGGGTGTCCGTGTAACCCGTCGGATAGATCTTTGGCGCAGCGGGTTTCTTCTTTTTCTTTGCCTTCTTTTTGTCGGCAGCCTGCGCGTCGAAGGAAACAACGCACAACGCAGCGACAACGAGTAGTGATACGATCTGTTTCATGAGTGCCGAAATCATTCAGAGCACAGTTGAAAAGGCAAGAGCGATTCGGCTCCCGAACGCAAACGCGTCCGTGGAGGGGCGAGCTTGCGAGTCCGAGGGCATGCGCCAGCCGCTAACGCCCGCTCCATGCTGATGGAGGCGACAATCCAGCATCACCCAGCTTGTTAGATTGAACGGCACAGGACTCACAAGTTTGTCCCTCCACGCAGAGGCGTCGCGCTCAAACTTTCTCGTCCACCACCGGATTGCTGAAGCTGCCGATATTCTCGATCTCCACCTTCACCTCATCCCCTTCCTTCAAGAACAGAGGCGGATCTTGCGCCAGGCCGACACCGTGCGGTGTTCCGGTGAGAATGACCGTTCCCTTGGGAAGCGTGGTACTGCCACTGAGGAAGACGATTAGATCCACGATAGGAAAGATCATGTCGTTGGTATTCCAATCCTGCATGACCTTGCCATTCACCGTACAGCTGAGCTTGAGATTCTGTGCATCGCCGATCTCATCACCCGTGACGAGACAGGGGCCCAGCGGACTGAAAGTATCAAATGTCTTACCGCGACACCATTGGCCGCCGTTCCACTTGATCTGCCAATCGCGGGCGCTAACGTCGTTCGCGGCTGTGTAACCGAGCACGTAATCCAAGGCGTTCTCATTGGTGGCGTTCTTGCAGTCCTTGCCAATCACCACCGCCAGTTCCACTTCGTAATCGACCTCGTCACTGCGCAGTGCACGCGGCACTTCGATCGGATCACCGGGGTTGTTCAGCGTATTCACTCCCTTGGTGAAGAGGATCGGATTCTCCGGTTCAGCAACGTTGCATTCCTTGGCGTGAAACTTGTAATTCAGCCCAATGCAAAGAATCTGCGAAGGAGTAATCGGTGCGAGCAGCTTCTCGACCTTTGCAGTTTCGTCCGTGACCTTGTGTTCACCAAATACACAACCTTCGATCACCTTGGCCGAACCATCTTCCTGCTGCGCGCCGTAGCGCACAAGACCACTTGAATCCTGATATCGAATTATCTTCATGATTGATCCGCGCGAGTTTCCATCCCCGGAATCATTCAACAAGCAAATTTGCCTGCTTTGCTTCCTTCCATCTCAGGTATCGAATCCCGCAGAAGCAAAAAATAGATCACCAAGAAAAACACGGCTGCTCCGTTCCCGCGGAAACTGTGGCGATCTGCTTCAGCAAACCCTTCGATGGTCATGCCCCCGTAATAGTCATCTAATGCCCGAGCGAAACAGTCTCGATTCCCACCAACTTCATCGGAGAATCATGTCAAAATTTCATCCACCACCCGACCGTAAACATCCGTGAGGCGGTAGTCTCTGCCACCATAGCGATAGGTCAGATTTTCGTGATCCAGCCCCAGAAGGTGCAGCATGGTCGCGTGCAGGTCGTGAACGTGCACTTTGCCTTCAACCGCACGATACCCGTACTCATCGGTGGCACCGTGAACGATACCTCCCTTCACACCACCACCCATCATCAGCGTCGTAAAGCCGTATGGGTTGTGACCACGGCCGTAGTAGATCGGCTCCTGCTTGCCGTTGGTCATGTCCTGCTCGTATGGCGTGCGGCCGAATTCTCCGCTCCAGACGATCAGGGTATCATCAAACATCCCGCGGGCTTTGAGGTCGGCAATCAACGCGGCCATGGGTTGGTCGGTCTGGCCGCAATTCAAAGGGAGATGTTGTCGGATGTGACTGTGATGATCCCAGCCGCCGTTAAAGAGTTCGATGAAGCGGACACCAGCTTCGGCAAAACGCCTGGCCAGGATGCATTGGCGGGCGAAGTGGTCCGTGCTGGGATCGCCGATGCCATACATGTCCTTGATATACTGCGGCTCGTCTTCCCACTTCAGCAGATCCGGCGTTTCGGTCTGCATCCGAAAGGCCAGCTCGTAGGACTCGATCACGCCTTCCATGTGCTGATCGGTCTTGAGGTCGGAAAGCAAGTCGCGATTCATCGATTGGATCAGATCAACCTGGGCGCGCTGCAAATCGGCCTTGTGATGCTTGTCCACCAGATTGCGAATCTCCGCTTTCGACCCATCAGGTTTGCGCGCACATCGAACCCGCGTGCCTTGGTAGATCGCAGGAAGAAACGCGGACCCGAAATACTCAACGCTTCCGGCATCGCCTGAAACCGCCGGGGCAATCGAGATGAAGCCGGGCAAATTCTGATTCTCAGTTCCCAATCCGTAAAGTGACCAGGCACCGGCAGATGGATTGACCGTGTTTGTGAAGCCGGTGTGCAACTGAAGCGAAGCCATCGGATGCGCAAGGCTGTCGGTGTGCATTCCGTTGAGAACACAAACATCATCGATGGACCTGGCAAGATGTGGATAGAGATCAGAAACCCAGATTCCGTTTTGCCCGTATCGATCGAAATCCCAGCTCGAACCAAAAATCTTGGTTCGTTCGATGCCCGGCTGCTCAACCGTTTCAACCCGCTTGAATGTCACCGCCCCCCCGTGCTCTTTCTTCAGGCGCGGTTTGTAGTCGAAGGTCTCCATCTGTGAAGGACCGCCCTGCATGAACATAAAGATCACGCGCTTGGCCTTCGGCTTGATCATTGGGGAACGGGCTTTGAGAGCCGATTGCCCTGCCTTCGCACTGCCGAGCATCGCATTCAACGCAACTGCTCCGAAGCCAGTGGTCGAATTCCTCAAGAAGGCCCGACGAGACTGTGATAGGGCTGGCGATGATTGAGGCACTGGNGAAACACTGCCTCAGGAGGTGGNNTTTTTCAATGGGCTGGGACGANCTGACCGCTCGTTGGGGGTCGATTCCAAGTGGGTGGTGATTGATGACGGCCTCCCAATGAGCCAACTGGATGCGCAGATCAAACCGATTATGATCGTTCTATCCCTCTCCCTCCCGGCGGGCTGTCCATTCCCCACAAATACACGCATCCCGGAGGGATGACATTGCCAGTAGCCATACGGGGGTTAAGCATGGCAATACCCCGGCTACCAGCAATATCACCCCTTCGGAGTGTGCTTCGGCAGTGACCAGAGGAATCTATGGGAAATGGTCAACCCGTTGGGAGAGCAACGTTTGCAAAGCCGTCAGGCAAAACATCGCTCCTGGTATGAAGAGTGCAATCTTGTTTCGCCCTCTCCCAGCGGGAGAGGGACGGGGTGAGGAAAAACGCACTGAATACCATGAGATACGACTGGTGAGATGTGATCAGAAATACGATTTTACAGCCTGTCGAGTTCGCCACCTCAAATGGACCGCTCGCTGACATCGCTGCGCCCGTCGCTCGCACGCTACGACTGGCAGTCGAAGCTACTGGCGGAAAAGGAATTCGTTTGAGGCGAAGAGGGCCTGAGCAAATTTGGAGAGGGCTTCGATGCGCTTCTCTTTCTTGGACATCCCCCCACCTTCAACCACAGACTGATATCGCGCCACGAATGATCGAACTCGTTTGACTTCGGCTTTGAATGGCGGTCTGGAGAGCGTCCGAAGATATAGCTCATTGAGCTGTTCCCGGAACTTCTTCGATTGTCGCGTCACATCTTTCGCTGCGGCCATTGATTTCTCCTTCGCAAACTTCGAGTTCATCATGAATAGAGCCTGGTTCGCGACTGTGGTCACGGAACGTTTGCCGGTCTCTTCATTGGTGGAGGGAAAATCAAATGCATCCAAAATCCCCAATCCGCTGAATGCACTCTTGCGTTTGATGGGCTGATAAATCGAACGGCGCGGTGGGATGTGTTCGAAATGTGTCACTCCATCGTAGATCGCAACAGGTGGTGCCAGCGCGAGATTCTGACTGAAGACTGAAGGAAGGCTTGGGCCTCCCCCGGCACGATCCAATTCGCCGGCCGCCATCATCACGGCATCACGGATCTGCTCCGCCTGCAAACGCCGGCGATTGGATCGCCAAAGCAGGCGATTATCCGGGTCGATTGCGCGCGCTTCAGGATTGTCCGCGCTCGAACGTTGATAGGTTTCGGACAAAACGATCTCGCGAATCAGCGACTTGATCGACCACCCACCGTCAACGAACCGACCGGCGAGATAATCCAACAGGTCAGGATGAGTGGGCTTGCTCCCTCGCAATCCAAAGTTGTCCGGAGATGCAACCAGTCCTTGTCCGAACAGGTGATGCCACACACGGTTCACGAATACGCGGGCAGTCAGCGGATTCTTGGGATGAGCCACCCATTCAGCCAGTTCCATCCGGCCACTCTGCCCGGCTGCAAACTGAGGCTCCTTCTTCGACCAGTTTATGACCTCAACATAACCACGGGGCACTTCATCTCCAAGTGCACGCGCGTTGCCGCGAATGTTGATGCGGCAATCCTCCGGTTCGGGAAAATCCGTGACCGCATTTACGACAGGAGCAAAGGGTCGATTGTATTTCGCGGCGTCAAGTTTCTGTTCGGCCTCGGCCAATTCCATTTTGGCCGCCTTGAGTTGCGCTTCGAATCTCTTCGAGAGTTTCTTCTTCGATTCTTTCAGTCGCTTCTCAATTCTCTCCAACCCCTCAACTCTCGTTTTCGCCTTGTCCCGAAATGATTCGAGGCCGGGCAACTTGCGCTCCCATAGGCGTAGTTCGTTTGCTCGCCGTATCATCTCATCGGGGTGTTCAGGGAGAGCAGCCCGATAAACGTCGCTATAAATCCCCTCAAGCCGCCCCTTCAATGTCATCGTGCTGCGGAAAAAGCCAGCAAGCGCGTAGTAGTCCTTCTGCGATACAGGATCGAACTTGTGATCGTGACAACGGGCGCAGCCAAAGGTCATGCCGAGGAACACTTTGCCCACGCGCTTGATCTGAAAGTCGACAACGTCCATGCGGAGTTGTGGCTTGTCGCCATTTTCGAGCGGCCACGGTCCCAGCGCGAGGAAGCCGGTCGCGGTGAGATTCGCCCGCCGTTCGGCGATGGACTCCGTCTTGATGAGATCACCGGCGATCTGTTCGCGGATAAACGTGTTGAACGGTTTGTCGGCATTGAAGGAGTTGATGATGTAGTCGCGAAAGCGCCATGCGTTTGTCGCCGGCAAGGCCCTGCCCGTACCAATCGTGTCGGCGTACGCGGTGAGATCCAGCCAATGACGCGCCCAGTGCTCGCCAAACGCGGGACTGGATAGAAGTCGGTCAACGGCATGTTCGAAAGCCATTGGGGAGCCATCGACATCAAACTGTTCCATGGTGGCGCGGGAGGGCGGCAGACCGGTGAGATCAAACGTGACACGGCGCAATAACTTTTGTGGGGCCGACCGTGCAACCGCTTCCAAGTTCGCGTCGCGCAATCTTCGATTTACAAAACGATCGATGGGAGTTCCATTCCCGGCCGGAAGAATTGGATTCGTCCGTGGATGAAACGACCAGTAGTCTTTGCCTGCAAGTGGGATCGTCTTGCCCGTGGGCGCTTCGGAGACACGCGGATCGACGGCTCCATCCACAATCCACTTCCGCAGAACAGCAATATCGGTCTTGGAGAGTTTGCCAGACGGGGGCATTTGGAGGTCGTCGTCATCATAGCCGATCGCAACAAGGAGACGGCTTTCATCCGGCTTCCCGGGAACCAATGCGGGACCTGAATCCCCACCTACATTCCATCCGGATTTGGAATCGAGAACGAGCCCGCCCTTTGCCTTGCCAGTTGCGTGGCTGTGGCATTCGTAGCAATTCTGTTTCAGGATGGGCTCGACCTTTGATCGGAAGAACTCTTGAACGGTCTCTGCATCGGCAGCGTTGACGGCCGCGAGCAGGGTAAGGATGGTCGTGACGAAACAGTAAGATGAGCAATCCGCCCATCCCGAAACGCGTCTCGGGTTGTTTTGTGAGCGCAGCAAACCAATCCAACCCGCAACTAGTTCCCACGCTGAACTGGACAGGTGGATCGCCCATCCTACTTTTGTCACGGTCGAATTGGCCCTGCAGCCCAATTGCATGGGACAATCTCAGCCACGTTGGTGACTGATGCAATACAGGTATTCGACGCGCTTGCCGCCTTCGCGCTTGGCCACGCGGAGATAAACGCGATCACCACAGATCACTGGGGAGGCGTAGGATTCGTATCCGAGTTGGTTCTTCGAGAGCAGTTTGAATTCCTTCGGCTCGGCGTTGAACACATAGGTCATTCCGCGAACATTCGTGGCGAAGATCTTCCCGTCCGCGAGGATTGGCGAAGCAAAGAAATCACCACCGAGGCGCTCTTTCCAAATCTCCTTGCCCGTCCTGGAATTCCAACAGATCGCAAAGCCCGAATCGCTGGATGCGTAGAGATGACCGTCGTGCACGATCATTGAGGGCACGTAGACGCGGGTTCCGTTCTGCCAGGCAACCCTGCCTGAACCGTCTGCTTCGATCGCAACAGTGTGGTTCTTGGGATAACCGCCTCCGGTAAAGACACGCTTACCGTCCGTCACCATCGTGACCACGCATTCCGTGGTAGATCCTTCGATTTCCCAATGCTTCTTGCCCGTCAGTGGATTGAGGCTCGTCACCAGGTCACACCCGGACATCAACAGCTGATCCTTCCCCGTAATATTGTAGACCACGGGAGACGGATAGTTTGGCAACTTGGGCCGATCGTTTTTCCAGACAATGCTGCCCGTCTTCTTGTCCAATCCAGCGATGACGCCTCCTCCCTTGTTGTCAGCGGAGACGAGTATCAGCGACTTGTAAATGAAGGGCGAAGAACCATAGCCTTGGTGCGTCACGTAATCGGTGATCTTGGTTTGCCAGAGTTTCTTTCCGTCCAGATCCAACGCAGTGGCGTAAACAGTATCTCCGCTCATGAAGTTCACGTACAGCGTTGAACCATCGCACGCGACAGTGCTGGAAGCATGGGACTTCCGCCGGTGCCCCTTTTTTGTGAAGCCGTTTTTGTGGAGATCTTTTCGCCAGATCAGCTTCCCGTTCCCGCGCGCGAGGCACAGGACGGATTGGATCTGTTTCTGCTCATCGGCAGTCGGCAGGTAAATGCGATCACCGACAATCGTCGGCGAGGCATGGCCGCGACCGGGAATGGCGACCTTCCACTCGACATTGGAGTTCTCGGACCAGTTCACGGGTGGTTTCTCGCCTGCAGCCGCGATCCCGTTATGGGTAGGTCCGCGCCAATTCGGCCAATCGGACGCATGAAGCGAAGAAGCAGCGAGACACAGCACGAACGCCAAGAGGTGTGGTTTCATGCGTTGATTAAGGGGGCGGAAGGACGAAGCGTCAATACGATGGGCTGTTGGAGTTCACTCGCCCCAAATGGATTTGAGATGCTTCACGCCTTCCTGCACCTCTTCCTTCGTCAAGGCAGGATTCATCTCGAATACCTTGATGTGCTCTGGCTTCACCAGATCGCCCAAGGCTTCGAAATCGATGTTCCCCTTCCCCGGTGGCTGATGGTCTTTGCCCGGAAATCCCACATCGTGAATGTGGAAGCCCCCCAGTCGATCGGACAGCGACTGAACGTGCATCGTATGATTGATGAACCCGAGGTTTTCCTTGATCTGTCCGTGCCCGCAATCGTGCCAGTAACGAACTGTCTTTTCCGGCAGATCAGCGAGGAACATCGACATCTCCGAATCCAGGGGAATCTCTTCCAGCGCCTCTCGATTCTCGATGCCCAACATCAAGTCATGTTCGGCAGCCTCCGCAGCGATTCGTTTCAGAAGGTCAAACGATCGGGCCAGAGGTTCTTCCTTGTGCTTCTCCTGGCAGGCGACCGCCTGAGCGACCAGCTGATCGAACTCGTCACTCCCGGATTTCCCTTCCTCAACCAAATCGAGCAACTTGTCTGTGAATTCCATACGCTTGGCACCGAACAAGCCCGCGAAAAAGCTTGGCTTGAACTCCATGCTGCCGGAGTGAATCACGATCAGCTTTGCATTCACCCGGACGGCGAACTCGATTGTCTTCATCGTGTGCTTCCACGCATATTCCCGTTCGCGCTGATCGGAAGATGAGAATTCGTAAATGTTTGGAGCCGCATGGTTTACGCCCATCGGCAGTGGGCAGAAGTTGTGGAGCGTAGAAATCTTGATCTCCCCTGAGTCAACCGCATCCACAATTCCGGGAACCAAGCTGACGCGGATTCCGTGACTCAACTCGGCGTAGTCGAATCCCAGATCCCGAATCTCCCGCAACATCTCCCGACCGTCTTCGTGACGGTGAGAATTCCAGCATGTGGAGAAGGAATACATCTGCGGTTGGAAAACCCTGAATTACAACAAGTTACAAAAAAAGCCGGCGCGGGGTTTCAGCCCACACCGGCTTTGTGAATCTATGACTTAGAGGTCCGCGTAGCGCGCCTTCAGCATCGCGGAGAAGCGGGCAACCTTCATCTTGCGTCGCTTCTTCTCGCTCGGCTTTTCGTAGCGCCGATGGTTGCGGACTTCTTTCAGCGTGCCCTCTCGATCCAGCCGTTTCTTCAGCCGACGGAGCGCCTTTTCCACTGATTCGCCCTTTTTGATCTTAATCTCTGTCACAAATACTCACGTCCCTTCTATTTCGTCGTATTTTTTCGTCATTCACCCGTTATTCCCACGGGGCCGAGGAGCTTAGATTGGCCCCCAAGGGGTGTCAATCGGCAATCGGTGGATTTTTCTGGATCAAAAAACTTTGCTTTTGTTCAACAAATCTTCATTTTCTGCAAATGGGAGCCCCTCAACAGCCTATATCGTTAACACCTGAAGAAATCGAGGAGATTAACACGGCCCTCTCCGATACCCGACACAATGTGAACAACCACATTCCCCTCATTGCCGGTGCGATCGCGCTGATCAAGCGCAAGTCAGAGGCCACCGAGAAGTGCCTGACCAGCCTCGCGCAGCAGCCGGATAAGATTCAGGACGAGATGAGAGATTTCTCCGACAAATTCGAGAAATTGCTCCAAATCACGCGAGACTGAATCAACGGATCATGGCTATGCGATGGGGAATCCTCGGCTGCGGAGACGTCTGCGAGGTCAAAAGCGGTCCCGGTTTTCAGAAGGCTCAGGGAAGTGAGCTGGTCGCGGTCATGCGACGCAGCGCCGATCTCGCGCAGGATTTCGCCAAGCGGCATCGCGTGCCGAGATGGTATTCGAATGCCGAAGATCTCATCAACGATGAGGAAGTCGACATCGTCTACATCGCCACCCCGCCCGGATCGCATCTCGAACTCGCGCGCACAGTCGCAGCCGCCAGCAAACCTGCATATGTCGAAAAGCCAATGGCTCGCAATGCTGACGAGTGCCGTGAGATGATGAGGCTCTTTGACAAAAAGAACCTCCCGCTCTTCGTTGCTTACTACCGCCGTTCGCTTCCTCGATTTCAGAAAGTCGCCGAACTCCTCCCGCGCCTGGGGCGATTGAAACGCGCCAGCTACACATTCACCCGTTGTCCCTTGACTGATCTGGATCCCCTGCCCTGGCGACTGGAAGCTGAACTTTCCGGAGGCGGATTATTCATGGACATGGGTTGCCACGCGCTGGATCTGCTCGATCACCTCGTGGGGCCGCTGCAAAACGTAGAGGGAGCTGCGGCCAATGGTGGAGGCCTTTACGAGGTGGAAGATACCGTCTCAATGTCATGGACGTGGGATGGCGGCATTGAAGGGGCTGCAAACTTTGAATTCTCCGCCAGTGCGAATCGTGATGAGTTCGTCTTTGAAGGTGAGAATGGATCATTGAGCGCTGCGTGTTTCGATGTCAGCCCAATTGTTCTTCGTCTGAACGAAGAGGAAGAATCTGTCGACGCTCCCAACCCTTCCCACGTTCACCAGCCCATGATTCAGGCAATCGTGAATGAGCTTGCCGGGACAGGATCAAGTCCCAGCACAGGTGAATCCGCGCTACGAACGAACATTGTGTTGGATCAGGTCTTGGAGAAATACTACGGCGGACGCTCCGATGAATTCTGGAAACGTACGTGGCCCAACGGCGGGTAGCACAGGAGTGACTCCCGCATCCGGCTCTCCATTCGCCATTATCTGACGACGCTAGCTAGACGGTGTCGAGGCGCTGGTCGGCGTCGCCGAAGTGGTCAAGGCGAATGCCAAACTTGTCCATGAGTGACAGGTAGAGCCGACACATTTGCCGATCAGGCTTGCCAAGGTAATCGAGGATACGGCCGCCCCTAATTTGGCCACCGGCTCCACCAAGTAAGACCACCGGGAGCTTCTTGGCGTCGTGGTGGCCGGTGAGCATGCTGGAGGTGAGCATCAATGCGCAGTTATCGAGGAGTGTGCGGTCGCCTTCCTGGATGGCGTCGAGTCTACCCGCGATGTAGGCGAGTTGCTCGATGAAGAATCGGTTCACCTTCAGCCAGTCCTCGGTGTCATTGTGGGACAGAAGATGGTGAATCATGTAATCGACGTTCAGGTTTGGGAACCGGAGAGAGGAGTGATCGTTATTCAGCTTCAGCGTGCAGACACGAGTGATGTCAGTCTGGAAGGCAAGGATCAGGATGTCGCACATCAGGCGCATGTGTTCACCGATGTCCTGCGGATAACCATCAGCCGGTCGCGGAATATTCGGCCTGGTAATCGTCGGACGCCAGCCTTGGAGTTCACCCCGTTTGCCGGCGTTCTCGATGCGCAGTTCGACTTCGCGGATGGAGTCGAGGTATTCGTCGAGCTTCTGTTGGTCGCGACGACTGACATTGCGACGCAGGTCGCGGGCGTCGTTCAGAATGGCGTCGAGGACACTGCGGTCTCCTCTGTCCGCCGAGGTCTTGAACAAGCGGTCAAAGGCCAGGGCAGGATAGACTTCCAACGGCGTGGGAGTCGTGGGCGAGCTCCACGAGATGTGGGAGCTGTACATCATCGAGTAGTTCTTGTGAACGGAAGGATTGGCCTTTTCGCAGCCGAGCACCAGACTTGGCAGTTTGGTGGAACGTCCGTAACGCTGCGCGATGATCTGGTCAAAGCTCGTACCTGAGCGAATTCCACCGCCAGCTTCCAAGGGTGCACCGGAAAGGAGGTTGCCGGTCATCGAGCTGTGAATATTGCCCTTGAGCGCCTCGGCATTGAAAAGGCCCTTGATGAAGAGCATGCGCTCGCGGAATTCGTGCAGCGGAGATAGAACGCGGCCAAGTTCCATGCCCTTCCCCTCACCCTTGGCCCACCATTCCTTTGCGTGGAAACCATTTCCTGCGAAGAGTACGCCAAGTCGGACGGGGGGGGCGCTGGACTTGTTCCGTTGCTTCGGTGTGTCGCCCCAGACGGCGGTTGATTCCATCCACGGCAGGGCCATTGTTACGCCGAGACCTCGGAGAAGATTGCGACGGGAGAATCGGTGGGTGTTCATCGGGTGAGTTTCCATAATGTCAGCTGACCAGTTGATTTGGTCGACCAAATTATCCGTAGCCGTTGGAATTCACGCTTTAGCGTGTCGGCCTGAAGGGCCGGAACAAGTTCCGACCTGCACGCCAAAGCGTGAATTCCAACGGCTACTCGGCCTGCTCCGTCCCTCGGATTTGTCTGAACTGCGGGCTGAGCACGATCTTTTCGACTGCGACTGAGAAGCGGTGTTTGTATTGTTTCAACGCCGTTGCCATCTCGTCCAGCAGCGGTTCGTCCGATAATTGCACCGAGCGGCCCAACGCAAACCCGAGGAGTTTGCGGCAGAATTGTTTCACGAACTGCTCCTTTCGCTGGGTGAGGAGGTAGCGTCGCAAGCCGTCCAGTCCGCTGATGGAAGCGCCATCGGGCAGAGTGGTTTCCACGTTCCGTTTGTCCGTTCGCAGCTTGCCGATGGCGTCGAACTGTTCGAGGGCGAAGCCGAAGGGGTCGATCCGTCGGTGGCACTTGGCACAGACGGGATCGCTGCTGTGGCGTTCGGTGAGTTCGCGCATGTTCAATTCGGGACCGCCTGGATCGTCGGGTAACACGGGAACATTGGCGGGCGGGCGAGGAAGGTGTTCTCCCAGCAGAGTTTCCACGATCCAATTCCCACGAAGGATCGGACTGGTGCGTGAGGCGCCGGATTGGCGAGACAACAGAGACGCTTGGCCGAGGATGCCTCCACGTCCCTTGGTGCGAAGACCATCGACGCGTTTCCAGGTGTCGCCTTTCAAAGTAAACCCATAGTGCGCCGCCAATTCGCCGTTCACGAAACCGTGATCGGCATCGATGACGGAGAGGATCGAGCGATTGTTTTGAATCATGTCGGTGAAGAAGCGGATGGTTTCCTCGTACATCGGCCCCTTGAGATTCGCGAACTCGGGGAACTTCTTTTCGCTCTTCTCATCGAGTTCATCGAAGCCGCGCAGGTGCAGCCATTGGCAGGCGAATTCAATGGCGAGGCGACGTGCGCGATGGTCGCTCAGCATGCGTCGGGTGTGGGCGAGCAAATTGTTGTCGTCGGTCAACGCCCCCGCATCGGCCGCCGCGCGGAGACTTGTATCGGGCGCTGAAGACCAAAGGAAGTAGCTCAGGCGGGTGGCGAGTTCGTGGGCGGAAACCGGCCCGGCTTCGTCGCCGCTTACGGGTTTCTCGGCCTTGTAGAGAAATGCCGGTGCCACCAGGACTCGGGCGAGAGTGAGGCGCATGGCTTCCTCGTGCGGCATGTCTTCGCTGCGTAGTTGATGATAGAGCGCCCGGAGTCCGTGCGATTCGTTGGACTTGAGGGGACGACGCCAGGCTCGGTTGGCGAAACTCAGCAATGCATTCAGATGCATCGGTTCGGCATTCACCAATCGTTTCGCAAACTGGGCGGCGTCTGCGCGGATGCCGGGCTCCATCGGCTCATATGGTTTGGGACTGCCGGTCTGGGTCGCAAACTGCCAGAGCTGTTCATAGATGGTGACCAACCGAAGCGGCTCACGACTGACGAACTTCAGTTCATCCCAGAGCCGGTCCAATTCCCGCCGTTCGGTCTCCGTGGCCATCAAGTTGATCACATGCTCATCGCCGCGATAAAACATGAGGAGCGTTACAACTTCATCCGTTGGCACGATCTGCGTGAAGGCCAAGGCCGCGGGGAAGTTTTCTCGAAAGGCGTTCAGTTCGTTCTCAAGACGTCGTTCCCCGGCCGTGCCTTTGCGCACGAGAATCGGCAGATGCGCGTGTAGATGATCGGTGGCGCCGGGCAGCCAGAACGCAGCTTCCAGTTGCATGCTGGCTTCGCTCCCGGCGTTCGGCGCGAGTTCTCCGCGGGTGACGAAGTTGGCGTCTTCGGACCAAATGGCCGGCACCTTGAAATGGTGGGTTTGCGGCGCCTTCATCGACAGGTTGCCTTTTTCGTCGAACAGATTTGGATCGAGTCCGTATTCGGATTCGCTCAGTTCTTCCGGTGTTGCCAAGCGCGCGAATTTGCCGGGGTCGACGAGCGAGAACAGGGGGCCGTTCAGTGAAGTCAGGTTCGTGCGGATCATTGCGTCCGCCTCGTGGAGTGTCGTTGGCGGCGACGGAGCGAGCAGATCGCTGATGGACTTGGCGAGCTCGGCGGCTTCTTGCCGGTCGTTTTCTTTCAACCAGCGATCGACCAGTGAACCCGTCGGAAAATGGAACTGCGTCGGATCACCCATGTCCTTGCCGCTGTAGAAATGCCAGATATCCGACGTCCCGTAGCGGTCGGGGTGGGGATTGCCGGCGAGCATGTTGGGCGCACAATCCTTGGAAAGCACCCAGTGGCGATCGGTGTTTTCCAGGGGGCGGATCTCCAGATCGATCTCGGTGAAATCGCAGCCGTGGTTGCGGTTCTTGGCGAAGATCACGATCGAGATCAGGTCGCCTTTGTGGATCGCATGTTTCTCGATCGGCGCAATCTCAGCCGTGCCGCTGAGCTCGACCTCTCCCCGCGCGAGTACGCTGATGTGTCGTCCGCGACGATGTTCGAGGCGCCAGCCGATTCCATTGCCGCAGGCGTCGTGAGCATGGCGAACCTTGGTGATGATCTTGACGTCACCCGCAAGCGGACTCTGCCAGCCGACCGCCACCCAGCGATCCGGCATGGGATGGCAGCCGATCTGCCCCGGTTGACTGTCGGCAGCAATGCGGAGGGCCTGATCCGAACTGTTGCCGACGACCGACAAGGCCGGTTGTCCCGGCATGCCCCAACCTTTGACCTGCGCGTAGCCGCCCACGCGTTCGCGTTTCTCGTGAAGATAACCGGAGAGTCTCAGACGCCCTTTCGCCGCGATGCCGAGGTTGTCCAGCCACGCCTCGAGAAATTCGGGATCGACTTGGTGTCGCGCGGCAACTTGTTCGACCGTTTCATTCGCGTTGGATCGAAGATCGTACGCGGCGGCCAAGTACTGCTCAGTTTGCCGGAGCACTTCCTTCGACTTTTTCTGCAGACCGATCATACCACCGCGCACGTCTCGCAGGAGGATGGGAGGCCTGCCACTGTGGACGATTCTCGGTTGCTGCCAGAGGGCAAGGTCGCCCGTATCACCATCACGCGCGGTGCCGGCGAACAGGTGGATCAAGGGTTCACCTTCGGGATTGGGACGGCGATTCAATTCGATGGTGATCTCGCGCGCTCGCTTCAGTGGCGATTTCGGCGCCTGCCATTTCTTGATCCGACCAAAATTACCGATGCGATTGAACTGCCACAGATGATTCTGCCAACGGCCAACCTCGCCGGCGAGCAAACCGGGATCCTGGTTGGCCACGCCATTCCATCGCTCGCGCAGTTGTTCGAACAGCGGCGTCCGCGGTCCATCGGGCGACAACAGCCGCGCCAGCCGAATCGCGTAGCGGGCGTTCAATCCGGCCGCCTCTGCGATCGGTCCGGCCGCGTCCGGATCCTTCGCAATCGCAGTTCGATGACGGATCAGGGCGTGAAGATACGGAGCCACCTCCAGACGTCCTTCGCGCGCATCCTTGGGTGTTGGAACGGCAACGTCCCCGGTGTAATTGAATCCCGTGTCCCTGCCGCCGGTATGCCGCAGGTAGATCGCACGGATTTGCCGAACAATCTCCTCCACCCAATCGCCGCGTAGTTCGCTCTCGGAGAATCGAATACCCGTCGGAGTCATCACCATATGCCGGGCGATCTCCTTGGCCGCGGCCAATTGCTTGTCGACCATGGACGGGGACATCGACAGCGAAGCGCCGGTATTCAGAAAACCTTCGCCCGCCGCCCCATCCACCGGGAATTCACGTGCCGGATCGAGCGCGACGCCGGTGAGATCCTGAATCGCATAGGTGTATTCAGCGTTGTTCAGCCGACGCAAAACGACCGGCCCCGGATCGCCCGCTCGCGCCAACGCTTCGGCATCAAGCGTGGATCGGATCCATTTTTGCAAAGCGATGAATTCTTCCTTTGTTGGTTGCGGACTCTTCGCCGGCGGCATTTCGTCGATGTCGAACTGATGCAACACCTGCTGCCAGACCTTCGCGTCGCGTCTGATGTCGGTCACGGTCTGGAATCGCTCCAGATCGAGTTCCCCCTTTTGCTTCTCGGTTGAATGGCAGGTGAGGCAATACTTCGCCAGCAGCGGGCGAATCGTTTTTTGATATGCGTCGTCGCCCCAAACCGATCCGGGGAGCAACGCGCACAACAAAAGAGCGAGGCGATGGCTCTTCATGGATTCGCGCTTTTCAGCCACGCGAGGTCAATCGGGACGAATTTGATCCGCATGAAACTGTCCGATTCGAAGATTAGGCCGATGCGATTGTCCGGCAGAGTGGTCATATGGGAGTAGGAGGAAAATCCTCCGTAGATGAGGCGCGAATGCAACCAGCTTTTTCCATCGTCTTCGCTGAGCTTCACGGTCATGCGAAAGCGACCACCGGTGAAGGCGGGGTTGGAGAAAAGGATTTGGGTGGCATTATGACGCCACAATGCTCCCTGGCACCCGGGGTCGGGCAGGGCGGTGTCGGTTTGCAACGGGCCAAAGGTCTCTCCGCCATCGTTGCTGACCACAAAGGTGCGCGAGCGGGTGGTGCGTGGCTTGAAGCGCATGTTGACCATCACCCTGCCATCAGAAAGTTCGACGGGTGTCGGCTCGGGGATGCGAAGTCCGTGACCGGTGAATCCGCCCTGGCGCCAGGTCTTGCCGTGGTCGTCGCTGATCAGGAGACACCCGGCTTCTTGACCATCCGTCAAGACACCGTAACCCGGTAGCAACAACCGACCGCTGCGGAGCTGGATGCCCGATGCGCAGGTCTTGAGGATCTGCCAATGCGTCACGATGTCACCACCGATGGGCTTCGGGTTCGTCCAGGTCAAGCCGTCGTCCGTTGACTGCATGATCCAAGGACCGCCGCGCCACTTGCCTGATTCCTTGTCGAACCACTGTCGGGTGGTAACTGCGAACACCGCGTCCATTTCCCGATCCACCACCGCCGTGCACATCTGTGCCTCGATTGGCGGGCCTTCTTCGCCTGGATTCCACGGATCCCACAACACCTTCGTCTTCGACCAAGTGCGTCCGCCGTCGGTGGAGCGTTTCATGATCAAGTCCTGATCCGGTTCTTCGTGCGTGTCGTCGTGGCGTCTTCCCCCGGCGATGACCAGCAGTGTTCCATTATCCGTGTTGTGAATCACCGGATGGCGCACGTTGAAGTAACCATCCTCATCGAGATCCCAGAGATTCACGTGCGGCAGGGCAACTCGCGCAAAGTTTCCCTGGGCGCGGAAATCGATGAGCTGGATCTCGCCGCGATGCGGCATGAAGCCAAGCTTGCCAATCCAGTCTTTGCGCGGGCCCTGATAGGCGGCCGCGCGATAAATCTGTCGTCCGTCGAGTCGGACGGTGAAGTTCGTTCCCCGGCACCGAAGTTCGAGGTCGAAGAGCCGGTTGGGTTTGAGGAGATCAGATCGTTTGCCAATGACCTGATCCTCCGCCCGCAGCAGAAACTGCGAATTTCGAGGCGCCGTGACGCGGAGCAAGCCGTCGGCAGCATCCAGCCAGAGCCGCACGGCACCGTGATCCGTCCGGGCATCGGCATGATGGTAATGACCGCCGACAATCAACGACGCGCCGCTGCCATTCAATTCGGGCAAAGACAATCGGGCCCGCATCGTGAAGTCGCCGCCATACAAAAACTCACCGCCGTGGACAACCGTTCCGATGCCCTTGATCACCAGTCGATCTTGTTGCCGGGAATGGCTTCCGACGGTCGAGGTGTTCTGCTCCTTTCCGTTTTGCACGAAAATTTCCCAACCTTCGGCCGCTGGGCACGACAGGGGTGCCAGACAGCTTACGGTTGACAGCAGGATCAGGAGTCGGTGTTTGAGTTCTGTCGATTTCACGGTGATTCAAAAGCTTGTTCCCCAGATCATGATCGATTGCAATCGCACAATCACCATGAAACGCATTCCTATCCTAATATTGCTCCTCGGCGGAGTTCTCCAGGGCGCGGCCCAGATCGCCTTTCAACGCGAGGAGGGACAGATGCAGATCACCGTCGATGGCAATCGTTTTGCGACCTATGTCTGGAATGATCCCGTCACGACACGTCCGTATTTCAAGCATCTGCACGCGCCGGGTGGCAAGGTGCAGTTGACCCGAAACCATCCACCCAAGCCGGGCGACATCGGGGATCATGAAACCTATCATCCGGGGCTTTGGTGGGGATTCGGGGATGTGGGTGGAAACGATTATTGGCGGCTCAAGGCACGGAGCATCGGTGGAGATTTTATCGAGAAGCCTAAAGGAGGGGAGGACCGGGGAACTTTCGCGGTGCGCAACAAGCTGCTCGTGAACCGCAGCGACCGGGTGTTCTGCGAACAGACCTGCCATTACACGATTCTTCGTCGTCCCGAGGGAATCCTGATGATTTGTGAGAGCACTTTCCTGCGAGACGACTCGAATTATTGGTTGGGCGATCAGGAGGAAATGGGATTGGCGTTTCGTGTGGGATTCGACGTGACAATGAAGCGCGGTGGGCGGCTCCTGAACAGCGCCGGGAAGACCGACCTCAAGTCCATCCGCACAAAGCAGTCGGATTGGTGTGATTACAGCGGAGCGGCAAACGGGAAGTTTGCCGGCATGATGCTGATGGCGGATCCGGGCAATTTCCGCCGGCCTTGGTGGCATGCAGTGGACAATGGGCTGCTGGTGGCCAACCCGCTCGGAGAAAGCGAACTCAACGGTCGCGGGAAACGTAAGCAGAACGTGTTGGTGAAGAAGGGCGAACCGTTTGGTCTGCGCTTCGGCGTGCTGATGCACATCAATGATCGAAAGGAAGAATTCAAACCCGAGGACGCATATCAATCGTTTCTCCGTCTCTTGCCCAAGAAGAAAGCCGCGTTGCCAAGCGTTCCTGATGGTTTCCAAGTCCGTGTGTTCGCACAAGAACCACTGGTCTATAAGCCGACCTCGCTTGCTTTCGACGCGCGCGGGCGATTGTTTGTGGGACAAGGTCCGCAGTATCCAAAAAACGAAGACGGATCGCCGACGGACAGCGTGCATTTGCTCATCGATTCCAATGGTGACGGCGAGGCGGACGAGCGGAAGGAGTTTGCGAAAGGCTTCAACAGCATTCAGGGACTGGTGTGGAAGGGACGCGATCTCTACGTGGCCAATGCACCGGAGTTGACGATTGTTCGTGATCTCAATGGAGACGATGAAGCGGATGAATACATCGTTGTTTACACCGACCTCGGAAACCGCGAGCACGCCTTGCACGGATTGCGCTTCGGTCCAGACGGCAAGCTGTACATGTCGAAGGGCAATTCCAAGGGGCACAACCAACCGGAGAAATACGGTTACGGCGCACCGAAGCCATTTCGTGAACTGTGGGACGTCGAACATCCGCCCGGCGCACCAGACTCGTATCCGCCAAAGAAATACACCAGGGACAACTACATAAAGACCTATCACGATTGGGACGACGATTGGGGACGCGAAGGCGGTGTGCTTCGCTGTGATCCCATGGGCAAGAACCTGGAAATCGTTTCGCGCGGAATGCGCAATCCCTGGGACATCGCCTTCGACGATGGATTCAACTGGGTCGGGACCGACAACGATCAGACGCAGGGGGACAAGATCATCATGCCCTTCTATGGCGCGCACTTCGGCTGGGGGCACAAATACAGCAGTCATTGGACGGGCGAGGGGCACCTGCCGACCGCACCGATGAGTGGCCCTCTTTTTTCAGGTAGCGGAGCGGGCATTGTCTATCATGCGCATCCAAGTTTTCCGCCCGCGTATCGCGATGTCTTCTTCATCAATGACTGGATGTTTGGCACCTACATCTATCGGCCTGCCTGGAAAGGCGCATTGCGTCACGGCAGCCTGGAACCATTCATGCAACGAGCAGCGGACGGAATACTCTATCGTCCGACAGACATCGAGTTTGGAGCGGATGGTTCCCTCTTCACGCTAGGTTGGGGAGGCAACTACGACTATGAGCCCGGCATGGAAGGCAGTTGGATCTTCCGAGTGACATATGAAGACGCGAAGATCCGAAGGGCGGAAGTTCGAACCGATTTCGACCGGATGAATGTGAATGAACTTATTCAGGAACTTGGCCCGGAAGCCCTCCCCGCCCGGCGTGTCAATGCGCAGGATGAACTGGTCCGACGCGGCCCGAAAGTCTGTCGCAAGTTGATTGAAGCGATTGTCGAGCAACCATTGAGCACGGGCCAGCAGACCTGGGCGGCATGGGCTCTGGCCCGCCTGCAGGATGAGCGGATGAGCGGTGTATTCCGGAGTTGGGCCGATTCGGAGAACCGTTTCCCGTTGAACCTGCGCATTCAGGCGATCCGAATTCTTGCCACTCAGAAATCAATCGACCTGAGCAAATCTCCACTGTTCTCCAAGTTCCTGACCGATCCGGATCCGCGGATAAGATTCGAAGGCGTACAACACCTTCACCAAACCTGGAAGCGCTATCCGATTGATCCACTGATCGATCTCCTCGCTACAGAGCGCGACCGCATCACCTACTACGCAGCCTGGCAGGCATTGCGCAAACTTGCGTCAACAGATCAAAGGAAGGCTCTACTCAAACACCCCAACCCGCGAGTCAGACTGGCCGCACTTCTTGGTCTCCAGACTGAATTCCAATTGACCCAGAAAGAGACTTTCGACCTCGTGGACAATGACGACGACCCCGATTTGCAAAGCTGGGCGCTGACCTATGCCATGAACCCGCGCCCGCCGAAGAAGATGCCAAATAGCAAATCGCGGATTGAATTCGAACAGACGGTCCCCATCGCCGATCTGATTCGTCGGGCAAACTCGGCAAAATCAAAACCGCATGTTTACCAACTCTACCTGCAACTGATCGGCCGGGCATCTCTTCGGGGCCGCGGACAACAAGACCAATTGCTAAAGTTCTATCGAGGACTGGAATCCGGCAGGGAACGCAAGGATGTCCTTCCTGCACTGGCCAGCAATCCATCCGCATTGCCCGAACTGTGGGACGCACTGGAATCAACGGTGACACGAATGTCGGCCATCGCTGCACTTCGCGAGCAGGTGCAGCTTCAAACTGCCGGACTGCGCTCAACGGAAGAAGCGATACGTGGAGCAGCAAAGCAATTTGGTTCGGTGGGCGAATCTGCAGCGTTCGTGGCCAATCGTCTCTTGGACCAGATCAGCGACACTGACCCGCAGGACAAACGAATCGACGGTGCACTCAGAGCGATGGAAAGCTTTCCGCTCCCGAAACAGTGGCAACTTCAGAGCAGCCACCTCAATGTGGTATTGGACATACTCAATGTTCGGGAGGAACCCAATGTTGTCCTATCCGTATTGCGACTGATCACCCAATCCGATCCGAACCCGCTCAAGAGGGACCAGCGCGTCCAGAACAGTTTCCGCAGGCTCGCACGAGAAACCAACGCGCGGCTTCACCGCGACCTGACCATCGCAGCTTCGCATCTTGACTTGGACATGTCGATCCCCGCGCCGCAAGCGGCAACCGCGGCTGGCATCAGGTCTTCGCTCACCAATGCGGATATCAGCCGTGGGCGGGAGTTTTTCTTTGACCCGGTTCGCGGCGCGGGATGCGCAGTCTGCCATCGTGTCCGCGGGGAAGGAAACCCGGTTGCCCCCGACCTCACTGGCATTGCCACACGCTTGAATACCGACGGTCTCATCGACGCCATCCTCTCCCCGAGTGCCAACATCACCGAAGGATATTCCCAACACCAAATTGATCTGAACGATGGTGAATCGATGACCGGTGCAATCGTGCGGGAATCAAGCGCTTCCGTCACCCTGCTCGCTGTTGATGGCTCACAGATCTCCATTGAGAAAACGCGAATCCGAAAACGTCAGAAACTAAAGCTCTCTGCCATGCCCGCTGGTTACGGTTTGTTTGGCAATACGCAACTGGCGGATCTGACGGCCTGGCTGCTCACCCTCCAGGACGGAGCCGCTCAAGTGCAACGGTGATCACCGCTACAACCGCTTTCTTCTCTCCCTGAAGAGTTCCTTGTTATTGCGGATGTATTCTACCGCAGTTCATGAACCGGATCGCAGGCCTCGCAATAAAGCTTGGACGCTTCTTGTTCGAGGGTGTCCTTCAATTCTTCGTCTTCCTTTTCGACCTGCTCGTAACATTTGTTGAACTCCGCGAGGCTCTCTGGAGCCCACCACCCGGAAACATCCTGAATACCTCTTTCAATTTCTCTGCTGTCGTCGTTGCCCCAATTTCGCGCAGACCTTTTTCCGCGCAGGACAGATGCCAGTGTTTGGCGCCAAGGCTGCAGTTGAAGTAACAGGCGAACAGTCCATTGTGCGCAAATTGCCGAAGCACCCAGACGACGGAGACAAGAGTTTCTGACACTCCCGCAATTGCGTGTTGTTGCGGGCCTTCACCTCGGCTTCCAAGCCCCACAAAACGTCCTTGTCGGTCTCGCCCTCCAGCAACTTGTCCACGTCGTAATCCGCATATGGGAAGTCCAGAAAGTGCAGATGGAACTCTTCGATCAATTTCACACATTCGTTCTGAAAATCCGTATCATGCATCTCACGAAGTGCACGAAGCAGTATCCCATCGCCATTTCGATCGACTGCGTCAGGATCGGCGCCTTTGGACAGTAACCAACGCACAGACTACAGCTCCATGACACGGAACGCTGCGCTGAGAAGCGTCGAATCTCCGAAGGCTTTGCGGACATCGAAATAGATCCGATCCAGTTCCTTCTTCGACGCAAACAAACACCGCAACAACCACACTCCTCCGTTGATCGTCTCGATGAACAATTGATTCGCCCGCCAGTTCTCGGGCGGAAACTGTGCCCTCCTTTTGCCAGCAAGTCCTTTGTTTTCAGGAACACCTTGGCTGACTCTTCCGGCTTGAAGACTTTCTGCAAGGTTCCATCGGAACTGCGTGCCGGAATGGATCAGTTCTCGAACGATGGGGACGTTTCTTCGCTCAATCGCCAACCTGAGCGGATACTTGCCAAGGGGGATTCAACTGATCCAGATCCACGCCGGCCTTGATGGCTTCGCGATCCCCTTCAAGATCCTCCGCCTCAATCGCATCAAGCAGTTCGTTGTATTGGCATCCCATCCTCGCCGATCCTCAGGCAGAAGCAGATTCCATTTCCGGCGCCTTTTTCTCACGTTTCACAAATGCGCGTTTCGCGGCTCTGCCCACCGCGATCCGGGCATCATCGAAAAAGGTGTAGAAAACTGGAACGACGAGCAGGGTCAACAGCGTCGCTGTCGTCATGCCTCCAATCAGCGTCAGCCCGAAACTCTTGTAGCTGAGACCGATTGCGCTGGGTTTGCTGACGGTCAGGGGGAGCATGCCGATAATCGTTGTCATCGCGGTCATGACGATGGGGCGGAAGCGTCGATCTGACCCCTTGAGAAGAGCCTCACTGCGAGACATACCTTCTTTGCGAAGTTGGTTCACGTAGTCGATCAAGACAATACCATTATTCACAACGACTCCGATAAGGAGAATGATCCCGACGATACCAAGCATGTCCAGGTCCTTGTCCATGATGTAGTGAATCCACGCGACACCAATACCTGCCAGAGGAATGGTCAACACAATCGATAGTGGCAGGATGAAGCTCTCAAAAAGGAAACCCATGAGAAGATAGATGAACACGATCGACATGATTCCTGCAAATTTCATGGAATCAATGTCCCCATGATTGAAGCTGGTGTTCATCGCGCCAAAACGCACACCTTCCGGAAGGTCGATGAGCGCTTGGAATGCCATCAAGGTCTCGCGAGCTTCCTTCGCCTGGTCCTTTTCCAGTTCCAGAACGATTGAGTGTGAGACGCGTCGATCACGGCGGGTGATCCGGCGCGGTGTTTTTAGCATCTCCGTTGAGGTTACTGCGGAGATCGGCAGGAACGAACCCGTTCTCGTGGGAACATAGAATGCCGAAAGTTCCTTGAGCGTCTCCCGATCCGATTCCTGAAATTGAATGCTAACCGGAACCTGTCGGCCGTTGTCGTTGTATCGTGGGAGACTCTTGCCCCGGAGCGCAGTTCCAACAACACCTGCGATCGTGCCTGGATCCACCTGACTGGCCTGGGCGCGTTCGCGATCCACCACCAGGCCCATTTCACTGGGTGCATCTTGATTGTTCTGCCGGACGCCGATCACTCCATCGACTTGTGCAAACAGTTCTTCCAGTTGATCAGCGACCTCTTGAAGTTTCAACGAGTCATCCCCTTCCAGGCGGACCATGAAAACGTCATTCTTGTGCTGATCCTTTTCTTCGTTTGCTTCGGAGTAATAGAGACGAACTCCGGCTTGTTTAGGAAGGGATTTGTAGACTCTCGTGCCCACTTCTTTGGCCCCCATCAAGTGCCTGGCATCCTTGTCCAGCCACGCTTCAACGCGCCCCCCACGCTGGCCGTATTGAACCAAGAATCCAGTCAGGCCCAATTCATCCTTTTGGCCCTCCATGATCTCCTCGACTTCTTCAAAGTATGCGGAGGTCTCTTCAAATTCGAATTCCGGCATGGAGATTCCGATATTGAACTGCATCTTGTCTTCCTCCTGCGTTTCAGCCAGACCGACATTCTTGTAAGCAACCGTGGTCGTAAAGTAGTAGACAATGCCCAGGACAAATATCAGATCCAATCGACGTCGCAGCGAGTGCTTGAGGAAGAAGTTGTAGACGACCCGCAATTTGTCAAATGTCAGCGCGTAGATCCGCGCCACGCGCGCCATGAACCCGTGGCAGATCCGAGACCGCTGCTTCGCGGCTCGGCTGTTCGGGAAAGTGATGTAGACGCTTAATGGAATGAACACGAGCGCGATCAAAAGTGACGCAAACAGTGAAACGACAATCGGGATGCAAAGTCGCTGCATGAAGAATTTTCCTTCGCCTTCCACCAGCGACATCGGCAGGAACACAGCCACCGTGGTGAGGGTTGCCAGCGTAATCGCCAACGAAATCTCGCTAGCACCTCGAATACAGGCATCGCGCCTGGTCATCCCAGAGGATCTCAATCGCAGTATGTTTTCAGCCACGACGACAGAGTTATCGACGAGCAGGCCAACGCAGATCACAAGCCCGAGAATCGTCAGGATGTTCAGTGTCTCTCCCATGAAGTACATCACGCCAAGCGCAAGCAGCAGACAGAGGGGAATCGAGAGCGAGATGATGGCCGTCAGCCGGAACTGGCGAATAAACACAAACAATACCAATCCGGCCAGCAAACCACCCACGCGGCCATTCCTGATGAGGTTCGACAGTGAATCCTCGATGATTTCCCCCTGATCAAAGAAGGGTTGCATCTCCACGGATGCCAGGCGCGGATTGTCCTTCATCATCTCCAGTTGCTTGCGAACCTTCCTGCTGATCTCCACCGTGTTCGCCTCCGATTCCTTCATGACGACGAGACCAAAGGCCGGTTTACGATTTACCCGCACGGCATACTTTCGGAGAGGCGCTTCATAGGTGATCGTGGCAACGTCCTTCAACGTCGCCGTCGCAGAAATTTTTCGATCCCGCAACTCCTCCACGGACTTGTAAGAGGCGACGGATCGCAGCAGGAATTTCTTACCGGCGTCACGAACCGTCCCGGACGCCATTGTGAAATTGTCTCCTCCCAGCTCCTTGGAGAGATCAAAAATATTCAGGCCATGCGCACGAATGGCCGCCTTGTCCACTTCGATCATCACCTCTTTCCTCCTCAGGCCATCGGCGTTCACATTCGCCACACCGTCGATACGCGAGATTGGCAGGATGATTTCCTTTTGAACCAGTTCATAAACATCGCCCAGCTCCGTATCGACCACGATTCCAACGGCCATGACCGGCATACCCGAGAGGTCCTGCTTGAAAACGTAGGTCCGCTCCACGTCGTCCGGGAAAATCTGTCGCGCTCGCTCAACCCGATCGCGAACTTCCCGATACGCGACATCCATATCCGATCCCTGCTTCATTCGGACCGAAACGCTTGCATAACTCGAGCTCGTCCGGGACGAGAGTCGATCAAGATTAGGAACCGTGGCCAGCTCCTCCTCCAAGGGAAGCGTAATTTTTTCCATGACCGACTCGGCTGGCGCCCCACGCCAGGGGACAGTCACGCGCAGCATGGGGAATTCGATACCGCGAGGAAATGTCTCCAAAGGAATGCCCACACTCGCAATGATGCCGATCACTATCATCGTGAGCAGCAGGACGAACACCGTCACCTTCCGGTTCAACGAAAACCGCGTCAGGGAAGTCGTGAAGTTTTGTTCGTCTTCAGGCATCGGAACGAAGGACGTTGGGGGTGCACGGTGACGAGAGGTATAAGATGGCCTGAGGGAGTTGCCTATGCCCCCCTCTTCCTGCGGTGAGAGCCGGGGTGAGGAGACACACCAGCAATGTAGCCGATATTCGTTCGGATGACGCTCTACTCTTTTTCACCCGCTCCTGCTGCGCATTCACGTCTCCAGTAATCCGACGCCCTCTCACCGCAACCCTCTCCCCAAGGAGTGGGGACAAGTACCAGCGAGGTCCTAAGGTCCGTCCGCGACAGGGCTTCCCCCGGCTTTCTGCGAACTGGCTAGGCACTGACTGTCTCAACCTCCTCTCCTTCTTCCCTCACCTTGAACACGCTTCGCCTCATCCTTTCCAGCAGGTAGTAGATCGTGGGAATGATCAACAGAGTCAGCGCGGTGGAGGTGATCAAACCGGAAATCACTGCGATCGCCATCGGTTTGCGAATCTCAGAACCGTCCCCCAATCCCATGGCCATGGGCAGCAATCCCAAAACCGTCGTGGCCGTGGTAATCAGGATTGGTCGAAGTCGCACCGAACCCGCGGTCACTATCGCTTCGCGCAACTCAGTTCCACGCCGTACCAACACGTTCACATAGTCCACGAGAACGATGGCATTGTTAACCACGATTCCGGCGAGCATTATCATGCCCAGAACCACCACCACGGACAGGCTGATTCCCAGCTGACTCAAGGCTCCAACCGTGCCGAAGAATGCGAGCGGGATGGTGAACATGATCACCAGGGGTTGAACCAAGGATTCGAATTGCGCTGCCATGATCACGTACACCAGGAAAACGCTGAGTCCCAAGGCGAGCAACAAACTCCCCCTGCTCCGCTCCCACTCCTCATTTTGACCGGTGATGAAATAGGTCATTCCCCGAGGCCATTCGATCCGCGAATCCAAAACTTCCTTGATCGCGTCGACAGCGGATCCCAATGAGGCTTCGCCAATATTGGCTTCGACCAACGCCACCCGTTCACCGTCGATTCGACGCACCTCACTCGGCCCCTCTCCCACGATCAGGTCAGCGACGGCATTCAACGGAATATCACGCTCTTGCCCCGGATTTATGGTCAGCAGACCGATATCCTCCACGCGCTCGCGGTCGATTTCGTCGAGACGCACCAGGATCGGAATCCGCCGATCTTTCATATTGAACCGCGTGGCCTCGTTCCCCTTCACCATATCTCGAACCTGTTGAGCCACGGACCGAATATTCAATCCGAAACGTGCAATCTGATCTCGATTATAGGCGATCTGGACTTCAGGAGCTCCGCTGCGAAGGGAAGCCTCCACATCTGCAAGTTCCGTCAGATCGGCCATGACGTCGCGGGCCTGGTCAGCAACACGTTTGAGTTCCGATAGATTGTCACCATGCACTTCAACCACAATCGGACGATGCGAACTGAACAGGATGGGGCGCACCACATTGACGTCCAGATCGGGAACCGCCTCAAAGAACCTGCGCAGACGATGCATCACCCGCTCTTCCGTGGCTTTCGGATCCGCGCCTTTTTCGAGCAGGATTTTGAAGCGTGCGGAATGCTCGCCCTCATCCGATCGGTGCATGTTCCCAATATCGTATCCGAATGTCACCAGAACCGCCTGAATGTCCTGTCGATGTTCAAGAACGGTCTGTTCCACCGTGCCTAGAACGCGGCTGGTTTCTTCGAGAGGTGTTCCAACCGGCAGATCGACTTCGAAGGTGAATTCGCTTTGATGCACTTCCGGAAGAAGTTCCGTATCCAGGCTCTTACCTACGTTCCAAGTTGCGTAAAAGGTCAACGCTGCGATGAGAAGAACCGGCAGTGAATGGTTCAATGACCAATGAATTGTTTTCGGATAGAGCCAACGGAGGGCACCGAGCAAGCCGTCCATGATCCGCAGGGGTATCCACACCACCACCGTTCCAACCGTGCCGATCAACGGCACAATACCTTTGGCGATCACGAAAACTATCAGCGAAACCACCAGCAAAACGATCTTGCCGACGAGTTCCAGGCCGAATCCGATGACGAATCGCGGAATCACGTAGAATGAGAAAACGATTCGACGCCATTTTGGCCCGGTTCCGAAATGCTCATTCAGCGCAATCCAAGAACCGAAGGGGCCAAAGAATTTCCCGGCATCCCCAAAGCTCTGCAGTTCCACTTTCTGTCGACTGGCCAGCATCGGAATGAAGAAGAGTGCGACAAACAAGGAGGCGAGCAATGAAATGACCACTGCCGTCCCGAGGTCCCCAAAAGCCTGACCGGCAATTCCCTCCACGAACACCATCGGAAAGAACACCGCGATCGAAGTGAGCGTTGAGGCAAATACCGCTCCCCGGACTTCGGATGTACCGCGTACAGCCGCTGGTACGACGTCATCGCCCTCCTCGCGACACCTGAAGATGGATTCCAGAACCACGATAGATGAATCCACCAACATACCGATTCCCAAGGCCAATCCGCCGAGGGACATGATATTGAGCGAGACTCCCCATAGGTTCAGTGGTGCAAAGGTGATCAGAATAGACATGGGAATACTGATTCCGATGATCAAGGTCGGTTTGAGATTCCGGAGGAACAGAAACAAGATCAGAATCGCAAGTCCCCCGCCCGAGATCGCCGTGTTGCGAACTTCGTTGATGCTGTTCTCAATGAAAATCGATCGGTCTGCCACGATCTTCAGGTCCGCGCCTTCTTCGCGTTTCAGTCTGCCCGCGATACCCTCGTTCTTCTGTCGCTCACGGCTCTTGGCAGCGTCATGCTGATCCCCGGCCTGAACCTGATCGGCGTTCCCGTTTTTCATTCCCTCCAATGCGAGGGTAATGGTCTTGGCGACGGAAACCATGTTCGCGTCCGCTTCCTTGTAGATGTCGATTTGAACACTCTCCGCCCCATCCGTCCGCGTGATAATCTCCCGCTCCTTGTGTGCCCGAACGACTCGGCCGATGTCCTTCAACCGGATCTCCTTTCCCTCGCGCCTACGAATCACTGTTTCTTCCACCTGCCCAATGTCCTGGTACTCATTCAAGGTGCGCACCATGTATTCCGCGCGCCCCTCCTTCACCTGCCCACCGGCGACATTGATATTCTCTTGAGCGATTCGGTTCACAACCTCGCCCTGCGAAATCCCGGTTCGCAAGAGATCAGCCTCTTCCAGGAGAACATGAATCTCTTCCTCCAATCCACCACGAATCCGCACAGCCGCCACTCCCTCAACCGGTTCAAGCACCCGCTTTATCTGAAGATCCGCCAGTCGTCGCAATCGCCGGAGACCCGCCTCGCCTTTGAATCGATCGCCCTGCCCCGAAAGGCTCAATTCCATGACCGGATCTAGAGAAGGATCAAAGTGAAGAATCAACGGGCGATTGGCTTCCTGCGGCAAGAAAATCAGATCCAGCTTCTCCAGGGTATTCTGAGTGGCATCGGACATGTCAGTGCCCCAGGTAAACTCCAAAATGACATCACTGATCCCCGCCCGGCTGATGCTGCTGATTCGATTAAGTCCGGCAACCACCCCGAGCGCTTCTTCAATTCGGCGGCTGACATCATTCTCAACCTCCTCCGGCGCAGCACCCGGACACTCTGTACGAACTGTGAGCGTCGGATACGTCAATTCCGGCATCAGCGTCACCGGAAGGCGATTGAACGAGAAGTAACCAAAGACAACGGCCGCCGTAAAAACCATAAGGACCGCCACTGGGCGATCCGTCGTGAAATGCGATAGCAACCCCTTGTCGCGCATCATTCAGTGCCGGCGGCATCCGGGAACGCATTGGTCGATGCGGCTTCTCCCTTCTTCTCCTCATCATCCGGATCGGGATCGCCGGGCAGGCTCACGAGCGCGTTCTCCTTCAACCCGGTCTGGCCGGCAATGACAATTTCATCTCCTTCGGCGACTCCTTCTTTCGGCTCCACATTGTCTCGATCGCTCAACACCGATTCGATCAGCACTCGCTCCACTCGGCGTCCGTCCTTCAGGCGATACACGAACATCTGGTCATTGTCATAGATGATTGAGCGCTTCTGAACCAGCAAAGCGAGGGAATGGGTGGCGATGACCAATTCAACATCGACGAACATGCCTGGCCGAAGCTGCCCGACGTGTTTGACACCAAGGGTAACCTTCACCGTTCCACTGCCTGAATCGACGATCGGCGCGATTCGTTTTACGAATCCATCAAACATCTTTCCTTCCAGCGATTGTGGAAAAATGCGGGCCGGAAGATTGCTACCCAAATCGGGCAGGTATCTCTCGGGCACGTAGATGCGCGCCTCGATGGAATCGAAGTCGATGATCGTAAACAGGTGCTGGTTGGGCGTCACATTGTCGCCGAGCTTCACCAGGCGCGAAGTGATGGTCCCGCCTATGGGCGCCTTGATCGTCGTAAAATCGACCTGTCGTTGAGCTTCCTCCAACTGCAGATGCAACTGTTCCAGGTCGTATTTCGCATCATCGTATTCCTTCTGCGGCACAAGCTCATCTTTGAACATCCCCTCGGTTCGCTTAAAATTTGCCTTGGACTTGTTCAATTGGCTGAGCGTCTTTTTGTAGGTGGTCGTCTGGTCGGTGTCTTCCAGCTTCAAGAGAACCTGGCCCTTCTTCACCTTCACCCCTTCCTCCACCAGAAGCTCCGAAACCAGATTGGCTGCGCGGGAGAAGACCTTGATCTCCTGTTCAGCTTCCAGGTGGTTCGATGCCTCGATCACCTCCTCAATCGGCCCGCGCGTGATCGACGCAACTTCAACCGGCACGGCCTTTTCCTTTGGTATGTCCTTCTTGCCATCGGACTCCTGCTTGGCCTTGGCAGACTGGCCACCAATCTGCACCTTGCAGCCACTGCCAAGAATCGATCCGGCCACAAGCACGGCGAGAACTAGCCCACCGGCCCAATCATTCAGTGTCGCAAAGGAAAATGACATCTTGGCTTTCATCAACACACGGTCCTCGCAGCGGTTGCAGCGATTCTCCGTGATTGAGCCTGAGGGCTTGGTCTAAGACGATGTTAAAATCACGGCAATGCGGTCTGATAAACGATTTTCAGTTCGTGTCGGATTCGGTGCCAAAATACAACCAGCGGCATGCAACTCGGTTTTGTTACCGCCATTCTGACCGAATTGTCTTCCGAGGAAGCCCTGCAACACGCATCTGCCGAAGGGTTTTCCTGCATCGAAGTCTTGTCTGTACGGTTGGCAAAGCAGGACGCCGTTACACGGGCGTCACGCACATTGACGTGGCCACGCTTGATGAAGCAAAGGCGGCTGAAATAAATGCACTTTGTGAGAAACATGGCGTGTCCATTTCCGGCTTGGGATACTACCGGAATCCCCTCGTGAAGAATGAAACCGAGGCGTCCACCTACATCGAGCACATCAAGAAGGTCATCTCTGGGGCTCAGCTTCTGGGATTGACGAACATGAACACCTTCATCGACCGGAACACACGCTCTCCATCCCCGACAACTGGAAACTTTTCGACGAGCGCTGGCCTGACATCATCAAGCATGCAGAGTCATGCGACGTAAAAGCGGGCACCGAGAACCGCCCCATGCTCTTCACCTATGATGAATGGCCCGGCGGAAAGAATCTAGCGATCAATCCCGCGATCTGGCGGGAGATGTTTGAGCGCATCCCCGGCAAACACTTTGGCCTGAACTACGATCCCTCACACATGATCTGGCCAATGATGAATGAGGCCCAGCCGATCTACGAGTTCGCGGGAGAATCTGAAACAGTTCTTCGGCTGATCTACAGGTTGCGCCAGACTTGCCTGGTTGCGATTCGGAGCGCCGAAGCATTGCCCGCTTCTGCCTCACTCAGCGAACTCATCGGAAGGCATGCGATTTCGCAAGCGCAGGTGCAGGAACGGCACTGCAGGCAAACAGGTTCCCACGCGAATCACCAGCGAAAGCAGCGAAAACAAAAGCGCGGCTTCAACTGTGTAGCCCAGCGCATTCAAAAACCAGACGTTCAGCCCCTCACGCACGCCCAGTCCGTTGGGCGTGATCGGAATCAGGTTGGTGGCCGATGCCAGCAGGAACAGAAGCGTCGCACTCGAAAGGCTCAGGTCCAACCCGATTGCTCGCGCGAGATACCATTCGGACAACAGGAAGAACAATTGCGCCGTCGTCGAGACCGCCAGCAATCCCAGCCATGACCGCAATCCGCAGGCGTGGATCTTCTTGCTGACCTCACTCAAGCGATCGTCCAGTTCCTTGATTGATCCGCCCGATTCACCCTCGGGCAAAAGGCGTTCGTACAGCTTGCTCAACCTTCCCTGCAACGCACCTGATCCAATCAAGCGCCAAAAGACCGCAAACGTGGTCGCGGTCAACCCGATCGCAATGACCACCGGTAGAATTGGATTCCTCAACTGCTCCATCACCACAACCGGCAGTGGCGAGAACGCAATCAGCAGCACCAGCGGATAGAGTCCCGTTGAACCCAAGAGTCGATCCAACAACAAGGTCACGCCCGTCTCCGTCCTCGGGATATCCGCACGACGATGAACGATCCAGCGTCCGATATCCCCTCCGATAGAGGTCGGCAGAAGAAAATTCAATAGATGGGCGCCAAATGTCCAGATGACGAGCGTCACCCAGCCAAGCGTGTAATCCAGACGATTCAAAACTCCCCGCCAACGAATCGCTCTAAACAGAAATGCGACGTAGATAAGACCGATCCCCGACAACACCTGCTTCATGTCGCAGTTTCCCAGCACCTGCATCACCCGCGCGGGATCGGCCATCGAGAACAACGTCACGAACACAACGACGGCAAATAGTACCCGAAGAGCGATGCTGACGCGGCTGCGATTCATGAAGCGCGCGAGCCTGTCGCGACACCATCAAACCCGTCAACCGCATTCCCCACCGAGTCGAGCCTCGTTGAGACCGACGCGCCGAGAGTGGAATCATCTATCATCTCGGACGAGGAACCCTTCGATCTCTTTCCCGATCAAGCCCTCGCATCGCCCCCCGCGGCCAACAACGACTGATTGTGCTTGGAGAACGTTCAGAGTGACGGTTGCGTCTGCGATGCAGCAGCGAGCGTGAGCGAGCAGAACCTCGCCCCCCCAAGCCTGCTTGCTCACGCTCGCGGCCACATTGGATCTCCGTTTCAATCCCCGATGAATTTCAGCAGAATCGCCTCGCTGATCGCGCGAGGCGCACCTTGCCCTTCGCCGTTGACCTTGTAGTGAACGACATCTCCGTCCAGGCAACTGAAGATTTCCAACGGCCCTTCCTTGCGGGGCGCTTTCGATAGGTGTTACCCCTCCCTTGCCCTTGAAATTCTTCCCGTCGTGCTGAAAAGCGTTCAAGGGACTGACCGAGCTGATGTAGTTCCTGGTATTCGGCAATCGCGTCTCAATCATCATCTGATTCACCAGTGCTGCGCCGACTAAATTCCCCATGATCGTAAAGTTATCCTTCTGCACGTTGCCATAAGTCGCGAACTTCCGGATGATCGCCTCGATGAGTCCGCGGTCATCCGCCTTCGATCGTTCCGACACGATATTCCAGCTCTTCGCGTAGCCGTCGGCGCAAACCACAATGGATCGGGAGGACAGTTCCTTCATCCGACGGATAAAACCGTTCATCACACCGCGTGCGTTCCTACCGTTGCCATGGAGAAATATGAACACCGGAAGCTTCTGTTGCCTTGCGTCTTGCGGAACCTTGACGATGTAGAGCCGTTTGAAATCCTGTTCCTGCGACCATGATTGCTTGACGTAGCATTCGCCGGACTCCAGCTGTCATGCTGGGGAAGTTGTTGTCGCAACGACAACCGACAGCAGGGCGAGGAAAAATAATTCCCGGCGCATGCTCTATTTCAGGTCTTCCCGGGTCGCAGCGTATTCGAGGATCTTCAGGTAGGTCAGTCCTCGATTGTATGGTTCGGGATCAACGATGTCCGATTCCTGCCGGAGAGTGCCCCAAAGTTCCCGCTGCTTGTCCGACATCCCGGCGATGCGTTTCGGAAAATACTGGGCAAGTGTCTTGTCCACCGGAACACCTCTCGGCGCCGGCATCTCGTCTATTTTCTTGAGCAACTCCCCGTGCTTGGACTTGTGCCATTTCTGCCGAACGAAGGCGACCTGGTGATGTGGGAGAACGACTTTCTCGAGTTTTACTCCCTGTCCGATTGCGAGCACGTCGTCGGGGATCTCAAGCCGAATGATGCTGCCGCGACCGCGCTCATTGTGGCGCGTGGGTCCATTGGAACTGCAGGTCCAGACGTTGCCATCTTCGTCAAACTCGATTTCACGGGTGTAAGTGACGCGTGTCGGCAACGGGATCACGATCAAGCGTTCCGTCTGCGGATCGAAGCGGGCCAAGGTGTCGTTGCCAGTGCCGCAAATCCAGACGTAACCATTTCGATCGATGTTGAGCGCATACGGAATCTCATTCTCGGCATCCGGCAGAGCATACGTGGTCCACTTCTCGGTCTTCGGCTCGAACTTACCGAGCACGCCGGAACCAAACCCGGGCACCCAGACAATGCCGTCCTGCGCAACGTGCAGGCGACGCGGACCGCGGAAGGGCGGGTTCCATTCCTTGACCGCGCCATTCGGAACACTGGGATCGATGCGTCCGATGCGGTTGGCGTTGAGCTTGGAGTACCAGACCATTCCATCGGGTGAAAAGTCTATGCCGTAGGGAGTCAGGCCACGCGACTCTCCCTTGCCAGCTGCCACCGCCTGGTTCTTTTCGAGGAGGAGGTATTCCTTCACGTATCCGGTCTTCGGATGGATTGAGAATACCGAATTGCGGCCGGCATCCGTATACCAGATAAGCCCCTGCGGATCTTCCGGATTCACCCGAAGCGTGTGGGGATACGAACCGCGTCTGGCCGGCGCTTCCGCGCTGGAGTAGAGCGTGATCTCGGTGGTCTTGGGATCGAACTTGCCCATGTGCCCCGTGCCACAAAGTGTGACCCAGTAGTTTCCATCGTTGTCCGGCTCAATCGAATGAGGCCCGCCACCTGGACCCGGAATCCGAAAGACCGTTCGCGAGCCGGTCTCCAGGTTTATCTCAACAATCGCGTTCTGGCCCATGTCGACGGCATACATGATTCCGGGCGGGCCGGGTTCAATGTCGTGAACGTTGGCGTTCATGAACTTGCCCACATCCCACTCGGTGATTTTCACCTTTGCCGCAAATCCCGTCGGAGCCGGAGGCGGGACGTACATCGGCCACTTGGACATCGCATCATCGGTGAAGGTTTCCAGCAGACGCTTCACGAGGTCCTTCTGCGTGTGTTTATAGAGACCGCCAAAGCCATCCATTCGACGAATCATTGTTTCCCAATCAACGGGTTCTTCCGGCGTGCGAAAACCAAGCGTGCCAACTTGATGGCAATACATGCACATCATCTTGAAGTTCTCCTTGTCCCGCTGGTTCTTCCACTTGAGCATGCCAAAGGCCGAGCTGCCCGGTCGCTGCATCTGCAGATCTTCCCCGGTCGCCGGATGAAGTTTGACCGCCACGACTCCCCTGCCCGGTTTCACGTCATCATACCACTCATCGATCTTGCCTGGCAGACGGGCACGGATCTGGAACTCCGTATCACGCAAGTCGGCCAGTTCAAACGAACCATCAGCCTGGCTGAAGACCGTGGTGTTCATCTCCATGTCTTCATCAAATACGGTGATCATCACGCCCGGCAAAGGCTTGTCCTGGTCATCAAACGCCTTGCCCGAAACGACAACTTTCTTACCGGACTTCGTGCCTTCTTTCTGCGTGAAATGACGGCTGGAACGCGGGTGACCGTATCCGTGGGGAAGCCCAAGCCGCCCAAGCATCTCACCGCGCATTACGTAAGAGAGGATCTTCACAAACGAGAGACCATCATTCGGCATGCGCGGATCAATCCGGCGCTTGGCGTTCCATAGCCGCGTCACGCGCTCGCGTTGAACATCGCTCAACTTCGCCACGCGCTCATCAACCCACGGCTGATGCTTCGCGCCTTCGTATGTCTTGGGCGTGGCCTGGGAATCGATCTTTTTCAACAAGTCGCGCAATCCCGCATCCTTTCTGGGAGCGGCCTTCACCTGCTGCCCCTTTCCGTTGGCGACCCACTCCAGAATCTTCACGAAACTCCGTGCTTCGTGCCCCTTGTCTCCTGTCTGCGTGCGCGGATCGATTCGCCGGTGCTCCTTCCACAGCGCGTCGACCCGTTCCTTTTGCTTTTCAGACAGGGACGCCATTCGTTCCCCGATCCACTTCCCAAGGCTGTCATCAATCTTGACGTGGCCGGGAATCTTGCTGCCCGCAATCCGCTCAAGCATGGCGCCCTGCTGCGACTTGCTCCAATCCACCTTGGACTCCATCACCTTCTTCCGCGACGCGACGAATGCCCTCACGTCCTTCTCGTCTTCCGGGAATGCCGTGAGGTAAAGATCGATTGATTCCTCAAAGGTGATCTTGCCCGACTCAACCATCTTCCCGAGCCGTTCCTTCAGAGCATCTCGCGGACTTTGCTTGGGCGCGTCTTGCGCCGGGAGAATGAATGCTGTCAGAACAACGGCAAAGAAGGTCAGGAGGATTCGGTGGTTCATGGTCTCTTGCACTCCATTCGGAGCCTGGATTGTTACGCAGATAGAAATCGATAGGGCATCGTATGACAAACAAAAAGGCGGCCCGAAGGCCGCCTTGTGCGAGAGGTTGTTCCGGCGATCAGAAACCGACTGAGGCGAGTTCTTCGTTGCTGATGCCGTTGATGATCTTGAACTGCTCAATATGGAAGTTCGGATCGGAACGGAAGGTCAACTTACCGAAGAATTTCTTCTCCATATCGATCAGGATCTGTTCGTCTTCCTTCTTGAATCGTTCCATCACGGCGGGATTGACGATGACGCGCAATTGGAAATCGCTCTCATCGCGTTGACGTTTCTTCAGGATGGCGGCCATCTTGCGTTGAACCTCCACGCTCATGGTCATGGCGTTCTTCACAAGCCCCCTGCCCTTACAGTTTCCGCAGGCGTCGTATATGTTCGTCTGAACGCTTTCGCTGTGGCGTTGACGAGTCATCTCCATCAAGCCGAGCTGGCTGATGGGCAGGACGTGCGTCTTCGCACGATCGCGCTTTAGGTTGTTGCGCATGCGGTTGAAGATCGCACGTTGGTCGCGGGAGGCGCGCATGTCGATGAAGTCGATGATGATCAGACCACCCAGGTTTCGCAAGCGAAGGAGTCGGCAGATCTCGTCAGCTGACTCTTCATTCACGCGCAGAATGGTCTTGTCCTTTTCATCATCCTTGCCCTTGTGACTGCCGGTATTGATGTCGATGGCCACGAGGGCTTCAGTTTCATCGATGACGAGATAGCCTCCCGACTTCAGGTGGACCTGCCGGGAGAATGCGTTGTGCAATTGACGCTGAATTCCGAAGCGATCAAAGATCGGCTGGGATTCCGCGTACTGTTTTACCTTGTCAATGGAGCGCCTGGAGATCTTGCCGATCATCGACTGCACTTCCTCGAACTTCTTGTGGTCGTCGATGACGATTCGTTCAACGTCCTCGGTCAGGAAGTCACGAACTGTACGTTCGACCAGTTCCGGTTCCTGAAAAACTGTCGTCGCTGCTTTCTGGTTGTTGATGCGTTCCTCGATCTTCTTCCACTCATCCATCAACAACGCGAGATCGCGGATGAAGTAGCGCTTCTGCTGCCCTTCACCGACGGTACGGATAATGACGCCCATCTTCTCAGGGATGTCGAGTTCGCGCAGAATCTTCTTCAAGCGTTTGCGTTCTTCCGGATCATCGATCTTGCGGGAAATGCCGCACTGGTCCGAATTCGGGAGTAACACAAGGTATCGTCCCGGAATCGCAAGGTGCGTGGTCACACGCGGCCCTTTGGTGCCAATCGGCCCCTTGGTCACCTGCACGATGATCTCGGTTCCCTTCGGATACTTCGTCGGGATGTCCTTCTGCGTGATCTTGGGACGTTCGCGTCGACGTTTCTTGCCGCCTTTTCCTTCATCGCGATCAATCACTTCGACACTGCTATCGAGATTCGAGGGAACGATGTCCCAGTAATGCAGGAAGGCGTTCTTCTCGTAACCAATGTCCACGAAAGCGGCTTTCAATCCGTCTTCGAGATTCTTGATCCGACCCTTGTAGATGCTGCCGGCCATGCGTTCCTGATTGGCGCGTTCGATGTTAAACTCTTCGAGTTTGCCATTTTCAAGAACTGCGACACGCGTCTCCAGAGACTCGTAGTTAATGATGACTTCCTTGTGAATCTTGGGCTCATCCTTGATGAGCTTCTTCACCTTCTTGATGACCTTGTTGGCGGTCTTCTTAAGCGAATCCACAATACCCTTGGGCTTTTCCTTCAGCTCAACCGGATCGAAATCCTTTTGATCCGGAGGAAGCTTATCCGCAGGAGGCGGCTGGGCTTTCGCATTCTTCTTCTTTTCAACTTCGGGCGGCAACCCTGCGGCTACGTTTTCCGAGCGAACGATTTCGTTCTCGCGGCTCTTGTTGAAGATGCGCTCTTCGCCGTCTTTCTCGCCGGTGGCCAATGCACGCGCGTTCTGCGCCTTGCGACGTTGTTTCGCAGACGCGCGACCATCACCACGACCGCCTCCTCGATTTCCACCACCCCGACCGGCGGAGCCCTTGTTTCCTTTGTTGTTTTCGCCGGATCCTTTTGATCCGCCTCCCGAGTTGTTGCCGCCCCCCGAGGGTTTGAAACGCTGGGAGCGTCTTCGGTTGTTACCGAACTTTCGTTCTGCCATATCAGTGTACCCTTCTATGCATATGAACATTCTGAAGCAGGCCGATGGCGAGCATGGTGACAAGGGTCGATGAGCCGCCATAGCTAAGCAGCGGCAAGGGCACGCCCGTGACCGGCATCAGTCGGATGTTCATACCGATGTTTATGAATACGTGACTGAACAGGAGGGCTACCACTCCTACAGCCACAAGTCTGCCCAGGCGATCTCGCGCCTGGGCTGCGATCCTGATGCCGTTGAACAAAAGCACGGCATACAGGCCAATGACCACAATGCTGCCAATGAATCCAATCTCCTCCGCGAGTACGGAGAAGATGAAGTCATTGTGAGCGACGGCTCGGGGCAGGTAGCCCAGGCTGTTTTGCTTACCTTTAAGCCAGCCTGTTCCTGTGAGGCCTCCGGAGCCGACAGAGATGAGCGCCTGACGCACATTGTAGGAATGATTCCTCTTGAGGTCGGCGGCTCGGCGAAGCTCAGCCTGTGTGGCACCAGGCGGAGCGAAAGCGGACGCGGGACGATCGAAGTAAACGAGCAATCGTCTCCGCTGATATTCTTGGATGGGGAAGCGCCATTGCGGTGGAGCAAGAACTACGTCCACCACAATTAGCAAAATGATGATCGATGCTCCACCCACGAGTCGGCGCAAATACCTAGGTGGAATTCCTCCGGCATACATCATCGCCAGCCCAACCGGGATCAAGACCAGCGCGGATCCCAAGTCCGGTTCGATCAATACCAGAAGGAAAGGCAATGCCATCATGCCCAGTGCCTTCCCGAAATTGCCGGTCAGGCGAAGTTCATCGTGTGGACGGCTGAGGAAACTCGCCAAGGCCAATATGAACGCCAGCTTGGCGAACTCGGATGGCTGCAAACTGAAGAATCCGAAATCAATCCAACGACGCGCACCAAATTTTTCCGAACCGATGACAGGAATCAGCACGAGAATCAGCAGAATAATCGCCCCCCAATACGCGACGTAGGAATAACGCGACATGATCCGGTAATCCATCAGGCACATGGTGATCATCGCGATCGATCCGATGATGTACCAAATGATCTGCCGCCCGGCGAACCGATGAATCAATGCACGCTCCTCGCCTTCTGTGGCAAAACGCGCACTGTAGATGAACATGAATCCGAGCACCATCAGACACAGCACGGCCCCCATGACCGACCAGTCGATCGGGATACGCTTGTTGTTCCTGGGTTGCTCGAGAGGTTCCATCAGTTCGCCCTCCTCACGAGGTTTTGGCGGTCAAGTTCTTCGAGTTTGACCAGTTCCTTGTAGATCCGCCCGGCAACCGGCGCACAAGTCGACCCGCCCGATTGACCGCTTTCGACCATGACCACGATTGAGTACCGCGGTGATTGAACCGGCCCGAATGACGCAAACCAGGTGGTCTGGTCAACGATGCGACCGTTCTTCTCGATCTGGGCTGTGCCGGTCTTGCCGCCGATGGGAAATCCAGGCGTATAGGCACGCCAACCCGTGCCGTCATCAATATCCTCGACGTCCGCCTGCATGATCTCATGCAGAATCTTCAAGTGGGGTTCGCTCACGCCGAGATGATCCCTGACCCGCGCCGGTGGAATCCACTGCCGTTTTACACTGGATTCAGGATCGTTCGGCGCAACCTCCATCACCATTCGAGGCCAGAGCACGTGACCTCCGTTTGCTATCGCTGAAATCATGACAGCCATCTGAAGCGGAGTCACCGACACCGGCCCTTGTCCAATACTCAACTGAACCGTATCGCCGTGCCTCCATCTGGCGTTCAACTGATCCAGCTTGGGAAATCGTCCGCCAACCTCCTGATAGTTGCGCTTGGTCACCTGATCCATCAGGACGTACGTCGCCTCACCGAGGTGAAGCTTGCGGCCGATCTTCACCATCATGTCGCGCACGCCGGGCTTCACGCCGTGTTGGATGAAGTAGACGTTCGATGACTTGATGAAAGCGCGTCTGAGATCATACCAGCCTTGTGGCGCAAGATCGCGAACGGGCCGGGAACTGGGATGCGGCCGATACGATCCCTCATTCCACATCTGCTCGGCGGGGTTCAACTGTCCGGTTTCCAAGGCGGCCAATGCGGTGATGATCTTGAAAATGGAGCCGGGGTGAAACTGATGCTGAGTGCAACGGTTCACCAGCGGCTTCAGGTCCGCGTTACTATAGTAGTTCGTCCAGGAGTGATAACTGATCGGACGCGTAAAGGCTTGAGGGTTGTAGGTCGGCGCGGAGGCCATTGCGAGAACGTCACCGTTGCGTGGATCCATCACCACCACCGCCCCGCGAACCTGGTCACCAAACTCCGTCGAACGCAAGGCATGCTCGGCGATCTTCTGAATTCGCAGATCAATCGACAACATGACGTTTCCGCCCGGGTCCGGATCGCGCAGGAACGTTTCATCCATGCGATAGCCAAGGTAGTTCACCATGATGCTCTTGGTCCCGGCCAAGCCACGAAGCTGGCGATCAAACATCCGCTCCAAACCCGAACGTCCCTTCCAGTCAGGCAGTCGGTAATGGAAGTAGGCATCTTCGTTCTCCACCGAACTGTCATCACGCGTCATGTATCCGAGCAGGTGCGCAGCCGTTGAACCGTGCGGATAGATGCGCAAGGCCTCAACCCGCAGATCGAGTCCCCGAATGCTCTGCGGTTTCTCAGCGAAACGCGCAATCTGTGAGCGCGTCAGATCCCGCATGATTGGCAAGGGCAACGCACGCACGGTGTTCCAATGCCGGTTGAAATCTGTTTCGGCGATCTGGATCGGTCGATCGAGCCAACTCGACACGCGTCCGGTGATGTTGGTGATCGCACGAAACCGCGCCCAGCGTTGAACCATCGCGCGACGTTCCGGTACCGGTTGGAGTTCCTTCTTCAACCTGGTGTAGTTCGACCGGAATGCCGGACTGAGATCCGCCAGGTAGAGATCGAGATTGTAGATCGGGCGGTTATCCGCGATGGGCGTCCCGTTTCGATCGACTATCTTCCCGCGAACCGCCGGCACGCGAACCGTACGCAAAACCTGACTGTGCAGGTTCTCTCGGTATTCCCGCGCTGAAACGATCTGAATATACCAAAGTCCGACGCAAAGAATCACGCACCCGACAAACATCGTGATCGCAAGGTAGCGCAACCCCTTGTCGTCACGTTTCAGTTGGTCGAAAATGAACATCGTTTATCTGAGCGACTTGGCGACCAGAGAGGTCTCGCGCATGGAGCGGAAGGTGAAGGTGCGATGCAGACGGGCGAAAATGCGGAACGCAAAAGGAGTTACAATCGCTGTGATGATTGCACAGAACGCCGCACTGCCTATTTGGGTGAGATTGAAGGATGTTCCCCCACTGATCATCGAGACCAGGAAGTAATTCGCCAGTGGGTACAGCGTGCCCACGGCCAGCCCCAGAAGAATCCTCACAATCGGATGATCGTGCGTAAGGATCTCCTTCTTTCGATTCAGCAGGAATCCGAGGGCAAACATGGAGGCAACCGAAACCCCCAGTGGCGTGGCCGAAAACGCATCAATCCAAAGACCGCCACACACCGCCACCAATGTGATTCCCCACACCGGATACTGAATCGCTGCGTAAACAACCAATGCCGGCAGCAGAGAAAGGGGTGCGCCGAACCACTCCCGAGTGAAGTCCGCACGCACCTCCAGGAACACCGCGAAGTAGATCGCGATCACCAGGGTTATGATCTGCGGGCGAGTCATTGTTCCGGGACGAGCACAAACAAGTGGCTCAGCTTGTTGAAGTCGACTGCCAGACGCACCCGCGCCTCGTCATAAAGTCCGAAGTCAATCGAACGAACATCGATCACTTCGCCAATGGGAAGTCCGTCGGGAAAAATCCCCCCCAGGCCGCTGGTTAAGACTGAATCCCCCGGCCGTAATTCCAAGCCGCTCGTCACCACCCCCTGCCCTGCCCGCGTTCCACTTCCTCGCGAGAGATACGTCAACAACACCACGCCCGGATCCTGCGGGAATGCCTTGATCACCCCGTTCTCGCCGGACTCCTCAACCATGGCGGCAGCCTGACAATGTGGATCGCCAAGCAACACGACACGCGCACGACCGCTGCTGATTGAAGCAACCTTCCCGGCCAGGCCCGTGGTGGTTATGACCGGCGCGTTCACGTTCACACCGTGACGACGCCCAACATCGATCTCCACTGTCCGCCACCACTGAAGCTTGTCCGGATCGCGCGCAATGATCGAAGTGGGTATGATCTTCCAGGGAATGCGATCCTGCATCCCAACCATCTTGCGCAGCTTCTCATTCTCAATCTTCGCAGCTTCCGCTCGTTGAAGCTGAATCTTGAGCCGCTGAATTTCCTCCGTGAGTTTCCGGTTCTCAGCCTGGACATCGGCCTTGGATGCAACGAGATCTCCCGCCTTCCCTGCCGTTGCGCTGCCGGCGTTGGAAAGCTCGAAGATGGGAAGAAAGAAGCTGCTCAGCGCCAACTTGGCCTGCTTGGTGAAACCGCCCGGCAGGCTGAGCAGCAAGATCACCAACAGACTCACAGCCGCCAAGGCGGCAATATGTGGCTTTTTCAACATTCGTCCGGCCGATCTCTCGGCAGGCGAACGTCACGGATAAAACTAGTCGGCCGAAGCCGCCACGCGTTTCAGGAATGCCAGTTCATGCAGGACACGACCGGTGCCCTCACAGACCGCCGTCAACGGATCGTCCGCAATGTGAACCGGCAAACCGGTTTCCTGCGCGACCAGGCGGTCAATGTTTCGAAGCAGACCTCCACCACCGGCCATCACAATTCCACGGTCGATCAGGTCCGCGGCCAATTCCGGCGGACAACGTTCGAGGGTGATTCGGACCGATTCAATGATGCTGGAGAGGGGTTCCTTGAGCGCTTCGCGAATTTCTTCGGATTTAATGGTAATCGTTTTCGGCAGACCCGCGCTTAAATCGCGGCCTTTGACTTCCAGAGTTAGCTCTTGTTCCAGAGGAAAAGCAGACCCGATCTTGATCTTGATTTCCTCCGCCGTGCGTTCGCCTATCATCAGGTTGTAGGTACGCTTCATGTGGCCGATAATCGTGTCATCGAATTCGTCCCCGCCGACTCGCAGGCTGCGGCTGAAAACAATTCCCGCCAGAGAAATGATCGCGATCTCTGTCGTACCGCCTCCGATGTCCACAATCATGTTACCCGCCGGTTCATGCACCGGCAGACCCACGCCAATCGCCGATGCCATGGGCTGCTCGATGAGGTAAACCTCACGGGCGCCCGCATGCGTGGCGGAGTCTTTCACTGCCCTTCTCTCGACCTCGGTAATGCCCGAAGGCACGGCAACCACCACCCGGGGAGCGATCAGCTTGCGATGGTGAACCTTCTGAATGAAATGCCGGAGCATCGCCTCGGTGATCTCAAAATCAGCGATCACACCGTCCTTCATCGGACGAATGGCAATGATGTTTCCCGGCGTCCGTCCCAGCATGCGCTTGGCCTCTTCGCCAACCGCCAGGACGTTGGTGGTTCCCGCCTGGATGGCGACCACAGAAGGTTCACGCAGCACGATGCCCTGATCCCGAACATAAACCAGTGAGTTGGCCGTCCCTAAATCGATTCCAATATCGTTGGAAAACAGGGTCTTTATGTTAGATACCATGAAACGCGTTACGTTAAGCCACTGAGCGTAGTTTTCGGGCTGAGGTGGGTCAAGGAATTTGCGGATTTGGGGTTGATTTTGGAGATGTGCGGTAAGAGATATGTCCGAAAGTCGTGGACGAGCGGTTGTGATGGGCAGCCAACAGGGAGTGCATTGATTTGATTATGCTGCTTGTTGTTTCT
>PBAL01000026.1 GCA_002715965.1 Verrucomicrobiales bacterium | reverse complement strand
TCACAATCGAACGGCTCAACCCTTCAAATGGACCTATCGCAATCTTGCCAAACGAACCAAGCGTTCAGTTTCTACTGACTCACTGCACTAGTTGTTCCGGCACCTCAAACTCCTCCACAAGGTCCGAACGCTGTTGACGGCATCGATAGACCAGCGTCGGGTTTGTCAATTCTTCCACAGGTGCGCCTTGAAATTTGTCGATTCCGCTTTGGTACGCTGACCGGCAAACACACGAGTGACACGGAGAGCGCAGTTCCGACGAACTGTCAGTTGAAGCGCCTTGTTCTTGTCCAGCACGCTTGCACTGGTGGCAAGCGCGTCAGCGATCATGCCTGAAGGAGCAATGACATACACGAGCGCGCGATCAGACAGGGCCTCTCCCGAGCGTGGATCCACGATGTGCGAGTAACGGACGCCGTCGATGCTCACGAATTGAAATCGATCACCGGATGTGGCAAAGGCCGCATTGCGCAATGCCACAAACTGAGGAGCGGCATTCGTGTCCAGCCGTGGAAGTTCGATCTTCCAGGCCGGAGCGTCCGGGGGCGGACCGCTCGCAACCATATCCCCTCCCCCGTTTATCAATGCTCTCCTGATTCCGTGGCGCTCCAGCACCTTCACCGCTTCATCCATTGCGTAGCCCTTGGCAACCCCCCCCAGGTCCAGGCGCATGCCCTTGCGCCAAAGCACAACCGAGCGGCCACTGTTCCGAAACTCAATGTAGTAGTGACCGACGCGTGTGCGCGCTTCGGCAAGACGTTCCTCTGCCGGCAACGCGCGTTGTCGACGGGCGCGTTTCCAGAGCTGAATCAGCGGTCCGGCCGTGATGTCGAAGGCGCCATCAGTTTCCTGGGAGAACCGATCCGCCTCGCGCATGACCGTCCAAAGTTCAGAACTGAGCCCGATCCACCTGCCCGATCCAGACGAATGGCGGACGCGATTGAGTTCACTGTCGTCTTCATAGTCCGAAAGGATCATGTTCAGTTCGCGAATCCGATCGAACGCAGCAATCGCGGCTGGCTCGGCCATTTGCTTATCGGACGCGTAGAACTGCATCGTAAACATCATGCCCATCTCGAGTCGTTTGAACTCAAAGCGTTGAAGAGTTTGTTCGCGTGTGGTTTGGCAACCGGTCAGGAGAAGTGCAAGCGTCGCGCCAAACAAAGTGACGAGAAAGGTCCACGGACTCGCAAGCTTCACAACAATCCCTTCAGCTGATCCACTGTCGCTGTACCCGTTGTTCCCAATTGATGAATAACGATCGACGCGGCCCGGTTGGCCAATCGGATTGATTCCTCAACTCCCGCACCGGAAGCCAATGCACAGGTAAGATTCGCCGTCACTGAATCACCGGCTCCCACGATATCGATTTCTCCTCGCACAGGCAGCGCCGTTTCCTGAATCGAATATCCATCCGCAGCAACACCGAGGATTCCTTTCTCCGCCAGCGTCACAAATACCTGCCCATACCGACTTACTATCTCCTCATTCCCATCCCAAGAATCAACAGGCCGACCGAAGAAGCGCTCAAATTCCGATGCATTCATTTTCAAGGTAAGCGGTGGCCAGTTCTCGAATCCCCGGCGGCTATCACCGACTGCGGTGAGTTCTCGGTTCATCGTGATGCACTCACCAATTGCCTCCAGGGTAATCCTCCCAATCACGCCGGTGTCCGCTTCCTCCACCTGATCCAGCACGATAAAAGCATCCACATTGCCAGCGACGGTGCGAATCGTGTGGGCCAGCGCGCCCGAAACTGAATCTGAAGTCGGGGACCAGTTCTTGAAGTCCAACCGGTTCAACTCCTCAGGCGCGGAATCAGCGTGCATAAGCAGCGGTTTGCAGTAGGTGAAGGTTCGTCGTTTCGGTGTCTGAAGAAAGTGATCCAGGTCCACTCCTTGAACCGACTCCAATGCTGAGACCAACTCATAACCCTCGGCATCCTTTCCGCAGAAACCAATCGGAATGATTTGTCCGACTCCCAGCGCGGAGAGGTTGTTGACGATGGTACCGGCACCACCGGGTTGGTAACGTACGCGGGTGACGTTGTGAACGGTGAGGCTTGTTTCGATGGAGGATTCGGCCCTTGCCGGATCAATTTCCAAATACCGATCCAGGCAGAAGTCGCCAATGACGGCGATCCGGAGATTCGCGTAGGCGGATACGATCTCGTCAAATCGCTCGGGGGTCATATCGCCTCAACGAATCCGGCGTATATCCACGAAAAACGCACCGCGTGACTTGGTGGTCGCCCCGTCCGTGAAGGTGGTCTGCAGGCGTTTCTTTCCGGCCTCGACGTCCATGATGAGCTGCACGGCCGTGGCCTCTTCCGAAATCGCAGCGCTTACCTCGCGGTTGCCAACGGTCACCGATGCCATGGTGGCCTCGATCGGCGTATTGGCCACCGCTGGTTTTTGTCGGAGCGTGAATTCGTAGGTTCCGCCCTGCGCGAACTCCACCATCCAGCAGCCGTTCACCCACTTCGGCTTTACGAAGTGGGTCTGGTTCCAGGGAATCATTCCTGTGGGCGGCCCGTGCCAATCGTGACAGTTCAACCTGGAAGGGTTTTCGTGCTCGGTTCCCACGACGATCCACCCGTGTTCTTCAAAGCTCGGTTCCAGCGTCTTCCACCAATCTTCGTATTCAGCCCGGAGCTCGTTCACCACCGTTGGATTTTTCAGCGCCAGGTCATTCCTCTGGCCGGGATCCTTTTTGATGTCGTAGAGCATCTTGCCGTCGATCAAGCGCCATTGCTTCGTCATCACCGCGCTGCGAGCCCACTTGGGGGGAATCTCCTCGCGCTGAAAATGTGCGAATAGCGTGCGCTTTTCCCAGCCGCTCTTGCCCTGGATCAACGGAACAAGACTGCGACCGTCGAGGTGACGTTTCGGAAGTTCGAATCCGCAAAGCTCTGCGAGCGTTGGAACGACATCGATGTGAGCGGTGAGTTCGTTCACGTCGCGGCCGCCACCGATTCCACCGCCCGGCCAACGAATGAAGAAGGGAACACGATGGCCACCGTCGTATTGCGAACCCTTGCCGTTCCGCATGCCGGCATTGAAACCGGTGAAGCGTGGCGGTTTGGCCTTTGAGTTTCTGCGCTGACGATGAATTCCGTCGGCAGTGCCGTTGTCGGTCATGAAAATCAGGATGGTGTCGTTGGCGATTCCGAGTTGATCGAGGTGATTGAGCAGGCGTCCGAAGTTTTCATCAAACTCGGTGATCATTCCAAAGAAGTCCGCCATCCGCTTCGACGCGCCCTGGTTCTCGTAAGGCCTGCTGTATTTCTCTGCGACATTGTTCGGGCTGTGCGGAACGTTGGTCGGGATATAGCAGAAGAAGGGCTTGTTGCGGCTCTTCGAAATGAAGTCCAACGCGCCATCGAAGAACACCTTCGTGCAATATCCCTCGAACCGCTTCCACTGGCCGTTCTGGCAGTAGGCATCATCGAAGTAATCATTGCCCCAGGCATCGGGCGTCTGGCCCACGCCTCCGCCACCGTGTATCAGCACTTCCTGAAAGCCGCGGTCCTGCGGGCGTGAGGGATAATTGTCGCCCAGGTGCCACTTGCCGAAGATACCCGTTCGGTAACCGGCTTGACCAAGCATCTGCGCAAGGGTCACCTCGTCTTTGAAGAGAATCGAACGCCCCATGATCGTGTGCCAGACGCCGGTGCGGGTGGAGTAACGTCCGGTAAGGAGTGCGGCACGCGTCGGCGAACAGGTAGGATCGACGTGAAAGTCGGTGAAGCGGACCGCCTGCGTGTGAAGCCGATCCAGGTTGGGGGTCTTGATCATCGGGTTGCCGTGGCAACGCAGATCGCCATAACCCTGATCATCGGTCATGACGATGATCACGTTGGGCTGGCGCGCGGAAACGAGCCCGGCAATAAGGAGAAGCGCAGCAATGATGGAGTGCTTCATGGCGCGATTACTTTTTCGGACCATAGCCCTTCTTCGGATTGCCGTCCGCGTCCAGCTTCCCACAGGCCCAGAGCAGGCCGCGCGTCACCAGGCTCAGGTAGGTGTCGTTGTCCATCGTTTCGTTGTGATGCCCCAGCGTCGTGCCAAAGGTGCGTCCCTTGCCGTATTCGTTGATCCAGACGCAGGTGTGATTGGACTTGGTGCGCGAACCATAGGCCTCGGCCAAGGGCGTGCATCCGTCCCACACCTTTTCGATTTCATACAGCTCACCGTTGGGCGTTTTCCAAACCTTCGGAAAGGCCTTCATGATCGGATGCTTCGGCTTGAGGTTCTTCACGTCGACCGATGTCTTCTGCTGATGGCGCATGGAGGAGACGCCCATGACCTTGCGCCATTCATCCGTGTCCGCCCGGCGATAACTGTGCATTGCGCAATGAATCACGATGGCCGGGGTGCCTTCCTTGTGCGCCTTGGTCATCGTCTCGATGAAGTTCACGTCGAGCACCTTGCCGAAACACTCGTTGTGCACGATGACATCGTAGGCCTTCGCCCAATCCTTGTTCTTGTAAATGCTGACCTTGTGATCGCCCGCGGTTCCTCCCTCGTGGAGGAGATCGAAGGTCACATTCGCCCGGGCGCTGATTCCATTGGAGAGGATGTTCTTCTGGTTCTTGTAATCGTGGCAGCACCCCCCGGTGATGATCAGCGCGCGCAGTGGTTTGGCGGCCTGGAGGTGTGACGCCACGAGAGCGATGGAGGTGACAAGGATCGTGGGGAACAATTTCATGAGTGTCTGGATTGAGAGTGTCGTAAGCGTAGCGGAATTGACCGGGTGGGGAATTCAAAAAGGTGAAAGATCAAGTTCTTGGGGCGCATCCCAATTCATTGCATGGCTTAGCAAGGCGGGGCATTGCATTAGTTTGCGTGAATCTATGCGACAAAAGACGCTGAATATGAAATCGAGAGTTTTCTCCCTCTCCCTCAATCCCTCTCCCCGCGGGAGAGATCCTATGCTTGGAACATGTCTGAGTTCAGAATCTTAGGTATGAAACAATACCCCAAAACAACAGACACACCCCAAGCAGACGCAATCCTCCTTCTCGCATTCGAACTGGGCAAGGCCAAATGGCTCCTCGGCTTCGGCGATGGCAAAAAGATCCGCCGACGCAGTATTGACGCCACTGACGAAGAGGCACTCCTGGAGGAAATCAAACTCGTCAAACAAAAACTCGGTCTCCCTGGAGACGCTCCCGTCCACTCCTGCTACGAAGCCGGCCGCGACGGATTCTGGCTCCATCGATTCCTCGTCGAACAAGGCATCCACAACCGCGCCTTCGACTCCGCCAGCATCGAAGTCAACCGACGCAGCAAACGCGCCAAGACCGATCGCATCGACGGGAACAAACTCCTGGATCTGCTCATGCGCATCGTCCTCTTCGGACAAACCACAGTCTGCTCCATCCTCCACGTCCCCACCCTCGAGCAGGGAACCGACATGCGCCGGCAGATGGCGATTGCCAACGACCAGTCGATGCCCACGTTCATCGCGTTGATCCCGATGCTGGTGCAGGTAGTTGGTGACTTCGGCTTCAATGGCCCATTGCAACATTTGCTGGGCCCCATTGCGAAGGGTGGTTTCGAGCAAGCTCTGACAGGCTTGGCTTGCGTTGAAGNCGNTGGGTTCGGATGTTTGCCTCGTGGCGGGNGTGTTCATTTGGGTGCCTTTCATTAGGTTTTTAGCAAACCCNAGTTGGCATGCCCGTCACACTCTCATCCAAAACGTACGGACATATCTCCGTCTCGGGGCTGATGGAATACTTCCGGCAGACCTCCCCCGGTCTTCACTTGTTCCCCCTCGGCGTCACGCAGGATGCGGATGATCTGTTCGGTCGTGTGTCGCGTTTTCTTCATTGATGGTTCTTCTGGTTTTCCCGGAAAAACATCTCATTCGCGATGGACCATTTCTAGGGGGGGCCAACCAGAGGCAAGAAAACAAAAAAAAATGTGATGTTTGAAGTCTCACATCGCTTAGTTAAATGAGCATAAAAAATCTGGACTCTCCCTGAATAGAATGGCTGACATCCGTATCCGTCGTGCAGGTTTTCTGCCTTTGAGGAGTAGTCAGTGAGGACTGTATAAAGATAAGAAAAAACTATGAACGAGAAGAAGAAATTGAGTGGATTCGCTAAATTTGCGATCGCAATTTGCATTATGGGGTGCCTGGCGATAGGTGGCTGCGTACTTTTAATAGGTGGCGCCGCTAAAGTTGCTTCTGATATGGCGGAGGATTATCAGGTATCGGTGGAAGAGGAAAAGGCAGCGGAGAAATTGAAGCAGGATGGACTGGCATCAGCTACTCCGTCAGAGCTTTCTCACACGGGAGAATTAGCAAAAATCTTCAAGCATAACTCGGAGAACACGGACATTCAGCGTGACAATAAGGAGAAAGAAATTACTGGTAAGATTGTTGAGTGGACTTTGCCGGTGTATGAAGTAGACAAGTCTGGTGACGGCTACACGGTTACGACAAGGGGCAAAGACGACATTTTAGATCCTAAGTCAATGACCGCCCGCGTTAGCACAGTGATTGCACTTAACCCGAGTGATGATGATACGAGGGTTACCATTGAAGGCCTTCTTGGAGGGGATCGTATAACAATAAGAGGCTACATTGCGGGTGTGGACCTTGCTGGACGAATCGAGATTGAACCAGCGATTTTGATCTCAGTTGATAAAAAGAAGTGACCGGCTGATTTGCCTGTGCGGTCGTGGCGGTGGTCGGACAGAGAAGGGAGAACAGAAATCGCTTCATCGTCGGCAGAGGATATCAGCTCAATAGCTGTGGTAGGGTGCCGGTGCTGTTGCTGAATTGATCGATCGGTACACCTGCTTGTTGGAGAAGGGTTAGCCAAAGGTTTGCCAATGGCGTGTCTTCCCGGGGCAGCGCGACGACGCGGCTGTGCCGAATCTTCCGACCGCCCTTGCCGGTGATGATCGCCGGGATGTCCTTGATCGTATGGCCATGGCGGATGTTGGTGCCCCAACTGAGGATGCTGTGGTCGAAAAGGCTTGAGCCGTCGGGTTCCTTGGTGCGTTTGAGGATGTCGATGAATTTGGCCAACATCTCGGTGCATTTCTGGTCTCGACGCTGCGAGGCACTGGTCCGCGTAGGTGAGCCCTGGTAGTGGCTCAGGGCGTGCGGATCGTAGTTCATGCCCATGCTCTTGATCACGGATGCCACGGGTTGGCGATAGGAAACCACGGAGGTTTGTTGAGTCTGCAATGCGAGGGCGATCAATTCGTAGGTCAACAGCGTTTCCGTTTCGCCTTCGATGCCTTCCGGCGGGGCTTTGCGATCGGTCTTCGGCTTGGGGCGATTGGCCCATTGGGTGTCCTTGATCAAGCCGGTCTCGATTTCCCGAATGGACTGGAAATACTCATTGAGCTTGTCCCGGTCCGTCTTACTGACCTTGCGATGGAGCGATTTGGCGTCGCTGAGGACGGTGTCGAGGATGCTGCGTTTCTTGGCGAGACGGGCGTCACGCTGTTCGGGAGATTCGCCGGTTTGACGGAACAGGCGGCCGTACAGTTCGACCGGACCGCGGAGGCCGGAAACTGGTTTGCCCGCCTTGTTCCAGGCCAGTGACATTCCCTGGCCGTGTCCGCCGGGGTTTTTCTCTTTGCTGGCCAACACCAGCGAGTTGTAGCGCATCTCCCGGCCAAGATGTTCGCCGGCGAGAAGGTCGCACGAGATCGAGTTGTGAAATCGTTTGCCGGCTGTGCCGCGTGTGTTGGCGCAGGTGAGGTAGGAGGTGCTGCCTCCGTGTGGATCAGCCGCGCCGATGTTGGTCAGATTTTTAATCAGCGTGATGTCCTTCCAGTGGCGTTCCAGCGGTGACATCCCTTCAGTCAGTTGTTTCAGTGGCCCTGCTTTGGTTGGATAGAAACTGGTTTCTGTGAATCCGTAGCCGACGCCGCAAAAAATCAGTCGTGTTGGCGGGACGGAAACGGCGGCCCGGGAGAAACTTTCCAGCCACGGCAGCGTGAGCGCAGTGCTGCCGGAGAGCAGAAACGATCGTCTGGATGTCTGTTTAATATCCACAATGCGGGAAGTCATTTACTCTGAAACGATTCACTTGCCGCGACAAGTTGGATCAGCGAGCGGGCGCGGTATCCATCATTCTTGAATTGCCGGGTCAGTTTTTCGATTTCGTTCCGATCGGAAAATTCGATTCGTCGACCGATGCCATAGCTCATTGCCCCTTCGATGAGTGATTGCGCGAGCTTGTCTTTGTGTTTGAGCAACTGTTGTTTGAGCTGCGCATAATCTTTGTAGGCAACTCTGCCGGGGAATGAGCCTCCGGTTTCAATCGGCATTTCCGTATCGCCGGCTTTCGCTGTTTTACGCCACAGCCCAATCGCGTCGAAGGTCTCCAAGCCATAGCCGATCGGGTCGATCTTCGCGTGGCAAGAGGCGCATTGTGGCTTGGCCTGATGCAACTCGATCATTTTGCGGATGGGCAGCGGCTCTTTGGAAACGTCGCTGAGTTCCGGCACGTTCGGCGGTGGAGGCGGTGGAGGATCGTGCAGGAATTTATCGAGAATCAGCGTCCCGCGGATGATCGGTGAAGTGCGATCGCCAGTGGATCCCATCGTCATGAAGGCGGTGGTGCCGAGCAGACCACCGCGCGGAGATTCGGCCGGGATCATCACCTTGCGGAAACCCTGCCCTGTCACATTCGGTATTCCGTAGTGCAATGCCAGGATCGGATCGATCACCACAAAATCCGAGTCGATCAGATTCATGATTGAAAGATCTTCTGCGATCAACTGCTCGAAGAAGCGTTCGGGTTCCCGGCGGGCCGAGTAGCGGATCTCTTCATCGAAGTGTGGATACTCGTCCGGATTGACCGCGATTTCGTCAAAGCGATGCAGGTCGAACCACTGACTCATGAACGACGAGGTGAACGCCTGCGATTTCGCGTTCGCCAGCATGCGGTCGACGTGGGAACGAAGCACCGAGGCGCGTCGCAGGCTTCCATCGGCGGCAGCCAAGTAAAGGGCTTCGTCCGGCGGACTGCTCCAAAGGAAGTAAGCCAAACGGAGCGCCAACTCGCGGTCCGTCAATCGCGTTCGACGGTCACCAACTGATTTCGATTCCGCCAGGTAAAGAAAGCGGGGAGACGAAAGGACCACCGCCAGCGGATCAACCAACGCCTCCTTAACCTTTAAACCCGACGAACGTCCTTTGTCATACAAGTCGTGCAGTCGATTCAGAAACTCCGCATCGATCTCGGTCCGGCGACACGCCTCGAAAGCGAACTCACGGATCAGCTCTTTCGCCTCGGCATCATTGCGATCGATTCCTTTCTTGCGGTTCTTCGGCGGACCATCAGGAAACGCGAGCTTCTCGAAGAAGGTCAGCGGACCGTAGAAGGGGCCTTCAGCTTCCATGCGATCAACGAAGATGCTTGCCCAGTCGCCGTAGGGATCGACCGATTTCACATATTTCTTCCCGTCGATCATGCGGTTGCGCCGTTCCATGATTTGGAACTGAAAGTGAGACAAGCCATACATCGGCCGGTGCTCGACTTCGATGGTTTCGGAATCGTGCGCCGTTCCGTAAATTCGCAAGGGCGGCAGGGCGCGTCCTTTGTCATTGGCGCTGACAAACATGCGACTCTCGGGCGGCTCTTCGTTGATTCCGGCGATGATGCGAATCTTGTACGAGGCCCGGGGATCGTATCCGTGCCGAACGATCCCCGCCGACCAACGTCCACCCGCCTGGCGTGTCAGGTAGATCCCATGGTTGATCAACTCGCGCGAGAGATACTGCTGTGGCCCCTTGGATCGTTCGGCATGGAAGTTGAGATAGTAGTGCAGTTCGCGTCCGTCAAAGCGCCGTCCTTTCAGGGTCCGCGGGAAATCCTCATCCTTCCACGTCTTGCCTGCCTCCAGTGCCGCGACGACCTCACGCCATCGTTCCATTCGTCGGCGAAGGCTGTCGCGAATGTTTTTGTTCGTCCGTGCCTCCAGTTCTTCAATCTGCGTGCTCGCCTGCTTTCGACCGCGATTCCCCCACTCAAACGCGTCCCGGACAATTTCCCGGTTCAGTTCGAGCAACTTTTCAAAATGGTATGACGAAAAGAACTGTTGCGAACCGATTGTGTCGAACGGATCTGGGGGATCATCTTCCGGCAACGAATCCGGGTTCACTCGAAAACCGAACAGGTGCTCAATCGTGTTGATGTACTCCCGTCGATTCAAACGCCGCATGGCCACCTCGCGTCCTTGGTCCGCCAAACGATGCCGGGCCTCCTTCAGGCTTTCGGTCAGCGAACGCAAGACCCCGGCCAATTCATCATTCCCTGGTTGCTTGGCCTCTTCCGGTGGCATGTCCCCCGCATTCAAGACATCGAGTACATCCTGCCATTGCTGAGCGGAAAGATGGTCCGTGATCTCCCAGTTACTCCGATCAAAGCGCAGTTGCCCTTTCTGTTTCTCAGGCCCGTGACACTTCACGCAATATGCCTTCAAAAATGGCTTCAGTTTCTCCTTCGAAAGAACGGTCGTGGAAGCTGCAGCGACGGGTGAGACCAAAGCGAGCGCCAACAACGCAGGCATCAATCGCTTCACTTGTTGCGGCAGTCGATTCATGGAACGGATGATTTTGAGTTAACAAAGGGATGCAGGACAAGAAATGACAATACCGAACGTTGCCACACTACGCATCCCAGATAGTTGCAGAGTGCCTGTGGTGCTGCCCTTCAGACAATGAACGAAAATCGGAGTGCGGGGCGAATGTGGTGCTGGTTTTAAACCAGCAATGCCGGTTGAAAACCGGCACCACTCTCAACACCCGCATCGTCCGCATCACGACCCGATCCGTTTGGCATCGGCGATTGAGTGGGATGTAGTCGTCGATCTCTTCATTGCGAGATCGCTCGCGTCTGGTCAGAATTCACCATTCCAATGATGAAGCATCACCATCTGTTCATAGTGCGCATTGTCGTCGCCCTCCGGCTCGTGAACGTAGCCTCCAGCGCGCAGGTGCTCGCTGATTTTGAAGGAGAGAAAGCGGTGGCCGGAAACAACACGACTCACGAGGCAACCGTTACCGTGGTCGATGACACACCCGAGATAGGTGGGAAGTTCGCGGCGAAAACGAGTGTGAAAGCAGCTGGTGCTTCGACTTACTTCGGCACCAGTTTTCCGCTGGCCGTAACGGACTTGTCGAAGGCGGCTGAGCTTCAGTTCTGGATCAAGACGGACATCCAAAGCAGCTTCAATCTTCAGATTCACAGCGACGAAGGTGTGAGCGTCTTTCAATTCCGGCCGGAGCCCGGTGAGTGGCGCCGAATCACCGCACCGGTCACCTCATTCACCAACCCGCAATGGGCCAAGGGCAAGGCCGACTGGAAACGTATCAACAAGTGGCAGATCACGGCGTTTGGCAGCGGGCCGTACGATGGTAAATACGTTTTACTCGATCAGTTGGTCTGCTCCGATCGTCGAGGACTTCCGGTCTCCCGTCCCAAAGCGCCGCCAGGAACGCCTAACATCCTGTTCATCCTGACCGATGATCTGGGTTGGCGGGATCTGGGGTGTTACGGCAGCGACTTTTACGAGACGCCGAACATTGACCGGCTCGCGTCACAGGGGATGCGCTTCACCGATGCCTATGCCGCGGCGACCGTCTGCTCTCCCACCCGTGCGGCGATCCTCACCGGCAAGACTCCAGCGCGACTGCACATCACGGATTTTTTCAGCGGCCTGGAGTTTCCCTATGCCGCCTTGCGTCCGCCGAATTGGCAGCGACATCATCTGCCGCACGAAGAAGTCACGATGGCGGAGATGCTTCAACAAGCCGGCTACGAGACTTTCTATTTCGGCAAGTGGCATCTTGGCGGTGATGAACATTTTCCAGTCACCCAAGGCTTCGACCACAGCCTCGGCGAAACCCAGCCTGGTTGGCCGGGAACCTATTTCTATCCCTGGCCCATCGTCCGAAACCTGACCGGCAAGAAGGGCGATTACCTTACCGATCGCCTGACCGACGAAGTGATCAAGAGCCTGGAGCGAAAGCACGACCGCCCGTTCTTTACCTTTCTCTCTTACTTCACGCCGCATCGTCCCACCCAGGCGAAGCGGGAACACATCAAGATCTACGAGGCCAAGCTGACTGCCGACCACATCCAGCGCAATCCGACCAATGCCGCGATGATCCACAGCTTGGATGAAAACGTCGGCCGCCTGATGAAGTCACTCGACAAACTGGACGTCGCGGGCAACACGCTGGTGATCTTCGCCTCGGACAACGGCGGCAACCACTACGCCGACACGCCTCAGAAAACCAGCAACGTCCCCTTGCGCGACGGCAAAGGTGCTGCGTATGAAGGCGCCTATCGCGTGCCCTTGATCGTCCGCTGGCCCGGGAAGGTAAAGGCAGGCACCGAGACCAGCGAACCGGTCAGCAGCATCGATTTCTTTCCCACGTTCCAGGCCATGACTGGCCAGAAACAAACGCCGGAACAGAACCTCGATGGCATCAGCATCCTTCCGCTCTTGCTTGAGCAGCAAGCACTTGGACGCGAGGCTCTTTACTGGCACTACCCGCATTATCATCACGGAGGCGCATCACCCCACGGAGTCATTCGCAAGGGGTCCTACCGATTGATCGAGCACTTCGATGGAACGCCAGCCGAACTCTACAACCTCGAAAACGACATCGGCGAAACCGTGAACCTGATCAATACCCTGCCAGATATCCGGGACGATATGCTGGACGACCTACGGCAATGGCGGGAGGAGGTCGGCGCTCAAATGCCCGCGATCAACCCCAACTACGATCCTGATCGCGTGCACGAGGCGATGTTCTACCATCAGTTCGTGCAGCAACAGCAGGTCAATCGCTGAATTCAGCCGGCCAGGAGAACGAGCCTTGTAAACGGCTCTTGCGGGTGGGTATTCATGACTCATGCGTAAACTCCTTCTGGCCACCCTGTTGTTGGCGACACCCATTCGAAGCGCGGATCTCAGTTCGCTCGGTCTTGCGGACTGGCAGGTCATCCGGGAGAAACCGTCGGACGTCCTGATCGCAAAGGATCACCTCAAGCTCCGGACTCAACCGGGACGCATCTGGGCGGGGAACGATGCGAGAAACGTTCTGGTCAGCGAACCGATTTCCGCGAAGCCGTTGCAATTGAGCGCGCGGGTCAGGCTGATCGATCCCTCCACGAAATACGAGCAGGCCGGCTTGCTCTGTTATGTCCACGACGACTGGTTTGTGAAGATCATCGTTGAGCACATCGACGGTGAAGCCTGGGTGGTGTCGGCCATCGAAGGTCCGCCCCGGCGCAAGCTCCTGTCCAAGGAACGTGTTTCCGGATTCGAGGTGGGCCTCTCGCTGGAAGTTCACGGTGATGTTGTGCTCTGTCACTACCAGGAGCCCGGGAAGCCAAGACGCTTCGCCTGCTCGGTGGAACTCCCGGCGAAGGAGAAACGCAGGCTGGGCCTGTTCACCCAGGACGGTCCGGCGGATGAAGCGAACTTCGCGACGTTCTCGAAAATTGCCGTCGCCGAAGCACCGTTGGTTCTGACTGAAACCCGAAAGGTGGCTGCGGATTGCAAGTTCACGGAAGGGCCGGCGCTCTCACCGGCGGGAGATCTGTATTTTTCCGACGGACCCAACGACCGCATCGTGAAGCTGGACAAACATGGAAAGCAGAGCGTCTACCTGACGCCCTGTGGCGTGGCCAATGGCTTGCTCTTCGATTCCCAAGGCCGTTTGTTGATGTGTCAATCTTCCCGCGAAGGTGGCGGTCGTGCCCTTGCCCGAATGAAGCTGACGGATCCCAAGCCAACCATTCTCACGCGCCAGTTCGAAGGCAATCGCTACATCGCACCGAACGACCTCTGCATCGACGGCAAGGGACGAATCTATTTCACCGATCCCTATTACAGCGGAGAGAAGTCCCAACCGGTCGCCGGCGTTTATCGCCACGATCCGGACGGAAAGGTAACGCGCCTGGTGGGCGATCTGTTGAAACCCAACGGCATCCTGTTGACTCCGGATTCCACCACGCTTTACGTCTCCGATCGAGGCACGCAGAAACTCCATCGCTACCGGGTGAATGAGAACGGAGAACTGAAACCCGATGGCATCCTCTACGACTTTTCACCCGACCGCGGCATCGACGGCATGTGGATGGACGAGTTGGGAAACATCTACGGCGCCGCCGGCAAGGGCGCGACCACCGGTCTATTCGTCATCAGTCCCGATGGACACCTGCTGCTCCATAAACCCATGCCCGAGTTTTCCACCAACGTGATCATCGGCGGCAACGATCTCTATCTCACGGCGAGCACAAGCGTCTACCATTTGAAGACGCGCT
>PBAL01000025.1 GCA_002715965.1 Verrucomicrobiales bacterium | reverse complement strand
CGAAGTAGTTTCACTGGTGGTGGCTTTGGTGGAGTTGTGTGAAGTAATCGGCAAAAATCACTTCGCCCTCTACTGAAGCGACGCCAAACCCTCATCCATTCACCGCTTCGGCCAATTTATGTGAAACTACGGGGGTTATCCAATGATCATGGTGGAAAACCGCCATGCCGCCCTGCGTCAGGTCGAAGACTATTACCGCCGGGAACGAAAGTTGGAATGGGAACGGAAATCACCCCCGGTTCTCTGGCTGTGGACACGGAAGAGCTTGGTTACAAGTATATTCAGAACCGCGCCTAGCGACGGCCGCGCTCTTGCCAACCACGACAGCAAGTTTCCCCCTTCCCCGGCATTGGGGTGGGAGGAAACCCAACCCTTGCTTGTCATTTAAACGACCCCGCCTACACTTTCCGTATGAGCAACGAAGTGGTGCCGGTCCAGATTCGCGGGATACTCCCCGCAAACAGTGGCTGCGCCATTTTTATCGGCAATGAGGACAAGGTGTTCGTCATTCAGGTCGAACACAATCTTGGGGTCGTCATTGGCATGTTTCTCCGGGATACCCCGAAAGAGCGCCCGCTTACGCACGACCTGATCGTCAATGTTTTCAAGGGTTTCGGGGTGGAGGTCGAGCGCGTGGTGATCAATCAGCTCAAGAACTCCACCTATTACGCGCGGCTCATTCTCAAGCAGGAGAACGAACTGGGCACCAAGCTCGTCGAGCTCGATGCGCGGCCTAGTGATTGCCTCGCCCTGGCCGCTGCACACAAGAAGCCGGTCTACGTTGCCAGGGATCTTTTCGAACAGGTTGAGGACATGACCGAATACCTGGAGCGTCTCAACGAGGACAACGCCGGCGACTCGGAGCTGGATCCCGAATCCGAAGACTAGATGGCGGCCGCCAAAAAGAAGAAGAAAGCCGATGCGCCGGTCCTGCTCGTTTGCGGCGAGGAAGACTTTGCCGTCAAGGCTTGCGCGCGCGAGGCCTATGAAAAGTGGAGTGAGGAACTCGGTGGCATGGACCATGAGATCGTGGATGCCACGGCAGCCAACAGCGGTGAAGCACAGAAGGCCATCTCCAAGCTCCGGGAAGCGTTGAACACGCTGCCATTTTTCGGAGGCGGCAAGGCGATCTGGTTCAAGGACTGCAATTTCCTCGGAGATGACCGCACAGCAACTTCAAAAGCGGTCACCGAGGCACTCGCCAACCTTGGGAAGATGCTCAAGGAGTTCCAATGGGGCGACGTGCGCCTGATCGTCAGCGCGGGCAAGGTCGACAAGCGAAAGACCTTCTACAAGGCGCTCAATGCCATCGGCAACGTCGAAACCTTTGCTGGACTTTCCATCGACGATCGTGACTGGGCGGACAAGGCCGAGACAATGGCCTTCGGCCACATCAAGGAATTGGGCAAGTCCATCGACTCCGAGGCCCTGGCAACCCTGGTGGCCAAAGTCGGACCGAACGCGGCCCAGCTCGCCAGCGAAGTGGAGAAGCTCTGCATCTATGTCGGGGACCGCGAGGAGATCAATGTTCTCGATGTCGACACCATCACCATCAAGAACAAACAGGCCAAGGCATTCGCGCTGGGGGACGCCCTGGGCGATCGCGATCTGCCGCGCCTGTTGCGCATCTTGGATGGCGAGCTGTGGGAGATGCAGTTCGATCGGAAAAAATCCGAGATCGGCATGCTGTATGGCCTGATATCAAAAGTGCGCGTGATGTTGTTCCTGAACGAAATGCTCAGTGCCGGGATGATCCGACCGGAACAGAATTACGGTCGTTTCAAGGCGCAATTGGATCGAGTGCCAGCCGAAGCCCTGCCCGAAGATCGACGCATCAATCCGCTGGCGATGAATCCCTACGTGCTATTCCGCGCGCTCCCCCAGTCCCGGCGCTACTCACGCGACGAACTCATCCGTGCGATGGACCTGCTCCTTGGCTGCAATCGAAAGCTTGTTTCCAGCGGCAGTGAAGGCGCACTGGTCATGCAGCAGACCCTTACTGAAATTGTCCGTGGCAACGGAGTGCCAAAACCTCAGCGAGTTCGAGCCTGATCGCACGAAATCCGGACATGGCCAATCCCTCAGCCAACATCCTGTTCACCCTGGTCAATGACACCGTGTGCATGCGCGTGACCGGTCGGGCAACGCTAACCTGCAGCAGCGACTTCAAGCGCTTGGTTCTGAAAATGTTCGACGAGGGCAAGGAGCGGGTGATTGTCGAACTTTCCGAATGCCAGTCCATGGACAGCACGTTCCTCGGCATGCTTTCCGGCCTTGGGATGAAACACGGCAATCCTTCCACGCCGGCGCACGAACGCGCCATCGAATTGCTCAATCCCACCGAACGCGTCACCGACCTCATCGACAACCTCGGCGTCAGCGATTACTTCAACATCGTCTCGGGCGATCTCCCTGAAAACGTCCAATGTGACCGCGAAGTGGAACATACGGAAAGTTCCAAACAACAGACCGCGCGAGACTGTCTGGAAGCGCACAAGATCCTGATGGAACTCAATCCGCAGAATCAGGCGATCTTCAAAGACGTTGTAAAGTACTTCGAAGAGGAAGCCGGCGAAGACGAATAACCCGAATCGCTGTCTTCTGGCGCGTCAATCGTTTTGCGAATCCGCCGCAGAATCATCTTCACGAGATTCAATCGCTTCGATCAACTCCGGCATGACGGCCCCGGCTGAGAATCTCTTCGCCAGTTCGGAGAAGGCAACGCCCCTCGAGTTCAGTTTCTGGATCCTTCGAATCTGCGCGATCGTTTTATCCACCTCACCATGCCCCACGTGTCCCCAATGCGGATCGTTCGAACCACCCAGAATATCCGCGAGATGACACTCCGCCGGGCCGACGCAAAGCACCGGCGCCTGGACGGTGAGCGCGTTATAGATCTTGCAGGGATGAATCGTCCCGACAAAGGCCTCGCCCATCACCACCACATGCAGGTCGGCCGCGGAAAGTGAGCCGGACAACTCGTTCAGTGGTTGATAGGGAAGGCAAATCACGTTGGTGAGGTTCTCGCTCCCAACGATTGCTTGAATCTTTCGATGTTCGCTGCCGCCACCAACGAGGCAGAATCGCACGGAATCGTCAGCCTGCATGCAGCGCGCGGCATCGATGAGATTAGTCAAGGGGTGACAAGGGCTGTGGTTGCCTGAATACATCACGACAAACTTGCCATTCAGCCCATGCCGTTCGCGGAATTTATCCCGTCCCTCCGGATCGAACTGAACTGCGTCGTCGTGTGCCCATGGGGGAATGACCTTCACCGTCTCCGGATCAATTCCCTTTTTCAGAATCAGATCCCGCATGAAGCGATCGAGTGTGATGATGCGGTGGGAATGCCTCAGGCTGTAACGCGAAACTTCCTCCAGCAGGTGCGTGAGTCGGCCGGTCTTCTTCAACCAGCCCGCGGCAACGGCTTCATCCGGATTGAGATCCATCACCCAGTAAAACAGCTTGCCGCCATTGATCCGGCAGACCAAGGCGCCCAACGCGGCCACCAGTGGCGGGGAGGGCAAGGCGATGATCGCATCGTAACGCGGAGAGAAGATGAGGCGAAGCGCGCACTTGATCCCTAACGACGTAAAGTCCACAGCGCGTTTCCATTTGGCATCCTTGCCCAAGCCCGTTCCGACCAGATGCCGGATCTTGATTCCCTTCCAAAGTTCCTACGGCGCATACAGCTTGTCCGGACTGTCGTACGCACGCCGGCTGGTGAGTACGGAAACTTGGTGGCCTCGTTTTCTCAGCTCGATCGCCAGTTCCGTGAGGTGCTGCGCGGTCGCGGCCACATCCGGATAGAAGGTCTGGTTCAGGAGGAGAATCTTCACGAGTCAAACAACGCGCGGGGATTCAATGGGTTGCACCGGCACATAACAAGAAAAAGGAGGAGACTTTCGTCTCCTCCTTTTCAAGAGCGTGAATTGTTGTCTGATTCAGGCGGTGGCTGAAATTGCAAAGGCACCGCCCCGGCGCAAACCGCCCAGGTGTGGCAGCAACGGAAGGCAACTGATGACTCCGAGCAGTGCCATGAAAGGAATTCGCAGCGGCCGGCTTTTGATGCGGTAAACGTACGCGGTGAGAGATCCCGGCTGGGCGGCATTGGCAAGCACCTTGAGGTGCATGTTGCCGCGCAAGGATTGCATGGATGAAGGTTCCGGCACGGAACTGCCGGGCTTGAATCCCGCCTGTTCGAGCGCAAGCCCGAGGCTTTTGGGCGTCCACTTGCAGATGTGATTTGGGGGCATGTCCGGCGCGTTGACGAGTTTTTCCTGGCGGATCATTGCTTCGCCGTCCGGAACGGTGATGAAGATCCTGCCGCCCGGTTTCAACAGTTCATGCGCCTGCCTGAGAACGGGACGGAACTCGGCGATGTGTTCGAGTGACTGAAACATCGTCACCACTTCGAATGATTCCCTGTCCGCCGTGGCCGCGGAAGCGAGATCGCGGAAGACCTTGATGCCGGCCTTTTCCAGAGGGGCACGGGTTTCCTCACTTCCCTCCACGGCGAATCGATCCCAGCTCTTGTCCAGACTTCTCAGAAACGCGCCATCACCCGCTCCGATATCCAGAATCTTTCCGCCACCGTTGACGACTTCCTGAAGCGCGATGTCAAAGTCCCACTTCCATTGCGGATAGCCCTTCTGTTCGTGAAGGATTCCGTAGAAGACCTCGTCTCCGCCCACGAACGGATGCCCAAAACCAAAGGTGCACCTGGGACATTGGAACACATTGCAGTTGCCGTCGTTCCAAAGCCTCCGGATACAATCCAGCAGCCGTTGATTGCGACCGGCATCGCGCGCGGACGGGCAGAAATGCGCGGCCGCCTCCTCCACCGTGTATTCATACAAGGGTGGTTCGTTGCAGATTGCATCGCAGACGGGACATTTTACCGGGTCGGCCATGGATCAGTCGGGGTAGCCTTTGGGATTGGCTTCGTGCCATTTCCAGGCGCTTTCTATGATGGAATCGATGGTGGTGAACTGAGGCTCCCAAGCAAAGGCCTCGCGGGCTTTGTCTGCTTTTGCGACGAGTTCCGGCGGATCGCCGGAGCGGCGAGGTGTCTCCACCACGGGAATCTCGCGACCGGTCACACGCAGGCAACTGTTTAAGATTTCACGCACGGAAAATCCACGACCGGTCCCGAGATTGAACCGCCCCACCGGTGCCTTGTCCAAGGCGGCCACGTGCGCGCGGCACAGGTCGGAAATGTGGATGTAGTCACGGATGCAGGTTCCATCCGGGGTCGGATAATCGTTGCCGAAGATCTGAAACTGTTCGCGTTTGCCTTGAGCGGTGAACAGAACGTTTGGGATCAGGTGTGTCTCCACGCGATGATGTTCTCCATGCGTATCAGTGGCGCCAGCCGCATTGAAGTAGCGGAAGGCCACGTATTCCAAACCATGGATTTCGTTGAACCAACGCAGGGCTTGTTCGAACATCAACTTGGATTCCCCATACGGATTGATCGGCTTCTGCNGGGTGGANTCGGTNATGGGAAGTTCCNCAGGCACACCATAGGTCGCACANGTGGAACTGAAGATGACCTTTCGAACTCCGGCTTCCACACAGGCATGGAGCAGGTTCAGCCCGCCGGAAAAGTTGACGCGAAAATATTCCCCGGGGTCTTCGAAGGATTGGCCGACCAGAGCAAGGCCGGCAAAGTGAATCACGACCTCCGGGTCAAAGGATTTTACGGCTCGTGAAATCGCCCCAGCGTTTTTGAGACAATCCACCACCAGCTTGGCCCGTGGATCCACGGCGTTCCGATGACCTTCTATCAGGCTGTCGAACACGGCAACTTCGTGACCGCCATCCAACAACTGTCGGACACATGTCGAGCCGATGTATCCGGCACCGCCGGTTACCAAAACTTTCATCGGGATGCGAAGCTCCGCAGCACTGTGCGCGGAGGCGAGCGCGAGCTAGATCAGGGTGTAGATGAACGGTGCAGCTGCCGTTCCGTCAGCCACGATCAGAAAGCCCAAAAGCGCCAGAATGACCAGCAGTGGGATCATCCAGAACTTCTTGTTGTCGTTCAGGAATTTCTCGAACTCGGCGACGATTCCGGCTTGCGAACCTTCGCTCGCGGCTTCGAAATCGTTGGTTGGTTCGTCCTGATTCATGCTCAGAACAGGGTGTAGATGAACGGCGCGGCGGAAGTTCCCCCGAGCAGAATGAGCGCCCCCAGACCGAAGAGAGCGACGAGCAGGGGGATCATCCAGAACTTCTTGTTCTCGCTGAGAAAATCAATGAACTCGCCCACCAGACTCGTCTGATCGCCCGCACTGGCGGCTTCGAAGGCATTGGGTTCTGCAGCCGTGTTCTTTTCTTCCGTTTGGCTCGGGTTTTGTTCGTCGGTCATAGCAATTGAATTATCGTATTACAACTATTCAGACCTACAGTCAATCAGTTGGCCCGATGGACTAAAACTGGCTGAAGTAGCGCTTCGGATCGGTCGGCTGCTTGGCGTCCCGCCAATAAGTGCTCGCGCTTCGATCGAATCGCCTTCCCATGGTGTCACGGCCGATGAGCCGCATGAAGAGTCCCAAGCCGCCAACCAATACGTAGAAGACGATGCCAAGCAGGACATTGCCGATCACCAGGCCGATGCAGCACGCCAGGCAATACCAGACCACATAGACCGGCGTGGCGATCTGGGGAATCAGTATGAACAGGACGCCGGCTCCGGCACCGCAGGCGGCCAGCTTGATCGGGAAGTCCGTTTGCCATTCTCCGTTCTTTGCACGGAGAACGAGCAGGAAGATGACGGCGATGATCGGAAAGCCGATGATGAGGCTTTTGCCAAAGGTGCGCTTCTCGGCGTTGTCCGGCTTCCAGTTGACTTCTTTGAAAGGATTTACCATTGCCTAGTCCAGTTCGAAACTTGCGATATATTTCTCCCGCTCGGCCTTGTCTTGTTCGGGCTGTTCGGTCTTTCGCAGGAGACAGTTTTCAACGACCAACACATCCATGTCGCTCGCCATGAAGCAGCGATAAGCGTCTTCGGGCGTGCAAACGATCGGTTCGCCGCGGATGTTGAAGGATGTGTTGATGATCACCCCGCAGCCGGTCTGTTTCTTGAATTCCTTCATCAGCCGGTAATAGCGGCCATGCCTTTCCTCATCGACGGTCTGAACGCGCGCGCTCATGTCCACGTGGGTGATGGCGGGAATGCTGGAGCGGGGAACATTCACCCGTTTGCGCAGGTCGGCATCTTTCATCAATTTGCGTTGCTCGTCGCTCAGGTCGTTCCAGTGTTTCTTTGCCACGTCCGCAACGATGAGCATGTAGGGAGATTCTCGATCCAGATCGAAATACTCGCTGACATCTTCCCGCAGGACGCAGGGAGCGAAGGGACGAAATGATTCGCGAAACTTGATCCGCAGGTTCATCTGCGACTGCATCGCCTCGCTCCTCGGATCGCCGATGATGCTGCGGGCGCCAAGCGCGCGCGGTCCGAATTCCATACGGCCGTGAAACCAACCGATCACCTTCTGGTCGACCATTTCCTTGGCTGTGGCCTGGAGGAGTTCTTCTTCCTTCTCGAAATAGTTGTATTTGATCTTCCTTCCTTCGAAGAAATCGCGCACGTCGTTCGGATCGTATTTGGGCCCCAACAATGAGGCCTGCGCGGAATCCTTGATTCCATCCGCCTTTCGCTCGCGCTTGAGCAGATGATAGTGCAGGAACAAGGCCGCACCGAGGGCGCCACCTGCGTCACCGGAAGCAGGAGTGATGAACACGTTCTCAAAAATCCCAGAGCGAATCAGCTTTCCATTGGCCACACAGTTGAGTGCAACGCCTCCAGCGAGGCAGATGTTGTTGGATCCGGTCAGCCGCTTGGCTTCCTTGGCCATGGCGAGCACGACTTTTTCCGTCACCACCTGGATCGACGCGGCCAAGTCCATCTCACGCTGCGTGATTGGGGATTCCGACTTGCGTGGCGGCCCGCCAAAGAGTTCATCAAACTTTGGCCCGGTCATGGTCAGCCCCTGGCAATAGTTGAAGTAACTCATGTCCATTGCCATGGAGCCGTCTTCCTTCAGATCCACCAGATGCTCCAGGATCTTGTCGGCGTACTTGGGTTCCCCATAAGGCGCGAGTCCCATGAGTTTGTATTCGCCGGAATTGACCTTGAATCCGGTGTAATAGGTAAATGCGCTGTAAAGCAAACCAAGCGAGTGCGGGAAGTGCAGCGACTTGAGCAGCTTGATCTGATTGCCCTTGCCATGACCAATGGTGACCGTGTCCCACTCGCCGACGCCGTCGAGAGTGAGAATCGCGGATTCCTCATAAGGCGAGACATAGAAGGTGCTTGCCGCGTGGGATTCGTGATGTCCGGTGAAGGCGATCTTCTTCTGGTAGCGATGGTCCATCGACTTTCGGATTTCCTTCGGCAGGTGCAGCTTCGTCTTCAACCAGAGCGGCATGGCCATCAGGAAGGACTTGAAGCCGGAGGGGGCGAAGGCGAGATAGGTCTCCAGCAAGCGGTCGAACTTCTGCAATGGCTTGTCGTAGAAGACCACATAGTCGAGGTCTTCCGGTTCGATGCCGGCTTCCTTCAGGCAATACTCGACGGCATTGGTCGGAAAGTTGTGATCGTGCTTGATCCGTGTGAAGCGCTCCTCCTGAGCCGCGGCCACGATCTGTCCGTCAACGACCAGCGCAGCAGCGCTGTCGTGATAGAAAGCGGATATGCCTAGTATCTTCGTGCTCATGGGTCTTATACGCTCAGGCGGCAATCAAAGCGGCCCGGGAAGCTATGTGGATGGGTTGATTTTGTCGAGACTGCATACTCGTGAGTGATCTACGGGTATTATTGCACCTCATCGGCGTCTCGAAAAACGCGAAGCAATGCTGCTCCCATCAGGTGTCCATACATCTCTATTCCCTTGAAATTGAAATGCATGTCATTTGGCCAATAGTAGTCCGCCGGCCGGTCACCAAAGACCTTTTTGAGATCTGGTTCAACATCATGGAACTCAATTTCAAAACCGGATGTGACATCCTTGATGACGTCACGAGAGATATGGTTCCAAGTCCTGCCGTTGGCGTCGGGCTGCAAATGCCCCAAGTGCGGATGCCTGAAGATCAGTGCGTGCGCGGGAGCGTGATCCGATGAAGCGAGCAACTCGCATAGCTGTGTGACAGTGCGTCGGAAGTTCTTTATCGCCTCGGAATACTGCTTCTCCGCGACTTCAGCAGAAACACGGGCGGGATTGAGTGGAGACTCAAATTTGGTCTCGGCACGATAGCGGGCGGTGAAGGCTTTGGACGCGACACGCGTGTGGTGAAGTTTTCGAATCAGCCGGACGATGTAGAAAGGACTGGAGAGTGCGTGTTCGAATCCGTCGTAGAAGTACTTGTTCGGCGGAGAAACATCGACCGCGACGATTCGACCTTGCTCATTCGTATGACAAAGATTGCGATATCGAAAATAGTCATCTCCCAAATCGGTCTCATCAATCGCTACGACGACGATGTCCGGTTCGATTTCCGGAAGGAGTGAATTCAATAACGGAACGAAAATCGATGGTGAGTACGAGCTGATTCCGGTGTTGATAAAAACCGCCTGCCAATTCGTTCCCATATTGGTCGAAACATAATCATACGCGATGTGCGGAAGTGTGTTTTCTTCGCCATACCCCTCCATGAAGGAATCTCCCAGGAACAAGACAACCGACCCGTCTTTGATTTCGTTTGGTCGCAGCCGATTGATGCGGATTCCCCGATCATCATATTCGTCCTCAATCGAGATTCCAGTATGAGTTCCATATACGCTCTCGGGAACCAGCGTTCGAACATGCTTGCCGGGTGCCTTAAGGTGATTGAGGTTTGTCGATAGATTCGACGCATCCGGGGGAGTGGCGAGTTCGTAAAACGGTCCGACCGCCTGTTGCACTCGAAGTGCCAGTTCGATCCCGAACACCACGGCCAAGGTCGGAATGAGCGAGAACAAAATGATGCGCCGTCGGGAAAGCCTACGCCGTTTTGACCTATCTTTCATCTGGTCAAATCAACCTCCGGATTCGTCCCGCCATGTCCGAACCACATCCAGTCACTTGCTGACTCAGCTGAGATGCCGGCTTCCTTCAGACAGTAGGCCACCGCGTTGGTGGGAAAATAATAGTCGTGCTTGATCCGTGTGAAGCGCTCCTCCTGAGCCGCGGCCACGATCTGTCCGTCAACGACCAGCGCAGCAGCGCTGTCGTGATAGAACGCTGAGATTCCTAGAATCTTGTCACCCATGATGTTCTTTCTTCGGCCGTTGTCCGGCAACGAAGTCGCCGGTAGTACATCAGGTATTAATGCTTTGTCGATTTTGGATTGAACGCAACTGCGGATTGCCGTTCTTTCCCTCAACGATTGGATGAAGCCGATCGAAGATCCTCGATTTCGGCTTTCAACAGGCCGGCAAGACGTTCATTTGCCTCGGCGGTCATGTGAACCCAATCGAAGAAATCCTTCTCGGTGAACTTGGCGGCTTCGACCCGGCCGGCGAAATAAACTCCCTGTTCGTTGGCCACCTCTTTCATCGTGGCGTTGTGGGCGTCCATGATGAAATTGATGTCCTGAGCTCGGGTGTGGGGGAGGTTTTCTGCGGCGGGCAGATCGCCGTCGCTCACCTGTTGGGGCACGAACATGACCCGAATTCCCTGTGCGTGGCAGAGTGCCACGATCTGTTCGAGGTTCCGTCGGTAGATGCTCATTGCGATTTCATCCACGGCCCGCGTACCGGCGCTTCTCTTGGCGGGGGGTTTGACCACCGGTGCGTTCATGCTCTTACGCAGCCGATAGACGACTCCCCGATACAATTTCACGGTGGCCAGAATGGGCACGGTCTGGTTGAGACGTAGGGTGGGGATTTGCGACGGTCCATGGTAGTGGGAATAGTCCGGCCGCAAACCCAATACGTGCTGGGTGCGTGCGTCATTGTAGCCCTCGTAATATATCGCCAAGTGCGGTTTGACTTCGGAAGCCAGCAGGGCGGTTTGGATCAAGTTTTCCGTGGTGGTGTATCCGGGAACGCCAAAATTGTGCACGCTCACACCGTCCCCCATCATTTGATTGAGGAAGTTTGGCCAGGTGTTCTTGTCTTCAACTCCGGTGCAGTAGGTGGATGAACCGCCAAAGGTCGCAATCCGATAGACATTGGTCGAAAGATCGATCACCTCATCGGGGCCGCGCCGGCCATGCTCGTTGTGGGTGATCCGAATGCCGAAGCGCTCGATCACCGCGTTTGGCTTGGGAACGCCAACCAGAAACGGATGTCGTTCGAACATCTGACCAAGGTCCTGCCACCAGGCAACGATCGGCCACTTCCGCTCCGCTCCGAAGAAGCGATAGGTGAACTGCGCGCCGAGTTCCACGAACAAAAAGAGCGCGGCAAAGAAGAATGCGGTGAAAATCAGTTTCTTCTGTGTCGAAAGCGGAGGTCGCTTGCGCTTCTTGGATTCATCTTTAGCCATTGATTTCGTATGAAGAATTTCAGAACTGATCACGAAGGCTTGCTGCTTGAACCCAGCACCTTCGCTTCAGCCAACCTCAATGCCAGCATTGTTTCGGCAAGCACTCGTTGGAACACATAGTACCAACCCGGCCAGCCATCGAGAATAAGTCGCTGCCAAATCAACGTGTAAAAAAACACCAGCCAAGGAGCGACGATGATCCGCCTTCGCAGCCGATCCTGAAGCTTGAGTTCGTTCATCGGCGTCGACAGCAGGTTCTTCGATTCGATGATCATGTATTTGTTCTGCGAAGCGAACCAGCGGTCCAGCGATTTGCGATCGTCGTGTTCAATCTTCCCACGCAGTTCGCCAATGCGGCCATCCACGTCCACCCGATGACCGTGGCCTTCATCTTGATACTTCGCCTTTTCCCGGCGATACAAAACGGTACGTGGCGGATAAAGCGTCGCCCGCAATGGATGCCCCCAGATGCAATAGACAAAGGAGGCGCGAAACCCGTGGGCTACCTCCACTCTCAATCCCTTCAATTCTTCAACCAGTTCATCCCGAACGATGTAGTCGCAATCCATCGACAAGACCCATTCCGATTCAATCTGCTTCAGGCCGAAATTGCACTGCCCGGCGAAGCTGTCGAACTTGCGCTGCACCCACTTCACCTGCGGACAGCTCTTGGCAATTTCTTTGGTCTTGTCCGTGCTGAAGCTGTCCAGCACGAGAATCTGTTTGGCCCACTTCAACTTTTCCAAGGCGCGGCCGAGATTCGGTTCCTCGTTGTAGGTGAGGAGCATCGGAGTGATCTCGTCGAGATTCATGCCGGTTTGAGCCCGCTCATCACCATGGTCATCCAGAAACTTGGAAACCTTCCCGCGCCTCGAAACTGCAGATCGACGAAACCGATCCGTTTCAGCAACACCGCCAGTTTTGTCCCCTTCGCGTGCAGCCGCTTCACGAATTCGTAAGACCGAAACATGCCGGCCGTCTGAACAGGGGGAAATTCCAACGCGATGTACAGGGTTTTCAATGCGTAACCGTATCCGCTCTAGTTGAGTAGCTCTGCGAGATCGTCCAACAGATCCTTGTACAACCGACGATGGTATCGCCCGCCTCTCTCGGACTCCTCAGTCAGCTTTGTATTGTGCCAAAGCAGATTCAGGTCGCCACCGTGCTTGTCGACAACCCCAAACGATTCAAAATCGGCCAGACGAATCCCGGCTCTCCGCCGAGCAACTTTCTCCGCGTTTCTCCCAGCACAAATCGCCACTTGTGCCACAAGTATGGCGTATCCACGTCGTGCGTCAGATAGACTTTCCGGATGCCACCATTCCGGGAATGAAGTTGCAACCCCACCGAACGCAACCATCCGAACAACAAATCCCCATATTCATCTACTATCGCACGTTCCAGAAACTCCCCGCGATAGGGGAGGGATTTCCGCCCAGGAAATCGACCATGGCAGTCCCTATCCTTTCGATTTTGCAGTTCCTCAAACCTAGTGAGCAGGAAAAACGAGGACGCAATAATATCCGCCTCCACGATGATCCGTCCGCCCGCGTCATGGCACGCGGCCGATCCGAAGAGAATCGGAACTCCCTCCAGTTCGGGCAGCGGTAGGTCATTCGTTATGGACCCAACTCCCTCGGTCCAAAAATGATCCGCGGGAACAATGACGACCCGCGCCTTTTCCGGGCACGTTTCCAGCGTTCCGTAGTGAATCAACGGGCTGCCAGTTTCACAAAGCTCGCGCCCCAACAGGGTTCGAAGCACGTAATCACTTGCCCGCCGGATTTGTTCGGGATCAGCCATCAAGATTCACCGCCTCGTACGCAACCGGAAAGCCATCAAACTCGTCTCGCAGCCGGAGCTTGGATTCGTCGGCAACAAATTCACGCCATTCGTCAGCACACCTGGCGGTAAATCCACTCGTGGCCATCTGGTCCGCCCGCGCTCGCTCCTCCGGCGTCAACCACTTGCATGGTGGGAAGTGGTCTCTCTGCTCGAAGCTCCGCGGCGTTTCCCCACGCCGGATCGCAGTGACCAAATCCGCCAACATGGATGCGGCCAACTGATACACGTCCTGCTTCAATTCAGCGAGAGTCACGGTGTTCTTCACCGGCAAAAGCCTGCGCTCAATGATGGCTCCCTTGTCGATCCCGGCATTGACGTAGTGCGCGGTCACACCAACCGGATATCCCCGCAACAAGGCGTGCCCAACGACACCGACATTACGCAACCAGGGAAGCAGGCCTGGGTGGCAGTTGATCGTTCCCTTCACCGGAATGGACAGGATCTCAGGCGAAAGAATCCCCAAGCCGGCAAGTATCAGGTAATCCGGATGGAGTTCAACCAAGTCCTCGGCCATTCGCGAGCTGTTGAGCATTCCAGTGACAACGGTCGGTGTGTCGAACCGCCGGTACCTCTCCTGGATCTCGCGATGTCGTCGCGGAATCCGAGCCAATCGAAGCGGATAGGCCGCACACCATCGAATTTTCTCTAGCAGACCACCACGAGAGGGATAGGGCGGGAAAGGCGATTGATAAACCAGTGCATCTACCTGGACGTTCTTGCGCGCGAGATTCTCAAACAAGGCGTTGGACATCGAGTGTCCGTTTGTCAGCACCACGACTTTCATTTACTGCCAATCGAGTTAGTAAAGCATGCGCAACCAGCAACGCTGCCACTTGGACACGGCCCCACCCAGCAGCGTTGCCCGATAATCGTCCGGCACGCGCTGCTTGATTTCCGTTCCCTACAGAATTCCTTCGAACCAATTGCAGAAAGCATCAGGCGAGTAGAATCTCTTGTAGAACGCAAAGCATTCCTTCTTCCGTGAGTTGAGCAAGGCCTTGTCGTCGATCAACTCCGTGCACTGCCTGACTCTGCAAACTCGACACTCACGACTCTGTGGGTCCGGGCTTTGGACAGCTTTCTGTGTAGGCATCGCTGATCTTTCCCGCGACGGAAGGCCAGCCGAATTTGGCGGTGATTGATTCGGCCCGGGATTGCACCGAGGAAGCGGCTGTAAACTCTTCCCAGCGATCGTTGATATCCTGAGCCGCCCGCGTAACGCTTTCTTCGTTTGGTTCGCAGACAACACCGGCGTTTTCGCTTTCGATCACCGGAAACAGGTCGACCTTGTTGGTGGTCAAGGCCGGCAAGCCGCGAGAGATCGCTTCCAGCAATGCGATGCCGAAATTCTCGTCTTTGGATGGCAGGGCGAACACGTCCGAACCTCGAAGCAGCAGTTCCTTCTCCGTTCCCTGCACCTGTCCGGTCTCCGCGGTAGCTTTCAGCAGTTCCTCTTCCTCCAACCAAGCGCGTACCGAGGCGCTGATTTCTTCATCCCCTGCGCCTGCGAGGAGAAGGCGCACCGGTACTTCATCGCGCTTCAACGTACCCAGGGCCTTGATCAGCAGATCGAGATTCTTCTTCTGATGCCAGCGGGAGAGGAACAGCCATATCCGTGCATCCTCGGGCCAGCCATGGCGCTTCAGCAATTGTGCCCGGGCGCCGGCAATCTCTTCACCCGGGGGAACACCATGTGGGATGACTTTCACCGGGGTTTCACGATCCATCTGACGAAACTCCTCGGCTTCCTGATCGGAGGTGCAGTGAACCCATACGGCGCCACGGACATTCCGTTGCTCGCCCAACCGCCAATAGAGTTTCTTTCGCCACGCGGACTGTTTCATGGACCAGACCGTGAGTTGCCCGAGGGTGCGAACGATGTAAGGCTGCTTTTTCTTCCGGCAACGTTTCATCGCCCGCGAGCAGATCGAGGAGAAGACGGCATGAACGTGAATCACGTCGTAATCATGCATGGCCTCCTCGAACCATTTCGAAAAAGCTCGTGAAATCTTGAACTCACGAATGAAACGGACGCGCGAATTCAGCCGTGGGAAGAACCAGACCGGCACACCGCGATATTGCACGAGCTTGTCGGTTTCAACATCGAGGTCATCGGGTCCATCGTCATTGGTCGTCGCAATCTCCGCATCGACGCCGGCTTCGCGCAAGGCGGCCACCATTCGAATGATGGCTTCGCTTGGACCGCCGTGCCGCGGAGCCACGGAGGGTATGACATGAAGAACCTTCATCCCCTTGACTGCTCCACGTGTCGTTCGATCCAGTCCAGCAAGACCATCAGGGACCACTGTCGATACCAGGTGTTGAGACTGACTCCTTGGAATCGATCTAGTTTGGAGATTCGTTCCTTCAATGCGCCATCAAGCCATTTGCGGAATGGCAATGCGAATCCGCGCTTGGGCACGTTGAGCAGGCAATTCGGCAAGTCACCCACGCCGTCGACCAAGGCCTGTTTGCCGGGTTGATAACGAATGGCCGGCCGAACGTTCGAGATTTCTTCCACGAACGCGCGATCGATGAATGGAACACGAAGTTCGAGCGAGTGCGACATGCTCATCACGTCGCTGTCACGCAGGAGTTGGTTGCGTAGATAACGGGTGAGTTCCTGTTCGCTGACGCCTGATTCATTCTCCGGGCTGTCGATTCCGCGATCGAGTTCCTCAGCATTCTTTTCCGTGAAGCTGAGACCCAGGCTCTGCCCGATCCGGCAGGCTTCGCGATGGGTAAACGCGCCACGCAACGCGGTGTAGGCGCGACGCACCGTTGGACGACCGGATAGAAATTCTCCCAACCGGGTGAATCTGGAATCATTGCGCAATCGACCGAGGCAGCGTGCCGCCGTGCCCGCCAATCCGCCCAGCCATCGAATTCGCCGCGAGTTGCGCACGAGCTTGGGAACCATCTGAAAGGAAGGGTATCCGCCGAAGATCTCATCGCCCCCGAGCCCGGAGAGGACGACTTTTGCACCCGCTTCGTGGGCCATGCGTGAGACCACCCAGGTGTTGAATCCATCATTCGTGGGTTGGTCAACCGCGGACAAGAATTCATCCAGCCATTTCGCAACGATGTTCCCCTCCAATTTCAATTCAATATGTTCAGTCTGAAAATGAGCGCCCACTTCCCGTGCAAGATCGGATTCGTCCACAGCCGGATCGTCGTTCCCCACCGAGTAGGTCTTGATGTCCTTGACGCCGATCTGCCGCGCCAGGGAAAGAATGGATGCGGAATCCTTGCCACCACTCAGGAAGATGCCAACCGGGACATCACTTTCAAAATGGTGCTTCACCGTGTCCTGAAGCGCTTCCGAAACGTCGTCCTCGTTCGCGCCATCCGATGCGGAGGGAATGGACCAGTATTGTTCTTCAGTCACTTTGCCATCCTTCCAGAGCAGCTGGGATCCGGCGCGCAACAGCCGCACGCCTTCGATCATCGTATCGGGCTCAGGGACGGTTCCCATACGAAGAAAACCATAGATTCCGCGTGCGGACAGGTTTCGCGGAACATTGCCGGAAGCAAGCAGAGCGCGAAGCTCGGAAGCGAAGTAGAGCGATCCGTCGGAAGCCTGATAGTAATAAAGCGGCTTGATGCCGAGTGGATCACGGACGAGTCGTCCTTCTTTTTTTGCTTCGTCCCAAAAGGCAAAGGCGAACATGCCGCGAAGTTTCTGCAGGCATGCGCTTCCATTGTGGATGAGGGAAGCGAGCAATACTTCGCTGTCGGTCGGAGTGTTGATGTTGATACCGGCAGATTCCAATTCCGATCGCAATGTGCGGTAGTTGTAGATCTCGCCGTTGAATGTGAGCGCGTTCGCGCCCTGGGTCTTCGGCTGTTGCCCCGCTTCACCCAATCCGATGATCGCCAAACGGGTATGTACCAGCACCGCACGTTCGGAAGGAGATATCCAACGACCATCACCGTCCGGTCCGCGATGGCGCATTTTGTCCTGCATCTGCACCGCCATTGAGGAGAGGAGCTCGCTCTCGCGTGGCGAAGGTGTGAAAATGCCGGCAATTCCGCACATGTTTATCTGACAAGCGGGAAGGCGTCCTGCTGCAATTCGAGAAAGGTGTTCACGTTTCGCTCGACGTGTCCACGAAAGGTCGGCCAGCCGTAATCGGCCAGCACTTCCCGGCGCAGCGCTTCCCGGTTCTTCACCAACTCATTGTCATGCCGGCCACTGATGGCTGCACCGATGGCTGCGGCCAGTTGCCCGCCGTCATACGGATCCACGATCCAACCAAACTTGCCATTTCCTGTTGCCTCGGGAGAAGCATCACGATTCCCGGCAATGACTGGACGGCCACAGACGGCGCTCTCCAGAAACACGATCCCAAATCCCTCGCCCGTGCTGGGCATCACGAACACATCGGCCAGGTTGTAGTAATCACAAATCTCCTCATCCGGGACGAATCCGGCGAAGATCACGTGTTCTGCCACCCCGCATTCGCGCGCGAGCTTCTCCAATCGTAATTGATCGTCTCCGCGTCCGGCGATGACGTACTGCAGCCTTGGGTATTCCTTGAGAAGATCGGGGAGCTGCCGAATGACCCGATCCTGCCCCTTGTATTGTTCCGCGGCGGAAAGCCGGGCCACGGTGAGAAGCACGGGACTCCCGGGGGCGATGCCGTGCCGTTTCAACAATGCCGGCGACTTCTCACGAATCTCAAAACGGTCGTGGTCGAAGGTGAGCGGCAACAGATCGATTTCTTCTGCGTCGATATCCAATTCCCGGGCCACGCGTTGGCGGGTGTAATTGCTGATGGACCACAGCCGATCGGCCTTGCGAAGGGCCTCTACCCGGCCTTTGTGCCCGAGATCCCAGACCTCACAACCGAGCAGCAGTCCAATCGATTTGGTTCCACGAATGCTTCGAACCGCGTGGAGCGCCGGGAGAAAATTGATATGCGAAGTGAATCCCACGCTGGGCCGATCAAACAACGAACTCCAGATGCCCCCGAGGCTGAGCGCCACAGGACGCAATCGCTCGGGAAGAGACGCCACGGAATGTGCTCTGCATCTGCGGCCGTTGGGCATCCTTGAATCCGACATTTGGCCGTTTCTTAAGCGGACGTCAAATCGGACATCCGGCAGCACCTCCATCAATGCCCGCAGGATAAATGCCGAACAGGCGCCCACGCCCCCGCCTTTCGTGTCGATGTCCGGCGCCCAGAACTGCCAGTTCTTGCGATTGCCACTCAAGGTTGCGGACGGTGCATGCGTGAGATTGAGGCGGCAAATGCCGGCTGTACGGTAGGCCTGGCCTTCGACATCCACCTCCAGACTCGGGAGCTCAATACGACGGATGCTCCGCCGAGGATCACTGTCCGGATGAACAGTCCGCCAACGATGATTTTCGTTGAAGCTTCGAGCAGATGAAACCCAAGGCCATGAATGGCGATCACTAGGCCCAAACCAAGAAACGGATAGCGGGAGTAGGCCATGAGCCGGTAGGCAGATCCGGCGAAAATACCGAGCGCGAAAAGCGGGACCATCATCCCCACTCTTCCAAAATCGATGAAGCTTTCACCCATATAGCCGATCGTGATGGTTGTGCCCTGATCGAGACCCGCCACCTTATAGGGAAGGTAACGGTTGGTCTTTTTTGAATCGTTTGTCGCCGGTTTGTTGGGAAAGAGCACCCGTGGCATCGCAACGAACATCAGTGTTTCCATCCAGATCCGTCCCTGTTCATGGGGTATTGAAGAGGGAACCATCTCCTGAACGTGGGCGAAGTACAGGACATAGTTGACCCTTTCCACCATGGTTGTCACTGCAAGATCGAGATCGCTCAGCGTGAGTCCCGAAACGAGTTGCCAGAGTGACGAGAACTGTTCCGATCGGCTCACCGCAATTGACTGAATGGTCTTGTCGCCTCCTCGAAGAACCTCCCGGTGGTCGTATTTGACAGCCGAATAGACGAGCAGCAAGAAGACCAAGCCCACGCCACAGACGGAAACTGTGATCAGATTTCGGATTCGCAGACGCCGGAACGCCGCAGGGATTGCCATGATCAGCACGAAGAAGACGAGCTTGAATCCGGCAAAAAAACCCATCAGCTGAACCCCCACCTCCACCAAGGTGGCAATTCCCAGCAATAGGTATCCCCTACCACCACTCACGACTTTGTAGGCGAGCATGCCAAGTGCGATCATGTTCAGTGAGGCAAACGGCAGAATAAACTGACGCAATCCACCGGCGCGCAGTGCCAGCATGGTAAGAATGATTGAAGCCACTGTGGCTCCGGCCCAGATTACGAACATCCGATGCAGGGAGATTTCCTCCGACTGCGTCCGGATTCTTTTCGCTATCTCCGGGTTGGCGCGTCCCAGCGCCAGCCGGATTCCCAACGTGACGACCAACAGGCCCATCAACGAAAGCAGCACCGCGTCTTCCGCGTATACACCCACAATGAACTGTTCCAGCCGGACGCCGTAGAAGTTGCAGTAATGAACCGCTATCGATGCCTGAAGCCACTGGATCGTGAGGGCAAATGGCAATGCCGGCGCTTCACCGGGCCGCCAAAGCAGCAGGAATATGCCGGCCAGGACGACCCAGCTGAATGCGCCGGCTATTCCGTTTTCGAGCGGCAGGGACAAAGTGGCCAGGATCGCGGTCACAATGGCAACGCCCATCCGGAGCCGCTGTGGCCAAAGCAATTTTTCCTTGGACAGACTTGCCATCGTCATGCGGCGCTCGTGAATCGTGAAAGTCCACGGCGAATGCCTTCCACCTGCCGCTCCATGGACCATCCGGCGATGTGATTGAAACTGTTCTCACCCATCGCTTTCAATTGTTGCCGGTCAGCACAGAGATTCCTGAGGCAATCTGCAAGATCCGCTGGATCATCCGCGTTCATTATCTCGCCCGTTTGACCGGGCACAATCAAATCCGCTGCGCATCCGCATCGATTGCTCACGATTGCCGGCCGGCCGCTCGCCATCGCCTCGTTTACCGCCAAGCCCCAGGTCTCGCCGGGTCCGCGCGACGGCAGTGCGAGCACATCACCCAGGCGATACACCACGGGCATTTGAGACTGATTCTGAAAACCAAGGAAATGAACCCGGTCACCGGCACGTCGCTTGAGTTGCTCCTCCATCTCCCCGGAACCGGCGAAAATCAGGTGTGCATTCGAAACACCACATCGATTGAACGCATCCAACAGGACATCGGGCGCCTTCTTTGACTGGAGCTTGCCGACAAACAGAATGGTGACGTCTTCCTGAGCGATTCCCAACTCGCTTCGCCAGTTCTTCGCGTCCTCCTCCCGCGTTTCCGCATCCTGCGAGAAACGCTCGTTGTCGATGGAGTGCGGTGCGAATTCCAGCTGGCCGGCCTTCAATCCGTAATTGAGAAAGTAGTCCTGATTGCTCTTTCCAACGTTGAACACGCCGTCCACATGACGATAAATCCAGCGTAGCCACAATCCCCGCAAGAGCGCCTTGAATCCAGACTTGGGATCCAACAAGGTCGAATCACCCCGAAACAAGGTTTTGATTCTTCCATTGAAATAGCGAAGCGCCCGGTAGTGAGTCTTGTAGGCCCAACCGTAAACCAACAAGGCGTCCGGATTCCATTCGCTGATGCGCGAACCGACATCCAGATAATCCAGTTGATCGAATGCGTCCAGGCCCGGATTGCTTGAGTGGTTCGGCAGGAAGGTGTGTTCGTAACCATCCAGCAATGGAATATCCCAGGTCACTTTCCGGCCGAAACCCTCGTCAAAGGCACCGTCGTCGATCGATCCCTGGTGCCCGAAGAAAACATGCAGATCGATTTCATCGCAGGCAGCCAGCTTGGCAAACACGGGCGTGTAATACTGGATCGGGTGCGAACAAAGAATGGCGAGCCTGATGGCCATCAGTTGCCTCCTTCGGCTCAATTGGCAGAAGCCAGCAGCACACGTTCAAAGCATTCAACCTGGCGCCGTGTCATTTCGCGGGCGGTGTGAGGCTCGATCGCTTCCCAATTGGTATCGGGACTCGCGGGCAGGCGTCCCAGGATTTCTTCCCAGCACTTCATCGCACGGGTCGCGAGTTCATCCAGATCCATGTCCGAGTTGAATGGAACGCAATCCCCGCCACGAGTCTCATCCAACATCCTCACCACACTGCTGCCTTCGTGGATCACCGCGAGAATCTGTTTTCGCGTGAGGATATAGGGGAAGAGCTTTGATGCGGTGTAAGCCGGATCGTCCAAGCCGGGAATCACCAACATGGCCGCGTCCTTCAACACCTTGAGTGCGTTGAAGTACGGGAGCCGATCAGGTTGTTCGTGCACGTATTCTCCGACTCCACATTTCTCGGCGATGGGAAGAACGGTGTTCGCTCCGGTGCCGTTGGGCGCGTAGGTGGTGCCGAGGAAATGCATCCGGATCCGTTCGAACAATTCCGGATTGGTTTCCAATCCCTTCTTCAACGCGGTGAAAATGACCGTGAAGGAAAAACGCATGGTGTGGCCGCCCGCGCTTCCCGTGTTCACGACATGGACCATCCCGTCATTGGGATCAAACGCTTCGTTATCCAGCGTCACGCGGTCCAATAACTCAAAATCCCGGGAACTGGCTCCAAAAGGAATGGTGTCACACATCTCCGGCCGGATATTCGAATAACGATCCTGCAGCGTCTTGGAATATTTGTCCGACACGGAAATGATCCCATCCACACGGCGCATTGCCCGTGGCTCCAAGGTCTTGTTGAGGCGGTGGGAGAACCAGAATTTCTTGGGACGTTCCGACTTGGGCCTCGTCAGATGGTAGTCATCGTGCCAGGGATCCTGCATGTCGATGATGTACGGCACCTTGAACTTTCGTTTCCATCTTGCTCCCAGAATGGTCACCGGAAACATCGTGGTGGAGAAGTAAACCAGGTCGATATCACCCCGCCGAAGCAGTTTGTCCCCGGCTTTCTTCATGTAGGGCAGGGCGCGTATCCCCAAGCTCCCGAGGCCCACCTTCCGCGTCCACTTCGGATTCATCGCGCCGACCTGAATCACTTCGATTTCATCGGGCACAGTTTCCACAAGCAAAGGATCTTTCGAAGATTCATTCAGCTCGGGATTCACCATCAGCACCGTCGGTTTCCAGCCAAATTCTTCGAAAAAGGGAACGCTCAGTCGAACGCGATGACAGTCGGCCGTGTTGAGCGGGGGAAAACTTGGAGAGATGATAAGGACGTGTTTCACCAGATCCGAAGTTTACGCGCCCGCCAGTGCTTTCTCCGCCTGCTCCACCACAATCGGTTGCATGTGTTCCCATGAAAAACACTCTTTCGCAGCGTGCCGCGCTGCGACCTTCTGTTCCTCAAGATGTTGCCTGTCCTTGAGCAATGGCAACAAGCCTCGCTTCAAATCGTCCACGTTGCCCGGTTCGACCAGCACACCGCATTTGGCTTTGCTGACGCCCTCGACCTGACCGTCCGTACGGGAGGCCACCACGGCGAGCCCCCCTTGCAGGTACTGAAAGAACTTGTTCGTGATGGTGAGATTTCGGCTGTCGCAATAGAGCTGCTCCAGAGCGAGCCCGATATCGTGATCCGCGATACGACTCGGCAGCTCGGCGTTCGACACCGTGTCGTGAATCTTAAAAAAAGCACGCTGATCGTCTCGTAGCCGCTGACGCAATGAGCCCTCGTAATCCGGATCACATCGCCCACGAAAGTGTAGTTCCAAGGGTTCATCGATCTGCGCAACCGCGTCGCAGACCTCTTCCAATCCGCGCCCCGGCCCGACGGTCTGGGAATACCAATGCAGCGAAGGCCGATCGTCGGTGATGCGATCCAGTCGTTGCCCGTCGATGTCCGTTCCTTCCGCCCTGGGAAAAACGTTATATACCGTTGCTGCTCTCCTCGTTTCATTGGCTTCGCTCATCGCTTTCGCTAGGACATCCGAAGTGGTGAGATGATAGGTGCTGTGTTCTGCTGCGAATTTTTCCAGTTCTGCCAGCTTGGAAATCGGGCGGGCGGCACGGGCCTCAGGCAGGAGATCGCGCGAAAACCAATCTTCAAAATCCACCCCGATGCGACGACCCGATTCATGCAATCGGCGGCAGGCCCAAAGGGAGGCCTCCGAGTGCCCGATGGTCAGGTCGGCCGAAAAATCCCGGGCGAAGCGATACATCGCGCGTGCGCCGTATCCCAACAATTCGGGAGAAAATCGTTTCAAGCGACGCCAGCCAATGCGAGCGACACGGTTGCGAACCCGGCCGGCAAATCGACGCAGCTTCCGCGATGGGCGGATGTCAAGGTAGTTGCGCAAACGATAGTTGTGCCGTTCCACGAGCTCGAGATCCCGTTTGGCCTGCAGCTCATCATTCCAGGAACCGGAAATGGTGACGTCGAATCCAGCATCCATCAGCGCCAGTGCTTCTTTCTGCGGTCGCGGCGCGTTTGACAGGTGCTGACCGATCAGTAAGAGGATTCGTGGTTTCTTCCAACTCACGCCATCACCTCATCGATTGTCTCCAACCAGGCCTTGACAAAGCGCGCACGAGAAAACTCATTCTCGGCACTTTCCTTCGCTGCACGGCCATGCGCGCGAACAAGATCGGGATCGTCCATGTACCCCTCGATCGCCCCCGCCAAAGCTTCCGAGCTCTCGTCCGTGAGATTGCGCCCATCAACGCCGTCCTTCACCAGTTCCTGAGTGCCACCACGCTTGAAAATGACAGATGGAATCCCTGCCGCCTTCGCCTCGACCACGGAGTTGCCCAGAGGTTCCTCCCAGATCGACGGGAACAGGTGAAGGTCCACAACCTGCCACAAGTCTTTGGCATTCCGAACGAAGCCGAGGATGCGAACCACATCCTCCGCTTTCTTTTCAGCAATCTGCTTGGCGATTGAAACCGCCAGGCCGCTTCTGGGATCACCGGCGATGAGCAGGCGCAGTTTTCGACCTTCCCTGGCAAGCTTGAGACAGGCATCCACGGCAAGTTGAACCCCTTTGTGTTCGGCGATCTGACCGATGTACAACAAATGAAACACACCGTCTTCCCGGTGGAACGTCTCCTGATGGTCGCTGGGCTGGTCGCCCACGATCTTCCGCAATGTCAGCCGCAGTTCACCACTCTTCGCTTCACCGTTTCCCAGACTATCTGGTGCCACGTTGTAAATGCGCCTGATCTGTGCGGGTTTAAACCCGCAAGCTTCCGCAGAACGACCAATGAAATCACTGATCACCACCACTTTCTTCAATCGTCGCTGCAATGATCCCCAGAGCCATCGATAGAGAAAGTTGTGCACCGCGGGCTCATCGCCCAGACGGTACACCGCGGGTTGGCGCAACAACTTCAAGGCCGGCCAAACGTAAAAGGCGTAAAGCGGGTTCATCAAATAGAGGAAATCCGGCTTTTCTTTCCGGCACGCGCGCCACAATGCAAACGAGGTGGCGAACATACCCCAAAAAAGCAGATAGATTCCCCAAAGCGAGAGCCCCTTTTGAATTCGTGGTCCAAAAGCGGCCTTGTGATAGCGAAATCCGAGCCGGTCCAATTCGGTCTCGATGAACAAGTGCCCATACTTCTTGTTGGTCAGAAAAACCGGCTCGATGCCGTGCTGTGAGAGTTCTCTCAACGCCTCCAGATTTCCTTTTTCCGCTCCGAAAAGAGGAATCGACCCGAACACCACCAGCGCTTTGAGTTTTCGCTTCAATGGTTTTGTTGGCCCAGCCAGATCTTGACCGTGAGCAGGCGGAGAAAAACGAGCGGACGATGCCGTGCCCACTCGGCCACTTCAGTCTTCCACGGATCGTCTCCCATCACTTCCGTGAGAAACTGCCGATCGGCACTTGAAGGACTGGACCACAGCCGTTGGATCGCTTCGCTGCTTTCAGCATATTGATGCCAGTTCGGCCAAGATCCACTGGTACCGCCCGACTTTTCCAGGCCGAGCTTGCGTTTCACCACCCCCACGAGAAATCCGGTGATGCGTCCGAATTCACCGGCGTCCAGCCGCGTGCCGTAGTTGTTGTTTCGAATGGCCGAACCCACCGGACCGATGGCTCGGGCGACCGCCTGAGAGAACACGATTCCGTTTCGTTTCTGCCGCGCACTCATGCGGGCACAAACGTCAGCGATTTCGGCATCCGCAAAGAACGGATCCCACGGAAGCGTGCGCCATGAATGCATGCGCCCCAGACTGTCGGCTTCCCGAGCAAGGGGGCGAATCCGCAGATCTTCCATTTCCAGTTCGCGGCAATGATATTGTCCCCGCAGTTCCTCCCGGTAGCGTTCCCCCAGGCGATCCATGACCCGCGATTGCCATGCCTCTCCCAACTCACAGTGAGGATGGTAATACTGAAAGCTGAAATCCGATTGCCGGTAAACTGGCAGAGCCTTGCCGAAGAGTCGCTTGTACCTGCGGTTCAATGAGAGACCTTTCAGCAGATAATCCGCGTAACAACCGGTCAACATCACACCGGGATCACGCCCCATGAGTTGGTCGCGGAAGCCTGCGAAATGGGCATCGATCAGTGAATGCATGCCGGCGCCCACGCGAACGGCTCTTTCGGCATTCTCTCCGTAGTAGTCCGGTGTGCGCCGGAGGATTTCGTGCGATGCACCAGCGGCCTTTGCAAGTGCAGCCGCTGTTTCGGTTTCAGCATTGGGTTCGTCACAGACCGAGACGCAATCGACGTTGGACGGAGAATCCGCGCAGAACAAGGCGAGTCGCGAATCCGCCCCCCCGCTGAGCATCACAAGCGTGTTCCCAAAACGCGGATTGGTGCGCAGCTTGACCGCAGTCTTCAGCGCACTCGCCAGATCGGCAACGATGGTATCGTCGGATTCTTCCCGGCTGGGAAATGCCGGCTGCCAATAGAACTCTTGCGACGGCGCAATCGTCTCCCGCCCGCTCCAGGTGTAGTGGGCTCCCGGCTCCAACATTCGAATCTGCTTCCAATAGCTGTGAGGTTGGGAAGTGGTGCCGGTCGCGATGCATTCCGCGAGCGACGTGTGGTCGATCTCGACCGGCGTCCCGGCTTTCTTCATCGCCTCTGCCAACACATCCGGATGGGAGCAGAGAAACCCATTGGAGCCGAGGAACACCGGATACGCGCCAAGGCAATCCGTGAAGAGGTGGAGCCCGCTGTCCGGGTCGAATATGGCAACGGCCGCAGCTCCGTTCAGAAGTGCGGTCAGACCGGATGAGTCACTTTTCCACGCATCAAGAATGAGACGGGCCGCCAGCCCACCGCGCATCGGCAGGGTCTCTGCGTGCTTCCATTGATCCTCCGAAATTGCAAGGCGGCCGCCGATGATAACGCTGGTTGATGTTTCTACATCCTCCGCCGGAGACCAGAGTTCTTCCTGATCCACGCGAGCAAGCGCGTAACTTCCGGCGAGGGCCGAACCGCTCCAGGTCGTTGCGTCGGCGGTAAACGCAAGCCGTGAGGCGATTTCCTGGCCGAACTTGGGATCGTTCGGCGATATGAAAAAACTGCTCACCGAATGAATTCGTCAAGCACCCTGTTTGCGACGGAGAACGGCGAGCGAATCAACGATTTCCACCACCTCGAAGCGATCATCGTGGCGAATATGCGACTCGTAATACTGCACCGAACCCAAGCTGCCCCGGTGCGGATCAAAGTCGGGCACTACAGAATCGTGGAGCGCGATGATTGCGCCCGGTTGCACGCGCACCGACCAGTCTTTCCAGTCCTTGGTGATCCCTTCCAACGAATGGTCACCATCAATGAAGATGAAATCGAAGTCTCCCGAAATGCTCTTCGCTGCATCGAAACTGAACCCGTGAAAGAACTTGATGTTCGATCCGTGTTTTCCCCACCTCGCTTCCCGGCGTGCAATGAACTCGTTCCAGCAGACGCCAATCCTCCCCTTGAAGAATGGATCGATGCCGTGGAACTCCGCCTCGGGATGCATGTTGTCGGCGATCACCCGCGTGGTGGCGCCCTCGAACACCCCAATCTCGGCGAGGCGCTTGCAGCCGGACGCGTGCCTGGCAACCGCTGCGCGTTCGGCCGCAGAGGTCTGGGTGCGGGCTGAGTGCAGTCCCAGGAGATAGAGCAGGGTGTGGATGAATTCCTTGGCCATCAGTTTGCGGTGACTCCTTTCACGACTTCGGCAAGCTGCTGCGTCAGCTCGTCCAGATGATAGCCGCGCAAAAAATCCGCGGTCGGTGTGGTGCTGATCTTTCCGTTCACAAAATCTTCGATCACGCTGACTCCTTCATTGAGATCATCCGGATCACATACCGCCGAGCATCCCGACTTGAGCAGAAAATTCTTCTGTGTTCCATCGCACACGAATCCGAGCAGCGGTTTGCGGAAACGAAGATAGTCAAAAGTCTTTGAGGCGAGGCAATAGTCACCTCCGTCTTCGCGCCTCATCGAGGTGCATAGAAAACCGTCGAACTCCTCAATCAATTTCATCGCGTCCGGTTTGGGGACGAAGCCGTGGAACACGCAATTGTCCTTCACCCCAAATTCTTCAGCCATTTCGTTCAACCAAGGTGGCACGTCACCCACGTGATGGAATTCGATCCGCTTTTCGTACTCCGGATTCTTCTCGATGAAGGCTCCAAGGGCGCGGAGGAAAAAGTTCGGGCTGCGATAGATCCACTCTTCCTTGAGCGGGCTGTACTGAAGCTGTTTGCCCAATGGACGGCGATACCAAGGCGTGGCTGCCAATCGTTCCAGATCGGGGTTGTAGTAGTAGGTGCCGACGTAGCCGATTTTCCACACATGATCCGGTTTCCGCACATCGGCATCCGATTCAGTCGGTTGGTCGAAGTCTATCTGATGGCCGTTGGCAATCGTGTGAAACCCGGCGGCCTTTGCGTGCCCGTTGGTACGTTCGAACAGGCGGGTCAGTTCAGGCGTGACGGTTATCACCGAACTCGCTCTTCCCACAAACCGGCGTTCCAGGCGCACCATGTTCGTACAGTGCCATTTGGTCTGGAACATGTTCGTTTCCCATTGTGACCAGCCGTCGCGAAAATCCGCGATCAGGGGACATTCGAGACCATCAACGGCGTCCAAAGCAAGTTCGCTGCCCGAGAAGGGTGGAATCGAAACGATGACGGCCTGAGGCGCGTGCTTTTTCCGGATGGATTGGATCAATTCCTTCGCCTGCCGCCGGGTCGCCGTGTAGAGATCATCATCGCGCATGGTTCGAAAGAAGATGCGCAGGAACCAGCCGAGTTTGGTTTTCGGAATTTTGTAGTGACGATCGGAGAGGCGATAGATCTCAACTTCATCAGGGAGTTCTTCCAGGAGTTTCGGATTCTGCGGGCGATCGAAGAACTTCTTTGACGGTTCAAGCGTCAGAACGATTGGCCGGATCCCGTGGGACGGAAGTCGTTTGACGAACTCGAACGAACGAAACATGCCCGCAGTTTGCGCGGGCGGAAACTCCAAGGCGATGTAGAGGATGTTTATCAGAGACGATTTCGGTTAGGTGATGCCGGCCAAAGCAGTTTCGACTGTCGGTTGAAGCCGGAGTGGTTATCCACGTTGATTTCCACGCAGGGTCTGGGATGCGTCGAGTTTCGCCAGCCATTCGCGGTGGACGTGCCGCAATCGCATTGAACGAATTGTTCAGTGCTTTTTGACATTCTCACACCAGTCGCTTGCGGGCTTTGAAGAAACGGAAGGGCTTGGTGATCTTCATGATCTTCTGATAGCGGTTGCGGGCGGCTTCATCCGTTTGGAATTCCGTGTGCTCACGATTGGGCTGAGTGAGCACCTCCTCGAATTCGTCCTCCGAGAAGCCGAGCTTCTTCGCCACGAAGGCCTTGTCTTCGAGTTGGAGCTTGGGATCGTAGGTCGGTTTCTTCAGTTCCTCCAAGGCCTCGTCACGCGTCATCTGCCCGGAACAAATCAGGTTGGAATAATGCGGCTTCCGTTTGTCGATGTTGAATTTGTTGGGGAGGATGTAGCCTTGATAGAAGCGTGTGAAAACGGACTCAAAATGCTTGCCGCCGTAGTCGCGCCATCCGAGTTCGGAGATCAGTCGCGCCTTCGCCTCGTCTTCTGAAAGTCGGTCATCTTCAGCGCTGCATTCAGAAAACGATTGTCGCCGGTGATTTCCCACAAGTCATACCAACAAAGCGCGATCCGGGCGTTGCCGGTCACACAGGTGCTCTCCACTGCGGGCTTCCAGTTTGAATCATAGCGGCCGGACAACGGACAACCGTGAACCTCGGCACGATGCAACAGTGCGACCAAGGGTTTCATCGCGCAGTCGAGAATCTCCTGGTCGCCAAGTGAGTGGTAACACTGCAACAAGCCCTGAGTGGTGTAGCCAATGGTATGGGTCAACGGCGCATTGTTCTTGAGATACGAATTGTCGCAATTGCTGAACCAGCCGTTGGGAAGCTGATGGCGATAAACCCAATCCAGATTGCAACGCACACATTCTTCGAATTCCTTCGTGCCGGCTGCCTCATCCACTTCACAAAGTGATTCGCAGACCTTGGTGTCGTAGGTCCGTTTCATGCCGAGGTAATTGCTGGAGCCCCACACTCCGCTCTTTTCTTGACGATCGCGAATCCAACGGCCGGCCAGTTGGGCGGATTTCAGATACTTATCCTCCTTCGTTTCTCGATAGGTTCTGACCAAGCCGTGGATGATCATGCCGGAGTTGAAAATTGAAGGCCTCCGCGTCTCACCAACGCGTCCGCCGGGAAACCAACCTTCCTTTTCATCCTGCAGCGGCAGTTCGAAATCTGTCGCCCGAATCGCGGCTTCACGAACCTCCGGCTTGTCGACTCCTTCGCATAATCATACAGGCTTGGGATGATATAGCCCGTGACTTCCGGGTAGGATGGACTCAGTTTCATCCTGCCCTTGTTGAAGTAGACATGCGCAGTAACCCCCCCGTCCGGCTGCGATTTCTGATGATGCAGAATCCACTGCACCGCAAGGTCAGCGCACTTGCGGGTAAACTCGGCTGAATTCTCCACCTGAAGCCCCGGCTGAGCCGGATGTCGCATCAGGAATCGATAGCGAGAATTGGTCATGTTCATGCAATGACCGAGTTTCGCCTTGAGTCCGGGAGGTAAGGAACGTCCTATCATTAAGCTAATTCTTGTTCATTGGCCGGTGGCGCACAACCCATGCGCCAGAAGGCTCAAGCGTATGGGCTGCCACTGGAGTTGCCGTATCGTTCCACCCGTAGATCTACCGGATCGGTACAAGACGACACAAACAGAT
>PBAL01000024.1 GCA_002715965.1 Verrucomicrobiales bacterium | reverse complement strand
CATCGGCGGCTACAAGCCCGTGTCGATCGCTGTTGAAGGTGCGGCAGCCGGCGGATCCGGTGACTCGAAGCCGGCTGAGGAAAGCAAACCGGCGGACGACAAGCCCGTTGATGGTGACAAGTCGTAGTTGAAAGAATTCGCAAGCGGCTCCCGAATTGGGAGCCGCTTTTTTGTACCCTTCAACTGATCACCCTTTAACCCTTCCACCAACCACCCCCACACCTTAGCCTCCGCCGCACATGAGAAAGAGCAAGACCTTGGCGCGAATCCGCGCAGGCGAACCCATTCGCACCTGTGTGTTGGGCCATTATATCCCGGCTTACATCTGCCATGCGGCACGCAACGGATACGACTGCATCTGGATCGATATGGAGCACCGTGCCTTCACGATTTATCAGGTCCAGGCGATGGCCGCGTACGCCCATCTCTACGACATCGATCTCATGATGCGCCCGCCGACCTTGGAGGCGACGGGCCTGTATCGCTACTTGGAAGAGGGCGCGTCCGGATTGTTGATTCCGTTCGTCTCGACGGCTGAGAAAGCCGAGATGCTGGTGAAGTCGACGAAGTTCCCGCCCCTCGGTGAGCGCGGTTTGGACAATGCCGGTTTGGATTCTGATTTCCATCTTCATGATGCGGACGAATATGTCGCTTGGGCCAATCGGGAGACTTTCTTGGCGGTTCAAATCGAAACGCCGGAAGCCGTGCACAATGTTGAAGCGATTGCAGCGACCGAGGGTGTTGATATTGTGTTTGTTGGTCCCGGAGATCTGGGTCTGCGATTGCGCCAAAGCGGTGAGATGACTCTGGACGAGGCCTATGAGAAAGTTGCCGCGGCGTGCAAGAAACACAACAAGGCGTGGGGCGGACCGATGATTGGTTTTGACGATATGAAGAAGCAACGCGAGATGGGAGCCCAGTTGCTGGTTCACAGTGCGGAATTCGCCAGTTGGAAATCGGCGCTTGAACAAAACGTGAAAGGCTTCGACAAAGTCTGATTCATGAGTTTGGAAGGCAGGACTGCATTGGTGACCGGTGCCGGCAGGGGCATCGGCAAAGGCTGCGCGATTGAACTGGCCCGGCGGGGGGCGGACCTCGTTATTAATGATCGTCCCGGGAGTCCGGATCTTGAGCGGAGTGCGGAGGAAATTCGAGGACTTGGCGTTCAATGCACGCCGATCGGGAGCGACGTCTTTGCGCGTGCCGGGAGCGAGTCATTGGTGTCGAAGGCACTGGAGGCTCACGGACAAATCGATATTCTCGTCAGCAATCCCGCCTTTGGTAAACGTCAGGCCTTTCTCGACTTCGATCCCGAAGATTTTGACCGGGTGATCGAGGCGACTTTCAAGGCCGGATTTCACCTCAGCCAATTCGTGGCCCGGCACATGGTGGAACGAGGGAAGGGCGGGAAGATCATTTTCATCAGCAGCGTTCAGGCTGAGATGCCTTTCGCACGCAATGCTCCATATGGCGCTGCCAAGATCGCGCTGAACCACTTCTCACAAACGATGGCTGTGGAACTCTGCCACCATCGAATCAATGTGAACTCGATTGAGCCGGGCTGGATCGATACCCCGAACGAACGTGCCACGTTTTCCGACGAGGTGATCGAGGAGGAGTCGCGCAAGTTGCCTTGGGGACGCATGGGCACACCCGAGGACATTGGCAAGGCGGCTGCCTTCCTCGCATCAGATGACGCCGATTACATCAGCGGAGCTGTTCTGCCGGTTGACGGTCTGTTTCGCTTCAAGGACATGCGCGCGGACGAATTGCCCAGCGAAGCCGATCCGGCTTGAACGACAGACCAACATGTCCGTTGAACTCATCAAGCACGTGTTCGAGGGGGATTCAGGCGGACCGCATCTGCTCATCAGCGCGGGTGTGCACGGAGATGAGTTTGTTCCGATTCGCGCCGTCAGGGAACTGGAACAGTTGTTTCGCAAGCAGGCTTCGGAGACGATTCCTCTCAATGGCAAGGTCACCCTGGTGCCGATCGTGAACCAGCCGGCGTTCGAACTGGCGCACCGCTGCGGCCCGGACGGGTTGGACCTGGCTCGCGTTTGTCCGGGAAATCCTGACGGAACGACTACGCAGCAGGCGGCTCATGATCTCACTCAGTTCATTCGATCGGCTGACTACTACGTCGATCTGCACTCCGGTGGCAAGGCGATGAGCGTGCTTCCGTTGGCCGGCTACGTCATGCATTCGAATGCAGATATCCTTGAGAAACAAAGGGCCATGGCGCGTGCTTTCGGGCTGCCGTTCATTTGGGGCACCTCCGCAAATCTCGACGGCCGCTCACTCTCGGTTGCGCGCGACGCGAATGTGCCCGCGATCTACATTGAGTATCTCGGAGGTGCTGAGCAGATCGAAGGAGTTGATGAGCTGACTCAAGGATGCCTTGGCGTCATGCGATATCTCGGGATGATTCAGGGGAAATCGCCCCTAAAGGAGCAGGAAGTTATTGAGGATCCTCGCCCCGGTTCAGGCCACATGCAGGTCTGCAATCCAGCTCCAATGGCTGGCATCCTGAATCGCGATGTTGAGTTGGGGCAGGAGGTTTCGACTGGTGATGCACTTGGAACTGTAACCGCAGCCGACAATGACACGGCCACCGTTCATGCGGAGCAAACGGGCAAAGTCGTCGTCGTGCGGGAGGATATGAACGTCAACAAAGGTGACGCCATTTGTGTAATCGCTGAACGAGTGGGCGAGTCATGAGCATCTGGCAATGGGAGCACATAGCCGAAGGCGTTCCTGAGCCGGCTCGGGTGACGCTGGGAGAAGGGGGCACGCCGTTGGTTCGCTCAAGGGCCATCGGCCCCAAGGCGAATTTTGCCGATCTGCGATTCAAACTGGAACAGAACAATCCAAGCGGATCCTACAAGGACCGATTTGCCGCGTCGGCCATTTCTCACATGGTTACGAATCGGCAGCATACCTGCGTTGCCACATCCAGCGGTAACACTGGAGCGGCTCTCGCTGCGTATTGCGCAGCCGCGAAAATCAAATGCCGGATCGCTGTTGTGGAAGGCGCGCCTGCTTCCAAGCTGCAGCAGATGCTGGCCTATGGTGCGGAAGTCTTTCGCGTGAAAGGCTTTGGTCTGGATCCGGTCGTCACGGAGCAGACCTTCGAACGTCTTCAACTGCTGGGGAAGGCAGATGGGCATGCGCTGCAGATCAGCGCCTTCGCATACAGCCCGTTGGGAATGACCGGTGTGGGAAGCATGGCGATGGAACTGGCCGATCAATGCGCTGATGTTTCACATGTGTTTTCGCCGGCGGGTGGAGGCGGTCTCACTGTTGCTGTAGCGCGGGGATTCAGCCGGGGTAATTCGAGGCCAGCTGTTCACTGCGTGCAACCGGATGGGAATGATACGATTTCCAGTCCATTGCGTGATGGCAGCGATAATGCGCACGACGTGGATTGCACTTCACAGATCAGCGGGCTCCAAGTTGCGAGCGTGATTGATGGGAATGAAGTGATTCGTGAATGCCGCGCATCAGGAGGCACCGGCCACCTGGTTTCAGACGAAGAAGTTTGGGCAACGCAGAAGCGTCTGGCGGAAGAGGAGGGGATCTTCTGCGAACCGGCAGGCGCCGTCTCAGTCGCAGGTGCGCTTGCCTCGTTGGAGCGGGGAGATATTGCCGGGCAGGGGACCGTGGTGTGCTTGATCACGGGAAGCGGATTCAAGGATCAGGCATCCGTTGAACGCATGAATTCCGCCCGCGATTGTCCCACGATTGAGTGGCGGGACATCTCGTAGACTCTCCGGGGTTTGGGAGGCGGATTGTCCCGCTGCTTGGGCGACTTCCGTGCGAAGTCCAGAATGCGATCGGCGAGTTCCTTCATGTCGGACAGCCTGGCCCGCCCGCGCTGATGTTCGATGACCTCATTCACCTCATGCGCGCGATCGGCGATGTCTTTCCGGTTGGCCCTTCGGGCGAGCTTGGGGTCGTTCAGGGACGATATCGTGTCAAATGGCGCGGCGCTGACGAGGTGAAATGTGAGTCCGAGGAGAAGTGCGGCAGCTAGCAACTTCATGTGGGGTTCCTTAGGCTGGATCTTTGGATGGACGCGAGTCAGTCGAGATTCACCAGATTCTGTCCTCGGAGAAGATAGCGAATCCCGGCTGTTTGGCTCGTTTTTTGTCCAGAAATCCAATCTGCTACCAGTTTTTCTGACGACGAAGCGTTAGAATTTTCGTTGGAATCAGTGCGTCCGATGCTAGATTTTCAAAAATACTCAACGACCATGCTGACGATTCCAGGTTCCAAGTTCAAATTATGCGACGGAGTATCCCGGCGAAATTTCCTGAGCGTTGGCGCGTTGGGGCTCGGCGGACTGGCCCTTCCGGGGCTGCTGAAGTCCGAAGCCAAGGCCGGTGTTGGGAAGTCCAACAAGTCCGTCATTATGATTTTCCTTCCCGGTGGGCCGCCTCATCAGGACATGTGGGATCTCAAGATGGATGCGCCTCGTGAGATTCGTGGCGAGTTCAGCCCGATTTCCACGAACGTCGATGGGATTCAGATCTGCGAGGAATTTCCCCGCATGGCCAAAATGGCCGACAAGTTTGCCTTCATCCGTTCGATGGTCGGCGCCAATGGCGGGCACAACGCGTTGCAGTGCCTCTATCCGCGTTATAGCAGGAATGGCGCGCCGACCGGCGGATGGCCTTCGTTCGGTTCCACCGTATCGAAGGTCATGGGCGCGAAGAACGACGGCGCACCCGCGCTCGCCGGACTGCAACCTGTGTGTGGTCATCGCCCGTGGGGTGATCCCGGAATGCCGGGTTTTCTCGGCACCGCTCACGCGCCTTTCAAACCGACCTTCGATGGCAAAGCCGATCTTACGTTGAATGGCACTCTTGATCGATTGGGCGACCGGCAGTCGCTCTTGAGTTCTTTCGACAATTTCCGGCGCGATGTCGACAACAGCGGATTGATTGACGGACTGGATTCTTTCGAACAGAACGCATTCGGAATTCTCACCTCCAGCGGACTCGCTGAAGCACTCGACTTGGAGAAGGAAGACCCGAAGTTGCGTGATCGTTACGGACGGGGCAGCGCGAAGAGACAGGCGGACGGATCGCACAAGTTGCTCGACGATTTCCTGATGGCGCGCCGCCTGGTGGAAGCCGGTGTGCGTTGCGTGACTCTCGCCTTCAGTCGCTGGGATTGGCATGGCGGTAACTTCAGTCGCGGCCGCCAGGACTTTCCCATGCTCGACCAGGCCCTGACGGCATTGGTTGATGACCTTGATCAACGCGGGATGCTGGACGACACCTCGATCGTTGTTTGGGGTGAATTCGGCCGTACGCCCAAAATCAATTCCAAGGCGGGCCGCGATCATTGGCCACGCGTTTCGTGCGCCGTCCTTGCCGGCGGTGGCATGAAGACCGGGCAGGTGATTGGATCCACCGATCGACTTGGTGGAGAAGCCGCGAGCCGGCCCGTCAAATTCGGCGAGGTCTTTGCCACGGTCTATCACCAACTCGGTATCGACGTGAACCAGGTCACGATCGAGGACCTCAGTGGCCGACCGCAATATCTGGTTGATCCCGGCATTCAGCCGATGAAGGAATTGATCTGATTGAGTTTTCCAAAGCGCGCGTGGCTCACCGCGCGCGTTTCCGTTTAGAGACACGATGTTAAAGATTTACGGCAAATCGAGCGGCAAACTTTGCGACGGGTATTCGCGTCGTGAGTTCCTGCAGGTCGGCGCGATCGGCATGGGGGGGCTTTCACTGCCGAACCTGCTTCGAGCCGAATCGCAGTCCGGTGTCGGTAAGTCGCATAAGGCCGTCATCATGATCTACCTTGTCGGTGCGCCTCCGCATCAGGACATGTATGACCTGAAGGAAGATGCGCCTCGTGAGATTCGCGGTGAGTTCAATTCCATCCCGACGAATGTTCCCGGCATCCGCATCTGCGAACATTTGCCTCGCCTCGCCAAAGTCATGGACAAGTGCGTGCCACTTCGCTCGGTGCATGGCTCACCGAATGGCGCACACGATTCCCACATCTGCTATACCGGTCGTAGTTGGCAGAACCCGCCTCCCGGTGGCTGGCCTGCGATTGGTCCGGTGATATCGAAGGTGCTCGGGCATCAACACGAATCGGTCCCCCCGTTTGTGGGACTCGCGCCGAAAGCCGGACATCCTCCCTATGGTTCGCCGGGGCATCCTGGATACCTTGGCACGGCGCATACAGCGTTTCGCCCCAGTGGTCCGGGCAAAGACGATCTTAGTTTGAGAGGAATTGACGGCTCGCGCTTCGATGATCGCAGAGGCCTGTTGAAGAACTTTGACCAGCTTCGACGCGATGTGGATGCGAGCGGTGAACTCGACGGCCTTGATTCGTTCCAGCAACGTGCACTCGGATTGCTGACTTCAAGCCGGGTTGTTGAGGCATTGGATCTTTCCAAAGAAGATCCGAAAATCCGCGAACGCTACGGCAAGGGTTTCACCAAGAATTATGGCGACGGCGCGCCGCGGAATCTCGAACATTTCCTCATGGCCCGGCGGCTGGTCGAGGCCGGTGCCCGTTGCGTCACGCTGAACTTTGGGCGATGGGATTTCCATTCCAGCAATTTCAGTGAAGCGCGGGATACGCATCTGCCATACTTCGACCAGGGGCTTTCGGCTCTGATTGAGGATCTTCATCAACGCGGAATGCAGGACGATGTTGCCGTAGTGGCGTGGGGTGAATTTGGCCGCACGCCAAAGATCAATGGGAACGCCGGACGCGATCACTGGCCGCAGGTGGGTGGTGGATTGATTTCTGGGGGCGGCATGAAGATGGGGCAGGTGATTGGCGCGACCGATCGTCTTGGTGGAGAGATCGCCGAGCGTCCCGTTCATTTTGGCGAAGTCCACGCTACCCTGTATCACCAGATGGGCATCGATCCTCACGCGACCATTTTTGCTGACCACGCCGGTCGACCGCATCCGATCGTCGACTATCAACACAAATTGGTGCCGGAACTGGTCTGATTCCCCAGCTCAAACCCCGAGATAACACGCTTTCGCAAAAAACGATTTCGATTTAGAAAAGAGACAACCATGACACGAACGATCCTTTCCCTCGCATTGGCGATCGCCTTCGCTCCCACCGTCGGGGCCGAGTTGGCCATCGCGAAGCTGGAATTTGAATCCCTTCCAATGAGCAAGAATGCGAAGCAACTGCACCTCAAAGGCGCGGACGATCGCATGCAGTTGCTGGTGAACGCCTATCTGAAGGATGGTCGGCGCGAGGATGCCACCCGTGCGGTGAAGTATGAGGTGGCTCCCAAGAATGTCGTGACTGTCGACAAAGCCGGCTTCGTTCGCCCAGCAGGAAACGGGACTGCGACCATCACGGCCAAGTTCGGTGAGATCACCACCGTTACGAAAGTCTCGGTGGAAAAATTCGAAACGCCACAACCCATCAACTTTGCCAACGCGATCGTGCCGATCTTTACCAAGGCGGGGTGTAATGGCGGTGGTTGCCACGGCAAGTCCGGCGGCCAAAATGGTTTTCGTCTGTCGCTGCTTGGGTTCGAACCGCAGGAAGACTACGAATACCTCGTCAAGGAAGCCCGCATGCGACGGATCTTTCCGGCAGCTCCTGATCATTCACTCCTGCTTCGCAAAGGCGCGGCCGTTGTGCCCCATGGTGGCGGCAAAAAGATCGAAGTTGATTCTCACGATTACAATCTCCTCCGACGTTGGATTGCACAGGGTATGCCCTTTGGCAATGCCGATGATCCGACCGTGACGCGCATCGAGGTGTTCCCTCGCGAACGCGTCATGAAGCCCGAAGCGAAGCAACAACTGAGCGTGTTCGCACATTACTCCGACGGTCATGTGGAGGATGTCACCCGCGCCTCTCTCTTTGAACCCAACGAGAAAGAAGTCGCGGAGGTGGATGAACACGGTTTGGTCAGCATGCACAAGCAACCCGGTGACGTGGCCGTGATGGTTCGCTACCAGGGCAAGGTTGCCGTCTCTATCGCATCGCTTCCGTTGGGTGCGCCGGTCAAACACCTTCCGCCCGAGCAGAACTTCATTGACACCTTGGTCTTCAAGAAGCTGAAGAAAGTCGGCATGCCTCCCAGTGAGTTGAGCGATGATGAAACCTTCATCCGTCGCGTATCGATCGACGTTGCCGGCCGGTTGCCGAACAAGAGCGAAGTTGAAAAGTTCCTCGCGAGCAAGGATCCGAAGAAACGTGAAAAGTGGGTGGACTCACTCCTCGCCAGCACGGATTACGCCGACTATTTCGCAAATTATTGGGGCGCGCTCCTGCGCAATCAACGCACAGTCGTTGGCGGGCGCACTGAGCCCTATATGCGTGGCACCTATGCCTTCCACTCGTGGATTCGCGAAAGCCTGCATCGCAACAAGCCTTACGATGTCTTCGTGCGCGAGATCGTCGCGGCCTCCGGAGACATTGGACACAACCCCCCGGTCGCCTGGTATCGGCAGGTCAAGACCTCCAATCAGCAGCTTGAGGACACCGCTCAGCTCTTCCTGGGCACGCGCCTGCAATGCGCCCAATGCCACCATCATCCTTTTGAGAAATGGAGCCAGGCCGATTACTACAGCTTTGGCGCGTTCTTCTCCCAGATCAGCCGCCGGCCAGGATCTCAACCGGGCGAGGAAATGATCTATGCGAGCCGGCGTGTTCCCACCGGCACCAATAAGAAGAACAGCCAGAAGGTCATGCCTGCGGGCCTCGGTGCAAGTCCCGTCACGCTCACTGCTGACGATGACGCCCGCCACGTTCTCGTGGACTGGATGGCGAATTCTGAGAACCGATTCTTCGCCCACGCCCTCGTGAATCGCTATTGGAAGCACTTCTTCAATCGCGGCCTCGTGGAACCTGAAGACGACATGCGCGAAACCAATCCGGCGACCAACCCGGAATTGCTCGATGCATTGGCCGACAACTTCATCAAGTCCGGTTTCGACCTGAAGAAACTGGTTCGCTCGATAGTGACATCATCCACGTACCAGTTGAGTGCGATTCCCAATAGCCACAACGCGAAGGACAAACAATATTTCTCGCGCTACTACCCGAAACGTCTCACTGCTGAGGTTTTGCTGGACGCCATCAACAGTCTCACGAAATCGGAGAACAAATGGACGGGGCTTCCGACCGGCACCCGCGCAGTTCAGCTTCCCGACAACTACTTCAATTCGAAGAGCTACTTCCTCCAGGTTTTCGGACGTCCCGACAGCGCAAGCGCCTGTGCCTGCGAGCGCTCTCAGGACGCAAGTCTTGCGCAGAGCCTTCATCTCCTGAATTCGAAGGACATCCAGGCCAAGCTCAGTGCCGATGCCGGTCGCGCTGCGGAACTCGCATCGAACGACAAACTCAACGACGAACAGAAAATGCAGGAACTCTACCTGTGGGCCTTCTCACGGAAACCGATGTCGCACGAAGCAAACGTTGGGATCGAACACGTGGAGAAAAAACTTAATCGCGCGAAGGAAGCCAAGTCCGATATCAAACTTGCCAGGCGCGAAGCTTACGAGGACATCGTCTGGGCATTGATCTCCAGCAAGGAATTCCTCTTCAATCACTGACCCATTCCACTCGTAGATTCGGACGTGAGTCCGCTCAATTCAGTTGGATGCTCCAAGCCCGATGGCGCCAGCATGGTTCTGAGATTGTGCCAATAAATTTGTGGGTAATGGACGGCCCAGCGGGAGTAGGCAGGGGTGAGAACGCTTCGAGTGGAGATGGTCTGCTTTCGGAGTTCAGTATCAGGAACACCAACCAACAGACCTATTGACAGTTTTCCCTCCTGCTTGAGCGCCACTCGAAGAACTATTCACGCCTCGTCTTCAGCAAGGACGATCAGGCAGTCGTCTCCGTTCAACTGGTAGGTCTTCTTCTTGTCGGGAACGAGCTGCACGCCGAAGTTCTCATCTTTCTTCAGCTCCAGTTCCTTGATCTTTATGCTGAGGCAGATTTCGTCACGCTTCAGGGCGATGGCCATGCAGTCCGCAAAGCTAAGGCTCTCGGGCATGTCGTCGAAGTACACTGACAGCGGTTTCAGATAGATCTGCGACCCATCTTCATCGAATAACTGCTCGTATACATTGCGCATGTCGGGTTCTTCGCTCACTTGGGCGATCAACATGCTGATGAAGCGATTGCTGATGATGAAATCCTTCACACCTGTCTGTGCTATCAGGCTTCGATTGGACGAATCCATGACTTTCGTAATCAGGCGCGTGTTGACGGTTTCTTGCGCATGTTCGGCGAGCACACCGCGCAGAAGCAGCAGGAGAAGAATTGTGTATGCATCCGCTTTTTCCGGATCGGCCTGTTCGCCACCGATGATGATGATGTTGTCGCGAGTGCCAGGTTTGGATTCGAGAATCGTGTCCGGCAGCAGTGGATCTTTCTGGTGTAGTTGGATGGTGAGTTGCTCGAGTTCCTGGTTCAGCTGTTCAATTCCGCGAACGGTTTTCGGACTCGGATCCTTGATAATCACGTCGATGCGTGATCCTTCGACTACGTATTCAGCGTATTCGCGAACGATGACTACTCCTTTCAGGTTCCAGCCGATGATCAACTCGTTTTCGATCCGTTGCTCGAGGCGAAGTTCGTGCAGGGGATGCTCGTTCGCCTTCGCAATGGCGCGACGCTTGAATTCGATCGTGGAATCGTCCTGCGCAAGAATGAGCACGTCATCGTCGTCGGCCAGTTCGGTGTTCGTGTCTGGCTTGATCAACAGTTGTCCGTCGGAACGGCGGATCCCCATCAGCACTCCGTCGGGAAAACGATAGAGCACTTCGCAAAGGTGATCCCCCGCCAGTTCGCCTGGTGAAAATACATCTCGCAGCCATCAAAGGATAGGATCTCACCATACGCGACCGATAGACCGACCGAACGACTGGTTTGCACCAATACCGAGGCCAGGATTTCGTGATGATGGCGGTCGAAGATTTCCGCCACGATGTAGAGTTCGCGATCTCCCGGATCACATGCAGAGGTGAGAGCCGGAATCGCCTTCACGGTTTGGGCATCACTCAGGTTCTTTTCCTCCCGAATGATTTCCACCACCCGTTGCGGCTGCCAGCTGAGGATGAGCGTGTGTTCGTCTTCGATCACCCGCGACCGACCCTTCTTCAGGGCGTTCATGCGATCGATCAAGGCGGTGGTGATAAACGCAATCAGTGCGTAAAGAAGCACGATGCCAACCACTCCGGCGAGCACTGCGGGGATCTTCAGCCACGGGGAAGACTCAATATCCTGAGCCATATTCCCCGGATCGGTCATTTGCAGGAAGGCGATGAAGATCTGGCCCGGGGTATCTTTCTTCCATTGTGATTCCGTCCCCGTGGAAGCGATCCAAGCGCTCAGCGCCCCGACGGCCGCGTAGCCGATCATGAAGACCACCATGAGCAGCGAGAAGATTCCCGCGCCTCCCTCCGCGATGAAATTGTCAAAACGATAGCGCAGTCTTTCCCTGAGATTCGGCTTCTTCCTATCGATTGTGTGGAATGCGTTCCGTGGTTCTTATCCGCGACCGGTGCAGGCCCGCGGGCCGGGGAGTGCAAGTGACGATTCGAATTCCGGGCGAGCGGCCTTGCGGAAAAACAATTCAATGCTTGGCACTCAGATGCGTCGAATGCATAACCCTGTCACCAATTATGAAATTCACTCAACTCTTCGTCGCCTGCCTTCTCTTCACTGCCACCGTTCGTGCCGAACTCAAGCTCGGCCTTATCGGTCTGGACACCTCACACGTGATCGCCTTCACCAAGGTGTTGAACGACAAGAAGAACAAGTCACATGTCCCCGGCGCAAAGGTGGTCGCGGCCTTCAAGGGCGGGAGCAAGGACATCCCCAGCAGTTTTAATCGTATCGATGGTTTCACCGAGACCTTGAAGAAGGACTTCGGTGTGAAGATGTACGACACGATCGAAGAGATGTGCAAACACGTTGATGCCGTGCTGTTGGAGAGCGTCGATGGCCGTCCGCATTGGAAGCAGGCGCGCCCCGTCATCAATGCCGGCAAGCCGCTCTTTATTGACAAACCGATGGCCGGGTCGCTCCGCGATGTCCTGCGCATATTCGATCTTGCCAAGAAGAAGAAGGTCCCGGTTTTCAGCTCCTCATCGCTCCGTTATGGGAAGGGAACCCAGGCCGTTCGTGGCGGATCAATTGGCCGCGTGCACTACGCGTTGACCGGCAGCCCGGCCGGTCTGGAAGAGCATCACCCCGACTTGTTCTGGTATGGCGTGCATGGCTGCGAATCCCTCTTTGCCGTCATGGGTACGGGTTGCCAAAAGGTCCAACGCAGCAAGACCGCCGACGGCAAGATCGAGGTCACGGGTTTCTGGAAGGGTAATCGCTTTGGGATTTTTCGTGAGCGTCGCGGTTATGGAGGTATTGCGATCGGCGCCAAGGGCAAAGACGAAACGGTTGGCAAGTATGACGGCTATGCTCCGTTGATCGCCGAGATCGTGAAGTTCCTCAAGACGGGCAAGGCACCGATCGATCCTCAGGAAACCATAGAGCTGTTCGCTTTCATGGAAGCAGCCGATGAGAGCAAGCGTCGTGGAGGCGAGTGGGTTGAGATATCAGAAGTCCTTGAGAAGGCGCGCGGTAAGAAGTCGAAGAAGAAGAAGTGAGTTTGGAACCCGGTATTGCGCAGTCAGAACTTCCGCGTCGAGAACGCGTAACAGTGTGTGTGGTCGCGAGGCCACGAGTTCAGCTGCTCTCACTGATACTGCTGGCGTTGATACAATGTCAGGAAGGGCAGGGGGCCTCGGAAGGCGCGGACCACTGGACCTATCAGGCCTACGATCGGCCGGAGATTCCGGTCGTCCGCAGTGGATGGATCGCAAACCCGATCGACAGTTTTATTCTGACGAAGCTCCGTGATGCGGGGATCAAGCCAGCAAAGCCCGCCAATGCCGATACGCTCATCAGGCGTATCCAGCTCGACCTCATTGGTCTTCCTCCAAGCGTTGAGGATGTAAACGCCTTTCGGAACTCGCACGCGGTTGATCCGCAATTCGCCATTCGCGCGCTCGTCGATCGTCTGCTCGCGTCGCCACATTACGGCGAGCGTTGGGGGCGCCATTGGCTCGACCTCGCACGGTACGCGGAGACGGATGGATTTGAGCACGACGCTGTTCGGCCACATTCATGGCGCTATCGGGATTACGTCATCGATTCGTTCAACGCCGACAAACCCTACGATCGATTCGCACGGGAGCAGATCGCCGGGGATGAGTTCTGGCCTGGTGAACCACAGGCGTTGATTGCCACGGGGTTCAACCTGCTCGGACCGGACATGGTTGATTCGTCAGACCAGGTTCAGCGCCGGCTCAACACGCTCAATGACATGACGGACACGACTTCATCGGTCTTCCTTGGTCTGACGCTCGGTTGTGCGAAGTGCCACGATCATCCCTTTGAACCTGTGTCACAACGAGAGTATTACCAGGTGCAGGCATTCTACACGCCGGTGGATTTCATTCGCGATCGATCTGTGCCCACGTCTCCTGAACGCCGCAAGTTTGAGGCTGACGTTCGGCGGTACGAGTCGCATCCCGACGTCAGGAAGTTCCGGCGTTTCGATGCGATCGCACGTTCAAGACTCGAAGCCCGCCAAGGCAAGCGCAAGTTCTCCACCAGGGAAATCATTCGCTCACTCTCAAGTGCGCAGAAGAAAGAGCGCATGGCTCTGGAAAAGAAGATCAGCGGACTCAGAAAGCCCTATCTGCCAAAGGCCATGACCATCGCTTACCCAAGGGGCGACTGGAAACCCACCCATGTGTTGCATCGCGGAGACTACAAGCAGCCACGCGATGAGGTGGCGCCCGCTTTTCCGCATGTGGTTGGCTCAAGTCCTGCCAGTGCGCGCAGCCGTCGTGAACTGGCGGATTGGATAACCACGCGGTCGAACCCCCGCACCGCTCGCGTCATCGTCAATCGAATCTGGCGCCATCACTTCGGACGCGGACTTGTTGATTCATCCAGTGAATGGGGAGTGAACACGCCTGAGCCCAGACACCTTGATCTCCTGAACTGGCTGGCGGACGAATTCATCCGTCGTAATTGGAGCGTCAAGGAGATGCATCGTCTCATTCTCATGTCCGCGACCTATCGTCAGTCCATCCTTGCCCATGAATCCGCATTGCGCCTCGATCACGAGAACAGACTATTCTCACGCTGGTCCCCACTGCGACTTGAAGGGGAGATCGTAAGAGACAGCCTTCTCGCTCTTGGCGGAGAACTGAATGCCACCATGCATGGACGTAGTGTTTTTCCGCCGATCCCTGCCGAATTGTTTCGTGGTGCGAAGGGTTGGACGGTGAGCAAAGGACGTGAGAATCACGTGCGCCGAAGCATCTACATATTCGCACGACGCAATCTTCGCTTCCCGTTTCTTGAAGTCTTCGATGCACCGGATAGCAACCTCAGTTGCGCTGAACGGGAAACGAGCACCACTGCTCCGCAATCACTCACCCTTCTCAACGCTGACGATGTTGTAAACGCAGCCAACAAACTGGCAGGGATGATTGAACGTTTGCACGACGAGACGAATCGCCAGGCCATGTACGCCTACCGGCGAATCCTCGGACGCCCGCCCACCTCTGAGGAGCGAGCCATCGGCGTGGAGTTTCTCGCCACATCACCGCTTTCCGAACTCTGCCGCGCGTTGTTCAACGTCAATGAGTTCGTCTACGTGAATTGACGATTCATCTTGGATGAGGAAAAAGCCGTTCCAGAGTATTGCCGTTGCGCTTGTCGCGTGTCTGTTGCTGATTCCTGACAGCCAGGGCGCGGGTTTTCTCGAATCCCTAGAACTGCTCCTGGACAATTCCAGCCAGGGCATCACTGAGGAGTTGGATCAACTGCCGCTTCACGGGACCGTGACCACTTCTGCGCTTGGCTTTCGTTCCAGTCCATTGCCCCAGCCAGACAGCGAGCACTGGGTTCAGGTGGATTTGCGTCGGGAAATGCCGATCGATTCAATTGCCCTTGTGCCAGTCGGTCAACGAGTGACGGCCAATGGTGTCGAGCAAATTGGGTTTCCACATCGGTTCAAAGTGGAGATTGGGCTCGACGCCAATCTGTCCGATGGCATCACGGTGTATGAGAGCGGTCAGGATGAGCCTTTTCAGAATGTCCTTCCCTGGTTGTTCGAGTCGAAGGGGACAATCGGTCGTTTTGTGAGAGTCACCTGCACGAAGGCACGTTCGGTGAATGACGAATGGATCTGGACACTTGGCGAACTGGTGGTCTTGTCGGGTTTGCGAAACGTGGCGCTGAATCGAACAATCACGCACTCCGGCGGAGCCACGCACAATCCGCCGATCTGGCGCGCGGAGAACCTGACGGACGGTCGAAGTATTTTGGAAATTCCCCGGGCTTGGCCCAACCATAACGAGGTGTTGGAGTTCGAGCCTTCGGCAGAGTCCAACGCAGTGAAGTGGGTCCAAGTGGATCTTGGGCGATCATATCCGGTCGATGAACTCCGTATTTTTCCGGTCGACCACGTTGGAGGAACCGGCAGGCACCCGGGAGCAGGATTTCCGCCCAGATTCGTGATCACGATTGGCTACGATCCGGAGTTTCGCGAAGCGGTGACCTTGTTCGATCACCGGCAAACGGATTATCCGAACCCGGGAAATAACCCGGTCACCATCTCCGGCAGTCGCCAACAATTTCGCTTCGTTCGGTTGACCACCCACCATCTCTGGGCCAATGAACCATTGTATTATTTCGCACTCTCGGAATTGCAGGCCTATTCGGAAGGCCTGAATGTTGCGTTGAACAAAACTGTTGGCGCCTCTGATCCAATAGAAAGCGATTCGCTCGCCCGACTGACAGATGGGCATGCCAGCGGACATCTGGTCGAGTGGCCGGATTATTTGAAGGGCTTGAATCGAAGGCGCGAACTGGGCGTTCAACTCCATCAGTTGAATATTGAATTGAACCAGGCCCGTCGCTTGGTTTTCAGGCGAGCTGCGACGGGTGGCGCAGTGCTCATGATTTCATTCGTGATTTGGCTGGTCTCGTTCCGCAGGCGTCAGGGCAGGGAGAAGGAGCGGTTGGTGACGGATGTGCGCGAACAGATTGCCAGCGATCTGCACGACGACCTGGGCAGTAATCTTGGAAGCAGCTCAATGCTGGCCGATCTCGGCGGCAAGGGTGATGACCCTTCGGCGGAAAACACCTTCGGTGAAATCGGTGAATTGGCACGTGAGACCGCCGAGTCGATGCAGGACATCGTCTGGTTGTTAAAAGAGAAGAACTCTACCCTGCGCGGATTGGTTGCCCGCATTCGAACGACGATGGAACGCAGGCTGAAGGATATCTCCCATGAACTGACGCTTCCTTTTTCGCTGGAAGACCGATCGCTGCCAGCGACCTTCATTCGGAATCTGTTTCTGTTGTTCAAAGAAGCTGTGAACAACGCGGCAAAGCATTCTGACGGCGATCACATCGACACGGCGATCAAATTGGACGATGGGCACATTCTGATTTCCGTGACGGATAACGGGCGTGGTTTTAACAGCGAGAATCCCCCGACTGGCAACGGACTTGGCAATCTGCGCGATCGCGTGGCTTTGATTGGCGGCAGTCTTGAGATAAACAGTGTGCCAGATCGGGGCACGACCGTTTTGATTTCGGCTCTTCTGCCTCGCTGAGCCGTGCATCGCGTTGAAACAAGCGTGTGGTTGATCGAAGATGACGCGAGATATCGCAAGAATCTCTGCGCCGCTGTGGATGCGTGTGAGTCGCTCAAATGCGCTGCCAGTTTTCGTTCCTGTGAAGATGCGTTGGAGGCGCTCTCCTCGGAGCCGTCACCCGATATCATCCTTCTGGATATCGGCCTGCCAGGCCTGAGCGGGCTCGAAGGGATTCCGCGATTCTGCGAACTCGTGCCCGATGCGAAGATCATCATCGTCACGGTGTTTGATGATGATGATAGGATTTTCAACGCGATATGTGCCGGTGCGACCGGTTACCTGATGAAAAGCGCTTCATTGGATGAAATCGCCCGGGCAATCAATGAAGTGCGGGACGGTGGGGCTGCGATTAATCCACGAATTGCGAAACGCGTGCTGGGTTTCTTCAACGAACTCAACATCGAACCCAAAGACTATCGATTGACGCACAGAGAAAAGGAAATTCTACAGCTGCTGGTGGAGGGACTGATCAAGAAGGAGATTGCCGTTCGTCTGAACCTGAGCTTCCACACCGTCGACATGTATCTGCGGAAGATTTATCAGAAGCTGCAGGTTCACAACGCCACCGGCGCAGTTGCGAAGGCGTTGAAGGAGCGTTTGGGGTAGTTTCCTGTCAGTCAGGTGATCCGTGACACCGATTTATCGGTAGTCCAGCGACTCCCTGCGGCTTGTTGCCGAAGGACCAGCGCTTCTCCTGGAAATCGTAGCCATAGCGATCGAAGGCATCGCCATCCGGCACGATGACGTGTGCCCGCTTGGATTCGCCGTGTGAAACGAGGCATGTTCCCTCGCTTAAGGAAAACACCTTGTAATTGTCCACTGCATGAAAGCCCTTCCCGCGGGCTGCACGTTCTTCCAGAAGCCACACCAACACCTTGGACCAATTGCACCCCTCTTTCGCAATCTGGTCCAAAGCAACCACCAGATGCTTGCACAAACGCCCCGGGATCCCTTGTGCGACGCTCGACTGCGCTGGCTGCCAAGCAGCTGTGCGTTGAGAGATTCATCTCGTATCGCTTCCTTTTGTCCTTCTCCGATTTGAGCGTCCGATCGATTTCCGGCAGGCCGAGGTCGGTGGTCGGAAACTCCAGCCCATCATCGTCTTTCACGCCCTCGAAAACGGTGTGTTCGTCCGACTCCGGACACTCCCTCTCGATCTTCATGATCAATTCGCTCAGCGCCGTGTGCTCGTCCGGGTCCGTCTTCCCGTCCTCAAAGACGTTCAACAGGGCTCCTTGCAGGACGTCGCCGGGCCAGATCAAGCAGGCTTCTTCGTTGTCGTTCAGGAATTCAGCGAGGTCAAAAACCTCTTCGTTCGTGAGTTCGTCGTCTTCGGTGATGCGCCGGATCAAGGCGACGGTCTCGTCCTGTGGACTCGTAGGCAGGTCGGTAGAATTGGCAGTCGCTGCGAAACAGTAGGGGGCGGCGAACTGCAACGCGAAGCGTTCAGCAAACCAGGGTTGATTGCAAGGTTGCGTGGAGAGCATCTGAATGAAATCCATTCCAGCCTTTCGTTGTTACACTTGCGCCTCTATCGTCGGACTAGTTCAAGCAAAACCATGTTTAGTCTTTCAGGAAAAACGGCAGTCATCACTGGTGGTGGATCAGGAATCGGGCAGGCAATCTCGACGGTGTTCGCCAAGGCGGGCGCCCGCGTGGAGATCATCGAAATGAACGAGGATGCCGCCAAAGAAACGGTTGCAAGCATCAGGAACGACGGGGGCATTGCGGATTACTCCCTGTGCGACGTGTCTACGGAAGCAGATGTCGCAAAGACGATTGCAGCTGTCATCGAACGATCCAAGCGCATCGACATCCTGGTGAACAACGCCGGTGTCGCCTCGATCGGGGATGCCATCTCCACGACTGAAGAGGAGTTTGATCGGATCTTCTCCGTGAACGTGAAGGGCGTGCGAAATTGCCTGCACCTCGCGCTGCCGCATATGAAGGAAGCCGGCGGGGGCGTGGTGCTGAACCTCGCTTCCACGGTGTCATTGATGGCCATCGATGATCGCTTCGCGTATTCGATGAGCAAAGGCGCGGTGCTGACCATGACTTATTCCGTCGCCCGCGATTTCATGAACGACGGCATCCGTTGCAACTGCATCTGCCCCGCCCGGATTCACACTCCGTTTGTTGATGGGTACTTGGACAAGAACTATCCCGACAACCGCGAAGAGATGTTCGAGAAGCTTTCCGTCGCCCAGCCGATTGGCCGCATGGGCAAGCCCGTGGAAGTCGCCTATGCCGCGCTGTTCCTCTGCAGTGACGAAGCGTCATTCATTACCGGAAACGCGTATCCGGTGGACGGAGGAACGATCAACATAAGGTGACGGTGGGGCTTCACCCACCGATTCTGCGATCGCCGGATTCTTATTTCCGGAATACGCGATCCAGTAACTTGAAATTCTCCTGATAGGCCTGCACGACCTCGGCATTTTTGGGCATGCCACCTTCGATGATCAACCAGCCCTTGAATCCAGCCTTCGTGAGGCATTTCTTCCAGCGGGGAAAATCGATCTTTCCTTGTCCGAGTAAAGCGCCGTTCTCTTTGCAATGAACCTCGCAGATCCGCTCACCGCCGATCTGCACGACCTCGTCGTAGATGTTGTAGCCCATGCGAGCGGAGTTGGCAGAATCGTAGTAGACTTGGATCGAACTCGAGCCGACCCCGTCGATGACCTTCAGATGGTCGTCAGCTGAGAGCAGCGACTCGATCCCAAACACCGCGCCATTGTCCTCGGCTTTTTTCGCGACGGTCTTCAACTTGCGGATGACACTCTTCATCAAGTCCGGTTTGCCATTGATGTCCCCCTTGCCGAAGAAGGCCAGCAGACAGACGCTGGGCGCTTTGTCAGGCCGCTCCTTCTTCATCTTCGCAATCACGTCGATCGCTTGGTCGACCCATTTGATGGAGTCGGGATTGGTCGAAAGCGGCTTTTGGTTCAGCACCCCCATGCCCAACGACGCGATCTGGATGCCCGTTTCATCGGAGCGTTTGTAGTATTGGTCGCGCACCTTTCGCTCACGCAGATCGAGTTGCGTGCCCGGATCGCTGAAGCTGACCTGCAAACCTTCCAGGCCGATCTTCGAGCCGGTGTCGAATGCCGCAAGTTCATGCTTCGCCTTGATCGACCAGTCACAGGCTCCAATTGGAAAATCCTGTTTTGGGCCAGCGACGAGCGAGCGAGAAGCCAGACCAGCTGTTGCGAGGGTGAGAGTCTTGAGAAAAGGACGGCGAGCAATCATGGGCCGGATCATTGCGTTCGGCTGGAACTCTTCAAGCACCAAAAACGCGGCCGAACGCGACTGACGTTCCATGAAAGCCTGTGCAGAAATGATCGTCGGAGCTAATGTTCCATCTCATGCTCGTGCGCTTGCCCATCTCGATTCTGTTCGTCATTGCGACGCTTGGATTGTGCCCGGCCGATGCGCCGGCAGCGGTTGAGTTCAACCGCGATATTCGGCCGATCCTGGCGGACAACTGTTTCGAATGCCATGGACCGGATGCCGGTTCGCGCAAAGCCGGCCTGCGTTTGGATTTGAAGGATGGACTGTTCTCTTCGGTGAAAGAAGGAAAGACCGTTGCGCCCGGGCGGCCAGATGAGAGCCGAATCTACCAGCGAATGTCGTCGACCGACGCGGACGAACGAATGCCTCCGGTCGAAGCGCATCGTCGTCCGACGCTTGCACAAATCGATTTGGTCCGACAATGGATCGAGTCGGGTGCTGTCTATGAAGAACACTGGGCATTCACCGCTCCCGGGCGAAGGGCCTTGCCGGGAATCGATTCCGATTGGGTGCGCAATGGAATCGATCTGCATGTCCTGAAGGGTTTGGAAGGCGAGGATCCGGTCCCCAACGGCGATGCACGCCGTGAGACTCTGATCCGTCGACTATCGCTGGATCTTCGCGGCTTGCCTCCGACGATTGAAGAAGTGGACACCTTTCTGGCGGATGAAAGACCGGACGCGTATGAGCGAATCGTGGAATCGTTCCTGGCTTCACCCCGCTACGGAGAACACCTGGCTTGGAGCTGGATGGAGGCGGCTCGCTTCTCGGATACGGATGGATTCCAAAGTGATGCGCGTCGGCACATGTGGCGTTGGCGGGAGTGGGTGATCGAGGCCTTCAACAACAACATGCCTTACGACCAGTTCACGATCGAACAACTGGCGGGGGATCTTCTGCTGAATCCCACCTTGGATCAGATTCTGGCCACGGGCTTCAATCGCAACCACCGTTACGACAAGGGCAGTGGAACCATCCAGGCCGAGTCTGTCTTTGAAAACGCGATGGATCGATTGGAGACGACTTCGACGGTGTGGCTGGGCCTGACGGTTGGTTGCGCGCGCTGTCACGATCACAAGTTCGATCCGATCTCATCGCGGGAGTACTACGAGATGCTCGCTTTCTTCGACAAGGTGCCCGAGAACGGTCAGGCGATCCTGTTCAATTCTCATCCGCGGATGAAGACGCCGACGATGGAGCAGGGGAAGACCTTGGATGCGCTTGAGAAAAACGTCGCCTCGGCGCGGAAAGCCCTTGCCGCTCACGAAGCAAAGATCGCCTCGTTGCAAAGGGCCTGGGAACAACGAATTGATTCCGGCTGGGACGGTAAATTGCTGCCCGATGGTTTGGCCAGTCACTTTCCCCTCGATGGACCTGAGCCCAAGGGCAAGTTCAGGAACGGTCGCGTAAAGTTTGTTCGCGGTGTGAAAGGGCGGGCGATGAAATTCGATGGGGAAGCCTACTACGAGTTCGACAACACCGTGGGCAACCTATGGGCGCGCGACAAGTTCACTGTTTCGTTCTGGTTCAAGCTGGCTGATCTTGAGGATGGCGTGTTACTCTCCGAACTGGATGACCCACAGGACTACCGCATGGGTACAGTCATCGAAATGAAGGATGGTAAGTTGCGTTTCATGTTGTCCGCACGCTGGAATTACGCGGTGAGCTGGTTTGAGTTGAAGCAGAAACCCAGGCCCAATCGTTGGTATCACTTCGCGGTAACCTGTGACGGGCGCGTGCAGATGCTGGCCTACCACGTCTATCTCAATGGCAGGGAAACACCCATTCGCGTAATCCAGGACAGCGCGGTGGATGGCAAGAAAATCAAGGAACCGCTCTACCTTGGCTACAGCGAATTGTGGCCGGGATTTCGTGGTGCGATCGATGAGTTGCGATTCTATCGACGTGACCTGAGTGCGGAAGAAGTGGGTGTTCTCTCGGTTCGGCAATCCGTTCCGACCATCGCCCGAAAACCCATCAACAAACGAAGCAACGCCGAGGGTGATTTAATGCGGAGTCAATACCTTCGTCATGCCGCGAAGGTGGATGCGCGTGCATTGGTCAAGCGGTTGCGGGATGCGGAGAAGGCCTTGCAGAACTTTCGGAAAGAGATCCCGACCACGATGGTGATGGTCGAAGATCCGTCGCGCTTGAGTCACATGCGGATCCAGGGACAGTTTGATCAGCTTGGAGAAAGAGTCCGTGCATCCACACCGGCAGTGCTCCCGGCGTTCGACGAATCACTCCCGCGCAATCGGCTGGGCTTTGCCCGGTGGCTGGTGGATCCGCGAAATCCGCTAACAGCGCGCGTGACGGTGAACCGGGTCTGGCAGCATTTCTTTGGGCGCGGATTTGTGGATGCTCCGGAAAACTTTGGCATGCAGTCGGCACGTCCGCGTCAGTTGGAGTTGTTGAATTGGTTGTCGCATCAGTTCGTGGATTCGGGTTGGGACTTGAAGGAATTGGTTCGATCGATTGTGACCAGTTCGACCTATCGCCAGGATTCGCGGACGACAGCTGAACGTTGGAGTGAGGATCCGGCAAACCAGCTACTGGCCCGCGGACCACGGCATCGATTGTCGGCCGCCGTTATTCGTGACCAGGCATTGGCCCTCGGCGGGTTGCTGGAAGGAAGCGTCGGGGGCGACTCGGTTTTTCCTCACCAACCGAAGGGCTTGTGGCGGTTGACCAGTAATCGCGCCTATCAACCCTCCAAAGGCAAGGATCTCTATCGTCGAAGTCTCTACACCTACTGGCGACGTGCGATCGCTCCGCCGAGCATGTTCCTTTTCGATGCTCCGGATCGTGAGTTCTGCAACGTTGCGGTCAAGCGCACGAATACTCCGCTGCAAGCGCTTGCGGCCCTGAACGAACGCGGATTTGTCGAAGCGGCCCGCGGATTGGGGATGCGAATGTATCGCCAGGAGGGTTTTGTGAAGGACCGATTGCGTTTCGGTTTTCGATTGGTTTCTGCCCGTAACGCGACAGAGCGAGAAATCGATTTGCTGATCCGGGCGTGGCGAAGCCATCGGGCGGAATTCGCGGCAGATCGATCGGCCGCCGTCGAACTTGCCAATCCTGAACCTGCGCGCAATTTGAACAACGTGGATTTGGCTGCCTACACTGCTGTGGCAAACGTGCTGCTGAATCTGGACAAGACCTTGACGAAGGAATGAACCCCCTCGCCGAACATCAATCACTCCTGTCGCGCCGATGCTTCTTCGGTCGCATGACGGGTGGTGTGGGCGCGGCCGCATTGGGGAGTTTGTTGGGCCGTGATGCGGCGGCTAGGAACTCCGCAACTCTGCCCGGACGGTCGGGCTTTCCACAATTCGCACCCAAGGCAAAGCGGGTGATCTTCCTGTTCCAGCATGGCGGTCCGTCCCAGATGGAGACCTTCGACTACAAGCCCTATCTGGAAACGGTGCATGGGAAGGAGATCCCCAAGTCAGTCATCGGTGATCAGCGTCTGACCGGAATGACGGCCGGACAGGTCGCCTTTCCCGTGATGGCATCGCCATGGAAGTTCAGCCAGCACGGGCAGAACGGTTCCTGGGTTTCGGAGCTGATGCCTCACACCGCTGGCGTGATTGATGATCTTTGCGTGATCAAGTCCATGACCACTCCGCAGATCGATCACGACGCGGCCGCGACGTTCATGCAGACCTGCATGCAGTTCCCAGGCCGGCCGAGCGCTGGTGCATGGGTTGCCTATGGACTGGGTGGCGAGAGTGAAAACCTGCCCGCATTCGTGGTGATGGTCTCGAACGGTAAACCCAGCAGCATCCCGATCTACGACCGGATGTGGGGAAGCTCGTTTCTGCCCTCGAAGTTCCAAGGCGTCCGCTTCGGCGGGGTGAACGAATCCGTTCTCTATCTGAACAACCCGAAAGGCATGTCGCGTGCGGCGCGCAAACGTACCCTTGATGAGATCACAAAACTGAATGAGCTGAACTATCAGGAGTATCGTGACCCGGAAATCCTGACGCGAATCGCGCAATACGAGATGGCCTTCCGGATGCAGACGTCCGTGCCCGAACTCGTTGATATTTCCAAGGAAGGGCAGGGGACGTTCGACTTGTACGGCGAGAATGCGCGCGAGCCTGGGACCTACGCCTACAATTGCCTGCTGGCCCGTCGCTTGGTCGAGCGGGGAACGCGTTTCGTACAGCTGTTTCATCGTGGATGGGACGCGCACTTTGACATCCCGACCGATATGCCGCGTCAGAGCGGCCAGACCGATCAGGCCACCGCGGCGCTCATCAGCGATCTCAAGGCGCGGGGTTTGTTGGATGATACGCTAATAATCTGGGGCGGTGAATTTGGCCGCTCTGTATTCTCGCAGGGATCGAATCCATCACACGCGAAGTTTGGCCGCGATCATCATGGCCGATGTTTCACCATGTGGATGGCGGGTGGTGGTGTTAAGGCGGGGAGTTTTGGAGAGAGCGATGAATGGTCCTTCAATGTTAAATCCAACCCGGTTTCCGTCTACGACCTCTACGCCACGATGTTCCATCAACTCGGGATCGATCACGAAACGCTGACCCATCGATTCCAAGGAAGAGACTATCGAATGACCGATCTCTACGGTCGGGTGGTGAAGGAGATTCTGGCATGAGCGAAGACGCGAAAGCCGGGCCGGAGAAAGCGCCGAGTCGCGTGCGCTTCTGGATCGTGTTTGGCACGATGGTCGTGCTGGCTTATGCGTACGCGATCAGCGTGATCTTCGCGCCAGCAGAGGAGCGTGTGAATCGTTCGCTCGACTCTTATGAATTGGATGCGGGTTTCAAGGCGATGCTGCAGACGAAAGTCAGCGAGGCAGAGCAATCGGATCGCGCTGTGCTTCTCTATTACTCGATGGTTGGCTGTTCGCCCTGCCGTGCCCTCCAGGACAATGTTTTTGCCAGTGAGGAATGGAAGGCATTCGCCAAGAAGAAACTGGTCTTTCGCAAACACATCTTCCCGCTCTTCACCGATAAACCTTCGCCGGAACAGATGCCCGATCTTCAATTTTTCATGCAACTGGATGAAGAGCTTGCCTATCCGTTGCTCGCCGTGGTGAGCGCTGAGGGGGTTGTGACCAGTCTGATGTCCGGTTACGGCGGTGAGAACGCGGACTACTACATCGACTGGGTGAAACGAAACGGTTGGTGATCAGTTGGCGCTTTCGCTTTCCAGTTGTTCCTTCTTCAATCCGCCATCAACGATGAAGGGGCCAAAGGGGAACAGTGCTGCGAACATCAGTCCGGCTGCTCGTTTCCATTTCCATCCCACGGAGAACTTTGCGCGGAGCACAACGATTGCGTAGGCGATGAAGAGGACGCCATGTGCCATGCCCACGATGCGAACAGCCAATGGCTGGTCCGCCATATATTTCAATGGCATGGCCACAAAGAAGAGCAGGAGAAAGGAAATCCCCTCCAGGATACCCACCAGCCTGACCAATCCGATCGGATGCGAAATCATTGCAGGCGGATGAAAACTAGATTGAGCCGGCTTGTCGAATCAAAGAACGAGTTCGGGGCGTAGTTTTTCAACCGGTGTCCGGTCAGCCAAGGCATCGATGTAATTCGGACGGATTCAATCACCGATCAGAATGCAGAATTCACCTCATCCGTGCCTCCGATCTGCCAAACAATTTGATGGGCATTTGGATAGCTGATAGCCTGTCAGCCATGGGAAGAGATCTGGGTGGTCGTCTACAGCGGTTCAACTGCGCGTTTGCTTCCCGTGCCTCATTGTCAAACGAACTTGATTGCTGAGTTTGGCAACTCGGAGGAGGGCTTAAGAAGGGGATTGTCTGGATGGTAAGATCACTCGATTTCCGCTTCGGGGAATCGCTCCCTGATCTTGCGGACGAGGGTCTTCTCGGCCTTGGGTTGCATGAGTTTTCGGGAGACGCGTCGGCGGACGCCGTCGAGGAGTTCGAGCCAGTCTTCGAGGGGGGGATTCTTGATTTCTTCCCAGCGATCGTTGCGCCTGAGCTGGGAGTAGAAACGCCATTCGTCGCCGGAGGGTTCGGCGCAGATTCGCAGGCGATCGCCCTCCTCGTCCACGCGGCGCCAGCCAATCTCGCCTTTGCGCGCGCCCATCGTTATTCGGGAAGATCCACAGACGCGACGGCCATTGCAGGGATGCCTTCTTCGCGCCCGACAAAACCCATGGTCTCGTTTGTTGTGGCCTTGATTCCGACTTTGTTGGCGGGTATGCCGAGGGCTGATGCGATGTTTTCTTTCATCGCTGCGACGTGCGGCATCATCTTGGGGCGTTCGGCGACGAGGGTCGCGTCGACATTGACGATCCGTCCGTTGCGTTCGGCGACTTGTCGCGCGGCTTCTTCGAGGAAGATGCGACTGGGGGCGTCTTTCCAGCGTGGGTCGTCGTTGGGGAAGAATTGTCCGATGTCTCCTTCGCCTATGGCGCCGAGCACTGAATCACAGACGGCGTGCATCAAGGCATCGGCATCCGAGTGGCCGTCCAAGCCTTTTTCATGGGGGATTTCGACGCCTCCCAAGATCAGTTTTCGTCCGCTCACCAATTGATGGACGTCGTATCCGATGCCTACGTGAATCATGCGGAGGGAAGGGTCAATGTTGCTGCTTGAGCCCCTTCACACGGTAACAGTGGAACTCACCGTAATTCGCGTGGGTGATGGTGGAGCGCTCGGCATCGATCATCTTGAAGACTTTCTGGTAGAGCTCGGGACCAATGAGGACTTCGCCGTTCTCCGCGCCTTTGCAGAAGCCAGTGGCCCGCGTGACGCTGGGTCCAACGACTGAGAATTCCATGTGCTCCTTGGTGCCGACAAAGCCGTGAAAGACCTGGCCGAGGTTCACCCCAACACCCAGGTGCCAGATGTTTCCACCCTTCTGAACGCGGGCAACGTTGAGATCGCGGATGGCATCACGCATGGCGATGGCGGCTACGACTGATTTCTCAGTGGCTTTGTCATCGGGTTCGGGAGCGCCGAACACCACGACGATGGAATCTCCGCTAAATCGGTCGATGGTGCCGTCGTATCTGAATATCGCCTGTTGGAGCGCCGCATAATACTCGCTCATCATCTCGACGGAAGTATCGGCCGGCATTTCGTTCCCGGCGGCCTCGAAGCCGCGAAGTTCGGCGTAAAGCACCGGGAGATCCGCCTTCGTGCCGTTGGGCTTCATCTTGTCATCCTTGACCTCGTCGATGAGCTTCTTTTGCGTGGCCGCCGGGAACTTGGCGGAGATTCGATTGAGAAGGCTGGAGTTCTCGCTGAGTCCGGTCTGGAGCTCGTGGTTTTGAACGACGGTTGCGACGTAGTGCGAGACGGCGAGCAGGAACTGCATATCTTCCTCGCTGTAGGGTTTGTCGCGTTTTGGATCGTCCACAAACACCGCACCGAGTGGCCTTTCGTTGGTGAGCAATGGCGCATACATGCCTGTCTCAACCTTCACGACGTTGGCGCTCTTACTGGTGCCGGAGCCTTCTACGTTCCGTTCCAGGATGAAGCCGTGGCTTTCTTCCATCACCCGGCGCGCAAGGGATTCCACCACCACCACTTCGCCCTGAGGGAAACTGGCTTTCACTGAGAGTTTTCCAGTTCCTTTGTCGGCGAGCAGGATGGCGCCGTGCTTGGCTCCGGGCACGAGTTCGATCACTCGGTCGAGCACCCGCTTGAGCACGTCTTCGAGCCTGAGGCCGGCAGCGAAGTCGAGTGGCACTTCAAAGAGCTTCGCCAGTTGCTCACGGAATTTGGAGTCGTTGGCGGGAGGTGCTGCGGTTGCGGGTTTCGGGTCGGCAGGCTTAGTTTCCGCAGGCTTGGACGCCGGAGGTTTCGTTGCCGTCGGTTTGGCGGGAGGTTTGGAAGCGACCGTTTTTGGTTTCGGGGCTGGTGACGGCGCATCCGCTTTGGCGGGAGACTTGGCCGGAGGAGGCGGGCTGGAGGCCTTGGGTTTGGAAGCGGGTGGTGAAACCGATTTGGCCTTGTCCGCAGCTTTGGGTTTGGCGACTGGCTTTTCAGCGGGCGCAGCCGCTTTGGGCTTGGCGGCAGCAGCAGCTTTTGGTTTGGAAACCGGCTTATCGGCTTTGCCGGGCAATACGCTCTTTGGGGGGAGAATGGACGATGGCTTGGGTGAGGGTGGCGGATTGACGGCGCTTTGGGGCTTGGCGGCCGCCTCGGCAGGTGCAGCGGCCTGTGCGCCATCGCCATCGAGGCTGAAACGGATCGCGGTTTCTCCCAGTCGGATTGCGCTGGTGGGGGCGATGGCCATGCTCTCGACGTATTCCTCGTCGACAATCGTTCCGTTGGTGCTGCGCAAATCCTCAATGGTACAGCCCTTGTCGGTCGCCCTGATGCGGCAGTGTTTACGGGAAACAGTCGGATCTTCACCGAGATCGATATCCGGCGCACTCAAGGGGCTCAATCGACCGATCAGGATCTCTTTACGGTCAACGTCGCGGACTTGTTCCTTGCCGTGGTAATTGTAGTAAATGCGCATTTTTCGCCATCGATGCCCCCGAATACTGCCAAAATCGGGAGTTGAATCGTCCGCAATTTTAGCGTTCAGGCAAGCGAGGGCAAGCAAATGAGATTTCACTGAAATGAAGGGAATCCCTGAGCCCGTTGGGCTTGCGATTCGAGCTGGATTTGCCTAATTCCGGCGAATGCGCTCGTTCGTCCAACCAAAAGTCCTCCGACGGGCAGGCCTGGCAGCGCTCGTTGGTACGGTCGCGTGCATTCCCCGATTGAACTATTGGCCAGACCGGCCGGACGCGGTCTGGTTCCTCGCGGGCCTGCTTGCGTGGTGTCTCTTCGTGATGTGGGGCTTTGTGTTCGGTTGGGAGGAAAAATACGGTCAGGCCAAGCCTTTGGCTTTTAAGGCGGACCCGAAGGCTTGGGGCGCTATCGTGTTGGGTGGAATCCTCGCTGCCATCCTGGCCGCACGCTTCACCGACCCGGTCTTTCGCGAAATTGCGCCAGAGGAATACCCGGGCTCGATCAAGCAATGGCTGGCCTTCGTGGCGTTCTATCTGTCGTTGGAACTGATTTTCGTGTGTTTCGCTCCGCTGGCATTCTTTGCCCGCCTGGCTGAGAATGCGCAACTTGCGGCCGGCTTGACGATCGGATTGGGACTGGCGGTGATGTTCCTGAAACTCGGAACCTTGCCCGAATCGCCCCACTTGGGAGTATTGATCTGGCTGGCAGTTTTTCGAATCGCCTATTCAGGGGCCTGCATCAGTCTGTATCGGTGGGGTGGAATCTTGCCGGTCTACACGCTTGGACTGATTGTTCAGGCGAGGCTATTGGTCGGTCTCGGCTGACAAAGCACTAATGGTGCTCAATCGGGTATGTTCACCAGGGTGTAGTAGGCGGCCTTGTGCAGAATCTCCGTCCCGTCTGTCGCGACGAAGTCCTTCAGATGCAGTTCGTGCACATAACCTGCACGCAGTTCTTCCAGCTTCAGGTAAACGCTCATGCGATCCTCTGCCACTGCAACCCTCGTCACCTTGATCTCCTTCTTGTCATCCTCGGGTCCGCCATAAGCGCTGCGTAGTTGGTAGGTGTAGCTGGTTCCGGAATAGTTCTCGGGATTCTCGGCGCTTGCTTCACTAACCGGCTTCGTGAAGGTAAGGAGGAACCCATCGGGTCTCGCTTTCATTTCGCGAATCTCAAACGGGACCTTGCCCGTCCACTTGAGACGCTGCAGTCCCCAAGGTTTGTTGCCGCGACTCCCCCAACCTGCATTGCTCATGCCGACGAACATCGAATTGTCTGTGCCGAAGGCCATGCGCAGGATCCCGCATTGAAAGCCTTCCCGGAACAGAAAACACGCGCCCTGCCAATGCCCTTTCACCTTCTCCAGCGAGCAGCGCATGATCCATGAGTGATGCTGGTCGCCAACAAACAACTGGCCGGCGAACGGACCGAACTTGCCCTGGGTCTGGTCCCACTTCATGCCGGAAGGGCTCTTGCCCATTTTATTGTAGGGAAACCAAAGCGTGGGCATTTTCCATTGGGGGACGGTTTCCTTGAGGTCTTTCATCCACGTGCCAGACTTAGGGTTGGGGATTTCGCTGAAGGGTTTGCCAACGAATTCGCGGGTTGGATTCAGCCCGTGAGGGTGGCCATGGAAGTCACCAAATTCCAGATGTGCCAGCTTGGACGCGTTGCACCACTCCCCTTGATTGTCGGTGTAGAAAACATCACCCCAGGGAGCGGTTTCCACACCGGCGGGTGAACGCAAGCCGGCAGACATCGGTTGCATCTCGCCGGTCTTTGGATGAATGCGCACTGCGTATCCACGCCATGGCGCACGTCCGTATTCCTCCCGGCCGAAGGGTTTGTTCAGCGTGACCCACATGTAGCCTTCGTGATCGAGGCGCGGACCGAAGTTGAATTCGTGGTAGTTGCCGCTGATCGCCCATTCGTCGCAAACGGTTTCGTAGGAATCGGCAATCATGTCTCCGTTGGTGTCCCTCAAGCGGGTCAGTTCGCCACGTTGGGCGAGGTAAATTGCGCCGCCGTGCTCCAGTAAACCGAGGGGGTGATTCAGACCATGTGCAAACTTCTTGAACTTCGCCTTTTCCGGATCGAGCGGATTCTCCACCACGAAGATATCGCCCAAGCGCGTGCCAACCATGAGGTTGCCGTTTTTCAATTGCGCCATGGAGCAGATCTCCAGCTTCAGGTTTTTGTCATCCGACTGCGGATACGAAATGATCTCGTAGTAGTCAGATTCCTGGACTGCAGCTGTCGCGCCGACAACACCGGCCAGGCAGAGTGAAACGAGGGATGTGGTTTTCATCGGAGAGTTCGGTTGGACCTACCAGCTCAAGGTGATTTTGAATTTGGCCCGGCCGTTCTTGAACTGCACAGGTAAGAGCAGTTCCTTCGCATCACCCCCTTCGCGAACGATCCCCTGCCTCACGCCATCTCCATTGATTTGCAGGTTCAAGCTCGTGTCCACGATCCAATCGGTGGTGGAGGTGTGATCGATGTCCTTCCCGCTCCCGGCGAGGAAGAAAACCTTGTCGTTCGCGTTTGGCGAAACCAGTTCAAACGACCGCACGATCAGCGAACCACCCGGGCGCAGTAGCGGCCGGATGCTTTCCGCCACGATAACTTCACCGAGTTGATAGTTCAGCGTGGGACGACCCTTGTCATCGAGCGTGTAGCCCTTGAATCGTCCACCGATATTGCGGTCGGTTTTCTCCGCTTTTGGCCAGGGATCGCTCTGTGACTCCAACAAGGCAAAGGCCGGCCCCGGTGGCATGTTGACCACGTCCTTGCCGAGGGGACCAAAGAACTTGTCCGAACGACCGCTGGCGACACCAGCCCCGTCAAAGAATCGTCCGCGCCAGACCTTGGCCAGGCGGATGACGTTCGCATCAAATGCAACGTGAACTCGTTCGGGAAACCCCGCGAGAATGGAACGCGGGCCGACTTCGTTCATAAATGTGCGATGAATGATCGGACGATCCATGGGGATCAACTCCATGCCAACACCACCGACCGGCTGGATTCCCACCGGCGTCGGCATGGATTCGCCGAGCGAAAGGTAATTCCAGACGGCTGCTACCTGCTTGTCGGTATCGCCACCAAGGATGGTGGGCAACGCAGATTGGCCGTCGGGCCAGAAGGCGGGCATGCGCGTGCCAGGGTTGATTCCCACTGGATTCTTCAGCAAGCGATGGAACCAACCGGGATGGAGTCGTTTCTCTACAGTCGCGAGATCTATGCCGGGGATGCCCGGTCCTTTGCCCCCGTTCACCATGTGACAGTTGATGCAAAACAGACCGGTCATGCCAATCAGCCGTTTGCCGACTTCCATGCTCTCCTCACTGAACTGAGGGGTCTTGCGATCTGCAGCCGTCAAATCGGCTTCGACCAGATCGTTGATGAGGTCGGAGACATTTCCTCGTCCGAACTTCGGCATGCGCGTGGACATGAAGTATCGAATGTGCAGATCGCCATCGTAGAGAACCGACTGCAAGGCACTCTTCTTCAGTTTGCCACCAACTTTCGTCAGATGCGGGGGGATCTTTCCTTCCTCACCGAGATCCACCGGGATGTTGGTCTTGAACAACTCAGCGCGCCGATCATCCGGGCCGCCAAAATCGTCACGCTTGTGACAGGCGTAACAATTGAGCCGGGAAAACTGCCGATGAACGCGTTCTGCAGCAGTCAGTGGTTTGGCGAGTTCTGCCTGCTTCTTTACGGCCTCGCGCAGGGCAGTTCGTTGACCGCTGTTGAAGTTGAAATTTGGAACGCCTCTGCGAACACCGTCACCCAGGCAGCCGCTCGCGGAATCCGAGTTCAATTCCGACATTGGAGGCGCGGGGCGGAGCACCTTCCGTCCCGGCAATTCATGGCAGGCCACGCAGCGCAGCATCTGAAACATCATGTCGCCCGTGCGTATTTTCTGCTGATAGATCGCAAAGTCTTCCTTCCATCCCAGCGGAACCATCGGCGTCATGTCGGGTACGGACACCGACTCCGGAGCGATCACATCGCGCCCGCGATTGGGAAATCCAAGCTCGAGAGCCTGAAATCGAAACTCGAGGTTTCCCGCATATTCAAAGTATTGAACCTCAATGCTGTGCGGTGCGGTGGACAAATCGAGAACGACCTTCTTTTCCTGGCCTGGATGAACGCCGTCATTATCGATCACCTTGTTGCCATCGATGAATAGTTTCGAACCGTCATCCGAGCGCAACAGGAACACGACCTTTCCGCTTTCCTTCAATCGCAGGTTTGCCTTGAAGACCAAGGCGAAGTGATGTGCTCGAGGCTTCAGCCCGTCCGGATTCAGTCCCACCCTCTTCGTGACGCCGGTAGCCTGAGGGGAAAGGGTGGAAAAATCAGGCAGCCTCCTCTGATCCTTCGCGAGTTCATAATACTCGTAATGCCAACCCGCGACGCTGACCGTCTTGGCGTTCTTGGCATCAGGGTTATCGATTTGATCCCGGAGAAGATACGTCGCGATGGCCTGTGCCTCGGCATCGTCGAGTCCCAGGTCAGGCATGCGTCCAGCTGCGCGGACATGAAGTGGGTTCCTCAGGAAAGCCGTCAATTGTTCCACGGTGGTCTTGGCCGCAAGCCGTTTCGGCAATGGAACAACCGGCGTGGTGATATTGGCCTTGGCCTCCGGTGCGTGACACGCGATGCAACCTACCGAGTGATACAAATCACGGCCAACCTCGACGCCTGCCTTGTCCACCGCCGTCCGGGAGGACTTTATCGGTCCACCTTGCGAAACCAGAAAGTGAGTCAGGCAATCAATCACCCTCGCTTTGGCCGGCGCGTCCGAGGCATGAAAAAGATCGGGCATCGTCGTTCCATGTTTTTCGCCATGTGGGTTCGCCAAATAATCGCGGATGTAGTCCGGTGTAAGACGCGCACCTGCATCACTGAGGTTGGGCGCCTTCTTTTTGCCAACGCGGCTGACGATTGAGGAACGTGCGGTGTGACAGGAAATACAATTCAGCTCGCCCAAGAGCAGTTCTCCCTTCTCCAATAGTGACGATGAGTCCGATTTGGACAGGCGTTCGTATCCAGCGACTACCGGCGCTGCATCAACGGAGACCAAGGACGCACCGAAGACAAGCACCAATAAACTACGCAACAACATACACAACTTCGCAGAACGAAGCGCGCCGTTCTACGTCAGCAAGACGTGTGGAGCAACGAGAGAATTCAGGACGGCAGATGTCAGAGATCAGATAGCACCGCCCGCCTTCTGACTTCTGATCTCTGCTCCCTCAGCACGCCCCCCACCGCCAAACTGTAACCCATCCTCTCATCTGCGTGTCTTGCTCACCCGACATGGGTTGACTTTGAAAATGAATTTTAGACACTAGCGCGCTCGCCAGCTGGCGGCTCCGGGGCAACCCGATCAATCAAATGAGCACAACCTATTATCATCGACAAGAAGCCGACCGCATGCCGCTGGTTTTCCTGTGGCTGCTGGCCGGTCTGGTGTGCCTCCTCGGTGGTTGGTTGCTGCCGGTCAGCATAAATTCCATTCATCCGGTGCTGCTGGAATTCGCCGGACAGAAGACGCCATCGGTCATCAACTCTGCTGATACCTATCTCATGCAGCACAAGTATTCCGCAGCGGATCGATACGCGGAACTTGCACAGACCCTTCGACTGCCAGACGCGCCCCAGGTTGCCGCAGCATCAGCCCGGCTGCAGGAACAGAATCCGCAGGAAGTATTCTGGGGCGGACGCGATCCACAACTCGCCTTGTTGTTTTCCACAAACGCTCCCGTTGCGAACGGACAATCGTTGGTTCGATTGTTCATGAATGCAGCGGTTCGAAACGTCGCCGACCTGCATCTGGCAAACTCGCCTTCTCCCGGCGTCCAGGCGCTGTTGAAGACGCGCCATCTCGAAGACTACAAACAATTCGTGCCGGCCAACAAACCGGGCGGGGCACCGCTGGATGCAACGATTACGTTGACCGCGTTGTTCTACGGCGGGGAGTACTTCACACCCAGCTTGATGAATGAGCTCAAGCGGACGGCAGAGCGCGCAGCAGCCACATCCAATCCCGCGGAAATCGAACGCATCTATCATTCCCTCCTTGTGCTCGCAAACCGCTTTACCTGGATCGAGTTGGGCGAACTGTTTCGCACCATCACGAACAGCACGGAGATGCGACTCTTGGCCGAAATCATCAACGATCGCCCCGATGACCGCGTGGAATTGTTCTGCGCGATCACCCAATCCGGCTCGGCGGCCAAGGTCACTGCTTATCTCCGGACCTTCGGGGACGAGGGCCTCGAATACGTCCGACAAGCTCTGCGAAACGGCCAAGGTGCCGTAAAAATGCTCATGGATCGACAGGTGCGCCTGGCAACCATTCCGGGTCCGGCCGCCCCATTTGCCGCTCCGCTGATCGTCAAGTGGCCACAGGTGATGCTCGCAGCCAAATACGGATTGTTCTTCGCCGGCGGCATTGCGCTGCTGATCGCCTGGGGGCGATTCTCTTCCCGTCGAGCCGCGGCCCAAAGTCTCTTCGGCGTTCAACAGACGCTTTACGGCGGAGAACCAGACCAAGTCCAACCGCAGGTTGGCGGAGGATTTCGCCTCTTTGTCCGCGGATTGTTCATTCTTCTCCTACTCGGCGGGCTCGTTCTCGTGAGCGAGCCCATGCTGCTCAAAAAGATCCAATCCACCGAAATCAAAGCCGGATACCGCATAGCCGGACTTGCAAACTCACCTGCACCCGCATCAGACTCAAAGGCCCAACCTATGAATGGCTTCGACCAATCGACCATCGTCTCAGTGCTGATCTTCGCGCTGTTTCAGATCCTGTATTACATGATCTGTCTCATGAAGATCCGTGAGATCGACATGCACCCGACCCCGCCAAGCGTAAAGCTTCGACTCATGGAGAATGAGGAGAACCTCTTCGATGGCGGACTCTACCTTGGCATCGCCGGCACGGCAGCGGCACTCGTCCTGCAGGTCATGGGCGTCATTCAGGCGAACCTGCTCGCCGCGTATTCGTCGAACTTGTTTGGGATCATTTGTGTGGCCTTCGTGAAGATTGGCCACGTCCGCTCCTTCAAGCGCCAGCTCATCCTCCAACTTCAAGCCGAACAAGGCACCATCCCCCGCTGAGATGAACCGGACCCTCCTCCTTATCATGTGCGACTTCCTGTTGCTTAACCTGCTCGCGTTGACGCGGTGGGAACAGGTCGAGCCGCCGGTGGAACAGGAGCAGGCGCAGATCGAGCCCGCGGAGAAAGAGGAAGAAGAAGATAAGGAAGAAAACAAGGACATGGTTGGCCTCTTGAAGGCTGCACTGGAGAAGGAATCAATGGCCCGTGCGGAACTCGAGAAGCGTCTTCAGTTCACAGAGACCAATTTTGAAAGCCAACAGAAGGCGATGTCGCAGTTGGAAAAGACGCGACAAGGACTGGAATCCGACCTGAACAAGAACCAGGCGGCCTACCAGAAACTCACGCAGCAATACAGCACCCTCGATACGGCTGCAGCGAAGAGCCGCCAGGAGGCTGAACGCCTGAATACGGAACTCACGGAGCGCCAGGCTGAAATCCAGATGAAAATCCGGGACATGGCGATGCTCGAGCAGCAGAAGAACAAGGCACTCACTACGTCCTCAAATCTCGTCGAACAACTGAATCTCTCCGAAGCCGAGAAGAAACTCGCCGAAGAGCGCCTGAAAAAAGAACTGGAAGCAGCCAAGGCTGAGCGGGAAAGAATCCTGGCCGACAAGGACAAGCTGCTTTCCGAAAAGGCGATGCAAATGGCCGAGCTTCAAAAGGAAAAGGACGATTCAGAGAAGCGTGTCCTTGCCATGGCCGGGGAAGTTCAAAACCTGAATACCCAGATCAAGTCCGAAAAGGAACAGAAGGAGATGCTCAATCAGAACGTCTCCGAACTGCGCAAACAGGTGAACATCGAGCGCGCCGAAAAGGAGAAGATCCAATATCGCACGGAACGCCTCACTGCTGGTTTCGAGCAGCTTGCGGTGAAGTCCAAGGAGCTCACGCAAGAATTTCGCGAGAGCATCGAGATCAATCCCAATCGGATGGTCAACGACTTTCTCTCCAATCGCGTGGACGTCACCATCCAGGCCGTCTCCCGAGGACTGTTCGGATTTTCGGACCGCACCAAGACCGCATCCACCCTGCTCGCCCGTGACATCACCGGGGTTTACGCGCTCCTGCACGTCACCGATTCCCCCTTCAATATCTCACGGCCCGCAATTGGCATGGAGAAGATCAACACCACGGTGAACAAGAAGAGCCGCGAACTTGCCTTTCGACCACTCGAATTCCTCGCCGCGGATCCACGCATCATTGCCGTTCCCGTCAGCGAGACCATGGCCACTCTCAGCGGCATCAAGATCTACAACCTCTCCGCCAATCCCTTCCGCTTCCCGGCCGCCGTGCTCATCGGCAAAGGCGGCAGGTACTTCGGCGAAGCGCAGTTCAAACTCGATCCGAACAACCCCAATTTCGTGAAGGTCAAAGGCGGATTCTTCAAAGCCCTGAGAGGCGAATTCTCCCCCTCCTCCGGCGACCTCGTCCTCAGCAAATCCGGCGAACTCCTCGGCGTGATGGTGAATTCCGACTACTGCGTCCTCCTCCGCAATCTCCAACGCCTCCCCGGATCCCAGCTTAACGAGACCTTCCGCATCTCCGACACCAAGCGTTTGCTGGAAGAGTTGAAGCTGCGCCTGGAGAAACTTCCTTACGGTCTTCAGTGAGGTCGCGGAGCTGACTCTAGTAAGTCCGTTTGCCCATGCTCACTCAGGTTCCCATTCGAAGACGCTGATGCTCAATGGCGGCAGGGCGAATTCCGCGGAATACTTGTGGCCGTGCATGGGATAGGCCTCACTGGCTTTGCCACCGAGGTTGCCCACGTTGCTTCCGCCATAGTTCGCGGAGTCGCTGTTCAAGACCTCCTTCCAGCGCCCGGGCGCAGGAAGGCCGATCCGGTAATGCGTTCTCAGCTCCGGAGTGAGATGCAGGACGATGAGATAGCGGTTCTCTCCGTTCTTCGTCTGGCGCACGAACGACAGAACGCTGTGCAAATTGTCCGAGCAATCCAGCCAATAAAAACCTTCCTCATCGTAGTCGCTTTCCCAGAACGCCGGTTGCGATCGGTAGAGTTTGTTGAGGTCGGCAAGGAAGCTCTGAACCCCACGGTGGTATGGACCTTCTTCCAGCAGATGCCAATCGACGCCCCGGTTCTCGCTCCATTCGTGCGACTGGCCGAATTCTCCGCCCATGAACAACAACTGCTTGCCCGGAAACAGCCACTGGTAGCCGAGCAAGGCGCGCAGGTTCGCGAAGCGTTGCCAATCATCACCGGGCATCCGGCTCAGGAGTGTCCCCTTCCCATGAACGACTTCATCGTGCGAAAGCGGCAGGAGGAAGTTCTCGTTCGAATGATAGAGCATCGCGAAGGTGAGATCGTTCTGGTGGTACTGGCGGTGGATTGCTTCCCGCTTGAAATAGCCCAGCGTATCGTGCATCCAGCCCATGTTCCATTTGAAGGAGAATCCCAGTCCACCGATGTAAGGCGGACGCGTCACCTGCGGCCACGCCGTGGATTCCTCTGCGATGGTCATTACGCCCGGATGCTCCGTGTGCACGAGGTGATTGAACTCCCGGAGGAAATCGATGGCGTCCAGGTTCTCGCGACCACCGTATTTATTTGGAACCCATTGATCCGATTCGCGCGAGTAGTCCAGATATAGCATCGACGCGACAGCATCAACCCGCAGTCCGTCGATGTGAAAGCGTTCGCACCAGAACAGCGCGTTGGCAGTGAGGAAATTCCGAACCTCATGCCGGCCGTAATTGAAAATCAAGGTCCCCCAATCCTGATGTGCGCCTTGCCGCGGATCCTCGTGTTCGTAGAGCGCCGTCCCGTCAAACTGTGCCAGGGCCCATTCGTCCCGAGGGAAATGAGCCGGCACCCAATCCATGATCACGCCGATCCCCGCCTCATGCAGGGCGTTCACCAGGAATTGAAAGTCATCCGGAGTCCCGAAGCGTCCGGTCGTCGCATAGAAACCGGTCACCTGATAACCCCAGGAAGGATAGTAAGCGTGCTCGGCCAGAGGCAGAAATTCGACATGCGTGAACCCCATGTAGGAAACATACTCGACCATCTTCGGCGCGATCTCGCGATAGGTGAACGACTCCGCGACGTTCTTCTTCATCCACGAACCCAGGTGAACTTCGTAAATACTGACCGGTCGTCGCAACGCATCTTGTCGAGATCGACTCTCCATCCATTCCGAATCCGACCATTCAAACTGCGAATTATCCCAGACGATGGCCGCACTTTTGGGAGCCGCTTCAAAAAACGTCCCATACGGATCGGTCTTCAGCACGACATCGCCGGCTGCTGTTCGAATCTCGAATTTGTAATGAGCACCCTGCCCAACTCCCGGCACGAACAATTCCCAGATACCCGAGGTGCCGAGTTTACGCATGGGATGATATCGTCCGTCCCAGTCGTTGAAATCAGCCACCACGCTGATACTGAAGGCATTCGGCGCCCAGACTGCAAAGCTCACCCCGGCCACTCCGTCCATTTCCGTCAGGTGTGATCCCAGTTTGTCGTAAATGCGACGCTCGTTGCCTTCCCCAAACAGATACAGATCCGCCTCACCCAAGCTTGGAAAAAACGAATACGCATCGCGCGTCTGCCGTTCATTGCCCTGAAAGTCCTGGATGATCAGGTCATAGGTGTAGACCTTCTCAGCCTCATCGGTCGTTCCTTCGTACAGTCCTGACTCATCGATCCGCATCAGCTCAAATGTGGGCTTGTCATCTTCATGAGTGGGTGCAATGGAGACCTTCTCGGCATTCTGAAGATACGCGCGCGCCACCACTCCGCTGCCATCGCCCAGGGGATGCATCCCAAGAAGCTGATGCGGTTCCGCGTTGCTGGCATTGATCAGACTGTCGCGCTCTGCCGCAGATAGAATCATCTCGCCCGGAGCGTGCCAGAGCGGCCAACTTGAGCGAATAAAAAACAACCGGTCGAGCAGTCAACCCAGCTGGTAATGCACCACCCACTGGCGTTTCCGAAATCCCGGAAAGTGACGCAACTTTCGCAACCGCCCCAGCTTGGGCTCGTTCTCATCCACGAAACTCCATTCGCCAACAAGACGGATTCCTTCGCCCCATTGCTCCATGTCGTCAGACTCTCTCAATCCGGAAACAAATCGCGCTTCCGCACCAAAACCCAGATTGTCCTGCAGGTGCCGGTCGATTTTGTCCCGCCGTTTCAAATCCAACCAGACCTCGTTGAACACTTCGGCCAACAACTCGCTGCCGGGGAAGCATTTCCTCAGCTCCAGGACAAGCTCTCGCACCTTCCCGATCGACAGATACATCAGCAGACCTTCAGCCAGAAACAACACCGGACCGCATGCCTGCTTTCGCACGTCGCGCATCCAATCAAAACTCATCACATCCGCGGAGATTGGTGAATCACGCAGATATGTCCGCCTCAATGCAGCCATTTCGGGAAGATCCAAATCGAGCACGCGATCCGAGGCGAGCCGCCATCGCCGTGTGTCCAGTCCGCAGCCCAGATTGACCACCCAACCGTCGGCCTTACGTTCCAGAAACTCGCCTGCGACCCGATCGAACTTGCGCGACCGTAGCGCCACATAAGCCTGCATCGCCCGATCCAACTCGCCTCGCGCAAGCGTACGGTGCAGTTCCAAGCCGGATACAGACAAGCTCGGCAAGAGCGCTTCCGCCAGGTCAACCGCCCGAGGATCCCGGATTATCGCCCCTGCCGAACGCGACTCCTGGGCACGGCAGAACAGCGTCACCAGTGCAGTGTTCACCACGTCCGGCAATATCAAGTCACTCTCCGAGATGACGGATACCATCGGCTGGTAGATAGAGCGCAAAACCGGCGGGTTTTCAATGCGAAAGCACTTCCAATCCGATCAATCGGATCAGGCAATTTCATCTCCCTGCCATTCACCAACCCAACTACTAACAGCTCAAACTATATCCGTTACGGATATAGCTGTGTCAGCCTATTCCCGATCTGCCCGCTCGGGTGTTCAATCTCCCCAACGTGTTCGAAACCACGTAACGGTGCAGGGAGAGTGGGTTGTCGCTACATGGAGCGACAACCTGCTCGGACTCCAATTCTCGAACCCTTCGAATTCGAACGGCTTTATCGGGTGATCAATGTCGAAGGGGTTTGTCCGTTCCGACCTTTTCCATAAGCTGGGGCGATGCAGACGCCCACAAACCGGACGCCTATCGGGTTGAACAGATTTCTGACAGCCCTGCTGCTCGCCATCACTTTCCATGTCGCCGAAACAGCTGAGCGGCCAAACATCATTCTCATCATGGTCGATGACATGGGCTTTGCGGATCTGGGCTATCACGGCAGTGAAATCGAAACACCCAACATCAACTCTCTGGCACATGGTGGCATACGCTTCTCACAATTCTACAACAGCGGGCGCTGCTGCCCGACGCGAGCGACCCTGATGACCGGCCTGCACCCGCACCAGACTGGTATCGGTTGGATGACCCAACCGCCGAACTCCAATCGGGGCGCAAACCAACCACCGGCGTACCAAGGATACCTCAATCGAAAATGCGTCACACTGGGTGAAGTGCTCAAGGACGCTGGATACGCGACGTTGATGTCCGGTAAATGGCACCTTGGCAACAATCACCAGAGCCGTTGGCCGCTTCAGCGTGGATTCGAGAAATACTTCGGCTGCATCTCCGGAGCGACGCGATTCTTTCTGCCGGCACACCCGCGGGGAATGACTCTTGGAAACGAGAACATCGAGAAACCAGAGAGCACGACCGATGAGGCCTTTTACACGACCGATGCCTTCACCGACTACGGTATGCGCTTCATCCGGGAACACCGGTCCGAATCGACGGACAAGCCCTTCTTCCTCTATCTCGCCTACACCGCACCGCATTGGCCGTTGCAGGCGTTCGAGGACGACATTGCAAAATATCGCGGCAAATATCGCATCGGCTGGGATGAGTTACGCGCCCGTCGGCTGAAGCGACAACGCGAGATTGGATTGATCAATCCGAAGTGGGACCTGTCCAAACGAACGCCGAGTATTCCCGCTTGGGATACTCTGGACGAAAAGAAGCAGGACGAGATGGACCTCAAAATGGCGGTGTATGCCGCAATGATCGATCGTGTGGACCAGAACATCGGCCGCCTCGTAGGTTTCCTGAAGCAACAGAGAATCTTCAATGACACGCTCATCATGTTCCTCTCCGACAACGGTGCCTGCCAGGAAGGCGGAATGTTTGGCCGGGGAGATTTCTACGACATCGAAAAAAGAAACAACTACAGCGGCAACAGCTACGGGGAAGCATGGTCAAATGCCGGCAACACGCCTTTCCGACTCTACAAGCACTTCGTGCACGAAGGCGGCGCATCGACGCCCTTCTTCATGCACTGGCCCGCGAAAATCAAGGCCCGCAGGGATTGGTATCGCGAGCCCGGCCAGCTCATCGATCTGATGCCGACCATCATCGATGTCGCGGGCGCGAAATACCCCAGGCAGTTTCATGGAAACGACATCCCGGCACTGGACGGCATATCGATGCGACCCGCCTTCTCCGCCAATCCCCTCGGACGCAAGGAACCGATCTTCGTCGAGCATGAGAACAACGCGTTCATTCGAGACGGCGACTGGAAACTCGTCGGCAAGGGCGTATCCGCACAAACTGGCGTCGATCGTTCCAAGTGGGAACTCTACAACATTCGGACCGATCGCACGGAAACCAGGGACCTGCGTGCGAAGCACCCCGAACGGGCCAAACGCATGGCCGACCAATGGGATGCCTGGGCCAGACGCGCAAACGTGTACCCAATGGGAACGCGCGGCAACTCCAAGCCCAAGTCCACCGCCAAAGAAGAGCCGAATCCCCCAGTGATCCGAAACAAGCCCTTCACGCTGTCCGCGACCGTTCGGCATAAGAACCCGAAAGGCGTCGTGCTTTCGCAAGGCGGGGTACAGCACGGATTCTCGCTCCACTTCGTAAACGGACGCCCCGCTTTTTCTCTGAGGCAACAGGGCCAACTGACCGAACTCATTGGGGAGAAAAACGCATCCGGAAAGCTGGAGCTCACCGCCGAATTGAGCCGTGAGACGATGCGAATCTACATAAACGGGGACGTTGTCGCCGAACGCAAATCACCCGGCCTGTTTACGGCTCAACCAGCGATCGGTCTGTACAAAGGTGAGGATTTCAAGGATCCAGTGGGAAGCTACAAGGTTCCCAACAAATTCAATGGCAAAGTCTTGAGTTACAAAGTCAAGGTCGGTGATTGACTTTGATCGAACGCCCCGGTTGTGTACTGGTCCCAGCTCAAGCGCTCGAACGGAGAGGCGAGCTACATCCCGCATCTCATCGATGATGCTTCAGGAGTCGGCGTGCAGATCTGGACCGCAGATGTGAACGGGGACAGGCGGGTGGACGTGATGACCGCGTCGAAACTGGGAACGTTCCTTGCATGGTCATGCCGGCCTTGTGACAGGCTTTGGTAAACTTGCGCATCTGATCGGTGTTCACGCCCTTCAGCAACCTCCTTGCAGGTGAAGTCAAACTCCTTGCGCCCCGCCCAATCGATCGCCTTCGACGCCTTCAATGTCTCGGTCGGGAGAACAGCCGCATGCGCCCCGACAGATTTGATTGTCGTTTTGGGTTTCTGATCCTTGATGGCTTCGGCAACCCTGCAGTCATTCGGCAATGAAGGCGTGGAAGTATGAAGGATCACATGTTCGTATTCCTTCGCCACCTTGAGGCACTCGTTCACACCAGTGTCGTGAGGCGGGCAGTCCAACGACTTCGAACCCTCAACCCATGCGGCCGGCTGCGCCAACCAGGTGGGATACCAGAAACTCGTCATCTCGCGCCGCGCCTGATAGCGCGAACCCGCACCGCCATCAAACCCGTCAAAGCTGGGGGTGAGAGAAAGAGTGCTGACATATCGGAGGCGAAGGACCAACTCGACAATCACATAGCGGAAACAAAAAGGCCACGGCTTGCACCGTGGCCTTTTGAAGAATCCTGCATCACATGCTGGCGGCTTCCGTCTTGGAAACCTCCTCCGAAGAACAGCAGCCGCCCTGATCATCCGCTTTCTGAATCGCGGCCTTGGCTTCGGCCAGGTGTCCCTTGCCGACCGTGCAGCCGTTGAAGACATCCATCTTCTCACCGTCAGGAAATGGCTTGGGTTTCGCGCCAAAGTTGTATTTGAAGTTTTTCCAGTTGTCGCCCGGCTGATAGCTCGTTCCCAGCGCGCCGCTGGGATCATAACCGCAGTGCACCATGCAGTTTTCACAGCGAGGATCCCGGGCAACGCCATCGACCACGCCATAGCTTTCCCAGTTCACCTTCTCGAGCATCTCATGATAACCGTCGTAGTGCCCGTCGGTCATGAGATAACAAGGCGCCTTCCAACCGCGGATGTTGCGCGTGGGAATCGCCCAGGCCGTGCAGGTCAGCTCGCGCTTGCCGGAGAGGAATTCCTGGTAGACCGGAGTTCCGAAGATGGTGAACAGCTCGCCCCACTTCTCAATGTCGGCAAACTTCTCGCGAGTCATGTCGCGCGTCAGGAAGAATTTACCCGGGTCCTTGCCGAGGCGCTTGACCATGTCCTTCTTGGCCGCGTCGTAGTCGTAGCCGGGAGAAATCGTGTGTCCGTCCACGCCTTGCGCGGAGAAGTACTTGAACATCTTTTCGATCTCGGCGACGTCGGTCTCCTTGTAAACCGTGGTATTGGTCGCAACCTGGTAACCGAGAATCTTGGCCATCTTGATCGCGAGATCGCATTCCTTGAACACACCTTCGCGTTCCACGATCAGGTCGTGCACGTATTCAGTTCCATCGACATGGACGTTCCAATACATCCACTTGCTTGGGGCGATCACCGGACGGTCATCCTTCTTGCCCTTGCGGATTTTGGCCGCGTCTTTTACGCTGATGAGTTCCTTCTCAAGGAGTTCCTCCAGGGTGGATTCCTGCTCCGGCGAATAAATCGAGGCGAGGTAATCCTTCATCTTTTTCCGCATGAACATACCGTTCGTGCAGACGTAAACGATTCGGCCCTGATCGCGCAGGCCATCGATCAATTCCTCGATCTTGGGATAGATCAGCGGTTCGCCACCGCAGATGGACACCATTGGCGCATCGCACTCGGACGCGCTGCCAAGACAATCGTCCAGCGTCATCATGTCCTTGAGGCTGGTCGAATACTCCCGAATGCGCCCGCAGCCAGTGCACGTCAAATTACAGGTATGCAGCGGTTCAAGCTGCAGGACCATCGCGAACTTGGGCGTACGCTTGATCTTATGCTTGATGATATGGCCGGCAATTTTCGCCGACAGTGCCAATGGAAAACGCATGATTATTGTGTTGATGCGACCAACCGGGGCGATTCCAAGGCCACGGTTGTATGGTTGGTGGATGAACCGTCTTCCACGAGGCCGGGAAAGAATCCGGGCAACAAGAACGTTGCGGGAGAGACGCCGATGCTCTGGTTGATACCACTGCAACCAGAGGCAGACAGCATTGCCAAGAGAGCAAATGTTGCCAAACCAACCCGGTTCCACTTAAAACGCATCGCCGGAATATAAAACAGATGGCGGATTTGAAGGCAATCACCAATTGGCTAGGCGCGAACCTCCCCGGTAGCGCAGGCGGCCCGACCACGCCTCCATCACTCTACTGCTCCATCATTCGAATTCTCGCCATCGCAGCAACCGCGCTCCCCACTCTCACCATCCCGGCGGCCCCGAAATTCACCGTCCCTCCACCCAGTCTCTCACCCAAATTCGCCGACACCGCCCGAACCAATCTCAACCACTGGAAGGCCCAATACGCAAAGAACCCGGCATCAAACACCAACGCCTCGCAACTCGCGCGCGCCTACTTTCTCATGGGCGAATTCGCCACCAACAAAACGCACCGCGCCAAACTCGCCCATGCGGGAATCGAAATCTCACAGACCCTCATCGACCGCGTACCCCAACTTGCCGAAGGCTGGTACTATCACGGACTGAACTCCGGCCAGTTCGCCCGCACCAAGATGCTCGGCGCCCTTTCCCTGGTTCGGGGAATGGAACGAAGCTTCCAACGATCCATCTCCATCAATCCGAGGCTCGATCATGCCGGCGCGCACCGTTGCCTGGGGCTTCTTTATCGGGACGCCCCCGGCTGGCCAATCAGCGTGGGAAGCCGCAAGAAAGCGCGTCATCATCTCGATACTGCAAATCGCCTCGCACCGGCATATCCCGAGAACCCCCTCATCCTCATGGAAACCTGGATCAGATGGCGCGACAACACCTCGCTCAAGCGTGATGCCAAAACCTACGTTCACGTTCATACGAAGGCGCAGGAAAAGTTCAAGGGCGAGAAGTGGACGGCGTACTGGGCCGACTGGAACGCACGTTGGAACAAGATTTCTTCGAAGATCGAAAAGATCGCTGATTGATGCGAATCATTTCAGACGAGCGGGCATCATTCCTGGTTCATGCGTTCTCCCTCACCCAACCCTCTACCGAGGTGTGGCAGATGGCGCCCGCTGCAGTTAAAGAGCACTACTTCTTGTAATCGAACTTCCGACTCGTCGCCTTGTCCTTCTTCGGGAAGTCATCCGGCACAGTCTGTGTAACCTTGCCGGTAGCCGCCCATTCCGTGCCGCGCGTGAAGGTGGTGATGAAACTCACTCCTTCCAAAGCCGCGGTGTCGTGACCGAGCGTGTTGTGAAACACCCGTCCCTTGCCAAACTTGATCGTCATTAACATCGGCTCATGGCGGCCTTTGAGTTCGGGCTTCGAAAGATCTTCACCCGTGGCAAGTACGGTCATCTGTTCGGCGGGACCACGGAGCCGGCCGTAGCATTCGTCCTCGCTGGTGAGCCAGTGCTTGGGCAGGCCCTTGGTGATCGGGTGATTCGAATTACGAACGGTGATCGGAAATTCGTGGCGCTTGCCGTGCGCGCCTCCCCTGCCTTTTGACGTGTCGCGGATCAGTTTGCCGTCGTCGTTGTAATAGACGTAGGGACCGTCCTTCTCATTGCGATTGCCCCATCCACCAATACCGATCATGCGATTGTAAGCCTTCCACTCTGGAAACGAATTGTCGGCCGCGTGCACGGAAACAAACCCGCCACCATTTTTCACAAACTTCTCAAATGCCTTCTGCGTCTTCTCAGGCCAAGGCGCGGCGCCCCATCCGAAGTTGGACACCACAACGTCATACCCCGAGAAATCCGGCGCAAATTCGGAATCGGATTTGGCCTTGGGATGATCCTCAGTCTTGATGCCGACATACTTGAGCCAGGCCTGTTCGCGTCCGGCACGAGAAGTAAAGCGAGTGCGCTGGACATCCACGGTGAACAGTCCCGTCTCTCCGAGATACTGCTTCATCATGATCGTGCCCTTGGGCCAGACCGCGTGGTTGTTCTGGCCGTCGACAATGAGCGCCTTCAGTTGCGCGGCATCGACACCGGGCAGCGAGGCGAACAGGAGTGTGAGTGCGAGAAGTTTTTTCATGTGATTGAGAGATGTTTGGCTTGCGGGGACTATTCTGACATGGATTTTGAGATCAAGCGAATCCTTGAGAAAACGAATGCCGTTGCGAATTTGCCGCGCAGTTTGACAAGACATTCCAATGGGTGAATGTTCGCCTCTCCCGAACGGGAGGCTGGCATGATCGGTGAATACGAATGTGAATTGTGCGAACGGATCGTGGGTGAAGTCACCAAGCATCACCTGATCCCGAGAACGCGTCATTCGAACAAGAAGAACAAGAAGGAATTCGACCGTACCGAAGTCCGAACACGACTCGCCCTGTTCTGTCGACCGTGTCACAAGCAGGTGCACGCCGTTCTGACCGAGAAACAACTGGAGCGGGACTACAACACGCTTGATTTCCTGAAGGAACACGAGGAGATCGCGAAGTTCATCGCCTGGATCAAGACCAAGCCGGCGGGAACGCAGGTGACCGTCCGAACGAACAAGAAGAAGGGCCGATGAATGGAACTGCCGTTTACGCAGGCACCAATCGTGATTTCCTGACGTAGTCCGGATCGACCTCCACGCCCATGCCGGGTTCGCTTGGGCAGATAACAATTCCATTCTTAGGTTTGAGCGACGATGTCTTGCTTGCACACGGAATATCGCTCGTCCCTTTGAACTCCTGATGATCCGTGATGTTCGGCACAAAGCTGGCGAAGTGCAGGACGTTCACGTAACCCAATCCTGAACCGGACATGTGAGGCGTGCATTTCAATCCGGCCGCGTCCGCCATCCTGGCCACCCGCACGCTGCGAATGAACCCACCATTGTAGTGCAGGTCGGGCATCACCACGTCCATCGCACGATTCTCAATCGCCCATCGAAAACGCCTCATACTGTACTCCTGTTCGCCACCGGCCACGGGAATCTTCAGCGCTTCCGTCACCTGCTTCGTTTCCCACAAGTGATCGAAGGGAACCGGTTCTTCGTAGAATGCGTAATCATTCTCCTCCAACAGACGCCCGATGCGAATAGCGTCCTTCACACCGTATGAACTGTTCGAATCCGCGTATAGCGTGATCTGATCCCCAAGCACCTTCCGAATGTGTGGAATCAGTTTTTCCGTCCGTCCGGGACGCGTGTCCTCTAGTTGCTTCATCCGCCCGCCAAGCCGAATCTTCACAGCCTTCGCACCGGTCTCGGCAATGAAGCGACGCAACACATCCGCCTCCTGCTCGGGAGTGTTTCGCCGATTGCCGCTCGCGCGATAGATCCCAATGTCGCGCCGGCGGACATCGCCAAACAGTTCACCCAGGGGAACACCGCGCACCTTGCCAATCAGATCCAGCACGCCCATTTCCAGCGCAGCCTGGCAGACCCAGAACGCAAGTCCCTGCCATTTGTAATTGCTTCCGTGGCGATAGAGTTGGACCAGCAGTTTCTCGATTTGGCATGCATCCTTTCCGATGAAGAAACGGCGCACCCGGTTCTGAAAGATCGGCCAACAGTCCTTCAACCGGAGCGAGTTTGGAGCAGTGACGCTCTCGGCTCCGTCATGGGAACGAATACGCACCAGGAAGTTGCGTCCGTTTCGCAGGAGATCGATGGACTGAATCGTGATGGGTTCATTCAGGAATTTGCTGCGAAGGACGAGTTCTTCATCGAGCTGGATGAGGTGTTCAGGCGAAGTTGCACCCGCACCAGTCGCATTGCCATTCGCCGAGAGAAAACTCCCGGTCACAAGAGAGCTGGTTTTCAGAAAGTGCCGACGATTCATGCTGTCAGCATTACCAGACCCAAATCCACTCGCACGCTATTTCCATTCAGGGTGGTTCACCCCTGCTTCTGCAAATACGCGCGGTAGATCTTCAACTGATCATAGTCATAGCGCTCACCCAGCGCACGGAAGGTCGCGCCGAGACTGGCGAAACCGGTCTTCTTGAAAGCCATCGCCATCTCGTTCTGCGCCTTGGGTTCGATGACCCGATTTATGTCGAGATCCTGACCGGCTTCGAAGCCCGTCGCGATGTGCGTTGCGATCGTGCCCGCCTTCAATTTGCGTTCCGCAGCAATCTCCTCGAGGTCCATGCCGGACTGGAACATCTTCAGCGTCTCCTCAACCGTGTCCGTGCGTTTGGACCCTGTGGGTTCGATGGGAGCCACATCTTGAAATTGATGTTTCGGATAGGTTTCCAGGTGCTCCTCGATTGATTCCATGAAGGCCTCACCAAACTCCTTCAACTTCTTCTCACCGACACCACTGATGCGTGAAAACTCCTCCGCAGACTGTGGATAGTAACGTGCCATCTGACGAAGCGAGACGTCAGAAAACACAATATAGGGAGGAACTCCACGTTCGTCGGCGAGTTGCTTGCGCAACTTGGCAAGCCGGTCGTAGAGCGAATCGTCGCACTCGATTTCCCCGGCGCGCTGCGCACGAACTTCAGGCGCGGCAACGGGCCGGGTCAGTTCCAGCGATTCGCGAGACTTGAGGAAAGTGTATCCCTCCGACGAAATATTCAGCGTGCTGAACTTGCCGGAATCCTGAAGCAGATACCCCAAGCGAACGAGTTCGCGGCCAATCGATTGCCATTCCTTGCGACTGTGTTCCTTCCCAATTCCGTAAGTCGAGAGCTTGTCGTGACCCCATCGACGAATTTTCTCGGTCTCTGCTCCGCTCAGCACTTCGACCACATGACCGATCCCGACACTAAAACCGCTCCGCTCTTTGATTCGATATACACAGGAAAGAAACTTCTGTGCGGACACCGTTCCGTTAAAGGTCTCGCGCGGATTGAGACAATTATCGCAGGCGCCACAGTTGTCATCCGGATAGGTTTCGCCAAAGTAATCAAGCAGATGCCGGCGTCGACAATTGGCATCCTCGGCGTAGTGAACAATCTGCTCCAGTTGCGTATGGGCTATTTCGCGTTCATTCGGATCCGTCTTCTCGTCGATGAAGCGCGCATACTTCACGCGGTCACCTGAACTGAACAGAAGGAGACAGTCGCTTGGCAACCCATCACGGCCGGCACGGCCCGTCTCTTGATAGTAGCTCTCTATGTTCTTGGGGAGATCATAGTGAATCACGTAGCGGACGTTCGGTTTGTTGATCCCCATCCCAAAAGCAACCGTGGCGCAGATCACGTGCACCTCATCGCGAAGAAACGCCTCCTGATTCTTCGAACGATCCTCCGCGCTCATACCCGCATGATAGGGCGCAGCCGCGACACCATCGAGGGACAGCTTGCGTGCGACGCTCTCCGCGGTCTTCCGCGCCTGGCAATAGACGATTCCACTCTCACCCCGCTGCGAGTGGACATGATTCAGCACCTGATCGTACGCCTTCTGTTTCCCGGATATCCGATAGCTCAGGTTTGCCCGGTTAAAGCTCGCAACGGCAATTGCGGGATCGTGCATATGGAGTTGCTTGACGATGTCGTTCTTCACCCTCTCCGTAGCCGTCGCGGTGAGAGCCATGAACGGCACCTTTGGAAACTGCTCGCGCAGGTTGGCCAGCTGGCGATATTCCGGGCGGAAGTCATGCCCCCACTCGCTGATGCAATGCGCTTCGTCGATTGCAAACAAAGCTACATGCCAATTCTGCAGGTCCTGCAGGAAGCCCGGCAGCATCAGCCGCTCGGGTGCAACGTAAAGCAGATCGAACTCGTGATTGTGAAGTGCACGCAGTCGCGCCCGCGATTCATCCGCCGACAAAGACGAGTTCAGAAAAGTGGCGGCCACACCCGCAGATTGAAGCGCGTCGACCTGGTCTTTCATCAGCGCAATCAAGGGAGAGACCACCACGGTCAATCCGCCTCGAATCAGCGCCGACAATTGATAGCAAAGAGATTTTCCACCACCCGTCGGCAGGAGCGCGAAGACATCCCGGCCGGCGAGCGAATCGGTGATGATGGATTCCTGGAGCGGGCGGAAGGATTCGTAGCCGAAAACTCTCTTCAGCGTTCCAAACAAATCCGGGGAATCCTCCGCCATGCGCGACTAGATAGGCGATTTCACAGCGTGCATAAATGACGAGTTATTCACCTTGCTCGCGACACGCATCCCGCTTGTCCGATTAGTTGAGGATTAGCATCGCATCGCCGTAGCTGAAGAATCGGTATCGATTATCCACCGCTGCCTGATACGCGGAGAGCATTGTTGCTCGACCATCGATTGAACCGGGACTGGCGAAGGCACTTACAAGCATCAAGAGGGTGGATTCGGGGAGGTGGAAGTTGGTGAGGAGGGCGTCTGTGATTTTGAAGTTGGATGGCGGGGTGATGAAGATGTTCGTTTTGCCGTGGCCGGGTTGGAGTTCGGGTTGGCGCGCAATCGTTTCGAGGACGCGGACAGTGGTGGTGCCGATCGCAATGACGCGTTTTCCAGCGCCTTTGGTTTGACGGATGAGGTCGATGGTTTCCTGGCTGACTTCGTATCGCTCGAAGTGCATGCGATGGTCTTCGACGTTCACAACTTTGAGCTGAGCGAAGGTACCAAGGCCGACGTGGAGTGTGACGTGGGTGATATTGGCGCCCTTGGCTCGGAGGTCTTCCAAGATTCCGTCGGTGAAGTGGAGACCGGCGGTAGGGGCGGCCGCAGAGCCAGGTGGTCCGGCATAGACGGTTTGGTAGCGGTCCTGGTCTTCCGGATCGGGCTGGGAGTCCCGCTGGATGTAGGGCGGCAGGGGTGTTTCGCCGATCTGGGCAAGGTGATCAATGATGTTACCGAGGCATTGGAATCGAACACGACAGTGGCCCTCGTCGTTCTTTTCGATCAGTTCGGCCTGAATCTCTGCAGCAGCGCCGGAAAGATTGTGGAGTTGAATACAGCCTCCTGGCCGCACGCGCTTGCCGGGTTTGAGCATGGTCCACCAATCGTTTTCGGCAATCTCCTCGACGAGGAGCATCTCGATTTGGCCTCCCGTATTCGGTTTGGAGCCTCGCAGGCGGGCTGGAATGACTTTCGAATTATTGAGAACCACCAAGTCGCCGGGTTCGATAAAGTCCGGCAAGTCGGTGAAGGACTTGTGAACTAGCTCTCCACTTGAACGATAAACTACCAGCAGTCGAGACTGGTCACGACGCTCAGCAGGGTGCTGGGCGATCAGTTCCTCGGGCAGATCATAATGAAAGTCCGATACGCGCATTTTCTCGAGTTGTAGCGAATCTGGCGTTTTTTGGGGAGTTTTTTTGATTGGGTCGGCCGTGGGGTGGTGTGGGGTGATTTCCATACAGTGGCTCAGAGAGGTGATAGTCAGGGCAAATGATGTTCCAGCGAATTCCATCGGTTTTCGGCCGTTTGCTGGTGAAAACATTCTCAAGCATTAAAAAAACTCGATCTAGGGTGTTGACGATGTGGGGTGAAGTGGGTAGAACTTGCGCCGTCGTGGGGCATTATTGCAACCGAGTGTGCCGCGTGACCAGCATATGCCGGCTAATGGGACAAACGAACGAGTCTCTTACAAATCACTGTATAAACACGGTGTTGATGAGAAGCGACGTGTCCAAATCCCCGCAAAATGGCGTTCAAATCAGGACGCGGCTTATTCCGTGATTCTGTGGCGCATGGAAGGGCAAACCTTCCCTTGTTTATTGGTTCTGCCGCCTCGGACGGCGGAGAAGTTGGAGGAGAAACTCGAAGAAATGCCCTTTGGAGATCCGCAGGCTGAATCCCTGCGACGTGTCTTGGGTGCGAATTCCGACGATGTGGCGATCGATCGCGCGGGGCGGATCTGCCTCCCAGACGGATTGGCGAAAAAAGCCGGGATCGCAGGCGAGGCAATTCTCGTCGGTCTATGGGACCGGTTTCAGATCTGGAATCCTGAATTCTACGAACAGGTCGAGTCGGTCGATCAGGCGCACGAAAGCGCGGCCAAGAAGATGATTTGAGCAGTGTGTGTAATGAGTGATGTATGGACAGGTCGGGGCGATGAGGAAGCGGTGAATGGGATTGTTGGGATCCCGCTCATTGTGTCGTCGCCTCGGCTGTCCGTGCTTCTTTGCAAACCACCAACCGCAAACCATTTGAGCTAACGAGGGCGAAGCATGGGTATCTTCAATGTTCTTGCCGCTGGAAACAATGCCCTCAGGGGCCTCGTTCGGCGCCCGATGCACCGCGTCGTGGATGACGGCGAGATGATTCCGGAATTCAGCATGCGACCCGGCGCGGTTGAGCGCATTAGTGAGGCTCGCCGCGAGCCTCGCCGGGAAGATCCACTCGGCGCGCATCACCAGGATGTCATGGAACGCGAAATCAGTGCGGCAAAGAAGAAGACGAGCAAGCCGCGCGTTCGCAGCACCTTTCGGCCGGAGCAGCTACCGCCGTTAACCGAACCGAAAACAGACCCCTCGCCACCGACACGAGAGGAACCGGGGCAGGTGGCGAGGGGTTCGGTCTGGTCCCAAAAGCTGAAGATGGCCCGTCGCGGTCGCACCATCGCGCGGGTGAAACGTCAACCCAAGCGCCCTTTGGTTTATCGGAAGGCGGGGACGATCGTCCGTCGTCGTCGTTCGCCGAACTGGATGGCTGCGAGTTGAACAACCGTTAATGAACGCCGATTGACGTCGATGAACGAAGGCACAGAAAGGTTTGGCGACCGGGTAGAGCGTTTTCGTTCTTTTCGCACCCCGGCGGCAATCGGCGTGATTAGCGGTTGATCGAGGCTCGAAACGAAAGAGCAAACATGACGAAACGTGAACGACTACACCCACATCCCGGTGATGGCGGAGGAAGTGTTAGCAGCGCTGAATCCAATGCCGGGCGGGCACTACGCCGACGGCACCATGGGCATGGGTGGGCACAGTCGCCTCATTTTGAATCGCAGTGCACCGAGTGGACGGGTGTTTGGCTGCGATCGAGATGGCGCGGCGTTGCAGGTGGCTGAACGCACGCTTGCGGAGCATGCCGGACGCTTTGAATTGCGGCGCGGCAACTTCGCGGAACTCGCCGACTGGTTCGGTCCGGACACCTTCGATGGCGTTCTGTTGGACCTGGGTGTGAGTTCGCCGCAACTGGATATCGCTGAGCGCGGATTCAGTTTCATGAACGACGGTCCGCTCGATATGCGGATGGATGACCGCCAGTCGGTCACCGCGGCTGAACTGGTCAATGAACGGGACCAGGAAGAACTGCAGAAGATTTTTTGGGCCTACGGCGATGAACCGGCCGGACGCCGGATAGCGAAGGCCCTGACTGAAGAACGGTTGAGTTCGCCGTTCGAGACGACCCGCCAGTTGGCGGAGTTCATTGAAAAAATTTGTCCGCGCGCCGGCAAACGCAAGCACTCCGCGACCCGGGTTTTTCAAGCGCTGCGAATTGCCGTGAACGACGAGATGGGTGCCTTGGAAAAGGGGCTCGATGGCGCGCTGAAAGTTTTGAAGCCCGGTGGGCGAATGGCAGTGATCACCTTCCATTCGCTGGAAGACCGGACAGTGAAAGAGTTCGGACGCACTTTGGAACGTGATTACGAAGTGCCTGGTGAAGTGGATGTTCCGGAACTTCGCCAGCCACGTGCGCCGAAGCTCAAGCGGGTCAACCGCAAAGCCATTTTACCCGGACCGAGTGAATTGAAAGACAACCCGCGAGCGCGCAGTGCGCAATTGCGGGTGTTTGAAAAACTGAACGCATAAAAATGCCGAAGAATCGCAAAAAGACCGCTGCACCCGTGAAGGCCGGCCCCGTGTTGAAGGCCGTGGCCTGGTGTGTGTTCATCGGCCTGGCCGGCGTGGGATACGTTTGGCAGAAGAACCAAATTCATGAGCTGGGCGAGGAGATGAAGAAGCAGGAACGCAAGCTCGCTGACTTGAAGCAGAAGAACAACGAGCGCATGAAGATCCTCGCCGGGCTGCGTTCGCCTGCCTATCTCGAAGATCGCATTCGTTCGCTTCAGCTCGGCCTGGGAATGCCGAGTCCGCGACAGGTCATCACCCTTTCCGATCAACCCGGACCGATGCCACCACCGGGGCAATCGAATCCATCCGTCAACGCAACCTATGCGCGTCCTCGGGGCGTCGTGCAGCAGGCAAGAAAGCAGTGAAGCAATAATGATCCAGGCATTCCAGAATCGGCGACTCGCGTCCTTGGCGCTGCTGCTTCTGATTGCCTACTGCGGACTGGGTTATCGGCTCGTTCACCTCCAGGTAGTGCGCCATCACGAGTTTGTCTTGGAGGCAAAGAAAAACACCACCCGCACCGAACTCTTCGCGCCCCGGCGCGGTGATATTCGCGACGTAAACGGCAATCTGCTGGCGACCAGCCTGCCCGCCAAGACCGTGTTTGCCGACCCGGCCTTCATCGGCAATTACCAGGCGAATATCGCGCGCGCGGTTGCTCCCTTGTTGGGCATGACGGAGTGGGAACTCTTCCACAAACTCCAGCCGCAGATTCGCACCATCACCAATTCTGTCGGCCAACCGATGTTGCGCACCAATCGATACGTCGTGCTCAAGAAGCGCGTGCCACTCGATCGCTGGCGACAGATCAAGGCGACGATGGAGAACCTGGATTTCGGTGACACCAGTCACCTCAACCGTTCGCAACGAACCTTCTTCCGTAATCTTCGCAAGATGGCGATCAATGCGGATCAGGTTGAGGAATCACTCCGGCTTTATCCCAATGACGAACTTGCCGCCCACGTGCTCGGTTATGCGGCACGCCGCGAGATCAACGTCCGTTCGCGCCGATCCAAGGAAACCCTCGGCATGGATGGCATTGAGCTGTCGATGAACAAGCAACTCACCGGCACGCATGGTTGGCGTGAGACCGAGAAAGACGGTCGGCAACGCGAAGTTGCGACGCGACGAGTGCATGAAGTCGCGGCCCGCGACGGCCAGAATGTTTTCCTCACCATCGACGCCCGCTTGCAACACGTCGTTGAACAGAAGCTTGGGGAGGTCATGAATCGATTCAACCCGAAGAGCGCTACGGCAATCCTGGTAAGGCCGCAGACCGGGGAGATCCTGGCGATGGCCAATCTTCCCACATACAACCCAAATCGTCCCGGTGACGTCCCTGAAGGCCGCGAAGACTTCCGGAAGAACCGGGCGATCATGGATGTGTATGAACCCGGTTCCACGTTCAAGGTCGTGGCAGTTGCGGCTGGTTTGGACAAAGGCGTCGTTCGCTGGGGAGAGCGCATCTGGTGCGAAGAAGGTTCTTGGAAATGGCGACGCGCGCGATCGCTTCGTGAATACCGCGGTCATCGATACGAGTGGATGACTGTGGAGACCATTCTCGCGAAGTCATCCAACATAGGTGCTTCCAAGATCGCCGTCCGCATGTCGGCGGACGATTACTACGGTTATCTGACTGGCTTTGGTTTCGGGCGCAGGTCGGGGGTCCAATTGCGAGGCGAACAATACGGATTGGTTCGTTCAACCAAACGCTGGCGCGATGATGACCGTACACGCATTCCGATCGGACAGGGAATCGCGGTGACACCATTGCAGATCACGATGGCCATGGCTGCAATTGCAAACGAGGGCAAGCTCATGAAGCCCCTGCTCGTCAGCCAGATTCAAGACGAGGAAGGCAACGTGCTCGGACGTCCGATGCCAACCGTGCTCAGTCAGGTGATCAGCGAATCCGCTGCGCGTGAAACCACTCGCGCGCTTCAGGCAGTCTGCTCAAAGAACGGCACGGGCAAGAACGCCATCATGGATTTCTATTCCGTCGCGGGGAAGACGGGAACTGCGGATATTCCCATCAAAGGCGTCGGCTATGTCCACGGTAAAAACCTCGCTTCGTTCATTGGTTTCCTCCCGGCCACTCGTCCCGAACTCGTCATCTCGGTGATCGTAAACGAACCCGCCGGTGGAGGCACCGGTGGTAAATGCGCGGCGCCTTGCTTCAAGGAGATCGCGGTGAAGGCCGCCAACTACCTGAATTTACAGCCAGATCTAATGGGGTTTGACCAGCCGCTCGTCACGCGGTTGCGTCAAGAAGGGCAGGACATCCAAGTGGTCAGGCGATAGCATGCAACTGAAGAGATTATTGGAACGTGTGGAAGTGCTCCGTGCGGAGGGGGCACTCGAGCGGGATGTGACCGGAATCGAACACGATTCCAGTCGTGTCACCTCGGGTTCCGTGTTCATCGCGGTGAAGGGGGCGAATTTCGACGGACATGATTATATCAGCGATGCGATTGATCGCGGTGCAATCGCGATCGTCTGTGAGAACAACGGATTTCAATCACATCGGGCAACGAAGGTGGTGGTGAAGGACACCCGCACGGCGATGGCTGAAATCGCCAACCGATTCTACGGATATCCGAGCCGGAAGATGAAAGTCATCGGTGTCACGGGCACGAACGGAAAGACCACCACCGCGTTCATGCTCAAGCACCTGCTTGAATTGCAGGGCAGCAAGACCGGCCTCGTCAGCACGGTGCACTATGAGGTCGGTGATCGGGTTATTCCCGCGTCACGCACGACGCCGGAATCGCTGGAACTTCAATCACTAATGGACCAGATGGTCCGCGCGAACTGCGAGGCGTGCGTGATGGAAGTCAGTTCGCACGCGATGATGCAGGGCCGAGTCTCGGGTGTGGAATTTGACGTCGGAATCTTCACCAACCTGAGCCAGGACCATCTCGATTATCACCGCAACATGGAGGAATACTACCGTGCCAAGCGCGAGTTCTTCCGCATGGTTGAATCCGAGCTGACCGCGTCAGGAATTGTGGTCAATTCGGATGATCCGCACGGTCAACGTCTGCTCCGGGAGATCAGCATTTTTAATGTCTCTTACGGCATGGAGGGCAACGCACGCCTGACCGCGCGAAATGTCGAACTCCGCAACAACGGCACCAAGTGCGAACTCCATACCGCATCCGGAACCTACAGCGCATCACTCGCGCCTATTGGTCGTCACAACATCTACAACGCCTTGGGCGCACTTGGAGCCGTTCAGTTGCTCGATGCCGATGTCGGCAAGGCCGTGGAAAGCCTCTCCAGCCTCGCGCCCGTCCCCGGACGCTTGGAAGCAATACAGGTGGGACAGGATTTTAATGTGGTCGTGGATTACGCGCATACCAGCGATGCGCTGGAAAACGTTTTGAACACGCTTCGCGAACTTACCCCCGGCAGGGTGCTGGTCACGTTTGGCTGTGGTGGCTGCCGCGACGTTGGCAAGCGTGTTCAAATGGGTGAAGTCGCGGCACGGCTCGCACACGAAACCATCGTTACCAGCGACAATCCGCGAAAAGAACCGCCCGCAGCGATTGCCGCGCAGATCCAGGCTGGATACCGCAAGGTTCGTTCGGACGGATGCCTGAGCATTCTTGATCGCCATGCCGCGATCAACGAGGCGATCCATCGTGCAAAGCCAGGCGACACTGTATTGATCGCAGGCAAAGGACACGAAAGTTTTCAGGAACTCGCGGATGCGGTTGTCCCCTTTGACGACCGGCGACATGCTGCTGAGATCCTTGCGCTGTTGAAGGAAGAGAAGCTCGAGCTTCACGCAGCGTGAACGTGTGACAGAACAGATGATTTGTTGATGGAATCAAGAACGATTCAATTCATCGCCGATGTGGCGAATGGAAGACTGGCCTCCGGCGATACGGAGAAGTCGGTCACATGCATTTGTACCGATTCCCGGAAACTGCAAGCGGGCAATGTTTTTCTGGCATTGCGTGGAGAGAGTTTTGACGGCCACGCATTCGTTCAACAGGTCTGTGACCTGGGTGCTGCCGCAGTTGTCCTTGAAGAAGGGGCCGCGCCCGGGATGCCAGGCGATACGGCAGTGATTGAAGTTGCGGACACTCGGATCGCATACGGTGTTATCGCTGCGGCATATCGCTCACAGTTCAAACTGCCAGTCGTTGCGATCGCCGGATCGAACGGCAAAACTACCACCAAAGAACTTCTTGCCTCCATCCTTCGCGAGGCCGGACCCACCCTGTGGAGCGAAGCCAGTTTCAATAACGACGTCGGTGTGCCTGCGACTTTACTGCGTCTCGAATCAGCGCATCAGGCACTGGTTCAGGAGATCGGCACAAACCATCCGGGCGAGCTGAAACCGCTCATTGAAGTCGTTCGACCGAACTATGGCGTCATCACCAGCATCGGGCGCGAACACCTCGAACATTTTGGCGACCTGGAAGGCGTCGTGGAGGAAGAAAGTAAACTCGCCGAACTGCTTCCGCCGAACGGAGCACTATTCCTGAGCGGAGACAGTGACTACTCCGAGACGATCGCCAGCCGTTGCCCTTCAAAGACAATTCTAGCTGGTGCATCCGAACGATGTGATTGGCGGGTTTCTGACGTTCGGGTCGAGCCGATGGCTACTCACTTCAAGCTCGACTGTCCCGTGGTGGCTTGGACGGGAGACTATCACGTGCCGATGCCCGGCGCTCACCACGCGATCAATGCCGCGCTTGCGTTGGCTGTGGCACAGGAGCTGGGCGCGTCCAACGAACAGGCGCGCGTCGGTTTGGAGACCGTCACCCCACCGGCAATGCGTGCGCATTACTGGGAAGTGAACGGCTACGGAGTCTTGGAAGATTGCTACAACGCGAATCCCGATTCCATGAGCGCCGCGATTGAGACGCTTCAATCATTGCCCTGCCAGGGACGACGGTTCGCCGTGCTGGGCGACATGGCTGAACTCGGATCCGGTGGTGACGACGCGCATCGTGAGGCAGGCAGGCGCGCAGCCGAGTGTGGCATCGACATTCTCTTTGCAGTGGGCAGCATGGCCTACTGCTACGCCGGCGGTGCGCGTTCAGCCGGAGCGACAGTAATCAGTGAATATGACAATGCGGCTGATGCCGGCAACGCCTTGCTTCGCGCGATGCGACCCGGCGATTTGGTTTTGATCAAGGCCTCGCGATCGGCGCGGCTGGAACGGATTTCGACGATGATACGTGGGCAGACCGGGGATAACCAGGCACACAACCATGAGCAAAGCGCGAAAACACAAACCCTCGCCTAGACCAGTTGAAGACAAAGATCCAATGACGGTTCGCAAACAGATCGGCGTCCCGTCCTTCCTGCTCCACACAAGCGGTGAGACCAGCGCACGGAATGCGAATGGCGACCGCCAGCCGCTGCGCCGGAACGACTAGCGATGCTTTACTACCTGAGCCAATGGCTACTGAACAACTCAGCCGAATCTGCCTGGGCCGATCAAATGTCTGCCTTGCGGGTCTTCCGCTACATCACCGTCCGGAGTGCCGGCGCGGCTGTGACGGCTTTGTTGTTGAGCATCTGGCTGGGGCCGAAAGTCATCCGCTGGTTGAAGCGATTGAAGTTAGGTCAGGAATACTTGGACAAGGCTCAGGAAGCCGGTGCAGGAACGGATTCACAATTCTCGAAGATCGGTGTGCCTACCATGGGCGGATTGTTGATCGTGCTGGTTGTCGACATCACCACGCTGTTGTGGTGCCAGTGGAATCCCCTGGTTACGTTGACGCTGGTTTCATTGGTTGTTCTCGGTGGTCTGGGGTTCTACGACGACTACAAAAAAATCACCGAACAAAGCAGTGCGGGCACGGAGGCGAATGTGAAGATCTGGGTGCAGACCCTGATGGCTTTGTTCATCGGCGTATATCTTTGGAACAACCCCGCGACGAACAATCTCATCACGGACGTGATGGTGCCGTTCTACAAGTATCCGATTTTACAGGACGCAGCATTGATCGGTCTGCTCATCACCGTCGCGGCAATCGTCGGCAGCAGCAATGCGGTGAATCTCACCGACGGTCTCGATGGATTGGCCATCGGCTGCACGCTGATCGTGACCCTGGTGTTTCTGATCATGACCTATCTCGCGGGCAACGCGATCTATGCGGAATACCTGAATGTTCCCCACGTTCCCGGAGCAGGCGAGCTGACCGTGCTTTGTGCGGCTTTGCTGGGAGCGAGTCTCGGTTTCCTTTGGTTCAACTGTCATCCGGCCCAGGTCTTTATGGGCGACACGGGCTCACTCGCCTTGGGCGGAGTGCTTGGAATCATGGCTGTGTTGATTCATCAGCCCTTCATTCTCGTCATCGCTGGCGGGGTGTTCGTGGCCGAGGCGATGTCCGTTGTCATTCAAACCGGTTGGTTCAAATACACCCGCAAGAGATATGGCACCGGACGGAGGGTCTTCCTCATGGCTCCCCTGCATCATCACTTTCAGAAACTCGGTTGGTACGAATCGCAGGTCGTCACCCGCTTCTACATTCTCTGCATCCTGTGTGCGGTCCTCGCCTTGGCGACCCTGAAATTGCGCTGATATGAAAAACAAGAACATTCTCATTCTTGGTTTGGGGATCATCGGGGCGGCTGCCGCGAGATTGGCGCAGGTGCGCGGGGCGAAGGTGACGGTGGTCGATTCCAACACTTCAGACGCGTTGGAACGCGAGGCCAAGCTGCTGCGCCAGGACGGCGTGCGCGTGGAGTTGGGCACGGAAGATCTGCCGCAAGACAACTTTGACCAGGCGATCATCAGCCCCGGAATCCGTCCGGACAGTTCCCTGTACCTGGCGCTTTCGTTTCGTGGTATTCCCACCTTGGGTGAATTCGAGTTTGGCTATCGCGAATGCTCTGTTCCCTGCGTTGCGATCAGTGGCACCAACGGGAAAACCACCACGACCGAGCTGATCGATCACATGTTGCGTCGTTGTGGGAAATGTTCTGCGGCCGCGGGCAACATCGGCATTCCGGTGAGCGACGTCGCGCGCCGCGCCGAGGAATTGGATTACCTGAGTCTCGAAGTCAGTTCGTATCAGTTGGAATTCATCGAAGAATTCCGTCCAACCATATCGGTGCTGATGAATTTGACCGAAGATCACATGGATCGCCACGGGAGCATGCTGAAGTACGCGCAGGCCAAGGCGCGGCTGTTCATGAACCAGACCCCGCATGATTGGGCAGTGGTTCAAAGCGAGGCGCTGGCCTATGTGCGGGCGCAGGGGATTGAAATTCCGTCACGCGTGATTTCCTTCAGCAGCAATCACCGTCGCGCGGGGTTGTATCTCGACCGGGACCTGATTGTCGGAAACCTGGAAGACTGGGACGGCCCTCTGTTGGCGATGCAACAGACGCGGCTGCGCGGTGCGCACAACGCGGAAAACGTCATGGCTGCACTGGCAGTCGGGCGCATTCTGGGTTTGTCGATGGAACGGATGGTGAAGGCGATCAAGTCATTCAGTGGTTCACCGCATCGATGCGAATTTCTGGAAGACGTGGACGGCATTCATTTCGTCAACGATTCGAAGGCAACCAATGTGGACGCGATGATGAAAGCCATCGAAGCCATGCCATCGGTCAGACCGGAAGAACCGAACATCTGGTTGATCGCCGGCGGAAGCGACAAGGGCTTTGAGTTTCATGCGGCGGGTCCGGCGATGGCTCGTCGTGTTCGAGGTGCCTTCCTGATCGGTGAAACCGCACCGCGAATGGAAGCAGCTTGGAATCTTTTTACTCGATGCGAATTGGTCGAGAGCCTCGAAGCAGCGGTCCGATTTGCCGCCAAGAAAGCGGAGTTGGGAGACGTAATTCTGCTTTCCCCGGCCTGCGCGAGCTTCGATCAATTCGACAGCTACGTGGACCGAGGCAACCGTTTCAAGGCAGCCGTCGATTCTCTTCGCACAACAAAATGTGGTATTGAGACAAATCGGTCGCCTCAATCTATTGTGTCTTTAATGTAAATTTGCTAGAAACACGAATTACTGAAAAATTATGAGCACATCGAAGCCACCCGGCTCACAATTCGAAAAAGTCGCGCAAAAGAAGAACAATTTGCCGATTCTCGTGATCATCCTCCTCGGCGTGCATCTTGTCGCCCTCGGAGGGATGCTCTGGAGCGGATGCAAACCGCAGCCTGAAAACGTCGCCGAAGCGGATCCGCCAGGGTCTGTTTTGCCTCCGCTCGGCGGAACGAATGAGAGCCCGTTCTTCGGGCCGATTGGTGAAGCGCCGAACCCGAGCGCCGTTTCCGTGCCACCGACACCTCCTGGAGTCGTGCCCGCACCGGAAGTCGTCACCAGCCAAAACATCACGCCTCCGCCCGGGACATCGACGTCTGCTCCACCTGCCGAGCCACGCATGCCGACGCCCGCGCCAACACCGACACCACCCCCGGGTGTTCCAGGGGCCGGGCCGGAAATCTCCACACCGACAGTTCCTTCCGGACCTACCGACACTTCCACACCGCCGACGCCCGGACCGGGAACGGGCTCGTCGATTCAGCAGCCCGCTGCGCCTGCTGCCACCGCCATGCGCACACATGTCGTTGGCCGTGGTGACACCTTCTTCAGCATTGCTGGAGAGTATGGTGCTTCGAGCAAGGACATCCAGGCGGCCAATCCGAGTGTGGATCCTCGGCGATTGCAACTGGGTCAGAAATTGAAGATTCCCGCGGCACGTCCAACTTCGAGCACACCGCCCGCGCAGGATTCCACGATCTATGTGGTGAAGTCGGGCGACATGCTTGGAAAGATCGCCCGGAAGTTTAAGACGTCAGTGAAACGTCTTCGTGAGGTGAACAATCTTCCGAGCGATCGGATTCGGGTCGGGCAAAAACTCAAGCTGCCGGTGGAATCACTGCAATAGTCCGGCATAGGGCACACTGAATGGCGCGCAAAACGAAACGTAATCGCAAACCCGTAAACTCCACCGGTTCGTATCCGGTGCAGTCACTCGGCAATGCGAACATGCGCCAGGTCGCCACCGTGTTGGCGTTCGCCGTGGCTGCGTTGGTGGCCTTGGGAATGGTGATCCTCTACAGCGCAAGCATGAGCGATCAAGGCATGCGGCTCCTGGTGAAGCAGGCGCAATGGCTGGGGCTTGGCATGTGCGGATGCTTGTTCGTGGCCCTTGTGGATTACCGCGTCTGGCGTAAGCACGCCTGGTGGATTCTGGCGGCTGCGATCGTGTTGCTTGCCCTGGTGTTGGTTCCGGGAATAGGACACAAGATCGGTGGAGCACGCCGTTGGTTCAAGATTGGTGGCGTGAGTTTCCAGCCGTCCGAACTGGCCAAGATCGCGATCCTCATCTGGGCTGCTTTCTACTGCGAATGGCAGACGCGCAATATGAAGAACTTCAAGGAAGGAATCCTCTATCCGTCCACGATCATGGGCGTTGTGCTGACGCTCATCCTGGTCGAACCGGATCGCGGGACATTCATTCTTATGTCGGCGGTTTGTGCGGGCGTTCTTTGTGTTGGCGGAGTGAAACTTTACTACCTCGCTGTTCCCGTGTTGGTGGGTGCGCTGTCCGTCGGCTATCTGCTTGCGACGGATCCATTGCGCATGCGACGCATCACCAGCTGGTTGCGGCCGGAGGAAACCCGCGATGGTGTCGGCTACCAGGCGTATCAATCGATGATCGCCATGGGTTCCGGAGGAGTGACCGGTGTGGGTTTGGGCGACGGCCGTCAGAAGATGGGATTCGTTCCCGAAAACCTGACGGACTTCATCTTCTCGGTGATCGGGGAAGAACTCGGTCTAATTGCAACGCTTGGCGTGTTGCTTGGATTTGCATTGATCACAATTTGCGGAATGACCATTGCGTGGAAGGCGCGCGATCGATTCGGTTACTTCCTTGCCACGGGCATCACCTTCCTGATCGGCGCCCAGGCCTGCGTGAACATCGGTGTGGTCACCAGCGCGTTGCCCAACAAGGGCATGTCTCTTCCTTTCATCAGTTACGGCGGATCAAATCTCCTCATGATGCTGGTCTGTGTGGGATTTCTCATCAGCATCGCGCGCCATGCGACGGACGACGCGGTGGTGGTGGATGAAGATTCGTCAGGCACGGTTTTCATGGCGGCTGCAAGAGCATGAGCAAACGGGAATCCAACTTGATTGCGATTGCGTGCGGAGGCACGGGCGGACATTTGTTCCCTGGAATTGCGGTCGGACATGAGTTGGAACGCCAAGGCTGCGAAGTGTTGTTGTTGATCTCGCCGAAAGAGGTCGATCAGGAAGCTGTTCGTCATCTCGACTCGATGAAAGTTGCGACGCTCCCGGCAGTTGGTCTCCAGAATCGGAACTACATCTCGTTCGCTTTGGGATTCATCAAGGCGTTTCGCAATTCCGTCCGCATGCTTCGCGAACGTCGGCCCGCAGCCGTTCTGGCAATGGGCGGCTTTACCGCAGCTCCACCGGTGCTCGCCGGTAGACGTATTGGCGCAAAGACGTTCTTACATGAATCCAATGCCATTCCCGGTCGTGCGAATCGAATGCTCGCGCGTTTCGTCAACCGGGCCTTTGTGGGGTTTCGTGAATCCGGTGATCGACTGAAGATCCGGAGTGTAGACGTGACCGGCACACCGGTTCGCGATCGATTCGTCAGCACTGACGCGGCTGCGTGTCGTCGTTCACTTGAATTGCAACCCGAGAGGCCCACGCTGTTGATCATGGGCGGAAGTCAGGGCGCGGTCGGCGTCAATCGGATCGCGATGGACTTTCTGCCAGACTTGCGCGAGCGACATACCGATCTGCAGATTCTTTGGCTGGCTGGCGCACATGACGAGACTCGTGTTCGGACGTTTTGTGCCGAGGGAAATTACTCCGCCGTCGTTCATAAGTTCCTGCCGGAGATGGAACTCGCATACGGAGCCTCAACCGTCGCTATTGCGCGTTCCGGAGCCTCAACGCTTTCTGAATTCGCGGCCATGCAGTTGCCATCCATCCTCATTCCACTTCCAAGCGCTGCGGATAATCATCAATACCACAACGCGTTGAATTTCAAAAAAACCGGCGCGGCACGGCTGCTGCCACAGAAGGGCTCTGAGCCGGAACAGTTCTGCGAGTCGCTCAGCGAACTGATTTCCAGCAGAGATGCTCGCGACAAGATGCGCCAGGCCCTCAGCCAATGGCACCGCAAAGACGCGGCTGCCCAGATCGCTTCCAGCATTCTTCACGAACTCGGCCATTCGTCGGCAACCGAACAAACGGCCCACGGTGGGGAGCCCAAGAACCTCAATGAAGTCGAGGACTCTCTTCGACTTGCGCTGCCATGAACCGACTGAACGCCGACGGAATCAACGAGATACTGGACGGCTCCCGACGCGAGACGGTTTACCTGGTCGGCGCCGGTGGTTGTGGCATGAGCGCGCTCGGGCATCTGCTCTTGGATCTCGGTTTTCTGGTGGCCGGTTCGGATCTTGAGACCAACGACGACGTCCGGCGTTTGCAGGCGCGTGGAGCGGTCATCCACGAAGACCATCGCGCCGAACAAATCGAATGGGCACATCCGGTAATGGTGGTCTATTCCTCGGCGATCCTCATGGAAAACGTCGAGCTTGCTGCTGCACGAATGAAGGAAATTCCAATCATCAAACGCGCCAGCCTGCTCGCCGCGTTGATGAATCGTCAGCAGGGCGTCTGCGTTGCCGGAATGCACGGCAAGACAACGACTGCTGCCTTGCTGGCATATGCGTTGAAGGAACTGGAGCTTGAACCCAGCTATGCGATTGGCGGAGGTGTGCCACAACTTGGCCGCAGTGCGTCCTTCTCCCAGCACGAGTGGGTCAATCTCGTTCACCATGGCTCGGAAGGAGAATCCGGTCTTCGGCACGACGACACCTTTTTCGTCGTCGAAGCAGATGAGAGCGATGGAACCCTCGACATGTTTGAACCGCGTCATGGGATCATCCTGAATATCGACGAGGAACACCTTGAATATTTCGAGTGCTTCGATGAAATCACGCGGGAGTTCGGCAAGTTCGCAAATCAGATCGAAGGCAAATTGCTTTACTGCGCGGATGATCCAGACTTGGTTGAACTCTTGGCGGGACGCAAAGACGTGATTTCCTACGGGTTCAATCCGTTGGCGAACTACCGCATCGAAATTACGGATCAATCCACGGCTTCGCCTGGATTCGAAGTGTTCCACAACGACGACAGCCTCGGCGAATTCCGCACGCAATTGCTCGGCGCCACCAATGCTTCCAACGCCGGAGCTGTGGTTGCGTTCCTTGCGGAGAATCACTTCTCCGGCCCGGAGATCTCCAAAGCCATCTCGCGATTCTCCGGTGCGAAACGAAGACAGCAACTGCTTTTTAGGAGCCTCGATCATCAGCTTTACGAGGACTACGCCCATCATCCCCTTGAGATTTCCGCGACGATTGCAGCCTTCCGCGAACTGAAGCCCGGCCGCTTGCTCGTTGCCTTTCAGCCGCATCGTTTTACCCGCACACGACACTTGCTCGAAGATTTCGCCGGCTGCTTCAAAGGTGCGGACAAGCTCTGGATCACCGAGGTATATGCGGCGAGCGAAGAAGCGATTCCGGGAGTGAACGGAGAATTGCTCGCCACTGCGGTGAAGGCGAGGGGGCAGGATATCAACTTTGCCTCAGACCTGAACGTTCTCCGAGAAATGGTCCGCAACGAAATGCGGCCGGGCGATACGGTTCTTTTCTTGGGCGCAGGCGACATCACCTCGGCTGCGGCCGAATTGGCCCATCAATTACAGACGGAAATGAGATTGTCGAAGAACCAGCAGGTGCTGGATGAACTGGGGACGCGACTGTCGGGCGACAGCGTCATTCGTGCGAATGAGGCGCTGGCCAAGAAAACGACAATGCGCGTCGGGGGGCCGGCGGAGATTTACGTCGAACCGGCGAGTGAAGCAGATTTGAGCGAGCTGATCCGCTTCTGCAACGAGCAGGAACTTCCGATCACTGCGCTCGGGCGCGGGTCCAACCTCGTCATCCGCGATGGCGGTGTGCGTGGAGTGGTCCTGAGTTTTGCGCATGAGTCATTCTCTGGCGTTCGCGCCGAAGGCCTTCGCCTGCATTGTGGCGCAGGGGTACGATTGAAGATGGTGGCAGTCGAAGCGCGCAACGCGGAGATTTCCGGTCTCGAATTCCTTGAAGGAATTCCCGGAAGCATCGGTGGCGCGTTGCGCATGAACGCCGGCGCAATGGGAAGCGAGATGTTTGATTGTGTCGAACGCATGCGTTTCGTGGATCGGGAAGGCAACATTCACGAGGTCACGCCCAGTGAGATTGAGGTTCAATACCGTTCCTGCCCGATGTTGAAGGACGCGATCGCGATCGGCGCAGTTCTCCGAGGCGAAAGCGCAAGCCGCGAGGAGATCGAGGCCCGGATGAAGAAGTTCAGCCAGAAACGTTGGGATACCCAGCCCGCCCAATCCAGCGCGGGTTGCATGTTCAAGAATCCATCCGAAATCGCTGCCGGCAAACTGATTGATGAACTCGGTTTGAAAGGCACGCGTGTCGGTGGCGCGACGGTCTCTGACGTTCACGGAAATTTTATGGTCAACGCCGGCAAGGCAACTGCGCGCGACGTCTTGGAACTGATCGAAATGGTCAAGGGCCGGGTGAAGGAAGCGCGGGGAATCGATCTGCACACAGAAGTCCAGGTAATTGGTGAAGATAACATGGTGCCCAGCCACGAAGAATAAGCATTGAGCGAGACTCTGAACATCACGGTCATGTTGGGTGGGACTTCCGCCGAGCGTGAAGTGTCGTTGAACACCGGACGCGCGGTCGCCAAGGCATTGCGCGAGGCCGGCCAAAACGTCTCCGAAGTCGATCCCAAGAACAAAGATTGGCGCTTGCCGGATACGGATGTCGTCTTCCTTGCACTCCACGGCACATACGGCGAAGACGGGACGGTTCAATCTGAATTGGATTCGCTGGGCGTGCCCTACACGGGCTGTGATGCCGACTCGAGTCGACTGGCATTTGACAAAGTCGATTCCAAGGAGTCCTTTCTTGCCGCGGGAGTTCCAACAGCGCCGTTTAAGGTGCTGACCAGGTCAACCGATCCTGATCAAGTGCTCGAAGGAAAGTTCACCGCGCCGGTCGTTCTGAAACCGGCCAGGGAAGGTTCGAGTGTCGGTCTCCAGTTTGTTGAACGAGCGGATCAGTTTCAGAACATGTTGCGCGAGGCGCTGGATTACGATGAGCGGGTCTTGCTCGAACCGCGCATCAACGGCCGTGAAGTGACCGTGGGCATTCTGGACGGTGAGCCAATGCCGGTCGTGGAGATTTGCCCCAAAGAAGGGCACTACGACTACGCGAACAAATACACCGTTGGCGCGACCGACTATTATTGTCCGGCGCAGTTTTCCGAGGAAATCACGCGTCGAATCCAGGAGGCCGGCATGAAGGCCTTTGAAACCCTCGGCTGTCGCGATTATGCGCGTGTGGACCTGATGGTGCCGGTAAACGGGGAACCACTGGTGTTGGAAGTGAACACTCTGCCCGGCATGACCGAAACCAGCCTGTTGCCCAAGGCGGCCGCAGCGGCTGGGATGAGTTACCAGGAACTGTGCATGGAAATGATTCGACTGGCCTGCAAACGCCGATCAGTCCCCGCCTAAGATGCCAACCAAAGCCAAAAAGAAGGCCAAACGAAAAACCGTCAATCGGCGGAAAAAGGATCGTCACGTACTCGATGTGAAGCTGCGCAACGACCAGCTCAAGCGACAACGTAGGAAGATGGCCACCGGTCTGTTCTCCGTAATGTTCGTGGCCGCCGTGATCGTGTTGATTGCTTGGCGAGGCGTGGATTGGTCCCTGACTGAATTTGTCTACCGCAACCCCGCCTTCAACATCCGGCAGATCAACGTTTCGACCGATGGTTACCTGACTCAGGAAACCATCCTGCAATGGGCGGGAGTCAAGCCACAGGACAACCTGATGGCCCTGGACCTGCATCAGGTGAAGCGCAAATTGGAACGAATCCCTGTGATCTCCGCTGTTTCACTTGAACGTATCCTCCCCGACAAGCTGCGCATCAAGGTCGCCGAACGGTTTGCCGTTGCGCGAGTTTCCATGCTCCTGCCGCATCCCAACGGCGCCGGCCACTACACCGCAACCGTCCCGCTGGATCCGCAGGGATACGTTCTCGTGCCCTTGCGACGCAATCACGTGACCGATCATCGCGTCTTGGATTACCAACTCCTGCCCGAACTCAGGGGATTCGATGAATCCGAGTTGCGCACCTCCGGAAAATTGATGAATCCCCAGGTGCTGGCCGCTCTTCAACTCGTGGCCGACTTCCGGCGATCTCCGATGCTTGGCCTGATCGACATTCGCCAGATCCAGTTGGAGAAATCGCGCATCCTCACCGCCGTGACTGCAGACGGATTGCACGTGAAATTCTCCACGGAGAATCGCTTCGATCGTCAGTTTGCCCACTGGCGCCAGATCCACGACCTTGCGAAGCAGGCGGGGAAGAAAATCGCCAGCCTTGACCTATCAGTCACCAACAACGTCCCGCTGCATTGGGAGGATTCCCGCCCGGCCACTCAGCCCTCCCGGTCGCGACCACCAGTCCGCAGAAACAAAGTGAACAATGTTTAACATCATCCCGAGAATCTTTTCGGAGAAGTCCCAGATCATCGTGGGACTTGAGATTGGCACCTCAAAGGTCAGCGCCATGGTGGGAGAACTCACCGAGAGTGGCGGGCTCACGATCATTGGTGGTGGGACCGCGCCATCGCGCGGTGTTCGCAAGGGCGAGATCGTAAACTTTGAGAAGGCCGAGGAAGATATCCGCGCCGCGATCGTGAAAGCCGAGGAATCCGCCGACGTTGAAGTAGGCAGTGTTTATCTCGGTGTGACCGGTGCGCATTTGCGCAGTCTCAATAATCGCGGCTTCAATCGGGTGGAATCTGCCGAACACGAAGTTTCCCAGGCGGATGTCGAAGATGTGCTCCGCAGTGCCAAGGCATTCAACAAGCCGTCCGAAAACACGGTTCTACATGCAATCCGCCAGCTCTTCACCGTCAACGGCCAATCGGGCATCGCGGATCCGGTGGGCATGAAGGGCAACCAACTGGAGCTGGATGTTCATGTGGTTCACGGTGTCACCACCCGCCTCCAGAATCCGGCACTCGCCGTTCGTGGGCTGGACATTGATGTCGAGGAACTCGTCTTCAGCGGACTGGCGTCATCATTGGCTGTCTTAAGTCCCGAGCAGAAGGAGAACGGTGCCTTGGTGATCGATATGGGTGCGGGAACGACCGAATACGTCGCCTATTGCAATGGGGTCGTCCGGCACACCGGCATCTTGGCCGTTGGAGGAGACCACGTGACCAACGATGTTTCCTACGGGCTCAAGGTTTCGACCCACTGCGCGGATTCGTTGAAGAAGAAACATGGCTCGGCAACCGCCGATGGCGCACTGCACGGCAAGTCGATCAGTCTGCCGAACGAGCTTGGGCTGCAGAACAAGCAGATCAACCTCGATCACCTCCACAAGATCATGCACGCGCGAGTTGAGGAGACCTTTCAATTGATCGATGCCGAATTGGATTTCGAAGGTCTGCACAGTCAGATCCGATCCGGCGTCGTGCTCACCGGTGGTGGCGCGAGAATTTCGGGAATCAAGAAATTGGCGGAAGAAGTGTTTGAACTGGACGCGGCCATTGGCACTGCGGGTTCGCACAACGGAGTCAAAGGCCTGCTGGACGATCCGGAAAACACACATGCGATCGGTCTGGTCAATTACGCTGCAATAAGATCGAGACGATCGAGGAGCAAAGGATGGTTCTCAAAGAAAGCTGTGGCCGCATGAACGAACCAATCGAAATGAACGAGTCAACCGGGACCGGCAAACTGTCACTCAAGGTGTTTGGTGTCGGATCCGCTGGATGCAACATCGCAGAACATCTGCAGAAGTCCGGATTGAGCGGCGCGGAATTCATTGCCGTGAACACCGACTCCACTGTGCTCTCACGCAACGGAGTCTCGCACAAGATGCTCGTTGGCCGGCAGACCACCGGAGGATTGGGCGCCGGTGGTGAGGCCGATCGCGGGCGCTCGGCGATTCGCGAAAACGCCGACGACATCGAGATCCTCTGCCAAAACACGGACCTTGTTTTTGTCCTCGCCGGTTTGGGCGGTGGCACGGGAACTGGCGCGGCCCCGATTATTGCGGCTCGCGCCAAGGAAGCCGGAGCGCTCGTGATTTGTTTTGTGACGCTACCTTTTGAACTTGAGGGGCGCCGCAAGGAAGAACAGGCAAAGGAAGGACTATCCGATCTCAAGAAAAGCGCGGACGGTGTGATTTGTCTGCCCAACCAGAAGGTCTTCAAGCTCATCGATGAAAGTGCCAGCCTGGTCGATACCTTTTCCACGACCAATGAGTATGTCGCTCAAGGTGTTCGTGCGATCTGGAAGCTGGTGAGTGAAACCGGTGAACTCAACGTGGACTTTGCCGATCTCCGATCCCTGATTCGCAGCCGGCACGCCCAGAGTTCCTTTGCAACCGTCGAAGCCGGCGGCTCGCATCGGATTCGCGATGCGGTCGACAATCTGGTTAAACATCCGCTGCTGGAGGAAGGCAAGGTTCTGTCGCATGCCGAGGCAGTACTGGTTTCCATCAGCGGCGCGTCGAGCCTTTCCATGGCCGAACTGACCCGACTCACGGAGCAGCTTCATCGTCATTGCGAAAAAGCCGAGGTAAAGATCGGTGCCAACATTGACGACACGCTTGGCGATCAGATCATCGTCACCTTGATTGCAGCCAACAGCGAGGAAGAGGAAGAAACGATTGCTCCCATAGAAGTTCAGAGTGCGCCAGCAGGCAGCGCAATTGCGGAATCTGAAGCGCTCGATACACACGTCGAGGAACAGCAGGAATTCCCCACGGCTGCACCCAGTCCCGTAGGGAAATCATGGCGCCGGCGCGGCAAGAAAAACCGCGCCGTTCATCCGCAGCTTCCGCTCGATATGATTCCCAAGGGCCGCTTCGACAAAAGCGAACCCACGCTCTACAAAGGCGAGGATCTTGATGTACCAACCTTCGTCCGCCGGGGCATGACGTTGAGCGTCGGTTGATCGACAACGGCCGCGGTGAACGATGTGGTGGTTGTCGGCACCGGTCCCGCCGGTCTGGCAATGGCCGCCGACATCAAAGGCGTGGATACGGACCTCACCACCGCCCTCCTGCAACAATCCCGCAGCGCCAATGCCGAAGGCCTGCAGATGATCAGCGACGGCGATCGGCTGCGCCTGCGCAATAGTGGAGGAACGAGCTCGCGAGTCCGCCCGAGCTCCACAGGAGCGAGCAGTCCCCAACTCCCAAATATGATGACCGAAGCACAATTCAACCAACTCGCGGGCCGCATCCAGGACCTCGCCCAGGTGGACGAAGAAACCGCCAGGCGCTACGCCGAGACCATCGGCGACACCCCAAAACTGGATACCGGTACCGGCGAAACCATCATCCGCGATGAAACTGGCGGCGAGCTCGCCCGATGCTCCGGTCGGCCGTTGAACAACGGCCCAGATTCTGCCAGAGGCGCCTGCAAACACGGCGATTCGGTTCGCAGTTCAGACATAACGAATTGTCCGGCTGGTGGTAATCAAGCCCCTGAAGCACAATTCCAGCCGCGGAGCAGGAAGCCTCACCTGACGCCCTCTCGCCATAGGAGGAGTCCCCACACGCTCTACGAAATCGACCGATTTCACTCGCTCGATCACGCCACACCGTGGCTGGACGCAGTCTTCCGTTACCCCCGCTTACTACTAAATGTCGCCATCTCTATCAACCCAATTGCAGCCTCAATCCACATGGTGATGGGTGCGTGGAGCATAGCAACCTCAATATCTTGTGCATCCCAAGTTCCTAATCTTTGTCCTAATCTTCGAACCCAAATTGCGTTCGGTTGGTCCCACTCATTCGGACAATCGACCCGCACAGACATTAACTTTGGCCTCAGCCTTCCACTCAGCTACTTTCAGCCCACCTCATCATGCCGGAAGAAACCTCCGCATCAAAATGGCCTTGGATCGTCGGAATCCTCGGCGCTGTACTGCTCGCACTCACCCTGCAAAAGCCCGCCAAGCACAGCGGACCGGTCGCCGTCGATCCAGCCAAGCCTCAAAAACAATCTGTCGTCCCGGTCGCGAAGTCAGAAACAAATCTGCCTGACCCGACACTCGACCTGGAGAGTGCAACCGAGGCCGCGATTGCCGAACGGGAGCGGCTCGATGAAACCATCTGGGCAGACGAAATTTCCGCGCAGCAATACGAAGACACGTTTGTGGATCTCTGGGACCGGATTCGAGTTTCCGAACAAAAGCTGGCTGTGCTCGGCAGCCTTGGTTTCGAAAAGATTACAGTCCGAGCGTTTAGCCGGGAATCAAAACTGTCTCACGGCGTCACCCGACGACGGTTGACCGGCCAAGCAATTGAGTGGTCATCGGCTCAGTTCAAGGATTGGCTTATGGAGCAACAAAACGCCGGCATGAGGATTGTTCAAACCGAATGGCATCATCGCAACTTCACCCGAGGCGATGACTCGCCGGATCAATCTGTCATCAGTTTTTCCATTCACTCACAGAACGAGAAGAACAAGTCGCGCCACATCCTTGCAGGAAAGCTGCGAGTTGTATGGTCCGGCAAGAAAGACCCACTCGGACATTTCATTCCCAAAGAAATTGCAGCGCAGGACCTGAGCCTCCTCTCCCGCGTCGGTGAAACTGCATTTACCGAAGTGGAGCTTCCCAAGTTGCCACCCGGTCCGGCAGCCGGAATGGAGATGACCCTCGCAGCGGACCTGAATCGCGATGGCTACCCCGACCTGGCATTTCCGCAGATCAATATCGTGTATTGGAACCAGGGCGATTTCAGTTTCAAGCTCGACAAACTCGTCCAGCGCATGCCCGCAGGTGTGACTCAGAAGAAGCTTTCGGATGTGTTCCCCTACATGAGGGCTGTTGTCGGAGACTTCAGTTCCAACGGAACGAACGATATGGCGCTGATCGTCCCTGACACCGGAGTCTACATCTATCAGGGAAGCTCGGAGGGGTTTGTGACCGAACCACGTCTCGCGTTTCGCGCCGAACGAGGACTGGCGGTACCCTCCGTCACCTCTGCCGGCGACCTGAATGGCGACGGGCGTCTGGACTTGTTCATCGGCCAATACCGGACACCTTACGCACACGGTTTCATGCCCAACCCCTTCTACGACGCCAACAACAGCGACCTCGGCTATCTGCTGATCCAACAACCCGATGGCAGTTTCTCTGATCTCACCGATAAACTCGGCATGAGCGCCAAGCGCAATCGATTCGCCTACAGCGCGTCTTTCGTCGACCTGGACGGAGATCACGATCTTGATCTGCTCACGGTGAATGACTTCGCCGGCGTGGATGTCTTCCGTAACACGGGCAAAGGCCTGGAAGACATTTCGAAGGAATACCTGGATGAGCGCGCCAACTTTGGAATGGGCCACGTGCTGGCGGATTTCAACAACGACGCGAGGTTCGATCTGTATGTCACCGGCATGAGTTCGACCACCGCGCGCCGGCTCGAGTCAATGGGTCTCAAGCGCGACGACTTTCCCGATATCTCCAAGATGCGCATGCGTATGGCTTATGGAAATCGCATGTATCTCGGCGCGGACAGTCGGATGAGACAACCGGCTTTTCTTGACCAAGTCGCACGCACCGGTTGGGCCTGGGGTTGCGCGGCACTGGATTTCGCGAACGACGGCAACCTCGACCTCTACGTCGCCAATGGCCACGTGAGTGCCGGCAGCTGCAAGGACTACTGCACGCGTTACTGGACGCACGACGTCTACGCGCAGCATCGCGGCACCAATGCCGTCTTCCGCCAGCTCTACATGAACGAATGGCAGCGCAACAGCAAGATGTCCTGGAACGGCTACGAGAAGAACGTGCTATTTGCCAACAACGGCGGTTCAAACTTCGTGAACATTGGTTTCCTGTTGAACGTGGGCTTTGCCTACGATTCCCGATGCGTCGTGGCGGAAGATTTCGATCTCGATGGCCGGGTGGATCTCGCGGTGCTCGAACGCGCGGTCGGAGATCAACGCATGGATCACAAATTCCACGTCTACAAGAACACCTGGAAACAGAACGGCAACTGGATCGGCGTCAAACTCCATCCCGCTCCGGGCCAGACCGTGATGGGAGCGAAGATTCGCGTGACCACCGCGTCGCGGAAATACGAAGGTGTCGTGGTGAGTGGTGATTCGTATCGAACCCAGCATTCCACCACCAAGCACTTTGGAATTGGCGACACCAAGGAAGTCCGCGAAATCCAGATCATCTGGCCGGGTGGCAAGCGACAATCCCTGACCAATCCAAAGATCAACGAATACCACACCGTGCGGCCACTGGAAGAATCCGCCGGATAGCCTTCATCCCGACATCATCGTTGGCATCAGCTTCACTTTTGCTTCCGCGCAAATTCGCGCATCGCTAGACTCCCGCCGTGCCTGAGCCCAACGCGAATTCCCAAACCCGCCTGAAAGTCGGCGTCATTGGCGTGGGCGCTTTGGGCCAACACCACGCGCGCCTCTACGCTGAACTCTCCCGCACTCACGAAATCGAGTTCGTCGGTGTTTTTGACTCCAACGTTGAGACCGCAAAATCCATCACTTCTCAACACGGCGGACAGCCCTTTGATTCCATTGAGATCCTAACCGGCAAGTGCGACGCGCTCAGCATCGTCACCCCTACTTCCACGCATTTCGCGATCGCCCAACAACTGCTCGCACAGGACAAGCATCTCCTCGTCGAGAAACCGATGACCGACCAGGCTGAAGAAGCAACCCAGCTCGTGAAACTGGCACACGATCGCGATCTCGTGTTGCAGGTTGGACACGTGGAGCGATTCAACCCCGTCTTTTCGTTCCTCGAAAAGACTGCGGCTCATCCGCGCTTCATCGAGACCCATCGCCTTTCCCCCTATCCGAAACGCAGCACCGATATCGGCGTCGTCCTCGACCTGATGATTCATGATCTGGACATCGTTCTCGCCTTCGTAAAGTCACCAGTCAAAAGCGTCGATGCCGTTGGAATTCCTGTCTTGAGCAAGAGTGAGGATATCGCCAACGCGCGTCTTCGATTCGAAAACGGATGCGTCGCCAACGTCACCGTCAGCCGTGTCAGTCCCGAGAAGATGCGCAAAATCCGCGTCTTCAGCGGAGGGGACAAGCCGAGCTACATCTCCCTGGATTACCAGGCACAGGAAGGATTTGCCTATCAATTGGCAGCAGCCGAGGCCCAGGAAAGTTCGTTGCTGAAGAAGCTTTTCTCTGCCAAGGACTCCGCAATCGTCAGCGAATTCGGCGGCAAGAAAATCGTTCGCGAACCCGTCCCGATCGAGAAGGACGAGCCACTCAAGTTGGAACTCCGACACTTCGTGGAATGCGTGCAGGAAAGACGCACGCCCCTCGTCAGTGGAGCCACCGCCAAACAGGCACTCGACCTTGCCTTCGAGATCACCGCGCAGATCCGCACCCAAAACGCATGAAGCCCAAGCGCATCATGCTCATCGCCGGCGAACCAAGCGGTGACCTGCTGGCTGCCGAACTCGTCACCGAACTGAAAAAGCAATCGGAGGTGGATTGCTTCGGCGTCGGTGGGCCGAGAATGAAAACTGCCGGTGTCGATCTGAGCTTCGACATGACCGCACACGCGGTGATCGGCCTGTGCGAAGTCATCAAACGCTACTTTACCTTTCGCCGATTCCTCTACCAACTCCTCGAACTCGCGGTAGAGCGCCGACCTGACGTTATCATCTGCGTGGACTTCGGCGGCTTCAATTCTCGCCTAATCGCGACGTTCCGTGACTATCAGCGACATTACCTTTCGCATACGGGATGGAATCCCAAGATCGTTCAGTACGTCTCCCCGCAGGTTTGGGCATCCCGGCCCGGCCGCGCAAATAAAATGGCGCGCGACTTCGATCTGCTGCTGAGCATTCTGCCCTTCGAACGCGAATGGTGGAACGAACGCCTACCCGGATTCCACGTTGAATTCGTCGGGCACCCCATCGTGGGAAGACACGCCGGTAAGCGACGCACCGCGAAGAAGCCAAACAACCCTCCCTTGGTGGCCATCATGCCCGGGAGCCGCCGTGGCGAGTTGGCAAAGCACCTGCCCGTGGTCGTTGATGCGGCACGCAGTATCGCGTCTGCCACCCCGGCAGCGTTTCGCATCCTCCTGCCCAACGACGAAATGCACGAACTCGCCACCCGCGCGGTTCAAGGAATTCCAAATTGTACGATTCAGCACGGCAACCCCGAATCATTGCTCGTCAAAGCCGATGTGGCCCTGACCAAAACCGGCACTATCACACTCGAATGCGCCATGCATCGACTTCCGGCCGTGGCCTTCTACAAGACCTCCCCCCTCACTTACCAGATTGGAAAGCGATTGGTGAAAGTGCCTTACCTCTCCATGCCCAATCTGCTCGCCAAGCAAGCCGTCTATCCGGAGTTCGTCCAGGATGATGCAACACCGGAAAACCTCGCAAACGCCGTGATCGACCTTCTACAGGACGAAGACCGTTATGCGGGGGTAAGCCTGCAACTCGAGGAACTCACCCGCAATCTGGGAAAACCCGGAGCCCCCGCCCGCGCAGCACAAGAAGTCATGCGACTCTGCACAGCCTTGGAACACCCATAGGAATTGTGCGCACCAAGCCATCCCCACGCGTCTGGGGAGAACATGATGCGGAAGGGTAACTCACAAGGCGTGGAGGGTCATTTCCCGGAGGAATCGAAGACGGTTCCCAAACTTTCCGGGGAAGGTTGGGAGAGCTTCAGCGTTCGAAAACGCGATAGAAGCGGGATGGTTGACCGGTTGCGCCGGTGTCATCGAAGCGGGCAGTTCCGTTGGTCATGGTCAGACCGGCTCCGTTGGTCGAGATGGTCTGCCACGCCGCGAAGTCGGGTGAGGCTTGGATGACGAGTTTCGACAACTCGTCGGGCATCGGGGCAACGCCGTCGCTTCCGGTCAGTTGGAGGCGGAAGCGTCCGTCCGGCAGACGGATGGGCATGAGCAGGCGTTGTGGGACCAGGACGCGCACGAGGGCATTCTGCGAGATTGCGATTCCAACGATATTGCTGACCTCCGCGCGATAGATCTCACTATCAGCGCGGACGACGTTGCTCCGGGTTAGCGCATTTCCTGTCGCGCCTCCGATCAGTTGACCGTCCTTGTACCAATAGATACTCAATGGCGCTGTTCCTCCGTGCTGTACTTCAAGCACAAGCGTGCCGCCCACTGCAACCGCCTGGTCATTCGGTTCGGAAAGCAGCACCGGTGGCCCGATCAATCCGAGGATGGCGGTCTCACTCGTCACGGAACTAAACGAATTGCTGATCACCACGTCGTAGGTGCTGGCGTCGGCCGAGGTGACTGACGCAATCGTGAAGTTCGTGTTGGTGCCGTCTTGCACGAGTTGGTCAGCCGGTTGTACGGTCACCTCGGGGATGTCCGGGAGAACGGTAAGCGTGCCGCTGAAGCGGCTGATGAGGTAGTTTGAAGCCACGCCACCGACAACCGTGATCGGGTAGTTGCCAACGGAGCTCGCCAGGGTCGCAGAGGTCTCCACGGTGGGGGGAATTGTGAAGACATCGTTCGTTTCGCCGTTCACGAAGCCGATGTAGATGAGTGACAGCTGGGGATTTGGTTGGTTTGCCGGCCGGGACGCGTCCAGGTGACTCCGTCCTTGCTTTCCAAGTAATTGAGCCGCCGATCATGTCGCCAGGTGCCGGGGCCATGTCGCTTGAAAATTGGAGTGGAGATCTGCCAGGCCTTCCACAATCCGTCGATCGGATTGCGCAGCACCGTGCCGTGACTGAAGATACCGCCCTCGTCCCAAGGCCTCTTCGGTTCCAGCAACGGATTGTTGTCACCAGGTGTGCCTTGCTCAACCCGCCAGGCCACCAGGTCCAGATCCGTGAAATCGCTGGTTTGCAGCGTCATCGATGAGATGCTGACGAGCGGTGAATTGACAGGCATTCGGGCCGGAGGTGTAGGACACCTTGCTTTGCCCGCCTCACTGGAACTCCTGAGCCAAACGCTGTCGCGCAGCAAAGTGAAACTACTTTCGCCATTCGACAATCTGGTGATCCAGCGCAAGCGACTGCAAACCCTCTTCGATTTCGACTTCCAGATTGAGTGCTATCTGCCCGCAGCCAAGCGACGCTATGGCTACTTCGCGCTGCCCGTGATTTGGAATGGGCGATTGGCCGCGCGTATGGACTGCAAGGCCGCGCGAAAAGAATCACTGCTGCACGTCAACCACCTCGCATTGGAACCTTGGTTGAAGAAGACCGATGCCTTCCTGAAAGCACTGGAAAAGGAAATGAAATCATTCATGCGATTCAATAACTGTGAACGAATCCACGTTCACAGGACTGCCCCTGCAAGTGTCAAATCGGGTTTGCGGGTGTAGCAGCGAGCGTGAGCGAGCAGGCCCATGGATCTCGCACCTGCTCGCTGCTACATTTCCTGGAAAACCTTCACGCTTCAGCTCGAAGAAGTTCGAGCGGGGGATGTCGCGTAATGCCCCAAGTTCCAAGAATACCCACCAGAACGGTAATCAGGTAGTTCGCGCCCACCGCGGCCATTACGGGAAAGACCGGGAACTTGAAATCCACTTCGAAAACAAAACTCGACAGTGCCCATTGGCCACCGACCGCCAGGAGTATCCCGGTAAAGCTGGCCATGATTCCCAGCAAACTGAACTCAACGAACTGGATCCATAGAATTTGCGCACGGTTTGCGCCCATGGTGCGCAACAGAATGCCTTCGCGAAATCGTTGGTAACGGCTGTTCAGCGTGGCGGTAATCAGCAGCAGCACACCGGTCAAGGCCGTGAAGAACGCCATGAAACGGACTCCAAAGGTGATCTTGGAGACAATGCTTTGCACGACGTCCAGCACGAGCATGAGGTCGATCGAAGAGACGTTTGCGTACTCGCGCGTGACTTCGCGTTGCATGCGCGCCGACGCTTCCGCATCAGCCACGCGCGTCGTGACAATGTGAAACGCCGGCGCGTCTTCGAGAACGCCGGCTGGGAACACCACAAAGAAGTTCGCTTGGATTTGCCGCCATTCCACCTCACGAACACTCGCGACCTTGGTGGTAAGTTCGAGACCCTGGATGTCAAAGACGAGTTCGTCCCCGAGATCCACGCTCAGATCGCGGGCGATTCCTTCCTCGATCGAGATCGGAATGAATTCGTCATCGAACGAGGCCTTCGCAATCCACTCGCCGCGCAGGATTTTTTCGGTCGAGGCCAATTCGGAACGATAGGTCGAACGATACTCCCGACGCAGCGCCCAGCCGGGTGGGCGTCTTCCACGTGGTCCGCGGCGTGGCGGTCCGTCATCGCCTTCAAGTCGGCGCGGACGGCGGGCGATGTCGCGAACGTCCTCACCTTTCACCGACTTCAGTTTCATGTTCACCATTGGCGACACGTCCACGATCGGAAGCTCTTGTGATTTCAAGATATCCAACACGCCAGCGAGCTGATCGTTCTGGATATCGAAAAGAATCGCGTTGGGTTTGTTGTTCTCTTCGTTCGGCAGCAGTTCCGCAACCAGACCGTATTGAGCAAGGTAGAGCGTCAGAATCATGAAGGTCCCCAGTCCCAGCGCGAGCATCAGAAGCCCAGTCCGGTTGTTCGGGCGATGAAGATTCGCCATGCCTTGTCTCACCACGAACGGCCACCATGATCGAATGAACACACGCGCCAGCGACCGGACGAATTTCGCGACCACCAACAACACCAGGATGGAGATCGCCAGTGCGACAACAAATCCAACTCCGTGTTCCCAGCGCCGTGTCTGTGAAATCGCGAACCCGGTCACGCCAGCTGCAATCGCCAGGTAAAGCACGCCCACCCAGATGTCCTTCCCTCCAATTTGTGCAACGCTGCGACGCAGGACGATCAAAGGAGACACACGCCTGACCTGCATCAACGGAATCAAAGCGAATAACAGGCAGATACCAAATCCAACCCCGGCCGCACGCAGCACCGGCCACCAGTGAATGGCAAACTCGATCTCCAGCGGAATGAAATCCTGAAAGGCCAGCGGCAGATATCGTTGCACCGCAAGACCAGCTGCGCTTCCGGCAATCACACCGGCAAAACCCAGTGCGCCCGCCTGAATGAGATAGATCGCAAAGGTCTGGCCGATCCCCCCGCCAAGACATCGCAGCACACCCACCGAATCCAGCTTTTGACGCACGTGCAGTTGAATCGCACTGGCAATGCCGATCGCGCCCAGCAAGAGCGCGATGAACCCAACGAGGTTCAGGAACCGATTCAGGTTGCGCATCGCATTGCCAAGTTCCCGCTTCCTTTCCTCAACCGTATCCACTCCCCAGCGATTCTTGCGCCTGATTTTGTTCAACTCAGTTTCCGCGGCAGATAAAGACTCGGGTGAGTCAAAACGAAAGTAGACCCGATAGCGAGCGATGCTGGTGTTTCCAATCAGCTCGGAAGCTGCGAGCACATCATCCGGCACGAACACCCTGGGCGCCACTGTCGCGAAAACCATGTTCTCCCCCGGGACCGTCTTCAGCGCGCCCACAACCGGAACAGGAACGGCACCGATGTTCACAAAATCCCCGACCTTCGCATCGAATTGCAGCAACAGATTCTCCTCCACCAGCACTCCATCACCCTTCTTGAATCGCTCGAACCCATCGACGGGCTCCGTCTCGACCTCACCGTAGTATGGGAACTCTCCATCCAGCGCGCGGATTTGGACGAGGCGGGAATCGCCACTGAGCGGGAAGTGAAGCATCGATGAGAACGTCGTCTGGTAAGAACGCTCCTCGCCCAGCGAATCCAACAGTTCCCGTTGTTCTTCCGTAAAGTCCTGCCGCGAATTCACCTGCAAGTCTGCGCCCAGCAGCGAGCGCGACTGGACTTCAATCGCATCGGCAAGGTTCTGGCCGAAAGACCCAACCGCGACCATCGCCGCAATACCCAGCACGATCGAACTGGAGAACAGAAGCAACCTTCCGCGATGACGCCTGCTGTCCCGCCACGCCATGCGCCAGGTCCAGCCGCTGAACAGCGATTTGAAGAAGCCCTGCCTCATGCGATGACGGCGTTGCTGTCGGCCTGCACCTTTCCGCTGTGTAATCGAATCACCCGCTCCGTCTTCTCAGCAAGGTCGAGGTCGTGTGTCACCAGAACCAAGGCTGTTCCCAACTCTTCGTTCATCGAGAAGATGAGATCGATCACACGCTGGCTCGTGTCGCCATCAAGATTACCGGTGGGTTCATCGGCGAAGAGGATTTTCGGCTGATTTATGAACGCCCGCGCCAATGCCACCCGTTGTTGTTCGCCACCACTGAGCTGAACGGGAAAGTGATCCAGCCGCTCATTCAAACCCACACGATCCAAAAGGTCCTTCGCCCGCTTCTCTGCGCCGCGCTCTCCACGAAGTTCGAGCGGAATCATGACATTTTCCAAGGTGGTCAGATTGGTCAGGAGCTGGAAGTTTTGAAAAACGAATCCCACCTCCCGATTCCGCAAAGCCGCACGCTCATCCTCGCTCAAGCCCTTGAAGGAATTTCCGTTCAGTTTCACCTCGCCAGACGAAGGCACATCCAGACCCGCGCACAGACCGAGCAAAGTTGTCTTGCCGCTTCCCGACGGCCCGACGATGGCGCAGGTCGCCTTCTGTTCGATGTCGAAGGAGACGTCATCCAACACGGCCAAATCGCGATCTCCGCTGCGGTAGATCTTGGTGAGGTTTACGGCTTGAAGAATCGCTTGATCGCTCACGGTGAATTGAAGTGCGGGCAAGTTAATCGCAACGGGCCGGATGACAAACATGAATGAAGAGCCATCACGAGACCGCGCATTGACGGTCCGGAATGGTGCGAGTAAAGCGGGGCATGCCTTTGTCAATCTTTCGCGTGTCCTGCGTGCTCCTCATCGGTTTCGGAGCCTGGGATTCCCGCGCTGAACACAAGGCCTATGAGACGGATCTTCTCATTGTGGGGGCAACCGAATCCGGTTGGGCGGCCGCCATTCAGGCGGCGCGCATGGGGGTGACGAAGATCATGATCGTTCATGACGGGAAGTGGTTTGGCGGTCAGTTCACCGAGCAGGCGCTCGCGTGTGTAGACGAGAACAAGGGCGTCGGTCGGGTTGGCTGGGGCGTGGCTTGGCATCCCATGAAACGGTCCTTTCATCGCAGCGGATTGTTCAAGGAACTCAAGGCCTGGCAGAAGAACATTGGTGCCCGTTTCCCATCCAAGAACCCGAACTGGAATCTGGACGCGTACGCCAAGCAGATGGACAATCTGAACAGGATCGGAATTCCGAGGCGCAATCAACAGCATGCCGCATTCTTGAACGAAGATTTCGTTCCGCGCGGTGGGTGGTGGCAGGACCAGAAGAAGAAGCGCGCTGCACGGAAGAAGAAGCAAGCTTTATTTCGCCGGTGCAACCTCCAGGAAGCGCGGACGGATATCGAAGGGTGAAATGCGTTCCTCACGGGGAAGATCCCCTCGTGGCCAGGTGGACGCTTTCAATCGAACGCTCCGTCCGGGGCGGATGCCTTCGAGAAGTTCAGGGACGTAAATCTCCGCCTGGATGCCACTGCTCCCAGGGTCTGCTTTCTGGATTCGAATGATCTCATCCACACGGAAGGGCTTGGCGTCGTTGCCCTGGTCGTGGGAACGGAGGTTGGATTCGAGGACAATGAGGCGGCCGGAGGTCTTGAGTTTGAAATCTGCAAGGGTTTGTTCATCGAAGCCCGCGTAGAATTGCACAAGGACGTTCCCTGCGCCTTTTTCCAAGTGTTCGACCGATTCAACCAACGCAGGCACGCCGTGGTCGCGCAGGAATTGGTGGTGAGTCGCGCGCTGTTGTTTGGTGGCCTTGGTGCGGCTTTCTTCGTCGATCCAGATATCCGTCAGCCGACCGGGGCCGTAGATGGTGGCCCAGGTGAGGTTGAAGAGAATCACTTGTTTCACTTTCAGATCCGCCTGGGTTCCGGCGGCTTTTCCGTTCCATACTCGGGTGGCTGCGGTCAGGTCGAAGGATTGTTTGCCGGTCAGGCCTTCAGGTTTTTCTGATCCCCACTGTGTGCGTTCGGCAACGAGTTTCAGTTTCTCAGTATCGATGCTGAGGATCGTCCAGGTCGAACCTTGCCGACGATAGAAGCTGAAGTCGTCTTCGAGCAGCAAGACGTGGCTGTATTGAGAATCAGGGGAGAAGCGGTTGGGCTGATTCTTCACCTGTTGAAAGTAGCCAGAATTTAGAAGGGGGACGCGGTAGCCACCCTTGGGACCGATGTGGAGCCGCCCGTGCAGGTGCGTGCCGAGGGGGATGTCCCGCAAGGTGGCCGGTGCTCCGTGAAACTTAATCGAACCGTACGGCAGCATCGTGAAGTGATGAGGCAGGTCCCAGTGATATTTGTTGTGCTCATCGCTCCGGTCCGGGCGAAGGATGCCCATGCGATTGACGTGATCGACCATGGTCAGCTCGCCGGGGATATACTTGTAAGTCTTGGGCTTGGGGAATTGATTCAGTTTGGCTTCCTCTGTGTAGGCGGATAGGCCGCATAGGCCCAGAAGGGCATATAGAACGGATTGACGACGTATCATGCTGAGAGGGGTTTGAGACTGTCGGAGAAGGTATCGGTCTCGACATCCATGCGCTGCGCCATGGTGAGGAGAAGATTGCTCAGCCGTGCGTCGGAGTTAAGCGGGCGGGAGCAGATCCTGTAGTGTCCTTGGGCGTCGCTGAGATTGTAGCCATCAAAGTGGCCGATGTTGAAATCGATGTGTTGGCCGTGTTTGAACGCGAGCTTGGAGCCTCCGGCCAAGATGGTTGGCACGTTCGCGTTCCCATGACTGTGCCCATAGGACATTCCACTCCCGTAGAGGAGTTGCGTGGTGTTCAGCAGTTTGCCTTCTCCGTCCTCCACTTGCTGTAATCGGTCGAGCAGGTAGGCGAATTGTTCGAAGTTGAAGGCGTCGCTCTCGGTGAGCCGACGCAACTGTTCCGGATCGCCGTTGTGATGGGAGAGCGAATGGCGCGTCTGGTTGAGATTGATTTCAGGGATCGGCAGTCCCTTGCCTTCGTCACCACTGCTGAAGGTGATCACGCGGGTCATGTCCGTCTGGAAAGCGAGCACCATCAGGTCGTACATCGTGCGGAAGTACTGGCCGACCTGTTGTTGGGACACGTCCTTGTTGCAGCGCGTTGCATCCTTTCGAGAAATTTTCGGGCGCGGAACGTCGAGCCAGGCATCGGCACGTTCAGTGCGGATTTCGACTTCACGAACGGAGGTGAGGTATTGGTCCAGCCGCGTGCGGTCTTCGCTGCCAATCTCACGATTCAGTTTACGGGCTTCCTCAAGGACAACGTCGAGGACGCTGCCGGTTCGTTGAAGTTCGCGTCGTTCCTTGGCGATGCCACCCTTGGGCACGGTGAACAGGCGATTGAAGATATCGCTCGGCTTGCGTGTCGCCGGGAGACTGATGCCGTCGGCATTGTAGGCCAGCGAACGTCCCGTGTTGCTGATCTCCAACGAGGAGAAGCGTGTGTAAGGCGCGGTCTTTTGCGCAATAAGCTGATCCACTGAAATCGAGTTACGAGCCGTTGGTCCGGCTTGGGCTCCCGTCAACCACACCGCCTGACAACCGTGATGGAAGCCGATCGAGCGCGGGTGGTGCAGTCCGCTGATGGGCGTGATGACATTGCGATGCCGTTCCAATGGCTTGAGGCATTCGCTGAACTTGTAATCTCTGCCGGCCTGCAGGATCTGGTAATCGAGTGTGTTGACGCCGTTGGGCAGGTAGATGAACACGCTGCGCTTTGGCTTGGGCGGGTTGGCAGCGGGGTTGGCGCGCAGCGGCCGCATGCAATCGAGCATGGGGAGCGCAATCGCTGCGCCGACACCGCGCAGAAAATGCCGGCGATGCAGGAGCCAATTCTGCGATCGGATATTCATAGGCCGGCGATTCGAATCGCCTTGCGGATGCCGTCGGCCGTGGCTTTGGCCGCCGGATCATCGTCGAGCTTCCGTAGCGGCTGATTGAAGGGCTCGGCGCGCACTGGGCCGTCGTAGCCGATCCCGGCCAGCGCCTTCAGAAACGATGCCACATCAATGACTCCGGTCGCGGCTGGAAGTTCGCGTCGATTGTCGATCTGTTCTTTGATCGCCAAGCCCTTGGGCGCGTCGTTCAGGTCGCAGGCAACGATGTCTTTGTTCTTGAGCGTGAGCAGATCCTTGTCGCTTTCGCCGGCGGTGAACCAGTGCCAGCTGTCGAGAACGAAACCAAGGGTTGGTTGATCGATTTCGGCGATCAGTTCCTTGGTTTCCGCCATGCTGTGGATGAACGGATGCTGGTCGCTTGTCCAATTCTTCCAGGTGCCAACGTACTCCAGCCCGAAGCGCAAGCCATGGCCAGCAAGGACTTTGGTCACTTCGCGAAGCCGTTTCGCATGCTGCTTGAAGTTCGCAAGGTAGGTCAGTGATTGGTGCGAGGGCCGCAACCAAGTGCCCACACGGGTAACGCCCGCATCGCGAAGGACCGCGGCTTGCGTGGGCAACTGTTTCATACCGGTGGTGAACTTTTCTCCGCTTTGTCGAAAATCAACCGGGAGACCTGCAGCGCCCCAACGGAGCTTCTTCATTTCCATCAACTGAACGAATTCCTTCCGCTGGCCTTTGCTCAACGAGAGCAGTGTGCCGGGATTGGGCTGGATGGATTCGAATCCGTGTTTGGCGGCCAGGTTGATGAGATCGACCCCACGGGCATTGACGCCGATGGCGCCGGGGGTGAGATCGATGGTGAACTTGCGCTTGTGGTGCGCGGCTTGCGCGAGTGGGAGGCCGGCGGTGAACAAGGACGTGGTGGCAATGAAAGTGCGACGGTTCATTTCAGCGTTTTTGGAATAGGTCTGAGCTTACGAGATTTTCGACGAGTGTGCGGAGAGGATAATCACCTTCTTTGCTTCGGCTGGCGATGGCAATGATCTGCTCCCGATCATCAATGGTCATCGCGCGACGCAGCGCGTAGGTCGCGAGTTTTTCCGTGAGAGCCTCGGCAAAGCGATCGAGGTCGTTGATCAGGAGTTGCTTGAACTCCTCGGGATTGGTGAATGGCCGGCCGTCCGGGAGTTGGCCGGTTGCGTTGACGGGTGGATTCTTGCCACGGCCCTTGGGAACGATTTCTTCGCTGCGCCATTGGCCGATGGCGTCGTAGTTGTCGAAGGCAAAGCCGAGTGGATCGATGTGTTTGTGGCAGGAGGCACAACCCGCGTGGGCAGTGTGGGCTTCCAGCTTCATGCGAATGGTGGCCTTGGTTTCGTTCACCGGATTGGGCTCAATGGGGTCGACGTTTGCGGGTGGGGGATTCGGGGTTTTGCCGAAGATTGCCTCCGACACCCAGACGCCACGATGCACCGGGCGATGACGCGTTCCATCGGAGGTGAGTGAGAGAACGGAACCATGGGTCAGGATTCCCCCGCGATGGTGGTTGGCGTTCAGGGACACCTTTTGAAAGCCGGCCTTTGGCAATTCAGGCATCTGGTAGTGCCAGGCCAAACGCGGATTGAGCATGCTCCAATTTGAATCAAGAAATTCACGGATGGATGAGTCCTCGTCGAACACCGATGCGAAGAAATGGGTGGTTTCGAGAACCATGCTGCGCTCCAGCCAGAGATCGTATTCGGGATAGATCTTCGGGTCGGGCGGGAACATGCCAACCTTCCCGAGTTCCAGCCATTGTCGCGGGAAGGAATCCTTGAAACGGGCGCTCTTTGGATCCTGCAACATCCGGGCAAGTTGAGAGCGGAGCTCACCCGGCTGACTCAAGCGGCCTGCGCGGGCAGCTTCAAACAGCGCTTCGTCCGGCATGGAACTCCACAGGAAATACGAAAGGCGTGAGGCGAGTTCGAAATTATTCAGTGAGTGGCGCGCCTCGCCCGCGGATCCTTCAGCAAGGTAGTAGAAGTTCTTGGACGCCAAGACGCCGAGCATTCCCGTTTTGTAAGCCGAGTGGAACGGGGCACCCATGGCGACCTCCTTCTCCACGATGGAAGCGTAGGGAGCGATCTCGCTGGCGGTCACGGGGCGACGCCAGGCTTGCTCCGCAAAACGTCTCAGGTAGACGGGAGTCTGGGTTGGATTGGCAGCGAGGAAGGCCTTACGACGATTGACGCTGGCCTCGTCGATGATCGGTCCTTCCCATTCGATCCAGTCGAAGATCAGGAAAGGGTAAAGCGCGTTCCCTTCTTCGTCGGTCATCTTGCGCTGCCAGGGAGCGCGTGAGCTCGGATCGTTCAGTTTCGTAAAGACGTATTGGCTGGTTGGGCGGCCGGATCGTCCGGCGTTCGATGGGCCGGGAACGGCATTGTCGATCTTCACCGAAATCTTGCCTTCGAGATAGGTTTCGAATTCCACGATCATCGGTGCGTCTTCCGGGGCAAGGATGTCCTGTTCGAACAAGGTGCGGTCGAGTTGCTTGCAGTGAAGCTTGACGTGGGGTGGGCGGCCGTTGCGTGGCATGAGACCGCTGAGTTGCATGCGGGCACGATAAATGCCAGGCGGCAGGTCGTGATTGACGTGGGTTGGTTGGATATAGGAGAGCACGTGCCCCGGCCAGATCAACAGGCGGACCTGATCTAGAATCCCACGTTCGCGCAGAAGTTTGCGCTTGCTGCGGTTGGGCCAGTCAATGTCGAGTGCATCCTTGCGATACGAGCGGGTGATTGCCTGTTTTTCGGGATAGGCCTTGTCGAGAATCTCTCGGGCAGCGTTGAGATACTTTTCCACATGCGACGGCGATAGTGTGAGTTGCGAACCAATCCGTTCGAATCCATGCCATACCGGGTCCTCGGTCAGCTTGCCCGGAGCCTTGGCATCGAAGTGCACGCCCAACAGATCCTGAATGGTGTATGAATATTCCTCCCGGCTCAGCCGGTAATGCGCGACCTTGGCCCGTCTGGCCATGCGCGCTCGTTTGCCTTCCTTGATCCGTTCCCCGAGCCAGCCGACGACCCGTTCAATTTCGGTGGCTGTCGGTTGCGGTTTGTCTTCCGGTGGCATCTCGCCGGAATTGATCCGGTCCATCACTTCCACCCACATTGCCACGTCCTTGCCGCCTCCAAAGTCATGTGAAAGTTCATCCAGCCGAAAATCCCCCTTGCTTAATTTTTTTCCATGGCAGCCGGTGCAGTGCCTGGTGAAGAACGGTCCCACCGCGCGATCAAACGGCTCAGCCGCTCTGGATATGAGGCAACCGAGCAGCAGCGCAGGCATGATGATTCGAAGACTGTTATTCACGTGTGAGACTGAATTGGACTCCTGAGGGAGTTCTTACTTCAATCCTTCGCCGATGAGAAACGACATCAGCGTGCAAGTTCTTCCCGGGGAACGGTGTCCGCGAAAAGGAGTGGCACGCAGGCATTGGGATTGAATTCGAACATCGCCCGGGTCGCCTGATCGATGTCGATCTCCGCGACCAGCAATTCTTCGCGCTTCATCTCCGCCTGCGCATGAATCCGGCCATCTGGCGCGACGATCATGGTTCGGCAGTTCTGATGTTCGGGATAGCAGACGTTGCATGACGCGAACCAGATTGTGTTTTCGGCTGCGCGCGTTGTGATCATGGAATGATGTAAGGGAATCTTCCAGTCGTTGGGCCGCGTGGTGTTGTTCTGCGGATGAAAGACGAGTTGTGCCCCTTGCCGGACACATTCCTCGGTCGTGTCGGCGAATCGAAACCCTTCGAAGCAGATGACCACGCCCACCCGCACGCCGAACAGCTCAAAGGTTTCGATTGAATTCCCGGCAGAGTAGGCGATTGCATCCAGTGGCGTGAGCCGCGTCTTGTGATGCGTGCCGAGTATCTTTCCGTCCGGAGAAATCACGATGGCCGAGTTGTAGGGTTTTCCTCCGTGCGGATCGGCTGCCAGCGGGGTCTCCGTGCCCAGGATACATGCCATTCCAAGCTCACCACATCGTTGGGCTACCTGTTGGTGCAGTTCTTCAAGACGCTCAACCGGAACAGGCGCGTCCGAAGCGGTCACATCAACGCGATACCCCACCGTCTGGGTTTCGGGAAAACAGACGATCTGCAATTCCTTATCCGCGGCTTCTTCAAGGGAACGGCAGATCGTTCGCGCGTTCGCGTCGAACTCTGCGGATTGCTTGACTTGGGCGAGGCCAATTCGAAGTTTTTTCATGACGTTAACGAAGGGTGCGGTGACTGGGCAGAGGGTCAATCCGAATTACGCTTCGTCGTTCCATACTTGACTCCTTCCAACTTCCACGGAACCTGCTCGGTATTCGCCAATGAAGAATCTGATTCTACTTTCTGCACTTGTTCCATTCATCTCCGTCGGCTTGCTTGCCGCGGATGAGCCAGCCCGAGGTGCGAAGAAGATCCTGGACCTTGGAAAAGGGGTGAGCCTCGAAGTGGTCTACATACCACCGGGCAAGTTCATGATGGGCAGCACGCAGGCGGAGAAGGATTGGGCGACGGGGATTGAAGGGGGAGCAAAGCCGGGAACGGTTCGCGAGAAGTACGAGGGCGAAGCGCGTGTCATGCAGGTGAAGGAAGGCTTCTGGATGGGGCGCACTGAAGTGACTTACGGGCAGTTTCGAAGGTTCGTTGAGGAATCTGGATACGTCACCGATGCCGAAAAGCCAGGTGGCATGACCCAGGTCTTCAATCATGATTGGGACCGTTACTACTACCCTTCAGGAGTCAAACACCCTTGGAAATCCGTGCCCGACAAGAGTTGGCGCGAACCGGGATTTGGCATTCCGATGAAGGATACTTACCCAGTTGTCTGTGTGAGTTACCAGGACATGAAGGCCTTTGCACGATGGCTGACCGCGCGCATGCGAAAGGCCGGTGGACTGCCGAAGCAGATGGAAATCCGTCTGCCAACGGAAGCGGAATGGGCATACGCCTGTCGTGGGGGAAGTAAAGGGAGTCAGTACTTTTGGTGGGGCAATGATCTGATGGAAGGCAAGCGGCGACTCAATATTTCGGCCGTCGATTTTCTGCCCGGCCGCGACACGGTCTGGCCGCTGGCCAATGCGCCTTGGAGTGACGGGTTCGCATTTCTGTCGCCGGTCGATCACTACGGCGAACGAGGTCGCAACGGTTTTGGCTTGGCTGACATGTGCGGAGGGGTTTGGGAATTCACGCTCGACCATTTCGATCCGTCCGGTGGACATGAAGGAATTCACTACCTCGACGACAAGGAACGCTCGGTTTCGCGTCCGGTTTGTCGGGGGGGTAACTACTTCGATGTGCCTGGCAACGCGCGCTGTGCCGTCCGCCTCGGCATCGGGAGCATCACCTACTCCGACTCCCGCGACGGATTCCGCATCTGCCTGGGCACTCCGAAGGTGACCAAGCCGGTACCGGTTCGTTGAATCAGGAATCCGCTTCGGCACTCGCGGTTGGTCGATCGCGCCCAGCACGAAACATCATGGTCAGGCCCACAGCCGAGGCCATGCTCCCAAAGATCGTGGAACTGAGGATGGCTGCTACCAGATACGCGATTGGATATGCGGAGTTCGGCGTCCCGGCGACAAACGGAAAGAGTCCCACCAACAGACCGGAAAATGCAGACAGGACCGCCAGTCGCGACAGCTTCACGTCGTCGAATCGGTGATGGCCTTCGGCAATCCGGAACACCACGGCGAACGCCACCCCACAGACGAAACCTGGCACGCACAGGTTGATCCACATGTCGTTGATCTTGCCTTCACGATCGATGGTTGAGGCGATCAGTGCGCCGGTGAGCCCCCAGGCAAAGCCCCAGATCAAGCCGGTCTTGATGACTGAAGCCATGGCCTTGAGTGCCCGCAAGGCAGTGAGTTCCTTCTGTGCCCCGGTTGTTTCCATGACGATTAATTTATACCGAACGGGTGATGCTTCCGTCCACCCGGATATTCTGACCCGTGATGTAGGCGGCTCCATCCGAGAGCAGAAAGGAAACGGTCTCCGCGATTTCATCCGTGGTACCGTAGCGGCCCATTGGGATGCGGGCTTTGAAGTGCTCCCGTTCAGGCAGGCTGTCGATGAAGCCGGGCAGGACGTTGTTCATCCGAATCTTGTCCGCTGCGTATTGATCGGCAAAGAGCTTGGTGAATGAAGCCAAGCCGGCGCGAAATGTTGCGGAGGTGGGAAATGTTGGGTCTGGTTCAAACGCAGCGAATGATGAGATGTTTACGATCGCGCCACCTCCTCTGGATTGCAGATGCGGGGTGACCAAGCGGGTCATGCGAATGACGTTGAGCAGGTAGGCTTCCATGCCCAACTGCCAGTCTTCATCGCTGATCTCCAAGAGCTTGCCTTTGGGGCCGTGCCCCGCGCTGTTTACGACGGCATCAATACCGCCAAGCTTGTCCACGGCCAGATCGACAAACTGCTTCAGGTCGTCAGGATTGAGGTTGGAGCCGGTAAAGCCGACACCGCCGAGTTCGTCCGCCAATGCCTCGCCTTTCCCGGAGGAAGAAAGAATGGCGACCTGGTATCCGTCGGCGGCCAGTTTGCGAGCAACTGCCGCGCCCATGCCGCTTCCGCCGGCCGTGATGAGTGCTGTCTTGGACATGCGATGAAGTTGGCGATTCGCCGCGGATTTGGCAACGACTTGGAGTGGCTTGCAGCTGGCGCTACAGTCGGCGCGTGAATTCACTTCCGAAAGTTCTCTTCACGCTGAACGTGCCGCGGGAACACCTTTCTCCGCTGGATGGAGTCGCCGAGCTGTTGCTTCCGAATCGACACGAGTGGAACGCTTTGCCCAAGGCGGATCTATTTTCTCTTCTGCGCGATTGCGAGGCTTTCATCAGCCAGGGTGAAGTCAGAGCGAATGCCGAACTACTAGATGCCGCACCCAGGCTGAGGATGGTCGCCAATGCAGCAATGGGGGTCGACAACCTGGATTTGGAAGAACTCACCCGGCGCGGCATCCAGGCAACCAATACGCCCGACGCGTTTGCGGAGTCGACAGCGGATCTTACGCTTGGCTTGATTCTCTCGGTGACGCGTCGAATTGCCGAGGGTGATCGCTTCATCCGGACTGGCGAATGGGGAAAACTCGGGATGCAACCACTGCGGTGGGAAGGCTCGCTCGTCGGTGGAAAGACTCTCGGGATCATCGGCTATGGACGAATTGCGAAACTCGTCGAGAAGCGGGCAACCGCCTTTGGCCTCAACGTCATTCACACGCGTCAACGGAACGACGATCATCCACAATGCCGGTCCTTCAAGGAACTGCTTGCGGAATCCGACCTGGTGGTCGCGCTTGTTCCGTTGACGGATTCCACCCGGCACATGATCGACGCCAAGGCATTGGCTGCGATGAAACCGGGTGCCGTGTTCATCAACGTCGCTCGGGGGAAAGTCATGGACGAAGCTGCGGTCGTTGAGGCACTAAGATCGGGGCAGCTTGCCGGGGCTGGCTTTGACGTGTTCGAAGAAGAACCGGTGGTTCATTCGGCCTTGTTCGAAATGGACCAGGTCGTGATGACGCCCCATCTCGGCGGCGCTACTGAGGAGGAACGTCAGATCGGCAGACGGGAAGCCGCGGAGGAGGTTGCACGTTTTCTTCGCGGGGAACCGGTACGTAACCCGGTTAACGAACCCAAACGATGATTGCTATCACATTGCTGAAGTGCAGGAGGACCGTCGGAAACCCAGTCCCCTGCGCCGGCGCATCCCTGTGGAAAGCGACCCCACCGAGCTTGCCTCGGTGCTGAGAAAGATTGTTGAGTTAATCGACACGCAACTGTTCAACAGATCCCATCGACCTTGTGCCGATGGGGCTCCGTCAACGACAGTCGTCTGACCAATGCCAAATCCGACATTCTTTTGGTATTGCAGATCTGCCTGAATGGCGGTCCGACAAATATGCGAAGCTTTTCGCTGGCTTGCGACCAGCGGACGGGGGAAAACATCGCAACGGCCATGAATGAAAGACACACCAAGAATCCGAATCGCCGGAAGTTCCTGAAACAAACGGGAACTCTCACCGCAAGCTCAGCTCTTCTGGCCGGTCTGCCAAGCCATGTTCACGCCGCAGACGACCAGACCATACGATTGGCACTGATCGGCTGTGGCAATCGAGGCACGGGCGCGGTTCGCGATGCTCTCTCGGTCGTCGCCTCCAACCCGGTCAAGCTTCACGCGATGGCGGATATTCATCAGAGCGCCATCGACGGCAAGCGTAAGATACTCGCCAAACTGTTTGAAAAGCGTGTCGACGTACCCAAGGACCGACAGTTCGTTGGATTCGACTCCTACAAGCGCGCCATTGACTGTCTCCGGCCCGGCGACGTGGCGATGTGCACCACTCGCGCTTACATTCGTCCGGCTCATGTGGCTTACGCCGTGAAGAAGGGCATCAATGTGTTCATGGAAAAACCCTTTGCTTCCGATCCAGGCAGCCTGCACTACCTGTTGAAAACTGCAGAGGAAGCTGAAAAGAAAGGCGTGAAGATTGCGGCCGGTCTGCAATGCCGTCATTCACCTGCGCGTCAGGAACTGATCGAACGCATCCGCGACGGAGAGATGGGGGACATCAACCTCATCCGTGCGAATCGCCTTGGCGGTGGAGGATGGCTGAGCCCGATGGGCGACAGGGGCCGGCAGTTCACCGAGCAGTTGAAGTTTGGAAAGGTTCACCTGATGTGGGTGGGTTCGGGGCACATGGTCGATAATCTGATCCATCAAATTGATGAATGTTGCTGGATCAAGGACGCCTGGCCGGTCTCATGCCGCGGCATGGGCGGACGCCAGCCAAACAGCACAGACTGTGGGCAGAACCTGGCGACCTATTCGATGGAATACACCTTTGCCGATGGGACGAAGGCGTTCTGTGGTTTTCGGCGGCAACGAAAGACCACCACAGATTTTGCCACTTACATTCATGGCACGCGAAGAGCCGCCCAGTTCTCCGGAAACGTTCATGCTGCAACCGTTCATCTGTTCAAGGATCAACGCATCGCCAAGTCCAACATCGCCTGGACTCCGCATCCCGATGAAGAGACCCCGTGGCAATACGAGTGGAACAACTTCATCCAGAGCATCATCACCGATCGCCACCACAACGAAGCGAAGCGCGCGGCCTACTCCGACCTTACCTCTTTGATGGGACGCGCTGCCTGCCACACCGGCCAGGAGGTCACATGGGATGACATGATGGATTCCCGCTTTCAGTTCTGCGAAGACTACTCGGCTCTGAACTACAAGAGCGAGCCGCCGGCCTTGCCGAATGACAAGGGACAATTCCCCGTTCCAATTCCGGGAATGTGGAAGGAAGTCTGACTAACTGATCGGGCTGGGAGCATTCTTTTGCCGATGCGACGCCGTGTGCATCGCCAGGTCGATTGCGATCTTGATGACGACCAGCAACGCCAGCAGATGAGGAATCTCATTCGCCGGATCCAGAATATATTGGATCGCGAGGGCCGGAAGCGGGGATAGCCGATCCTGCTGTCCATTCGCGTGCCGGACTCAGTCGGCTTTTGCCGCGACATCGGCCTGGATATTGAGAAGTGGATGGAAGAGGACCTGATCGATCTGCTTATGCCTTCCGGTTATTTCCGACTGACGCCCAGGTCCGAGAGCGTGGCGCTGGCCAAGAAGCACGACGTGCCTGTCTACGGCAACCTGTCGGAAGCAAGGGAGATGGAGAAGGGGTTCAAACGGGACTGGAAACGCTACACTCTTGAGACCTTCCGGGCGCGGGCGCTGCGAGCCTGGAACGGCGAGGTCGATGGAATCTATACGTACAACCAATTCTATTTCTTCCGCCCGGCCCATCCCATCTGGACTGAATTGGGCGATCCGACGCGACTGGTTGGGAAGGACAAGCTCTACGTCGTCAATTCCCTGCGAACGGACATGATCAATGGGTTCCTGCCCGGGGCAGAGAATCGCTATCGTAAACTGCCAAATCTTGAATCAGCGGAGTCCGATGAAGATCCGGTCTGGTGCCACGAGAAGGACCTCTCTGATCGTGGATGACGTCTCGGAACGCGCCGAGATCAAGCTTCACCTGATGCTCGACGATGCTTCGGGCACATCGTTGTCCCAAGTCGGGGAGAAGCTATCCGTCCACCTCGACGAACAGGCGCTCGGAGTTTGGAGGGTGATGACTGAAACGAAGTACGCAGGCCGGGGCAAAACGGAGCCGTTTACGGACAAGTTTCTTGAGTACGAAGTCTCGCCCTCGTTCGTGGCCGAGGGAGAGAACCAATTTGTGTTGAAGTTGAGTCCACCGAGCGCGACCGAAATTCGCCTTCGTGATCTACAATTGTGGATCACCTATCCGCGCCGCCGAGTACTGACGGATCAACGTTCCCTGTGCGCCCGTTGATTACAGTTTAGTTGGGCGATTTCACGGCTACCCGTCCCTGTTTGGACGAAACAGGACGCGTCTGAGTCGAGCTACAAATTGGCGAGGTATCCTGCTTCGAAACCAAGGATGAAACTTTGCTTCTCCTCTTCCGTGGGGTACTGAGGGAGAATATCGATGTAGCCGAGGTGATAGATTCACGAATGAACGGATCGACCCCGGCTGTGCGCTCGCACCTCAGTCTGTTGAATATAAAACGACAGCTTGACAGTTCTTGGGGCCAGCACACAAGAATCGGTCGCCATGACTCACGAAATTGTCATTCCTTGGGAGCAGATCGCCTACGTACTCGCAGTAATGGTGCCGATTATTATCATTCTCCGGGGGATCAAGGTCGTTCCCCAGAGTGAAAACTTCGTGGTGGAACGATTTGGAAAATATACGAGGACTCTCAAGGCCGGCCTCAACTTCATTATTCCGATGTTGGACAGTGTTGCTCGTGAATTGAGCATTCTGGAACGTCAACTCCCCGAAAAGCCGCACGACGTGATCACCAAGGACAACGTCACGATTGTGATCACCAACACCATCTTCTTCAAGATCGTCGATGCCGCCAAGGCGACTTATCGGATCCAAGATCTCGAAGGGGCGATAAATAACGCTGTTACCGGAACGGTCAGGTCGATCATCGGAGCGATCGAGTTCGACGAGGTCCAATCCCATCGGGATGAGATCAACCGGAAGATCAAGGACAGTCTGGAAGCCACCTGTTCTGATTGGGGCGTCGACATCACCCGGACTGAAATTCTCGATGTTGATGTAGATGAGAACACCAAGAAAGCAATGCAACAGCAGATCAACGCCGAACGCGAACGACGCGCCGTAGTCATGGCTGCAGAAGGGGAAAAGAAGTCAGCTGAATTGAGCGCCGATGCCGAACTCTATACTGCTCAGAAACAAGCGGATGCCAAACGGCTTTTGGCTGAAGCCGATGCCTATGCCACGAAGATCATCTCTGAGGCGATCAACAACAACGGTGAAGCGGCAGTTCGATTTGAGATCCAAAAACGGCAGGTTCAGGCCGTGGGCGAACTCTCAAGCTCGTCAAATTCCAAGATCATCGTGTTGCCCAATGACATCGTCAGTGCCTTGGGATCTTTTTCTGACTTCTTCAAGAAATAGGATCGTGGAATTTCTCGGAACCATAAACTTCTGGATGGTGATCGGGTTCCTGCTCGTGATTGGTGAAGTGTTTACCGGATCTTACATCTCGCTGGCCCTGAGCGTCGCCGCATTCCTGATGGCGGGCGTTATTCTCTTGTTTCCGGGTACCTTCGTCGGTTGGAAGAGTGTGCTGCTGACGTATTCGTTGTTGAGTCTTGTGATTTCTATTTACCCGATCATGCGTCTTCGACGCGGGGTGGCGGTGGAGAATGACATCAACGAGTAGACCCGGCGCTATGACGGTAGGACCTGGGATGTACCGTTCAGATGAGTTCCAATGCACGTCGCGCGAGTTGACACTGATGGCCAGAGCCAGATCCACTGAACGATTTCACCATGTGGTGGAGGGCTGTTGTTGCGCCAAGTTTTCCCAACTTCTCCAAGGCGACGTTGGCTTGTTCGCATTGATGGGCAGATCCTGATCCGGCGTAACTCATCACAGTATCCAGCAACGCTCCCGCCCGGGCGTCGATCGAGATTCCGTACACTTCGATGGCTTGTACTTCCTCCATGATTCGATGTCGTCGCGGTCAGGACAACTCTGGCAATTCTCCCGTGCTCTCGTTGAACTGATCGATGTCCAGACCCTGCCCGATTGGATCGGCCACCACACCGTGCTGCGCAAGGTAGTTCGAGCCCATGCCAAATAGCTGAAACACTTTTCCTTTGAGTTTGAACTGTTCCCCCACCAGAACGATGTCCGCTTCGATCGACCGAAGAGTTGTTTCCGGAACAAAGTCGCCTCTCGCCACCGCGTGAATCGCCTGACTTCCTGCGATGACGACGCGATTAATCTCAAGTCTCGACCGCAAATCTCTGACCAGATCGAGTAGTTCCACGCGCCTCATGCGGCCGCACACAACTCGATTTCGTGTTCCAGGTCCTCCAGGATCTGAAGCCGTTTTTCGTCGGATAGAATCCCAGCAAATGGACTGTTGGATCGATGCAGGACGCCTTCCTCGCTTCGATCCAGCATAATAGATTGAAGCTCGGAATGCGTCGCGTTGGAGAGCTGATTTCGCCACAACTCCAATTCCGCGCACGCACCGGAGGAATACTCATTTTGCTCCAACCATCTTTCTACCGTCTGAAGTGCTCTGGCCCGAACGCTGGTTTCCGATTTCATGATCCGAGCAAGTTCGCCATGCAACCGCAAGTTCACTTCGTCAAGAAATGGTTGGGACCAAGGGATCAGTTGCTCGATTCCGTTCATCTATGCAAACACGCTAGCACTCTCCATCTCCGTCCTCAAGAAGCGAGCATCCCGTACTGCGCTTCAGCTTGGCACAGCATCATCGTCGCGCCGATGAGATGCGGTATGCATCGCCAGATCGATTGCGATCTTGATGATTACCAACAACGCCAGCACGGGCAGGGCAGATTTGAGAAGCATCGTCACGAATCCGCCAAACAGAATCACCACGTGGAGGACGATGATGCGTCCGTACGGTTTCGCCATCAATTGGCCGGGAGTCGTCGTCTTGTATTCGCCTCTGATGACGTAGTTCTGAACAAACGAAACTCCGTGACTGATGACGAGCCCCAAGACGGGGAGGATCATTTCCTTGGAGCCGACCTCGCCCAAGACAGCAAAGGGACCGTTGGGAAATCCGCGATTGCCAAGCATCATGACGAACGCGCCATGCACCGTGCAAAAGATGCCGTAGTGGACAATGAAGAAGGGGATGAGTGGCAGTCCAGTTGCATTCCATTTCCCCGTGCCACTCTGCGCCATGCAGAACTTCAACAGGTTGTACGCACCGACCACCACGTTCTCTGCCCAATAGACCATCAGGATAGATCCCACGTCCCAACCTGCGAAGATTGCGCCTCCCAACGGCAATATCGCACTCTCGAGCATTTCCCTGGAATGGATGATGCAGAAAGCGGAAGCGGCCGACGTGAAATTCAAGGGCAACCTGATGCGTCGCCTCAAAATCGAAAAGCGGCCATCCGCACCGATCAGTGTCGATACAGATCCGATCAAGAATCCTCGCCGCAAGGTGTGGGCAACCGACCAGTTCCACCCCACCACGCGCAAACGCCTGAAAGTGGGGTAATCCAAAGTCTTCCGCGTGATGTCCAAGACAGACTACAGCGCGTCGGGCGTGTTTGTTGAGCGGGGAGAGCGATACCACTTCGAAGTCGATCCAAACCAGCGCTGGCGCGATGGCGACATTGTCTGTGGACCAGAGGGATGGCGGTCCTCCGCATTGAGTGGGTTCAAACGCCGGGCGGTTGAAGCGTTGGAGAGCCGGCGCCGATACCAGGTTGCGCCTTGGTTCGTCATTATCGGTGCCGTAGAGAATGACGGGGACAATCAGTTTTCAATCGGCAAGGGGATCAAGTGGACCATGCCTTCAAGGGGGGAACTGTTTACGTATGCGAACGATGTTTCGTTGAGGTGCGCTAGATTTCCGGACCACCAGATAGGAGACAATCGATAGTCATGTTAATGCCTCGCAAGCAATACACCAAAGAATTCAAAGCCCAAGCCGTTGATCTGGTTCGTCACGGCAAACCGGTCCAAGAAGTGGCCCACCTGCCCCACGATTGTGTTTCGCACACAAGCCTCGTAACCTCCCGCGCAAATGCGTTTGTTGGATCGCTATCTGTTGCGGGAATTGCTGGCCCCGTTGGTTTATGCCTTTGGCGGATTCTACCTGTTCTTCGTCGCTGCGGACCTGACCAACGAGATGGCGAGGTTTCTCCAGGGCGGCATGACCGGATTGGACCTGGCTGAATATTACGTCTATAAGACGCCGGAATTCATGGGAACGGTTGCACCCGTCGCTCTGTTGCTTGGAACGCTCTTCGCGCTCAGTCAACATGCAAGGAACAACGAGTTGATTGCGATTCGCGTCTCGGGAATCGGGATCTGGCGAACTTGTGCCGTTTACCTCGGTGTCGGCATTGCCTCAAGTGTGCTGATCTTCCTTTCCAATGAGTGGCTCGAGCCAAACGCCAATGCCCGCGCGCAGTTCGTCATGAATCGAAACGTCAAGGACGCGGAACGACGCACGGATCTACAGTGGAAGAAGAGCGTCCACTTCAAGAACGAGAAGATCGGCCGTTCCTGGAACATTGGCGCTTACAACGTCGATACCTACAAGATGCTGGAGGTCAACCTCGAGTGGCCGGATGAATATGGGCTCCGAAACAAACTCTTCGCCCGGCAGGGCCTCTGGCGCAATGGCCGATGGGAATTCGAACACGTGCAGATGTTTCGCCCAAACCCGTCCGAACCGGACATTCCGATTCAGATCGTCACCAACCTCGTCGCCATGTCCGGCTTCAACGAGACCCCTGAACTTATTGCGAGCGAGATCAAGATCAGCCAGATGAGTGGCATTCGCGCTGCCAAGAAGATCCGATTCAGTCTCCAGGAACTGCTCAATTATTTTGAGCTGCATCCGGACTTGTCAGGCCCCAAAGCAGCCGAATTATCGACGCAGTTCCACGGCCGGCTGGCCATGCCATGGACCTGCCTGGTGGTGGTGTTGTTGGCCCTCCCTTTCGGTTTCCTGCCCGGCCGCCGAAACGTGGTGGCCGGATTCGGTGTCGCTATCGTACTGGTCTTCGCCTTCCTCTTCTTCACGCGCATTGCGCTGGCCTTGGGAACGGGCGGTCATGTGCCAGGGTTCGTCGCGGGCTGGTTGCCGCAACTGCTCTTCGGCGGTGGCGGGTTCTGGATGCTCAAACGTTGCGCGTGAAATGCCAGAGCTGGAGACCAACTCAAACTCTCTCGATCGCGAGCGCATCGTAACGCTGTATCAGGTCAGCAAGGTCATCCACTCCACACTCGATCCGCAGGAGGCCCTCCAATTGATCGTGCGCGAAGCCGCGAGTGCAATTGGGGCTTCGAGTGGTTCGGTGGTACTGCTGAATCCCACGACGGGTCTTTTGGAGATCCACGCCAGCCATGGATTACCCGAAGACGCATTGGACGTTCACCTGCGCCCCAACGAAGGGATCACGGGCTGGGTCGTCCGCAACAGCAAGCCTGCGCTGGTGAATGACGTAAGAAAGGACGAGCGATACGTTGCCGTCCGTGAGGGAGTGAGTTCCGAACTCGCCGTGCCCCTTATGGTCGATGGTGAATTGCGTGGCGTATTGAATCTGGACTCCGATCGGCCAGATGCCTTCTCCGAAGCGGATCATGCTTTCCTGGAAGAGTTGGCGGACCAAGCGGCTTCTTCAATTCATCACACCTGGGTTTACGAACAGGTTCGTGTAAAGGCGCGAATGTTCGAAGGTCTCGCCTCGATCGGCCAGGCCGTAAACTCCACTTTGAACCTTGCCGACACCCTGAACGTGGTTACTTCGGAAGCGGGACGATTGATGAACGCCAAAGTGGCATCGCTTTTCCTGCTGGATCCAACCGGGGAAGAACTCGTGTTGAAGGCGAGCTTTGGCGCCGGCGAGGAATATGTGAACCGCCCAGCCATGCGCGTTGACGAGAGTTTGATCGGCACGGTGGTGCGTCGTCGCAAGCCCGTGCAGGAATTCGACGTGCGAAAGTCCGGACGCTACGTGCAGCATGTGCTCGCTCACCGCGAGGAACTCGCATCGTTGCTCAGCGTTCCGCTGGTCTTTGCCGGCGAAGCCACGGGTGTGCTGAACATCTACTCAAGCGAACCACACGTGTTCTCAGACGAGGAAGTCGGCATCGTCTCAACCCTCGCTGAGCTTTCAGCGGTTGCGATCGAGAAAGCGCGTCTTTACGAACGCATCGTTGATGTCGAGGAACAGCTCCGGCAAAGCGAACAACTCTCGGCAATTGGACTGCTCGCCGCGGAAGTCGCTCATGAAATCCGCAACCCGCTGACGGTGATGAAGATGCTTTTCCATTCGCTGGATCTGAATTTCCCTGCCGATGATCCGCGCAATGAAGACGCCAAGATCATGGGCCAGAAGATGGATCATCTGAATCGCGTGGTGGACCAGATTCTGGACTTCTCGCGCCGATCCGCGCCCAAGTTCACCCCCATCCAGATCAATCAACTCATCGATGACCTGACCCTGCTCACGCGACACAAGTTGAAGGCGCAGGGAATCGAGCTGCTGCGAAACCCGCAACCGGACTTGCCTGAGATTCTGGCGGACGCGACACAGATTGAGCAGGCCTTCCTCAACCTCACATTGAACGCAGCGGATGCGATGCCTGAGGGCGGCTCATTGACTGTTACCACGCGCTCAAAGGAAGAATCGGTGGAAATTGAATTTCGCGACACTGGAAGTGGCATGACCGAGGAACAGCAGAAGGCGGCTTTCTCTTCGTGGTTCACCGCAGAAAAGGAAAGTGGCACAGGACTCGGCCTGGCGATTGTGTCACGCGTCGTCGAAGCCCACGGTGGCAAGATTTCAATTCAATCTGATGGCAAAGGCACCGCCTTTCTCATGGAACTGCCCTTGGACCCGCCGAAGCCGGAAGAGCAGCCGGCTTCCTGACCCGGTCAATTCGTCTTTACGCCAAGCGTCCGTAATTCCACGCTTCCGCATGCACCAGCCTCTCCCTCGTCGGACCTTCCTCAAATCCACCGCGCTTGCTTCGGTGGGATTCGGAATCATCACCCAATCGAATGCAGCGAAAGCCAAAGTGATCGACACGAAAGTGATCAGCCGATTGCCGGATATTTATCATGGCTGGCCCACCCTGACCCGTCGCAAAAACGGCCAACTGATTGTCGTGTGTTCCGGTGGACGCGAACAACACGTTTGTCCTTTCGGACGCGTGGATCTGATGCGATCGGAAGACAACGGAGAAACCTGGACTTTTCCCAGAACGATTCTTGACGGCCCAATCGATGACCGCGATGCGGGTATCTTGGAGACCGACCAGGGAAGTTTGCTGGCAACCACATTCACTTCACTCGCCTACGTGGATTACGTGATGAAGAAAGAACTGGCGAAGCCGGTTGGAAGGCCCGGAGCTTGGTCGCAGGAACAGCGGGATCGTTGGTTATCTGTTCACAACCGCATTGGAGAAAAGGAACGGAAGGCCGAACTCGGTCAGTGGATGATCCGTTCGACGGACGGTGGGATTACCTGGAGCGAGCGCTACACCAGTATCGTGAACAGTCCGCATGGTCCGATCCAGTTGAAGGACGGCAGGCAACTCTATGCGGGCAAAGTACTCTGGACAGGGAACAAGGAAAACGGGGTCTGCGAATCGAAGGATGACGGGAAAACTTGGCAATGGTTGGCCGGCATTCCCACGCGCGAAGGCGACACCAATCCCAACTACCACGAACTTCACGCGGTCGAAGCGCCAAGCGGAAAGCTCATCGCGCACATCCGCAATCACAACAAGAAGAACTCTCGCGAAACCCTTCAGTCAGAATCCATCGACGGCGGGCGTACATGGAGCGTCCCGCATTCCATCGGCGTCTGGGGTCTCCCATCGTTCCTTAATCGTCTGCGCGATGGACGCCTGCTCATGAGCTATGGACATCGACGCAAACCCTTCGGCAATCAGGCGCGCATCAGCAACGACGAAGGCAAGACCTGGTCCGAACCCATGATCATTTCCGGAGATGGCGCCGGAGGGGACCTCGGGTATCCCAGCACGGTGGAACTGGGCGACGGCTCTCTCGTCACCGTCTGGTACGAGAAGCTGGAGGGCAGCAGCCGCGCCGTCTTGCGGCAGGCACGCTGGCGACTGGGGTAAACCGCGTAGGCAATGATGTCTTTCGGTAATTGAAATTCACTTTTTGTCAGAAATAATTGTCTGACCCTAATAGTTGTGATCGTTTCTGTGGCGGTGCCAAGGACAAGAAAACCTTGGCACTCCTGAGTGCCGACGCGAGTTAATGGACTGCACCTGTGGGGGGATCAGGGGCAGTTGTGTTTCGTGGTCAGTCTGGCGCTATATCCCCGGAGTGACGGTTACTCCATGGATCAAGCCGGTGAAGGTGTGCCCAAATTTGTCCTTTCCTGAATCTGCACCCACGACGAGATCGGTTTGATCACTGTCATCCAGTTGTGACCCGGTCCATGGGACGTGAGCCCCCAACTTTCCGTCCACCGTGAGTCTCACTTCCCCTGCCGTCGAATCGACAATCCCAGTCAATCGATGCCATTGCCCGTCAGAGAGATTTCCGTCGGCCCATGAAGCTTCGCGCCATTTTCCCACCTTCTTATCCCACACCCTGAATGTCCACGTTCCGGGTTTGTTCTGCAGCAGCACAAAATTTCCGGGGGTGCCGAGGTCGTCTTTGGAAATGATCCGCATATTCCCAATTTTCGCCGGATTCTTGATCCATACGGACACGGTCAGGTTTTTCCATCCCGACATATCGATCGAACCAATCCTGACTCGCTGACGTCCTTCAAATTTCAGAGACTTTCCAGCGGGGATCGGCGAATCATTTACGACAGTGGGCGAGTTGTGAGGCAGGTGGTGAAGCTTGTTGAGTTGCGCCGTGAGATTGAACTTCCCATCCCGCAAGGAATCCCAGTCTCCAATTCGATCAGGAGTTTTTGCTGCAGTGAAGACTGCCGACGCGTTCCTGCTGTCCTTTCGGTCAAGGTATGGTGTTCTCACAACCTCTGTGATCGCGGGAAACGGAGGCAGTGTCTTGATCGGCGCTGACGCGCGAAATGCATGACGCAGGGGCCATTCGATGTCTGCCGGTTCGTAGAAGCCAATTGGATTGTCCTCATACCAGTCTTCGTGCAGGTAGACCCGCGCGGTCATTGCGTCACTATTGTCAGCGAAGGTCAGAATGCGGCTGAGCGGGAACGATCCTCCATGGCTCTTGGTCAGCGCTGCGACTTGGAGAAAACCCACTCCCCATCGCCGTTCCGAGATTGTCTTGTCTCCCCAATCGTCCTTCGGCCCTCTGACGTGCGTATGGCCGCCAATCCACAAATCGATCGCGCCTCGGCCATGCTTCCGGTGAAACTCATCCAGGAAATCTTCGAACACGTGGGCGTCTTCCAAGTATTTGAAGTTATCGGGATCCTCATTCTCGATCAAATAGTAGAGATAGGAGGAACCCGCTGCGCCACCACTGGCGCCATGATAGCGTGGATTCCCTTCGCCTTTGCCAGACGCGATCGTCGTGTCACGCAGTACGTGATGATGCATCGTTACGATGATCTTGTCTTGATTCGCCAAGACCTGTTGCTTCCACCAATTAAACGTTGCACGCGTGACAGCACCTGCCGGATACCCGCCCCGGCGCCGGTCCCTGCTGTGCCCGCGACCCACAGGTTCTGGAACATCATTGCGATCGGAAAGCATGAGGAAGATGACGTTCCCGGCTTGAAACTTGTATCGCTCCCACGTGCCTTCAACCGGGAACGGTCGTCGTTTCGGATCGACACCGGAGAATTTTGTGTTCTCTCCCATCGGATCACCCCATTTGCGGATCCACGATCCCGGACCATGATCGTAGTAAGGAGCGTCATGGTTGCCGGGAAGATTGTAGATCTGTTCCCGCCGATGCTTGGTCATTTTCTGGTATTGCCTGATCAATTCACGGCCATCTTTGTCGCCCGGTGGATACTGATGTGCCGAGAGATCTCCCACATCGACCATGATGTCCCAGAGAAACGCCGGAGCATCCTTGATCAAACCTTCCGATTGCAGGATCGGCTTGGCCATGCTCTCTCTCCCACGACGGATATCCGCGGGAACATGGGCGCAACTCGTGGCCCATACATGAAACTGCCGCGGTGCCGCGTCGATGGTTGCGGCCATAAGAAACAGGGTGAGTTGGAGGCGAAACATCAGCTGTGGTCTATACGGTCTCATGACGATTATCGGGTCGCGGAAGCGATCGAGATGGATGCCAGATTTGCGCTGCTCGTCCGCCTCGTCGAGGACGACGGCCGGGAGTACCAAGGCATCGTGATGACCGGTGAGCATGCTGGCGTAATAAGCCTGGGGCAGAGTTGTCGAGATGTGGCGCGACGACGCGCCCGGTTTTCATGTCACCGCCTTTATCCATGGCCCACCATTCTTTGGCGTGAAAACCATCGCTTTTGAAGAGCACGCCCAATCGCTGGGGCGGTTCGCTGGACTTGTTCCGCGGCTCCGGTGGGTTGCCCCAGACGCTGGTCGATTCCATCAACGGCAGGCCCTTGGTTACGCCGGTACCTTGGTGTAGATCGCTGTTGGAGAATCGGTGGGCGTTCATCGGGTGTATTCGACGTTCGACTCGATCATAAATCGAGACAGTCGGTAAACAATCAGCATTCGTTTGTTGGTGCACCTTTGAGGACGTCGCTCGTTTGCCTTTTTGCGGGGCCGTTTCTGGATGCCTACGAGTATCGAAGCACGATGGAACTGGATGTAGGCTCTCTCGTCACCGTCTGTAGGAGAAGGCGAAGGCCGGGAATCGAGTTGCCTGACGGCAGGTAGTCTGGCAACCAGCTTGGATGACGCAGCGGCGCACACACGCAGATTCACTAAATAATTTGCAAAAAAACTTCGTCAATCGTGCATTCCGCCTGTTTTCGCGGGTTTTCACCCGTTGAAATCCGCGGTATTGTCATGGATCGCATGCGAGCCAAATTCGCCATACTAGTTGCATTCAGCATGGCCACACCTGCATTTGCGGATCGGCTGAGCTTTCGCAATGACGTCCTGCCAGTCCTCGGCAAGGCGGGTTGCAGCAATGGCAGCTGCCACGCGAAGTCCGGCGGACAAAATGGATTCCAACTTTCAGTCTTCGCCTACGATCCGGCAGCCGATTATCGAAACATCGTTCGTGGCGCGCGCGGACGTCGCATCTTCCCTGCTGCTCCCGAAGAAAGCCTGCTTCTGCTGAAGGCCACACAATCCATCGATCACGAGGGCGGCAAGCGTTTTGACAAGGACTCGGAATTCTATCGCATGATTCATAAATGGATCAGCCAGGGTGCGCCCTGGAATTCTGAGAAGGAGATTTCGCTGATGCGCATCGAAGTCTCGCCTTCCAGCGGACAATACAAACGCAAGGGCGAGACATCTCTCAAGGTCACCGCGCATTATTCGGACAAGAGCAAACGCGACGTCACCCACCTGTCCGAATACCAGTCCAATGACCAGGCGCTTGCGGAGGTCGACCACCATGGACACGTGACCATGGGCAATCAATTTGGCGAAGGCGTCGTAATCGTGCGTTACATGGACAAGGTCGAAGTCGCCCGCGTCGCCATTCCGACGGAGACGCTGCTCCCTGAATCGGCTTACGCAAAACTAACGGTAAACAATGAGATCGATCGGAAGGTTTATGATCGGCACAAGCAACTCGGCCTGCTGGTTTCCGATCTCGCGTCGGACAGCGAATTCATTCGTCGCGCCTCACTCGATACGCTCGGCAAACTTCCTGAGCCAGAGCGTGTTCGAAAGTTCCTCGCGTCCAAGCATCCGAAGAAACGTGAATACCTGATCGATGAATTGTTGGACGATCGCGATTGGGCCGATCACTGGGCAACGAGCTTTGGCGATTTGGTACGTCCCAATACATTGCGGGTGGGAGTGAAGGGCGTGTACCTGATGGATCGTTGGCTGCGTCGCAAACTCCGTGACAACGCGCCATACGATCAGATTGTTCGCGAGATCCTCACCGCCACGGGCAGCACGCACATGCATGGCCCGACCGTGTTGATGCGTGACAAGCGCGTGCCTGCGGATGCCGGTGCGTTTACGAGTCGCATCTTCCTCGGAGTTCGTCTCGAGTGCGCACAGTGCCATCATCATCCCAGCGAGAAGTGGGGCCAGGAAGATTACTACCAATTGGCGGCATTCTTCGGCTCGATGAAGCGCAAGGGACAAGGCATCTCGACTCCCATCTCCGGCGAACCGGAATACTGGTATTGGCAGGCTGGAGGCACGGTGAAACACCCCGTCTCAGGTGAAGTCATGAAACCCAAGCCCCCGGATGGTCCCTTCATTGACGTTCCCAAGGACCAGGATCCCCGCGCCGCGTTGGTGGACTGGATGGTTGATCCGGAAAACCCATTCTTCGCCCGCGCGCTGGTCAATCGGCTCTGGGGCAAATTTTTCGGAGTAGGGATTGTTGAACCAGTCGATGATTTCCGGGCCTCAAATCCGCCAACCAACGAGCCGCTTCTCGACTGGCTGGCCAAAGATTTCAAGAAACACAAATACGATCTCAAGCGAACCATGCGGGTGATCATGAACTCGCGCATCTATCAAACGAGTTCGGTTGCCAACAAAACCAATGTCGGCGACGAACGCAATTACGCCCGCTCGATCCGTCGGCGTCTCGGAGCCGAAGCCATGTCCGATGCGGTGACCCGCGTGACGGGAATGCCTGATACGCTCGAAGGACTCGCCAAGGGCACGCGCGCGATGATGACTTGGAACACCAAGATGCGTTCCGTCTTCCTCGACACCTTTGGCCGGCCGGACTCCAGCGCGGAATGTCCCTGCGAGCGCGATCCCTCGCCTACGATCATCCAATCCCTCCACTTGATGAACTCCGACAAGCTCGAAGCTCGCATCGTCAGCGGCTCAGGGCGCGCTGTGAATCTCGCAAAAAGCGAACGAAAACCGGAAGAAATTGCCGATGAAATCTATCTCTCGGCATATTCCCGATTTCCAACCGCGGATGAAAAGAAGATTGTTCTCGCGGCTTACGACGCGAAAGACGCATCCCGGGAGAAGGTCACGCAGGACCTCATCTGGGCATTGATCAATACGCCAGAATTTGTTTTAAATCATTGATTCTCGCATGAGCATACTAAAGCGAAATTGCGCCGGAATGGCGCGCCGGGACTTTCTCCAAGTCGGTTTGGCCTCTATTGGTGGCCTGACCATGACCGACATCGTCCGCCTCAAGGCCGAAAAGGCCAAGGCCGCCGGCAAGTCGGCAAAGGACATCCGTTGCATTCTCGTGTGGCTCGACGGCGGTCCCACGCACTACGAGACCTTCGATCCAAAACCCGATGCGCCCGATGGAATTCGTGGCGAATACGGGACGATCAAGACCAGTGTACCGGGCGTTCACTTCAGCGAATATCTGCCCAAGCTGGCCAAGTCTTTCAATCGCTACACGGTCATCCGATCCATCGCGCACCGGCAGAACAATCACGGTGCCGGCAATCACTACATGATGACCGGACGCCCCACACCGGTGCCGGTCGGCTGCGGTGCATTTGTCACGTTTCATCCCTCAATCGGTTCCGTGGTTGCGTGGGATCGCGGCATCAAGGACGGCATGCCGAGTTACGTATCGCTGGAACGCATGTCTCGATCCGGTGGACCGAATTTCTTGGGCGCGCAATATGCCCCCTTCGTCATTTCCGAAAGTCCGAACAGCAAGAGCTTCCGCGTTCGGGACGTAAGCATTCCCGAATCCATCGTTGGCGCCCGTGCCGAGAACCGACGAGAACTTCGAAAGAGTTTGGACAACCTTCAACGCATCAATGACCGCGTGGCGAACGACCCTGCAGTCACGATGGATGAGTTCTACCAGCAGGGTTATCAACTCGTTTATTCGGAGAAGGCGCAGACTGCCTTTGACATTTCCAAGGAGCCGGAGAAGACGCGCGAGAAGTATGGAAAAAACAATTTTGGCCAGCGTCTTCTTCTCGCCCGTCGCATGACCGAAGTCGGCGTTCCATTCGTCACTGTTTACAATGGTGGCTGGGACGACCACAGCGATCTCTTCAAGAACCTGAAGAAGCGGGATCTACCTGAACTAGACCAGGGCATGGCCGCATTGATGACCGACCTCGCCGAGCGCGGCACGCTGGACAATACGCTGGTCGTCTGCCTGGGTGAATTCGGACGCACTCCAAAGATCAACAAGAACGGCGGCCGCGACCATTGGTCCTTTGCCATGTCGGTGATGATGGGCGGTGCTGGAATTCCCGGTGGCCAGATCGTTGGTGCTACGGATGTGAAGGGTTACTACGCCAACGAGAACGTCTATGCGCCTGAGGACTTTGCCGCCTCGATCTACACCAAATTGGGAATCGACCACGCCCAGGTTCTCCACACTCCCGCCGGTCGCCCGGTCCAGCTCATCGACAAGGGCCGGCTGATCAAAGAACTCTTCGTCTGATCCTTCGGGATTATGGCTCACGGACTCGCAAGCTCGTCCCTCCAACGATGCGCGTGCCTACGTGGGGGGGCGAGCTTGCGAGTCCGTTGTCATCTCATTGCACTGACGCTCGCAACCATCGCTATCACCCAAGCAGCCCCGCCCCGCCTCGACGCAATTTCACCGCCAGGAGGACAAGCCGGCACCACCAACCTCGTCAAATCCTACGGCGGTATTGGTGCTTGGCCGGTTGAAGTCTGGTGCAATAACCCCGGCATCAAGTTCGCTCCCACCAAGACCAGGTATCAATACGCCCTCAGCATCGGCAAAGACGTCAAACCCGGTCCTTACCTCGTACGCATTCACAACTATCAAGGCGTCTCCAGAACCACCATCTTCGTCGTGGGTGGCGGAAAGGAGATCGAAGAGAAGGAACCCAACGGCAACTTCGCCGAAGCAAACTCGCTGACCAACTTTCCCATCGTCATCAACGGTCGCCTCGAAAAGACGGGGGACACCGACTTCTTCAAACTCAAGCTGAAGAAAGGTCAGACCATTTACGCGAACGTGGATGGTTACAGTCTCGGCGCGCTCATCGATCCGTTCATTCACCTCTACGATCCGGATGGTTACGACATCGCCGTTGCCAGCGACACCCACAACATTGATCCGTTTCTCAAACACACGGTCGACAAGGACGGGACATACAGCCTGCAAGTCTTCGCCATCGACCATAAGGCGACGGTGGATGTTTCGTTTTCGGGCCGTTCGGATGCGGTCTATCGCCTCACAGTTTCCATCGACGACAAGCGCCACCCGGGACTTCCGTTCAAGGCCAAGACCAAGGAAGCAAAGGAGAAGAAAGACAACATCCAGGAGATCAAGCTTCCCGCGACTGTCGATGGCACGATTGCGAAGTTTAACGAACGCGACCGCTACAAGTTCGCGGCCAAGAAAGGCGACAACATCTTCATCCGCGTTGATTCCCACAAATTGCATTATCCCCTTGATCCCGTGCTCGTTGTAAACCGTCCCGACGGCCGACTCCTTCGCGAGACCGACGACACCAAACCCACCCGCGATCCCGAGTATTATCTCAAGGTCAGCCAGGACGGCGATTACAGCGTCGAGATCTTCGACCGCTTCCGCAATGGTCGTGAAGACTTCCGCTACCGCCTCTCCGTCGCCAAGCCTCCACCCGCTTTTGAGGTTTCCATCGACAAGGATGTTTACGAACTCAATGCCGGCAAGTCCGTCGATCTCAAACTCACGCTGAAACCCACCTTCGGCTACAAGGAACAGCTCAAGGCCATCCTCAGCAAGCTGCCCGAGGGCGTGAGCCTTGAAGCCGGGGAAATCAAGGGCTCTGACAAATCAGCCACGCTCAAACTCAAGGCCGATGCCAAGGCCAAGAACGCCAGCATCCCCGTTCAAATCCACTTGGAAGAAACAGGCGAATCCAAGAGACGTCACGCGGTGACCAAGACCTTCATCACCGCTGATTCCCGCGGGGACTATCTCCTCAACCAAACCGATTGGCTCTGGCTTCGCGTCATCGAGGCCAAGAAAGAGGAGAAGAAAAAAGAAGAGAAGAAGGACGCAAAGAAATAGCCACGCGTGCAGTTCGCCCGGTATTCAGATTCGGACACTGCCATGTCGGCGGCACCTGCCAACTCCGCCCCGTAAAGAATCATGCGGGTCTTATGTCGCCATGATTTGTGGATGGACTGCACGCCCAGCTCGCAGACCAGTTCCGCTTCAAGCGAGCGAAAGGTACCCTGACGGCGCAAAGTGTGCGAGTTCACGAACTCTTCAATTCGATGGAAATCCGCACGCGTTCGATGCAACGGCACCTTCGCAACCGAAATCAAGCCATCTTCCCTGCCTACTCCAAAACTTGATTCATTGATCCGCCTCCCTGTATCATCGTAGTGAGCGCCGATCAACATGGCGTGAATGCGAATCGGCGCGGCGTTCCAATAGAAGCTGCCCTCAATTCCCTTCAACACCAGTCCGCGGACACCAAAATCCGTTGATCGCGAAACTTCCGCCAGCACCACGTCCCAACTCTTCGCATGAATCGTCGGTGTCATCCGCAATGGAGGATCGCGTTGTGCCGGGCCGAGAAACTCGCCGAACATTTCCATCTGCGTCGCCTTCGCCGTGACGAACCAGATCAACGGCTTGGGCTTTGAATTCTTTGGTGTATCGCTTGCGAGGCATTAACATGACTATCGATTGTCTCCTATCTGGT
>PBAL01000023.1 GCA_002715965.1 Verrucomicrobiales bacterium | reverse complement strand
TTCGTTCCGGTGGGCTGACTACAAACGGCGCTGCCATCGTGCGAATCTTATACGCCCATGTATCATAACTCAATGACTCACTGCACTAGGTGATAAGTTCCGTCACCACATTTCCGAAGACATCGGTCAGGCGGATGTCGCGTCCGTTGTGCCGGTAGGTCAGGCGTTCGTGATCGAGACCGAGGACGTGCAGGAGGGTGGCGTGGAAGTCGTGGAAGGAAACGGGATCCTCGACAGCCTGCATGCCGAAACGGTCGGTGGCTCCGAAGCTGATTCCGGGTTTCACGCCCCCACCGGCCATCCACATGGTGAAGCCTTTGTGCGAATGGCCGCGGCCGATCTTGATTTCCTTGTTCGCTTCTTCGAAGGGCGTGCGGCCGAATTCGGTCGCCCAGACGACGAGTGTTTCATCCAGCAAGCCACGCATTTTCAGGTCGAGAATGAGCGCAGTGATCCCCTGATCGGTTCGTGCCGCATTCGTGCGATGATTGTCGATGAGTCCGCCACGGTTGCCATGGGCGTCCCAGCGACGTCCGGGCGCGCCATCGAGGATTTCAACAAAGCGGACGCCTGATTCGATCAATCGACGCGCGGCCAGGCAGTGTTGTGAGAACAAGCTTTCACCGTAGAGTTTGCGGATGTTTTCCGGTTCGCGGGACAGGTCGAAGACTTCGGGTGCGCTGGCCTGCATGCGGAAAGCAGTTTCAAAAGCTTCTATCCGTCCATTCAGTTCCGGTTGCCCGACGAATCGGTCGCGATGCATGCGGTTCAGCCGGTTGATGGTGGCGAGGTGTCGCGATTGCGATTCGTGCGACATGCCCTGACGCGCGTTCAAGAACGGGAAAGGAAGTTTGCCTTGCCCGACCTTGGCCACGGCCGCCTGGTGCTTGCCGGGCAGGATTCCTTGTTGGAACACACCATCGCCGGCAGAGGTGATACCGTCCTTCATCACGACGTAGGCCGGCAGGTTCTGGCTTTCGCAACCAAGGCCATAGCTGCACCAGGATCCAATGCTCGGAAAGCCGGGCCGGCCATGCCCGGTGTGCATGAGCTGTTCGCCCACCGAGTGGATCGCGGAATCGGTGTGCATGGACTTGATGAAACAGATTTCGTCGGCCACCTGCGTGAGGTGAGGGAAGATCTCGCTGATCCAGGCGCCGGATTGACCGTGTTGTTTGAAATCGAAGACCGATGGAAGAAGCAGGGTTCTTTCGACGCGCTTCTCGGGATTAAAACCTTTGAGTTCCCCGGGCGTGAAGATGTCCGAAGCCTTTCGTCCGGCGTATTTCTTCAGCGTAGGTTTCGGGTCGAAGGTCTCAAGGTGGCTTGCCCCGCCGCACATGAAAAGGAAGATGACGTTCCTGGCACGCGGTGTGTGATGCGTCTTTTTCGAGATCTCAGCTGCGAGCATCGAGTTCAATGCGATCCCGCCCAGACCCAATTGACCGAGGAACCGCCGTCGTTGGAGCAGGGTGTTATTGGATGTAGATGAACTCATTGAGCGCCAGGATGATGTGACAATACTCCAGCAGGGAACCTATGCGCAGCAATTCGCGACCGATGCTGACTTCCTCGGCGGTCGGTGGCCGAGAAAGAGCCGACAGGTAGCAATGCCGAATTTGCTTCTCTTCGGCCTCACCTGCGGCTGCCTGAACCCGCTTGGAAAAATGATGCGCCAGATTCCAAGAGAAGGGTGAGTTCAAGGCGAACAACGCGCTGTCCGGTGACGAGCCGGTGCTTCTTGCCCCGAAGCTTTTCTCGTTGTTTGGCGGATCGAACAGGCTGAGCGTAGCCTGCTTGGCGGTGCGGTTGACCTGCAGGTAAATGGAGCGACGAAATCGATCGGGGTGTTCTGGTAGTGAGGATTTGTAGTTTCCGATCGGGATGCTCGGGCCGCCAATCTCGGTCTTCAATCTGCCGGACACGCTTAGCAACCGATCCCGGATGGTCTCGGCATCGATCCGTTGCGGGCGCCGTTGCCAAAGCCATTTGTTCTCGGCGTCATGAGCGACGGCCCGATCATCGCTTGCCGCGCCTTGCCGATAGACCGCGCTGTTGAGAATGAGTCGCTGCAATGACTTGATACGCCAATCGTGATCAATCAGCCGGGCTGCCAGCCAATCTAGCAGTTCCGGATGACTGGGCCGGCCGCCAAGCTTGCCGAAATCGTTGGGTGTCTTGACCAAGCCGCGTCCGAAATGGTGATGCCACAATCGATTGACGATCACGCGCGCGAGTTGCATGCCCGCACCGTGCCCGGTGTCTGTCATCCAAGCACCAAGTGCTTCCAGGTCTGCCCGGCCCTCTTTTCGCCAATGACTTGCGGGCTTGTTCATCAACGCCTGCAGAAAACCGGGATCCACCGGCTCGCCTGGCGTGGACCAACTTCCCTTGTGCAATACCCGCGGCTCCTTGATCACCAAGTCGACTGGTCTTTTGCCCGACATCGGAAGTTCATCGAACTGGTCGAAGAAGAATGCGGTGAACTGGTAATACTCTTTCGCCGACATCGGATCGACCGGATGATCGTGGCAGCGCGCGCAACCAAAGGTCAGTCCCAGGAAGGCGCTTCCGGTCGTAGCTACCATGTCGTCAAGGCGATGGAACTGGCGGTCGTTGGGATTATCGTTGTCTTGAAGGTGTGTCCCCAAATGGGCGAATCGTCTCAGTGCCTCAAGGTCGCGGTTGTTCTCGACCAACGGACCATATAACTGTGCCCGAACAAACTGGTCGAAAGGCAGGTCCATGTTGAACGCGTTCACCACCGCATCTCGATAGCGCCATGCGTTCTTGCGTATCTTGTCGCCATTTACGTTCAGGATTCCGTCGCTTTCCCCAAAGCGCGCGACATCGAGCCAATGCCGCGCCCAGCGCACACCGTATTGCGGATCGTTGAGATGACGATTGACCATGCGCTCGTAAGCATCAGGTTGGGCATCGTGCACAAACGCGTGAATCTGGTCGGGCGTCGGTGGCAGGCCGGTGAGTCCGGCGCTGACCCGGCGGAGCAGCGTATATCGATCGGCTTGGGGTTGTGGCGAAAGTTGCTCGTGATCTAGTTTTGCCAGGATGAAGCCGTCAATGGCCGTGCGCGCCCAGCCGGTCTGGACTTGTGCGGGGACGGTGACGTTCTTGAGCGGACGGAAACTCCAATGCGATTCGGATGCGGTTAGAAAGCCGCCAAAAGTCAAGATTAGGGGCAATAGATGGGACAACCGGACGCGCATGGATCGCAGCCAAACTATAAACTGGATGTGCGTTGGTCAAGATGCTCGAAGAGTGGAACTGATGGCAAGGCCTCCGGCCTCGCGTGGAGTATGCGACGGGTAGTCACACCCCGGATGGGTGTGAAATCACGATGGACAGCCGGTGGCAAGCAGATCACGCCTTCACCTGAACATCAGGAGCAAATGAAGATCTCAAAACTCACCCTGCTCCTCCTGGCTGTGAACCTCTCACTCCTCACGGGTGTGGTGATGAAGAGTTCAGGGATCCGTCCCGTGCGTTTCAGCGCACCGGAACTTACCTTCGTCACGAACTCGCTTGTCTTCGAGGTCACCGAGACCACAGCCGGGGCAGCCAGTTCCGTTCATCGGGGGATGCAGATGCCTTCTTCGAAGAACAGCGGGCGTTGCAGAAGGCTGAAGAGGATGTTCTGAGCGATGAGCGCAAGGCCGAAGTCAATCGCGCCGAAGATCCGGGTTTCCGCGAAGTCATCCGGATCACCCGTCGCCACGGGATCTCTGACAACGAGGCTGTGCGTGCCCATCATGCTCGTCAGATCGCCGAGCTGGCCTATCTGGATATCCTCGGCAACGAAGGCTTGGAAGGTGCTGCCCGCGATCGCGCGATTGCAATTGGGAACCACCAACGAACTCAAGACAATCATGGGTGATGCGTGGCGACCTATTTGAAATACAGCGCGGATTGGATCAGTCGATTCTCCAACCCCGGCCAGCCGGTCGAAATGAGTTATCCGCCAATCCAAGTCATTCGGTATCCGGGGCGATGAGCCTGCGGTCGTGAGTCGAGGACTCCCCACTTGACCAATCTCGCCTCTCCCCCCGTAATCCCCGGCATGTTCAGATTCGCAGTTGCACTTTTATTGCTGGTTTCGTTTTCCGTTGATGCCCAGAACAAGAAGGGTGGAGGAAGGAAGAAGGTCATCAATTCGTTTTCGAAGCAGAAGTTGACGGACAAGTTCTGGGCCGAAGGCGCCCATTACGGTGACTTCAACAAGGACGGCAAAGTCGACGTGGTGATCGGTCCGTTCTGGTATGAAGGGCCCAAGTTCAAGAAGGCGCACGAATATTACCCCGCCACGAACACCTTCAAGGTGAAGGGCAACGATGGGCTCGAGCGTACGATCCGGGGATTCACCGGCGAGCTCAGCGGCCGTAACGGTTACTCCAACAACTTCCTGACCTACACCTACGACTTCAACGATGACGGCTGGATTGACATCCTCGTGTTCGGTTGGCCGGGCAAGGAAACGATCTGGTACGAAAACCCGAAGAACAAACACAAGAAGCACTGGAAAGCGCATGTTATCTGGAACGAAACGGACAACGAATCTCCGCAACTCGGCGACATCACGGGTGATGGCAAACCGGAGCTCGTCGCGCACAGCCAAGGCTACCTCGGTTACGTGGAACTCGATTGGAAAAACCCGACCAAGGTGGGCACGTTCCGCAAGATCTCGCACTTCGACAAGAAACGCTTCTTCCGCTACACGCACGGCTATGGCTACGGCGACATCGATGGAGATGGCCGGGTTGACCTTGTTGAGCGCGACGGATGGTGGAAGCAGCCTCGCAATTGGGATGGCAAGTCCAAGTGGAAATTCAACCGCGGGCCATTCGCACCCGAAGGCGCGAGGGGTGGTGCGCAGATGTTGGTGCATGACTTCAACAAGGACGGCTTGAACGACGTTGCCACCAGCCATGACGGTCACGGTTACGGCCTCAGCGTCTACTTCCAGACCCGCGACGGCGCACTGATCTACTTCCTCGAGGAACCGATCCTTGGCAGCAAGCCATCAGACAGTCCCTACAACGTATGCTTCTCGCAGCTCCATTCACTCACCCTGGCTGATATGGACCAGGACGGCATGATGGATATCGTAACCGGCAAGCGCTTCTGGGCTCACGGCCCCGGCAAAGATGCCGATCCCGCGGGTCCGGCAGTTCTTTATTGGTTCAAAGCCGTGAAAGAGCGCCGCGATGTCTACTTCATCCCGATGCAGATCGATGACAACTCAGGCGTGGGAACGCAGGTCACCGTGGGCAACATCAACGGGGACAAGTTTCCGGACGTCGTGGTTGGAAACAAGAAAGGCGCATTCGTCTTCCTGAATCAACCGAAGCGCGTATCGTGGGCCGAATACAACGCTGCGCTGCCGAAAGCAGCCTGGTGAGATAACGATCCAATGGGATTTGCATGCAGGCGCCTTCGGGCGCCTGTTTTGTTTCGGACACATCCGGCTGGTACTAGGCAAACTGTCATTTCATTGCTGACGGAGTACTACTCCACCTTCAACTCTTTCCTCAACTTGCTGAGTTCCACTCCCAGACGTTTCTGCACGCGCCGATAATCCGTTCGGTCATACACGCTGGTCAGTTCCTGTGGATCTTTCTTCAAGTCATACAGCTCCCACTCATCCAAACCCTTGTCCTTGAAGTGAATCAGCTTGTACCGGCTGTCCACGACGCCGTAGTGATTCGAAACACCATGCCCGCCTGATTCGAAGTATTCGTAATAGAAGGTCTTTCGCCAATCAGCCGGCGTCCTACCCTTCAACAACGGCACGAGTGACCGTCCCTGCATATCTCCCGGCACTGTCGCACCGGCGATTTCGAGGAACATTTCGGCGAAATCCACGTTCGAAACGATGTCGCGATTCTGGGTTCCGGTGGTCACGCCCGGCCATCGGACGATCAAGGGCGTGCGCAGGCTTTCCTCATAAATCCAACGCTTGTCAAACCAGCCATGCTCGCCCAGGTAGAAGCCCTGATCCGAGCTGTAGATGACGATGGTGTTCTCCGAAAGGCCGTTCTCATCAAGATAATCAAGAAGTCGGCCGACGTTCTCATCCACTGCCTTCACACAACGAAGGTAGTTCTTGATGTAGCGCTGGTAGTGCCACTTCGTGCGCTCGCGATCCGTCATATCCGCCTTGAGGAAGGCCTCGTTCTTCGGCCGGTAGTAACCATCGAAGGCTTCGAGCTGCTCCGGCGTGAACTTGCTGGAGTACTTGATCATCAGGCGATGATCCCCCATGTGCTGTAGAATCCCCATCTTGTGGAGGCTGGCTGCCGTGCCGCGGCCTTGGTAGTCGTCGAACAGCGTCTCCGGTTCCGGAATCGTGTCGTTCTCAAACATAGTCAGATGACGCAAGGCCGGTTCCCAACGCCCGTGGGGCGCCTTGTGTTGTGACATGAGGAAGAAGGGCTTGGACTTGTCCCGCTTGTCCAGCCACTCAATCGTGCGATCGACGACGATGTCCGTCGTGTAGCCGGTGTGCTTCACGTTCTTGCCGTTCGTGATCAGCATCGGATTGTAGTAAGAGCCCTGTCCCTTCAACACCTCATAGTGATCGAAACCGGTCGGCGCGGATTTCAAATGCCACTTGCCCACGATCGCCGTCTGGTAACCCGCCTTGCGCATCAACTTCGGCGCAGTCTGTTGACCGCCATCGAACGTGTCCTTGTTCGTGCGCTGACCATTGAGGTGCGAATACTTGCCCGTCAGGACCACTGCCCGTGAAGGCGCGCAGATCGAATTCGAAACGAGACATCGCTTGAACAACATGCCCTTCTTGGCCAGCCGATCGAGATGGGGCGTCTTCATGATCTTCGAGCCGTAAGCGCTGATCGACTGCGTCGCGTGGTCGTCGGTGAAGATGAACAGGATGTTCGGTTGATCGGCGGCGCGAACACTAAGCGTGAAGCAAAGCAGAAGGAGACATCTGTGCATGCCGGGAGCGTTTCGCAGACGGTGAATTGAGAAAAGGAATTTGTGCCTACTTCGATTCGGGAAGCGCGAGACACAAAGCCACCGTTGCCCAGGCTCCGGCGGAGATGGATATGAACTGATCCTTCCCGTGAGGATACCCGGATTCGTAGTAGGTCTGGAACGGCTTGGCACGCGTCTTCACGTGCCATGACCCGTCGGGCAATTGCGCATTGAGCAAGAACTGAATCCCTCTCCGGAACGCCGAATCGTCTTTGGTCAACCCACCCGCCTGATTCAGCGCTGCCAACGCCGTGGCAGTTGCATAGGAGTCGCTTTCCATTTCTTCCGTCTGGGCCCAACCTCCGTCCTCCCGTTGGGTCTTCAGCAACACCTTTGCCGTGCGCGTGACCTCATTGGTCTCGTTCAGGAGTGCGAGTATCTGCAATCGAAACACGCGATCCTGCGTGTCTGCGCCCGGAGTCTCGAACAACCACTCCCGCACTTGCTTAAAGCGCTTGTTGATGGCCTTTTTCTGATCAGGTTTGCCGTAACGCAGCAATCCACGCATGGCGCCGTGGGTGGATGTAAAATGACTCTTGGTCGTCGGCGGCCGGGAAGAGGAAGGGGCTTCCCAGTGTTCCAATCGCTTCTGCCAGACAAGCAGATAATGCGCGACGGCGTCAGTCGTTTCGTCCCGTTTCCAATCACCGGCCTCAAGGGTCTGCATCGCCCAGCCGGCGGTCTCTACCTGACCGCCTTGGCCACGTCCCTTCAGGTATCTTTCTCGATTCTTGGCAAGTAAGTCGGCGGTGAATTTCACCTGCTTGCGGATTTCTTCTTCATCCACCTTGAATCCGTGATCCCGAGCAGCTGTGAGTGCAATGACGGGGTAAGCCTGGTTATGGCAGGTAAAACAGCGCGCCCGCTCCTTCATGGAAACCCGCATGCCCGATTCGAGAAGCGGGATGGATTTCTTGATGGCGGTCCGAATCGCGTCGTTGCCAACTGCGATTTCATCCGCCTGCAGTGACGACAGGAGCAGCGCCAGCAGGAGGAAAGCCATTGGGCATAAACAGCTGCGTCCGTTGATGATCAAATCATTGTGTTCCCTCCCCCGAGTTCCAGAAAAATCCACCAACCGGCGCCCCCTCAACCATTTCACCCATTTAACCTTTTTCCCCCGCCCACCGCTCCCTAGACTGACGCATATGAGCGGTGATGAACGCAGGTTGGTGGAGTTTGACTTTTTGCGCGCGACTGAACAGGCAGTGCTGCATCCGTTGAGCTGGCTGGGCAAAGGGCAGAAGGAATCGGCGGATGAAGCCGCATGCGATGTGATTCACGGGATGTTCGATCACATGGACATGCGCGGGGAAGTCGTGATCGTTGAAGGAGGCGCCGGGCCTCTTCAAGGGCGAGCACGTCGGGCTCTGGCGCGAGGGCTCGCCTCGCTATGACATTGCACTCGATCCCATCGACGGCACGACCAACGCGAGCAAAGGCCTGCCAAACTCGATCAGCTGCATCGCGGCTGCGCTTCCTCCCGACGGTCCGGACAATGCCCTGCAGGACATTCCAGCCTTCTACATGAACAAGCTGGCTTATCCACAGATGGTGCGAAAGGCATGGATTGAAGACCACAGCCTGCCGATCAGCGTAAATGCGTCGATCGGAGAAGTGTTGAAGATCGCTGGCAAGCTCCTGAGCAAGGCCGTGCGCGACGTCGTGGTGGTCATCCTCGATCGTCCGCGCAACCAGAATCTCATCGACGACGTGCGTCGCATCGGTGCGCAGTTGCGCATGATTTCCGATGGAGACATCACCGCTGCGCTGGCACCGGCCTTGAACACTTCCGAGATCGACATCTACGCCGGCATCGGCGGTCCGCCTGAAGGCGCATTGTCAGCGGCTGCCCTACGCTGCCTCGGGGGCGGCATGAAGTCCAAGATCTGGCCGCGCGATGAGGAGGAAAAACAATCGCTCATTGACGAAGGCTGGGGCGACAAGCTCGACAAGATTTACCGTTCTGCCGACCTGGCCCGCGGGCAGGATATCTTTATTGCCGCAACGGGCATCAGCGACAGCCCGCTCCTGCGTGGCATGCATGTGCGCGGACAGACTGCCACCACCCACTCCGTGCTTATGCGCGACAAATCGAAAACGATCAGATTCCTGGAGACGCAACACGATCTTGAATACAAGCGGATCTACCTGCGTTCAGAGAAAGGTTAATGAGCGATGCCTATTTACGAATTTGAATGTGACGCGTGCACGAAGGACAGCGAAGTCCTCGTGCGATCCTCTGATTGGAAAGGCACGGAATGTCCGCACTGCAGAAGCACGCGGTTGCGGAAGAAGCTCTCAGTATTTTCAGCCGGAGGGGAATCCGCGGATGAACTTCCGCCATGCTCGGGAACGCCGAGTTCCTGCGGTCGTTGCGGAATGAACTGATCGAATGTTATCAGCGAGCAGCAAGCTTGCCTGAGAGATCCACGCAGGCCGCTTCCTTCGTGCTGCGGATGAAGACCCTGCCATTGCTGATCACCGGAGTTGTCCAGCATTTGCCCTCGAGGATTTTCGCACGAGCCACTTCCGCGTAGGCACTCGACTGCGCCTTCACCAGGACCAGTTCACCACTATCCGAAAGCGCGATGATGTGGTCGTCCACGATGATCGCGTTTCCCGGCCCAAATCCTTCATTCTCCCACATGACCTTGCCGGTGGAAAGCTGCACGCACTTCAACGACCCGGTGCCGTATTTCTTGAAGCTGAACATGCCGTAGAGATAGCCGCCCTGGTGAACCGGTGTGCTCCAGTGGTTGGCCACGTCCTTGTGCCCGTGAATCCGCCAGAGTTCGGTCGCTACAAACTTCTGGCCGTCCTTGCGAAGCCGCACTACCGCACTGCCAACACCATAGCCGGCGGAGCAGTAGACGATCTCACCGCCGATGACGGGGGTGATCGCGGTCGAAACGGCAAATTTGAAATTGTAGCGCCAGAGCACGGCGCCGTCTTTCACATCACACGCGACCATCCCCGTCTGCGTGAAGAAAATCACCTGACGTGTTCCAAGGATTTCCGCAACCACCGGTGTCGAATGGCTCATGAGGTCATCCTCTGTGCTCCACACCACCTTGCCCGTGTTCTTATTCAAGGCGAGCAACGCTTCACCCGCACCACCACCGGCGACGAAAACCAGATCCCCGTCAATCAATGGAGATGCCGCGTTCTTCCACTTGATGTTCCGGCCGCTGTTCTGGCGGATCAAATCGCGTTGCCAGTTTTCTTTGCCGGTTTTCTCGTCGAGGCAGTACAGCACCAGATCAGCGGACATCACGTAGACCCGTCCGCTGTCGATCGTCGGCGTCGAGCGAGGTCCGTCGCCACCTTGATTGTTCCGTGCACCCGCATTGCCTCCATTGTGCCCATACTGAGAGGGCGTCATGGCGTGCGACCAGAGTTCGCGTCCGGTGTCGGCATTCAGCGCGACTGCCACTTCTTTTCCACTACGGGCACAGACGGTAAACGCCCGTTCGCCCTTCACGGTGAAACTGGAGAATCCCAGCGGATACGCGTCGCTCTTCCACACGACCTTGGGGCCGCGGGAGGGCCATTGTTTCAACAAAAGCTTTTCGGACGAGGTCCCGTCGTGATTCGGACCGCGGTATTGCGTCCAATCCTCGGCGGATAGGGAGGGTGCAAGAGTCAGTCCGGCAAGGGACAGAAGTGAAAAACCAATTCGCAAATCCATGAGGACTCGGACGATAAGTGTCGGCATGAAATTCGCAATCGATTTCTAAATTCAGCGCGTGAAACGACGATCAATTCCAGCGAAGAGCCGGCGCCGTTCCCGGTGGGACCTGGTTGATGGTCGCGAAGAAGTTGCCGGCTTTGCTGATCGCCCCCACGAAGTCCTTGACATCGATGGGTTTGACTACAAAAGCATTCGTGCCCAATTCATAGCTCGTGATCCGGTCGCTTTCTTCCCTGGAACAGGTCGTGATCACTACCGGGATGAACTTCAACTTGAGATCGTTCCTGATGCTCTCGAGGACTTCGAGCCCGCCGACCTTTGGCATCTTCAAGTCCAGCAGCACAGAACCGCCGGGTTGCCGTCGGGAACATCGCTGAATTTTCCGCGACGGTAGAGATAGTCCAGACACTCTTCGCCGTCATGCACGACCTGAGCTTCGTTCGCGAGATTGAACGCTCGCAATGCGGCCAGAGTCAGCTCAATCCCGTTCAGGTCATCTTCCGCCAATAGAATTCTCTTGAGCCCTTCCATACGATTGGTTCCAAGTCATTGATTTGGAACGCGTTGGTTATCGTTCAGGAGAGCACGGCTGTCCTTAGTAACGCGTCCCAGGATCGCTACCTAATCGTTGAGACTATTTTGGAAGTGCCACAGGAGGTGGCGGAACAATGGAATCTCTACTTCACATCACCCATCAGCGACTTCACGGGCTTGGTGAATAGAAGGAGGAATAATCCTGCTCCACCGCTGATCAACACGATCTGCAGAAAGAGGTTCGGCATCTCCGTCAGTTGATCCGGACTGAACCGCCCCGCAACGAGACCGGCGATGAGATTTCCCAGTGATCCGCCGAGAAACCAGATGCCCATCATCTGTCCCACGAAACGCTGTGGCGCAAGCTTCGTGACGGAACTGAGACCGACCGGGCTCAGGCAAAGTTCACCCATGGTATGAAGCAGGTAGGTGAGCACCAACCAGTACGGAGCTGCGGGTTTGCCGGCCACGACGAGTTTTGCAGCGAAGACCATCACGAGAAACCCCGCTGCCAAGAGCAACAGACCAATCGCAAACTTTGCTGGCATCGACGGGTCCAGCTGTTTCTTGGCCAGCCGCACCCACATCGCCGCGAACAAAGGAGCGAGTGTGATGATGAAGAACGGGTTCAATGATTGGAACGAGCCAGCCGAGATTTCCTTGCCGAACATCACGCGATCCGTGTGTCGATCTGCGAACAGGTTCAACGATGAACCTGCCTGCTCAAATCCGGACCAGAACACCGCCGAAGCGACGAAGAGAATCAGGATCACCACCGTCCGCTTGGCCTCGGTCGAGTTCAGTTTGCCGAAGACAAAGACGTAGAAGAAGAAGATCGCTGCGATCCCCACGATCACGTAGGTCGTATACTGCGCAATGGAAAGCGCATTGAACTCAGCACCGACGTTGATCACCCCTCCCATGATCAGCATCAGGATCAACACGCCGAGGCCCGCGCCCCAAAGGAGATACCACGCGGGATCCTTCTCGCCTTCCGGCAAGTTTGGTCGGCCTTCCGGCTTTGAGCCCGCGCCACCGAGATGACGTGAAGTGAGTACGAATTGGATGACGCCGAAAACCATTCCAACACCGGCAGCTGCAAAACCCATGTGCCAGCTGAATCCCGTCGCCAGCTCACTGCACACAATTGAACCGACCATCGCGCCCAGGTTGATACCCATGTAAAACACCGTGAATCCCGCATCCCGTCGCGCACCGCCTTCCGGATAAAGCTGTCCGACGATTGTGCTGACGTTTGGCTTGAGGAACCCCGTTCCAACCACCACCAGGATCAGGCCGATGAAGAAGGTCTTGGTCGACGGAATCGCCAACGTGAAATGTCCTAGCGTGATGATGATTCCTCCAACCAAGACGGAACGCTGCGCGCCAATCAATCGATCTGCAACCCAACCGCCCGGCAGACAAGCCAGGTAAACACCCGCAGTATACAAACCATAAATCGCCCCGGCGTTCGATTCATCGATCCCCATGCCGCCCTTGTCGATCGCGTCCACCATGAACAGCATCAGCAAGGCCCGCATGCCGTAGTAGCTGAAGCGCTCCCACATCTCGGTGAAGAACAAGGTTGATAAGCCTCGCGGATGTCCAAACCAGGTCGGCCGGGTGTTTTGCTCAGTCATGGTTGAGCGCCAAGGGCAGCGGATTCTGCAGAGATGTAAAGCCGAAATGGCGAAAACTGTTTGTCATTCCAACGGCATGGGGTTCACATCCATCCATGACTCACCGGCTTCGACGATCTGTTCTGCTTCTCAGTTTGCTCGTATCGATCAACTCACCGGCCGCCTGGAAGAAGCACGTCATTCAACCCGGGACCGACACGCGCGGAATGGTGAACGATGTGAACACCTCCGACTTCGACCGCGACGGGAAGATTGACGCCATCTGCTCACACAGCGGTGCGGTCTGGCTGTATCCGACACTCGACGCAGGCAAGCGGCTCAAGGTCTATGAATTCCCGAAAGAACTCAGCGGACGCAAGCTCCGGGCCGGCTGCATTCACGCGACGCTCATGGACGTGGATGACGACGGCGACCAGGACTACATCGGATCCAACAATCTTGTCTTCTGGTTGGAGTGTCCCAAGCGGCCTCTGGAGAACAAATGGACGCTGCGAATCGTCGACGACAAGATTCTCGGCACCCATTGCCTCATCACCGCCGATGTCGATCGAGATGGAAAACTCGATCTCATCGCCAATTCTGGTCGAGCGAGCGGCACACCCTTTGCCAATTCGCTAGCGTGGCTGCGTGTTCCGAAAAAGCCGCTCTCTGCCCAGGAATGGATCCGGCACATCTTCGCCGACGGAGATGCACCAGGAGCTTCCCATTATTCCGGCTTTGGAGATCTGAACGGAGACGGCCGGGGCGACATCGCCTTCGGTGCCAAGGGCGGGGAGAAGTTTCCGGGCGGTGAATGGTTCGCCTGGTGGGAACAACCGAAGAACCCCACCGAGTTCTGGAAGAAGCACATGCTGTCATCTAAAGAGCCGGGTGCGAGCAACATCATCCCGGTCGATCTGAACAACGACGGCGCGATGGATCTCTTCGCCAGTCGTGGACACGGCAAGGGAACGTTGTGGTTCAAGGGGCCAAGCTTCGAGCTCATCGACGTTGATCCTGATATCATCGGCCCGCACAGCCTCGCAATCGGGGACATTGACGGTGATGGCGATCCCGATGCCGCGACCTGCGGCTACCTCGCGACGGGCACCAGCGCGTGGTACGAGAACGACGGCAAGGGACAGTTCAAGAAACACGTCATCGGCACTGGTCAGGGTAGCTACGATATAAGGCTGGTGGACCTGGACGATGACGGGGATCTCGATGTTCTCCTCGCCGGACACTTCAATCAGAACGTGGTCTGGTACGAGAATCCGGGGAAGCAGTGATTGGTTGGTTGAAGGGTTAAACGGTTAAACCGGTGTCGATCACGCATGCGAAACCGTGCCCTCTTTAACCACTGATCATCCAGGCTCTGGCGCAACCTCAATTCGATCTGCGATCTCTGATGGAATCTCCGATGCGGACATCTTGCCAGTGGAATCCCTGGTGACACACACGACCGTCAGCTTTCCCTTCGCGCAAACCACGGGATCACCATCGGTGAGTTTCCGCACGATTATCTGATAGCTCAATGTGCGGCTCTTCTTTTCCGCAACCATAAGATGCACTTCGAATTCATCCTCAAATCTCAGGGGCGCCTGAAAATCGAATGACGCATGCACGCGCGGCCATCCCACCGGTGGATCCGTTGTTTTCGTGACGATCGAATGTCCAATCGTTCGAAAAAAATCGTGCTCCACCGATTCGGCAAAGCGGAAGTAGTTGGAGAAGTGAACGATTCCCGCCATGTCCGTTTCGGAGAACTCAACGCGTCGGACGATTTTGTGTTCGTGGGGCATGGGGTGTGAGCGATGATAGGTTTCAGGCAGAGACCGGCTGATTATTCTTTGTCAACGACGCTTTCTCAAAGGTCTCGACCATGGAACGGGCCATGGCGCCGACGTTGAATTTTTCCTTCGCGGTCTTCACGGCGTTCTTTTGCAGGGCGTGGAATCGGTTTTCATTGCCGAGCAGTTTCTCAATTTCGTCAGCCAGCGAACCGGCGTTGGGTTCGGCAACAAGGCCGGCGCCGGAGACATCAACGATCTCAGGAAAAGCAGCATGTCGCGGTTGCACCACGGGAACTCCAGCGGCCATGGCTTCGGCGAGGTAAAGGCCGAACGCCTCGCCGTAGAGTGCGGGCACGGAAAAGATGCTCAATGACTTGAGGAACTCCTGCTTGGCGGGTCGATCCAGGTTTGGGTGAAACGACACGTCCTTCAGCACTCCTTCCAAGCAGAGGTGCGAGCGAAGACGATCGACGTATTTTTGGTCGCCGGGTCCGCAGCCTCCACCGACCTTCAGCTTCATGTGCTTTGTGGCTTCGCGTCGCTTGAGTTCGATGAAAGTCTCCACGAGCAGATGAAGACCCTTTTCTTCGCACATGCGGGCGAAGTAACCGAGCACCGGTGCGGACAGGTCGGCCGAAGGGTTCTCGACGAGGTAACCCTCGAGGTTGATTCCGTTGTATACGACGGCCAGTTGCTCGGTTGGCAGTGAAAGTCGACGCGCCATGTTGTCGGCGAAATACTGGCTAGGCGCGATGAAGAGATCCACGTCCGAAGCCCGTTCAGTGAGAGTTGCCCAGACTGCTTTGCGATCCGCCTCGTGCATGGAATCGAGAAACGCATCTTCGCCCTGAAGCTGGCAGACGACGAGGCAGCCGAGTTCGGATTTCAGCTTGCGCGCGAAACCAACGAGCATTGCGTTGGATAGACAGACGACGTCGGGTTTGGTGTCAGACTTCAGGAAGGCAATGAGTTCATCGAGTTCGCGAGCCTGGTTGCCTTCTTCGCCTCGCAACATGGAGAGCGTGAGATCACCAACGTCCTCCGCGCGTGTCTTGGCGGCCTGTTTGCCGGCCAGATTCAGGAGTTTTTCCGAGGCGAGGAGCTTGTGAAGCCAGTTGGGCGCATGGCGAAAAAAGGGGATCTTCTGTTCCAAGTAGACGTTGATGCCGCTGAAAAAAATTGGCGTGCCCGTGCTTTGATCTTCCTCTTCCAGGGTCATCGGGAGGTAAAGGGGAACCATCAGGGTCTCGTGACCGAGCTTGCGCAACTCAGCGACCATCGCGTTGTCGCGGAAGCAATTCCCGCAATACATCCCCCCGGCACCCGGTGTGATTTGAACGATGTTCATTCGCGGGTCGTGCGCTACGCCATGGCGGCTTCCTTGGGCATTCCCACGTCGAGTGGATCGGGAACGGGCGCGAATTCAGCGATCGCATCCCACAATTGACTGAAGTCCTTGTTCACATCACCTGACAGACAGTCCGTGATGTCGCCGGCCATGTCCGGATACTTGTCGATTACCTTCTTGAACGAGAACCCGGGCTCGTAAAACGCGTAGACGAGCTTGCGCATGTTCTCAATTCCTTCACGCAGTGATTTCGCATAATCGCCGAATCGCGCGGGTGAAAAGTCGTTCGCTGCGAGAGCTTCGTGTACGGCGTCGCCAGCCATGACACCGCTCTTGAGCGCGAGCATGAGTCCGGATGAAAAGACCGGATCGAGGAAACAGAACGCATCGCCGACAAGCAGCAATCCTTCGCTGCCGCAGTGCTGGGAATGAAAAGAGTATTCGCTGGTGACGTAGTGCGGGCCGAATTGCTCACCGTCTTTGAGGTATTCCCTGATCCACTGGTTTTCATCAATCTCGCGTTCGAAGATGTCCTTCGGTTTCCTGACCTTGTCGCGAGAGAGGTACTTACCCTCGGCAACCACGCCCACACTCACTCGATCGTCGTGCAGGGGGATGTGCCAGAACCAGCCCTTCTCGGGGATGAATGCGACCGTGGTCTGGCCTTCGTCATAGCCTTCATCGCGCTTGGCACCTTTGTAGTAAGTCCAGACAGCGATTTTATTGAGGAAAGGATCTTTCTTCCGCCAACCGTTTCGCACTGCTGCAAACGCCTCTTTGCCGGTGCAATCCAAGGTCATCGGTGCGCGGAATTCGGTTCCGTTTCCGTCATTGTCCACGGCAAGCACACCGGTCACGCGCTCACTGTCATCATCACGGAGCAGCGACTTCACCGTCATCTCTTCGCGCACCTCGGCTCCTCGATCGCGCGCGTGGTTCATGAGCAGGTGATCGAACTCGGAACGAAAAACCTGCCAGCTCTGAGCAACCGTTTCCTTGTCGTAGCGCGTCCAGAAGTAGAACGGCTGACTTGCCTTGCCCGAAGGCGCGACAAACTGAACGCTGAACTTCTTCACGAAGGCCGAGTCCTTCATCAACGGAATGATTCCAAGTCGCTCCATCGGCTGGTAGGTGAACGGAATCAGCGATTCGCCGACGTGATAGCGCGGAAACTTTTCGCGCTCCAATACCAGCGGCCTGTGCCCGTGCTCCGCGAGGATGGAGGCCGCCGAACAACCGGCGGGACCAGCCCCGATGATGATCACGTCATATCCGTCTTCAATGTTCATGTCTTCAATGTTCATGTCTTCAATGTTCATGCGTGGAAACCGCCCGCGAACGGGCGAAAGGCAAATCAGGCCCTGGGTTCGATGGGGAGGATCTCAACTATCTCCGCCAGTGATTTGTTCTCCGGCGTCCACAGGGTATTGCGACGACCGTATAACGTGTGTTCGCCTTCCATCTGAAGGGCCTTGTTGATGAAGTCGTCGGACTGGATGCGGAGGTAGGCCCTGGGGCGGCTGGCGTGCTTGATCTTCCGTTCCGCAAGAATTCGCCCCAAGGGCAGACGCTCTGAGAGGATGTCCTGCCGGGCGAGCGTTGGGAAAAATCCGAGGTTGATCTTGATCGCGCCAAACTCAACCGGCGCGTCATCGGTGTCGCGCATGAGAACGACCTCGCGATAATAAAAATCGCCCCTCGTCTGCCGACGCATGACTGTCACGTGGATGTGACCTCCGTGGTAGCTCTCCAGCGTCGGGGTCATGTCGTTTCCATGAACCAGCAAACTCTTGTATGGCTCGGGTAGTTCGGAGCCATCAACCGAGTCAATCGGCGGCAAGGTCATTCCCTGTTGCGCGTAAAAGTCATCCAATGGATACGCATAGGGCAAGACCTGTGACTGTTCGATGATCGGTTCGGACATCAGGCGTATCGCTTGTTCAGGTGCTCTGGCAAAAAGAATTCGTGAAGCAGCTTGTCCACCTGGAGCAAGCCCTCGCGGTTGATCTCCAGGCGATCGCCGTCGATGGTGAGGAAGCCCCAGTCTTTCAATCGCTGGAGCGGCTCGGCAAACCGTGTCTTTGAATCCACTCCAAACTTCTCCTCAAAATATCCCAGCGAAAGATGGCCGAGTTTCATCTGCAGAATGAACTCACGGATCAATCGTTCATCCGCGCTTGGCGTCAACGCGCGATAAATTGGTAACTCGTCTTTGTTCACGCGCTCAACATACGGATCGAACTCGTGATGGTTCTGGTAATGCGTGCCGCCGATGTGACCGAAGGAAGCCACGCCAACCGAGAGCAGATCCGCGCCTTCCCACAGTCGATCGCGGTAGACGAACTTGGTCTTCTCCGGATCTTTCACCGCAGTGTAAGCGCTGGTCACGGTGTAGCCGGCGTTTTCCAGTTCTTTGTAGGCGTAATCGACCCAACGGCGCTTGGTCTCCCAATCTGCGACAGGCGCGATCAGTTTGCCCTCGGCCTTCATGCGCTGATAGATCGTCGTATTATACGGAATCTCCATCTCGTAGATGGTGATGCAGTCCGGCGCGAGGTCGACGGTCTGGCGGATCACGTCCTTCCAGTTGTCCTCGGTCTCTTCCAGCATCCCGGCGATCAGATCGATGTTGATGTGATCAAAACCGAATTCACGCGCGAAACCATAGGCGCGCTTGATCTCCTTGCTCCGATGTGCGCGACCGTTGAGTTCCAATATTCGATCATCGAGGTTTTCGACGCCCAGGCTCAGGCGCGTCACACCGATCTCTCGAATCGCCTCCAGCTTGTGCTTGGTGAGCGTCCCAGGCTCGGCTTCAAAGGCAACTTCCTCCGCCTCGTCCCAGGGCAGGACTTCCTTCATGGCGTCGGTGAGTTCTCGCAGCTGATTCACCGACAAGTAGCTTGGCGTGCCTCCACCAAAGTAGACGAAGTTCGGTTTGCGACCGCCAATGAAGGGTTTGCTGGCGTAGGTCTCCAGCTCGCGTCTCACCGCAGAGGTATAAGCACGGATTTCCGACGAATCCTTGTCCGTGTAAACCTTGAAGTAACAGAAGTGACAACGCTTGCGGCAGAAGGGGATGTGGACGTAAACGCCAAGTGGAGTATCCGGCTCGGGAGGGCGCTCGATCGCTTCCATCAATCCCGGCACGTAGTCGGGCTTCCAGAACGAAAAGGGAGGGTAATTGGAAACAAAGTAGTTCCCCGCAGTGGTCTGCGTTTCGAGCGCGGGCTTGGGATTCGGCGTTTCCGTGGTGGCAGTGCTCATGGGTCAATATCGTTTCACTTCGGGCCAAAGCAATAGACGCGACCGTCGTCGGCCCCGATCACGATGTGCCCGTCCACCACCGCGGGTGAACTCGTGGTACTTTCGCCGATCTCGTAATTCCAGAGCTCTTTCCCTTTGTCGAGCGACACGATGTAAACGCGGCCGTCTTCCGACCCGACCACCACCTTGCCATCACAGACAACCGGCGAGCTGTCGACCTTGCCACGGGTTTGGAAGGTCCAGACCTGTTTGCCGGTCTTCCGGTCTACGCAGTGAAGGCGCTTGTCGCGTCCACCAAAGATCACTCGATCCTTCGTCACGGCCGGAGAGGAAAAATACGCGAAGGAACGATCCTTGTAGTTCCACGAGTTGGTTCCTTTCTCCAGGTCGATGCAGACATATTCATTGTCGTAATGGCCGAAGTAGGCTTTCGCATCGACCAGCGCGGCCGATCCGGCAACATACGCGCCGGCTTCAATCTCCTTGGCCTTAGCACCGGTCTCAACGTTGATGACGTGCAGGATTGCATCGCAGCCGCCAAATGCCGTCACGCCCAGTTCCGGTTCGACGGCGGGCGAGCCGTTGATGTAATTGCCGGTTTCGTAGGTCCAATTCGTTTTGCCGGTTCTGGAATCGAAGCAGTAGAGGAAATAATCATAGCCGCCCATCAGAATCCACGGTGCGCCACCCTTTGGATTCTTGACCCAGTTCGGTGCTCCCAGAATCTTATCCTCCGTCTGGTATTCCCAAACCTTCTTGCCGGTTGCTTCCTCCAGCGCAAAGGCACGCCCGTCTTCGGATCCGAAAAACACCTTCCCATCAAATATCAACGGCGAAGACTCCACCCCTCCATCAGTCTTGAATTTCCACACTCCCTTGCCGGTCTTGAAATCGATCGCGTGAAGGTGTTCGTCATAGGAACCGACGAACACCCGCCCGTTGGCCACTGACGGGGATGATTTCACCTCAGCGCCGGTCTTGTAGTTCCACTTGAGCTTCAGTTTGGTGGAAAGCTTGGTGTGGGAGATTCCGGCAAGATTCGGCTGGCCACGGAACATTGACCAGCTGCCGATACCAGGTTTTCCGGCTGCCAGCAGGGATTGAGTCGGGACCAGCAAGGAAGCCGCGAGCACAAAAGCTGAACTGATGGAGATGGTTTTCATCGCAATTCTATCTTCAATCAGGAAACCCAACCGGTATCGAAAGAGCTGGGAGCGTGATCCAAAACGGCGGGAATTTCAATAATTTAATACCTATACGTATTAAATCTCTCAGACGGGGGGTTCTGCGAAAAGGTTCAAGAAAACTGAAAAAATCATTGCAAAAAGCGCAGAAAACGCCTGATTGAACCTTGGTTCGAGGACGGGTCTACCACTCGATGACCGCAGCTCCCCACGTCAGTCCAGCACCAAAGACCATTATCAGGATGAGGTCTCCCCGCTGAATGTGGCCTTCGGAAACGGCTTCATCGAGCGCGATGGCGACGGAGGCAGCCGAAGTGTTCCCGTATTTCTGAAGATTCATGTAGACCTGCTCGGGCTTGGCGCCCAGGCGATCACCGACAGCGTCGATGATTCGCTTGTTGGCCTGGTGGGGAATGACGAGCTTGATGTCTTCAGCTGAAAGTTCGCAGCGCTTCAGGACTTCCTTTGCCGAACGACACATGGCGGTGACGGCGTTCTTGTAGACTTCCTTGCCATCCATGCGCAGGTAATGCAGGCGGCTGTTGATGGAATCGGTGCTGGCAGGATTCAGACTCCCGCCACCCGGCATGGAAAGGATGTTCGCCTTGCGGCCATCCGCGCCCATCTTGGCGGTCAGCAATCCATGGGCACCATCGCGATTCCGCATGATCACCGCGCCGGCGCCATCTCCGAAAAGCACGCACGTGTTACGATCCTTCCAATCGATGATCGAGCTGAGTTTCTCCGCGCCAACCACCAGCACGCAGTTGTAGGTGCGCGACATGATGAACTGCTGGGCAATCTCAATCCCGTAAATGAAACCTGAGCAGGCTGCTTCCAAATCAAATGCGGCTGCGCCATGAGCGCCAATCTTTTCCTGAATCAGGCAGGCGGTGGAAGGGAAGGGCATGTCGGGCGTGATCGTGGCGCAGATCACCAGGTCAATTTCATCCGGTGAAATCCCGGCACGTTCCATTGCCATCAACGAGGCCTTTGCACCGAGATCAGACGTCGCCTCATCGTCAGCGGCAATCCGACGTTCCTTGATGCCGGTGCGTGAGGTGATCCATTCGTCGGTCGTATCGACGATCTTTTCGAGATCGGCATTGGTCAGAACCTTCTCGGGAACATAGGAACCGACGGACTCGATGGAACAGGTGCGCCCCTTGAAACCGTGATCGGCGCGGGGATTCTTGAAAGGAGCTTCGGGCAGTTCACTCATACGGCAACTTTTTCGGTGTCGTTCTGGGACTTGCGGACTTCTTCCAAAATGTCGACAGCTTTTTCCATCTCGCTCGTGATCTTAGCGTTCATGTCCGCTTCCAATGCGGTGGTCGCCGTATGGACGGCATTCATGATCGCGCGCTCGGACGCGGATGCGTGCGCCTTGATGACGATTCCTTTCAAGCCAAGCAATGGCGCTCCGCCGTAGTTTTCGGCATCGAGTTTGTGCTTCAAGGACTTGAATGCTTCCTTCGCGAGCAAGGCGCCAAGCTTTCGTTTCGGATTTGCGGTCAGTTCGGTCTTGAGCCAGGCGAACATCGCCTTGGCCATGCTCTCACAGGTCTTCAGGACGATGTTTCCGACAAAGCCATCGGCAACAACCACATCAACCCGATTCTTGAAGAGGTCATGGCCTTCGACATTGCCAATGTAATTCAGATCGAGCCGACTGAGAATGCGGTGCGCATCCTGGGTCAATTCGTTGCCCTTCATCTCCTCGGTCCCGTTGCTGAGCACACCCACCCTGGGCTTGGGTTTGCCGAGGATCTGCTGCGAGTAGATGCTGCCCATCACTCCAAACTCTGCGAGATGCAACCCTTTGCATTCGGTGTTCGCGCCGGCATCCAGGAGCACGAATTCGTTTTCCGGTTCCGGAATGACCGTGGCAATGGCTGCACGACTGATGCCAGGAAGCGCCCGCAATCGAATTGTTCCCGCGCTGAGAATACCACCGGTGTTGCCTGGGGAAACGACGGCATCCGCATCACCGGATTTCACCTGCTCAATCGCGCGGGCGATCGAGCAGTCCTTCTTCTTCCGCAATGCGTCGATGGGTTTGTCCTCCATCGTCAACACTTGGGACGCATGGACGATGCGAACGCGTGGGTCCTTGAAACCGGACTTGGAGCAGTGCGTTGAAATCTGTTCCTCGTCGCCAACAAGAAGAAGTTCCGTGATGCCCGGGTTCGCTTCCAATGCCATGCGGGTGCCATCCACAATCACGCCACTTCCGTGATCGGCGCCCATGACATCGACAGCGATTCGCATAGACAAAAAAGGGCGCGGACTTGATCAGTCCGCGCCGTCGAAGAGAGTTGCCTTAACCGAGCGCGTCGACGTTGATGACCTGGCGGCCCTTGTAGAATCCGCAGGAGGGGCACACCCGATGGGGGATGTAAGGTGCATCACATTGCGGGCAGCTCGAGGTTTGAGGCAGCGTCATGACGCTGTTGTAGGCCTGTCGCATTCGGCGTTTGCTTCGAGAGGGTTTACGTTTGGGTGCGCCCATAACTATTCGTTGTCAAATTTCAGATTGTCCAATTCAGACCAGACCGATCCTTTCGACCCGGTTTCCGACTGCTCGGATTCGTCTTGTTTCAATCCTTCACAGTCGCTTCGGCACAGTGGATGCTGTGGAAGACCGAGCAAGATATCCTCGCGCAAAAACGGAGTCAAGTCTACGCAGTCATCAATTATCTCGACCGCTTCTTCCCCGGAAACCGGCAAATGCAGCGCATATCCGGTGAGAATCACCGAGGTGACGAAGGGCTGCAGGCAGCGGACGCATTCACAATCGATGGGGGCTTCCACGCCCCCCTGAACGAGGACGCTCTTGTCCAGCCACTCGGCAGTCAGGTCATATTCGACGGGTTGTTTGAACGCGATCATCTCGTCGCAGGACTCCAAGCCGATTTCCTCGACCGGTAATTCTCCCGACAGTTGTTCGCTCTTCTTGCGAAGATTGATCAGATTGACCTTGAGGGACATGACTCAGGGCTCCTGTGATTCTTGCTTTTTCTGTTCCCCGTAATCGGCCGGGCGATCGGAGACGACGCCCCTGACCTTCGGAGCCTCCACACCGGTCGGCAGTTGTTGGAGTATGGGTTGCTCCGGCCTGTTTTCGGGCAGATAGATTCTCCAGGGCACCTCGTATATCACCACCGGATTTTCGATGCCCTTCACCTTTACCGGGCTCTCTTCGGCGACCGTACAGGTCTTGGCCAGTTCCGGATCGTGTTTCTTCAGATGACCATAAGTTGATTCCCCAATGATGATTCGACTTCTTCCGGAAACTCCTTCCAGCCGTGAAGCGATATTCACGTCACGACCGAATACGCTGAAGTTGAAGATGTGTGCCTCCGAACCCATCAGGCCCACGAACGCAGTTCCGGTGTTCACCCCGCTGCCCATCACAAGCAGTCTCTTCAACGGAATGGGTGGTTCATCGCGAGCGACACGACGTTCGTTCTCCAGCTCGATCTGAACGTTTTCCTGTTTGCGAACGATGTTCAATTCGTGCATGGCCAGTTGCGCATCAATCGTTGCGCGAACGCAGGAGACCGCGTGTGCATCATTGGGGGTTGGAGCTCCCCAGAAGGCCATCACACAATCACCGATGTATTTGTCCAATGTTCCATCGTGTTTCTTGATCTGATCGGCAATTGTCGCCAGATAGGTATTAACCGTTTCGAGGGTTTCAGCGGCGTTCTTGCTGCGGAAGAGTCTCTCCTCCTGGCCGGACAGGTTGTTGTCCTTCACAAACTCGTCCGCATATTTTTGCATCTCATCGGTAAGCGTTGTGAATCCACGAACGTCCGAGAAGAACACCGTGATTTCCTGCTGTGAACCGCCGAGATGAACTTCCTTCTGTTGGAGCAGAGTGTTCACCACATTTGGAGAAACCAGTTTGGAGAACACGCCCTTGATTCGCTGGCGTTCCTGGTTCTCGAATACCCAGCGGTAGGTCATGATCACGAAGTGTGTGCCGAACAAGCCCCCGCCAATGGGAGTCACCAAGGGGAGCCATAGACGGTCCAGCTTGAAGTGTTCGACGCACCACCACGAATAGAAGACGGCGACCACGACCATTCCCAGCGTCGACCATGGTGGCCGGGTTGCGAAGGTGAGCAGCGTCGCAAAAAGTCCCATCAGGATGATGATGGACATCTCCGTTCCCAGTTCGCTTCGCCGAATGAATTGCCCGGTGATGACCATGCTCGCGATGTTCCAATGTTTGGAAACGAGGATCTGGTCATGCCCGAGTGGCGTTGCGCCGCGATCGGTCAGCTCGTTCCCGGTGGCTGAGGATCCAATGAAAACGAGACGATCCTTGAATCTGTGGAGTTCCTCCGCGCCAAGCTGATTCCCCAACTCACGATCCCGGTCGTTCAACACCTGATACTCCAGCCCGTCCACCTTGATCAGGTTCTCATCGAAAGGCACGGCCCAATCGATGATGAGATGGCCCTCGTGATCGAGCGGGATCGTGCGATTCACACCGTTGGTGCCGGGGAGGTAGATCTCGTCCTTGCGAATTTCAGCATTCTTGAGATCCAATCCCAGTTCCATCGCGGCCATCACGATTCCCATGGGCCACATGCGAAACTCCTCAAATGGCAACCTCCATCGAATCTCCTCGGTGATCGAGTCCGCGTATTCGGGCAGATGATCTGTCGTGAGTTTCTTCAGGTCAAAGTACATGTTTGTGCCTGCTCCCCGATTGGTCAGAGGAAGCCGGTAGGTCACATCCGTGTTGACGAACAAGATTGCGTTGGTCTCGATCGTCACATGCTGGAACAAGTCAATCGTGTACTTGTCCCCCAGCTGTTGTTCGATATCGACATCCCACAAACGATAGTGCTGATACGGCTTGGCACGTCTCAGTACACCATCGCTATCGGGGCGTGAGGAGATGTCCCCGACCTTGGCGGAGAACAGGAAATCATCGTGCGGAGGCAACCCCGGCGTGCAGGCGAGAACGACGTTTCTTCCACGCACGATCTGATCGATGAAGAAATCATCTGAGCTCAAACCAATCTGATTGGTTTCGAGAACGCCAACCGCATTCGTGAAGACGACGGTGTTGGTGTAGCCGTCCAGATCGTCGCGGCGATCCGAGAACAGAACGTCAAATCCGATCCCGCGGGCTCCCTGCGCGTTCAGTTCACGAACCACCCGCCCGAAGATGTGCCGGGGCCAATAAAGCCCGTGCCCTTTCGGAAGCTGGAGATCTTCATTGGCCCGCTTGACCGATTTGATCGTTCGATCGGAGATTCCAAGAAAGGCGAGGTTGGTGGCGATGGGTGGGTTGTAATCCAGCGCGTGCTGGACTCGCCAATCGTATGTGACCAGTTCCAGGCGTTCAGCTCCGCTTGCCGTCTCCCGCCAGAACCGCATGGATTGAATAAAACAAACCGACGCGGTGGCCCCAATGGCAAGCAGTACGGGAACAAAGCGGAAATTCTTGAACACTGGCGCGTAGGTAAACAGAAAACCCGGAGCAACTCAAGGTCGCTCCGGGTCGTGGAAAAGGCGCAATTGGATCAGTTCGCGACCGGGTTGTTGGCCGTCCTGTTGCCACCAAGAATACCAGTAATCACAGGCTGACCGGTCGGATCGGCCGGAGGTGGTGGTGGTGGTGGTGGTGGTGTAGGAGGCGGTCCCGCACCCGGGCCAACAATGTTTTGATCGACTGGAACGGGAGGAATGACTTCAACGGGCGGAACAACCACTCGCGGCGCATTCGGTGCTGTCGGCGGAGGTGGTGTGAACACGGCCTGTGGAATCGTTGCCACAACCTGCTGCGGAGTAGGAGGTGGTGGAGGTGGAGGTGCGCCGGGAGTTGGCGGAGCGCCAGGAGTTGGAGTCGCTGTCGGAGTTTGAACTTGAGTCTGCGCAGCCGCCTGCGTGGCAATCTGTTGGGCTTGTTGCGGGGTGGCACCATTGTTCGCTGCTGTATGACCGGCAGCGACAGCGGCCACTGTCATGGCAACCTGCTGGGCTTGCGCTTGGACTGCACGAACAGCGGTCTGAACCTGTTGTTGGATCTCAGGAGGCGCGTTGTTGGCGGCCTGTTGAATGGCGCTGATCAGTTCGGGAACGATTTGTTCCGCGGCCTGTTGCGAGGCTTCGACGATTGCCTGACTCTGCTGCTGCGCAGGCTGATTGGCGACGGACTGTGCAGCCGCGTCAGTCGCAATCGCAGCGACCGCAGTTGCAAAGGCCTGAACCGACGTTGAAACCATCTGAGCTGTTCCAGCATTGGCAGTAGATTGAACTGCCGTCTGAGCCACGCCTCTCACCTGCGCCACACCCGCTCGAACTGGCTGGTTTGCACCGGCAGTCATGACGAAACCGGGAATGATAATCTGCACGCCACCGCCGGCGAGAGGAGTGAATGTCACCTGCCCGACCAACGCGATGGTTCCGCTGAGGCCTGCTTGGATACAGGTGCCACGAATGCCCGCCACGCCGCTCGGAGTGCGGATGTTGTATCGGGAAGAGCGGGAAAGTTTGCGCACGACGTTGGCAACGACTGAACCCCGGGTGACGTTCATCTGGGTGTTTACCACACTGCGGCGATTGCTGACGCGTCGGTTCGTGAGCATCGTAAGCGACACCGTGCTGTCGGCTTCAACCCGCAGGGCATCACCATTCACACCCAGATCCAAATCCACATACGAACCCGGTCCGGTGGTAATTCGAGATCCTTGAAACAAGGTCATCTTCTCCTTCAGCGCGCCTCCCCCGGCTGCGCTGGTGTAACTGGCCTGGCCAACCACACGTTTCACGACCGCATAGCCCGCCTTGCCATAGGCAGGCAACGCCGTGAACACGAAGCCAGCGACCAGAAACGTGCCAAATTTGGTCAAGTTTGATCTAAAAAGGGAGTTCATAGATTTCGATAGTTCGTCGGTTGTTTTGTGCTCCGCAACTGTTCTGCACCGTACAAATCAGACTTTCAAAGTCAATCCGTTAATTCCTGTAGCACAGCCGATTGCGCCGGGTTTAACGCGATCGAATCATGTGCGGAAATCGTGCGCCAGAAGAAACAGTGCGCGAGCCATTCGCGATGTTTTAGGAGGATTTCTTAACCTTCGGACGATTTCAGACACGCTTGGGTCGTATTGTCTCGTATTCCGAGGTTTTGCGTTGCTCAGCGGACAGTTTTTTTTCAGCCTCAAGAGATGATCAAACCTGAGGATCTCTTCGATATCAGCCAGACTGAACATTCAGTCGTTTTCGAAGAGTGCGAGCGTGCTTGGGACGTGTTGCCCAGAATCAAGGAGTATCTGGAGGACAACTTGAAGCCAGAGTTGAAGAATTCCTGCACTGGTGGCGCCTGGATCGGTGAGGAAGTTTACATCGGCGAGGGAACGGTCGTGGAAGACGGAGTGATGATCAAAGGACCGGCTTGGATCGGCAAGAATTGTGAGCTCCGTCACGGCGCCTATATCCGGGAGAATGTGATCATCGGAGACGGATGCGTGATCGGAAACTCCTGCGAGTTCAAGAACAGCCTGCTCTTCAACGACTGCCAGGTTCCACATTTCAATTACGTCGGTGATGCGGTGCTCGGGCACAAGGCACATCTCGGTGCCGGGGTGATCATTTCGAATCTGAAGGTGGTTCCCGGAAACGTCGTGCTCAACATCAACGGCGAGAAGGTCGACAGCGGCTTAAGGAAGTTTGGCGCTCTACTTGGCGACCACACGGACATCGGCTGCAATTCAGTGCTGAACCCCGGGAGCATCATTGGACGAAACACCATGATGTATCCCACCACGAACTGGCGGGGCGTGGTCGATGCCGACCGCATTGTGAAGAACAAGGCAGCGATCGAGATCGTTGAACTGCGCAAGTAAGTGCGGCCACCGGGATTTGCATGATTGGTCCCGTAGAAACAGAACCCGGCGGATCGTCCATCGATCTGGTCGGACGCACCGAGCAGATCTTCTCGGAGGACGGACTGCTCTCCCAGGCCAGCAACTTCGAATACCGGCCGCAACAGCAGCAGATGGCCGTTGCCGTTGCGCGTGCGCTATCGGGCAAGACACATCTTCTCGTTGAAGCCGGAACCGGCGTTGGCAAAAGCCTCGCATACCTCGTGCCCTCGATCATCCATGCCGTCGCGGAAAAGAAGAAAGCGATCATCAGCACGCACACGATCAACCTTCAGGAACAACTGGTCGAAAAAGACCTGCCCATGCTGGACCAGGTGCTGGACATCGACTTCTCCTACACGATGTTGAAGGGGCGAGGGAATTACCTCTGCACACGTCGCCTGGACAAGGCGCTCCGTACCGCAGATCAACTTTTCACCTCACCTGAAGTCGAGGAACTCAAACGCATTGAAGCCTATGTGAAGGAACACAATGTTGGCAGCCTCTCCGACTTCGACATCGAACCCGACCCGAAGGTCTGGTCGCAGGTCTGCAGCGAACGCGGGCTGTGCTCGCCAAAGATCTGCGGCTACCAATCCGACTTCGGCAAGGACCACGAGATCTGCCACTTTCAGCGAGCACGGAACAAGATCCTTTCCGCGGACGTGCTCGTCCTCAATCACACGCTCTTCTTCACGCTCCTGCCCGACATCGAGGAACACGAAACCGACGGTATCCTTTTCAAGAACGACTTTGTCATATTCGATGAGGCACATACGACGGAACAGGTTGCCTCAAAGAACATCGGACTGAGCCTCTCAAGCGGACAGGTTCGCTTTGCATTGAATCGACTGTGGAACCCCCGCTCGGGTAAAGGATTGCTGGCCAGCATGCACGAAGGCCGCGCGGTCAAGATGGTTGGCCAACTGCTCACCGAGTCGGACAAATTCTTCGATCTGGTGGAGGATGCGTGCGACGGGTTGCACAAAACACAAGCGCGTGATCGAGGCAGCAATCGTGATTGGAAGGAACTACGCATCCGGAATCCCGAAATCGTTGATGACAATGTCACCTTGCCACTTCAACAGCTTCGCGAATCCGTCAGCAATCTCATCAAGACGTCGGAAGATCGCGACACGGCTCTGGAACTCTCGGAGTGCAACCGACGCCTCGCTGAGTTGAGAATCGGCATCGGTGAATTCCTTGCCCAAACCAGCGAGCAGCAGGTCTATTGGGTGGAACGCAGCGGCAAGATGGGGCAGAGCGTTTCCCTGAATGCCGCGCCGATTGACGTCGCCGAGTACCTGCGGTGGCGCCTTTTCGCGAGCAACACCTCGGTCATCATGACCAGCGCCACACTGGCGACCGAGGGCGAAAAGCAGAGTGATCCGGAGGAAGAACACATACCGACACCGGAGGAGGTTTCACGCGTTCCGAATCGGCTCACCGACGACTCGCTGCAAGCCCAAACTCAGCCTCAGACCAAGGCACTCCATTATTTCGCCTCGCGCATCGGTGGTGAGCGCGCAACCCACCTCCAACTCGGATCGCCCTTCGTTTACCCCGAGCAGATGAAGATCTACATCGCCGGGAAGATGCCCGATCCCCGCGACTCAGGTTATCGCGACGCGCTGGAGAAAAACATCAAGGGTTTCATCCAGCAGACCCACGGCAAGGCCTTCGTGCTGTTCACCAACTTCAAGCTCATGCACGAACTCGGGGAAGCGATGGAACCATTCTTCAATGAACTGGGACTTCCCTGCTACATTCAGGGAACGGGCACGCCTCGATCGACAATGCTCGAAAACTTCAAGGAACACACTGACTCCGTTCTGTTCGGCACCGACAGTTTCTGGCAAGGCGTGGACGTGCCGGGCGAGGCTCTGAGCAATGTCATCATCACACGGTTGCCCTTCGCCGTCCCGGATCATCCGCTCATTGAGGCGAGAATCGAGTCGATTGAAGCACGCGGAGGAAATGCCTTCGCGGAATTCTCATTGCCGGAGGCCGTTTTGAAATTTCGGCAAGGCGTCGGCCGACTTATTCGGACGGGATCCGACCAGGGAATTGTTGCCATCCTGGACAATCGCGTGCTGGCCAAGCGCTATGGACAGGTGTTTCTCGACGCCCTGCCCGAATGCCCGACCGAGATTGTTTGAGGCATCCCCCGCGTGCCTCTCAGACCGGACTCGGATTCTTCCTCTTCGGATCAGGCCTGGCGTCATCATCCGCCTTTCGCTCCCGTGCGAGGATACGTTTCATCTTATCCACCTCGTCGGGTTCGGAATGAAACAGATCGCGTTCCTCGTTCGGATCGTCATCGAGATGATAGAGTTCGAATCGTTCGCCGTTCTTGATCTCGATCAACTTCCATCCGTCATTAATGACCATGCGGGTGCGCCCTCCCGGTCCTTTGCAATACAATGTCCGATCACGATTCGCCTTTGATGGGTCTCGGATCATCGGCCAGATGTTGCGTCCGTCCCACTTCAGATTCGCCGTTGGCTTGAAGCCTGTCAGGGCACACAGGGTGGGCATCCAGTCGGTGACGCTCAGGAGCGCGTCGCTGCGTCCGGGTTTCAATGTGCCGGGCCAGTTGACAAATGCCGGCACACGCATTCCACCTTCATAGGTTTGGACTTTCCATCCGCGCAATGGCGTGTTCATTCCCTTGAATTTGGAAGTGGGTTTGGTGTCCGGATAACGACGGCTGTCATCCGAACTTGGGTTCTGCCCGCCGTTGTCCGAGAAGAAAAGGATGAGTGTGTTATCTCGCTGTCCGCTGTCATCTACGGCCTTGATGATCTCCCCGATCTTCTCATCGAGATGCACGAGACATGCCGCGAAGAATCGCCGGTCATCCGGAATGTGTTTCACCGCTTCGAGGTAACGCTTCTCCTCCAGGAACGGAGTGTGCACTGCGGTGAAGGGAACGTAGACAAAGAACGGTCCGTCCCGCTCCATGCGAATGTATCGAATTGCTTCCCGCGCAATCAGATCCGTTGCATGACCTTCCTCTTCAATCAGGCGATCGTTGCGATGCCAGGTCTTCATGTACTTCCCGTGCTTGTAGAAGTGATTCAGCGGATTCACTCCACCGGCCAGCGAACCATGACTGTGAGTGAAACCAAACTGCCGAGGTCCCCATTCCGGCAGGGACCCGAGGTGCCATTTGCCCGTGATGCAGGTGTCGTAACCGCGTGAACGAAGCGCAGTTGCCAGCGTCTCCGTTTCCCAGGGCAAGCAGCGTTCGTTGTTCGGGCCGGTGTTTCCAAAGCGACTCCAGTACCGCCCGGTCAATAACCCGATCCGCGTGGGCGTGCATACGGGGGAAACGTAATGGCGATTCAGCTCCACCCCCTCGCGGCAAAGCCGATCAATGTTCGGCGTCGCGATCGTCGAACCGTGATAGCCGACATCCGCCCAACCCAGATCGTCCGCCACGATGATCAGGATGTTCGGCCTGGCTACCGCAGCCGAAGCGCAGGCCAATGCGAATAGCAGAAGTGCAGAAATCAACCGGGTCATGCTCCGAGTGAATCGCAATCTGCGGTTTGAAACAACCCGCGTTCAAACCGATTACCTCTTCTTTTCGAAGAACATGGCCGAACCGTCATCCGACACGATCGCAAACCGTCCTTTCTCAATCTTGTAGCTGCGAACCTGGTGCTTCGCTTCCACCTTCTTGAACTTCAGCACCTTCCTTGTCGGATCATCCCTTCCAGCTTGCCCGTGGGAAGATGGTCGCCGTAGAGCGTGACTGATCGGTCCTTCTTGAAGACAAAAAACAGCTTTGCATCAGCAGGAGTGGGCTTGGAGTCAATGGGTTCCTGCAACTCCACCATGTGCCAGGTATCATAGATCTCGTCCGTCTTCGCGTCCGCAGCGAGCAAGCTGGTTGTGCATATCGCCACAAACACTGCGACAATACGGGTCGTCAATGTGATTCTCATGGCAACAGTGCTTCAGTCAGCGGGGGGAAGAAAAAGTCGTGGGCAATCAATGCCGGTGAGGCGTCCACGAGTGGGCGAAGAGGAATACCGGGGGTGGGTGAGGGAATGGCGACCCGCTAAGGCGACCCGACGAACAATCCTTTTCTTTGCCGAATGGATTTCGTCAGCAAACGAGCTTCAGCAAGCATTTCCCTCGCTGCGTCCAACGAACTGCATTGAGGTTCATCTGCGCTGGCTTGACTCGCCTGCAAGTCATCCGGATCCCCGAGGCCGGAATCTCGAAAGGCCTTCAATCGATTCAGGACCAAATCGCGGACTTCCTCCGCATTGTCGATGCCTTGAAAGACGCCCATATGCAGATCTTCGAACGGATTTTCGCCAGGCCCTGATTGTCTCGTCGGCATGGCACCACCACCGGCCGATCGCACCATGAGATTGTAGATGCCAAGCATTCGTTGCACCGGGCCTTGTTGAACGTTCACTTCCTGAATGTTGGCGAAGCTCATGGTCTTCTCCTCCACCCGCCACACTCCGTGCCGGATTCGCAGACAGCGATCGGTGACGATGTACCAACGCAGTTCGTAATCGAGGCGCACCAGGGCAAACGAAAATGGCAACTGCGCAACGTAACTGAGAACTGCCGCACCGATGCCCAGCTCCACAAACCAGCCCCAAAACTCATCCCCCGGCAGCTTCAATTCCGGCCAGCCCGAACCCGACCACTTCAGGATGGACGGCCCGAGCGTCACTCCGATCACAAAGACGAAACCGATCTGGCCCAGGCACCAGAACATGATGCGTTGACGATAGAAGTTAGGCGCGGCACGAAAGATCTTCACCGATTCAGGCGAACCCGCGGGCGCTTCCGGTGGCGGGGGGATCTTGCACGCCCGCCGGCTCAATTCGCGAAACCAGTCAAACATCGGGCCGGTCCGGCGGCATGCGTTTGTGAATCAGCTCACGAAGCGAACGCAGTTCGGCCCCGACATCCTGAAGGGTTTGAACCAGTTCACCGGAGGAAATCTGAGGTGCGGATTGCCCGGACTTCGCGCCGTCCTTGACTCCTCGCATCCGCTGATAAAGAAAGTTCCTGACATCCTCAAACTGCAATAGCCCCTCCAGCGTCATCTCCGCGCCGGCGCTTCCACTGGCCGTCTGAATCTGGATGCGTGACAAACCAAACCAGCGCTCCACTGCATTGGAACGGAGGTGGATATCCTGAATCCGGCTGTAGTTCAGAATCACCTCCTTGCGAAACATCGCGCCCCAACGCATTGAGATCGATTCATCCGTGATGCGATAGCGCATGGTGCAGTAGCGAATCGTCCACGGTATCAGCGCAAAGATGAAGAACGGCCCCAAGGCCAGACAGGCCACCAAGTTGTAATACATCAGACGTTGATGTGGCCGCTCGATTGCCTTGATTTCGTTCTCCAGAGCTTCGTTCATTATCCTGTGCGAGCCTATCCGTTGCTGCCGGGGAGACAAGTTGCATTTGGAAAACCTGCTTAATGGGCGCATCCCACACCATTGCAGCGAGTGCCGGCGCGTAGTGGCCTGACGCGCCAATACGAACCCGGGCCCGGTCCGCGCTTCTGTAACAAGCGCGCCAAAAAATCAATTTTAGCGGATGCTGCGGACTTCTCGAATGTGCAACGTTCGACGGGCTCCCCCAACCCGCTATTGACCTCCCGCCCCCTGTCCTCAATACCTTCCGCCCATGAATCGCCGAACATTCCTGGGCGCATCCGCGTCCTTGGCAGCCGCCCCGTTGATGGCTGCAGAAAAACCACGACGTGTCGCCGTCATCGGCCACACCGGCCGGGGCAACTACGGACATGGTCTGGACGTAGTTTGGCAGAAGATTGGCAGCGCGGAAATCGTTTCCGTGGCCGATGCGCACGACGCCGGACTGAAGAAAGCCCTCGGTCGATTGAAGATCAAACGAGGCTTCAGCGATTATCGAAAGATGTTGCGAGAGGTGAAACCTGAATTCGTCTCAGTCGCGCCCCGCCACGCGGATCAACACCTGGACATGACGCTCGCCGCAATCGAATCCGGCGCACGCGGGCTCTACGTCGAAAAACCCTTTTGCCGCACGCCAGCCGAAGCCGACCAGATCCTCAGGGCGGCCCAAGCACGTGGCGCCAAGATCGCCGTTGCCCATCGCAACCGCTACCATCCGGTGCTTTCCATTATCGACAAGCTCGTCGCCGATGGGAGGATTGGCCGCCTGCTTGAATTGCGCGGCCACGGACTCGGCGATCATCGCGGAGGAGGTCAAGATTTGTGGGTTCTCGGAACGCACATCTTCAACCTCTTCCACTACTTCGCCGGCGAACCTCAATCCTGCTCCGGCTTGTTGTTGCAAAACGGAAAGCCTGTCACTCGCCGTGACGTCAAAGTCGGCGCGGAGGGTCTGGGCGTGCTGGCAGCGAACGAAATCCACGCGCGCTGGCGCATGAAGAACGGCTTGGCCGCACACTACACGACCTTTCCCAATGACGGTTCGAACAAGAAAGGATATGCGACGCATCTCGTCGGAACAAAGGGGACGATCAGCGTTCACATCGATCGCGATCCGGTTGCGTGGTTGAGCCCCGGCAATCCCTTCGATCCTGCCTCGCGTTCCAAACCCAGGATTCCGATCACTTCCGCCGGCGCCGGGAAGAAGGAATCCAATCCACAGTTAATCGCAAACGTGCACAATCACGTACTTGCGATTCGCGATCTGATAGCTGCCGTGGATGAAGACCGCGAACCGCTCTGCAACGCCAAACAAGGTGCGGTGACCGTCGAGATGGTCTGCGGGGTTTTCGAATCCCATCGTCAAGGCGGCGCACACGTAGAATACCCGTTGAAGGAACGCGGCAACCCACTCAGCAAACTGTGAACATGCAATTGCGCACCGTTGATCTGCTCGTCCTGCTCCTTTACATGGCGGGCGTGTTTGGGCTCGGGTGTTGGTTCGCCCGCAAGAGCCGCAAGCCAAATGAGTTCATGGCCGCGGGGCGCTCCCTGCCCGGCTGGGCCGTCGGTCTTTCGATCTTCGGCACCTACGTCAGCAGCATTGGTTTCCTCGGCAACACGGGTAAGGCCTACGGTGGCACCTGGAATTCATGGGTCTTCGGATTGTCGCTTCCCATCGCAGCCGTGATCGCCGTTCGATGGTTCATCCCGCTCTATCGCAGTGGTGAAGAGGTGTCTGCGTATTACCATTTGGAGAAACGTTTTGGGCCATGGGCGCGAACCTACGCTTTGGTATGCTACCTCCTCTCTCAACTCGCGCGCATTGGAACCATCCTCTACCTCGTCGCACTCGCACTCGCACCGCTGACGGGTTGGAGCGTTGTGTGGATCATCTTCATCACCGGCATCCTGGTGACGCTTTACACGCTGCTGGGTGGAATCGAGGCGGTGATCTGGACGGACGTCATCCAGAGTATTGTGCTCGTGGCAGGCGCGATTTTCTGCGCGTCGCTCATCCTGACGGGGATGCCGGAAGGCTCCGGTCAGTTGTTTGAAATCGCAAAAGAGAACGACAAGTTCAGCCTCGGCGGCTTCGAACTCAGCCCGGCCTCGTTCACTGCTGTCGCACCGACATTCTGGATCGTGCTCATCTACGGCGTGTTCATCAACCTGCAGAACTTCGGCATCGACCAGAGCTTCGTGCAACGCTACGTCACGGCAAAATCGGATCGGGACGCCAAGTTCAGCGTGTGGTTCGCAACACTCCTTTTCCCGATCGTCTCCGCGCTGTTTTTCTTCATCGGCACGGGCTTGTTCAGCCTCTACCAGACGAACCCGGAAATGTTGAACGAAGTGAAAGCGCAGGTCGCGGCCACCGAACTGGCACGGGACAATGTTGAAGTGACGGATGCATCGATCGCGCAGAAAGCCGCCACCCTGGAAGCCAAGGACATCGGCGACAAGGTGCTGCCTCATTTCATCGTCAACAAACTCCCCATCGGATTGGCCGGCCTGTTGATCGCGGCCATCTTCGCAGCTGCGATGAGCAGCATGGACACGAGCCTCAACAGCTCGGCGACGCTGTTCCTCTGCGACATCTACAAGCGTTACTTCAATCCCGACGCCGACGACCGCCAATCCATGCGCGTGCTCTACACGGCCACGCTGGTCGTGGGTATTGCCGGCACCTTCACCGCGCTTGCGATGATTAACGTGAAGAGTGCGCTCGATGCCTGGTGGAAACTGCAGGGCATCTTTACCGGTGGCATGCTTGGGCTCTTCCTGCTTGGATTAATTTCCCGAAAGGCACGCAATCCACACGCCGTCGTCGCGGCAACCGTTGGCGTTCTCCTGATCATGTGGATGTCGCTTTCCAAGACCGAAGGCTGGAAAGCCGCGGTCGGCGGAATGGTGAATCCATTGCACTCGTTTATGACCATCATCCTGGGAACGAGTTCCATCGTCCTCGTCGGCGTGCTCGCCAGTTGGCTGTTACCGGGACCGAAGCCAACGAATGATCCGGACAAGCCCCCCACTCCCTGAACGCCGTCATGTCCAAGATCCTGATGCCCATTGGCGACGACACGGAAGTGCTGGATACCTTCTACGCCTATTATCGATTGCCCGAAGATGGATACGAAGCGGTCGTCGCCGGCCGCGGATACGCGGAAAATACCGAAGTATTGAAGGAGTTCATCCGACTCTTGAATCAGCGATAAAATCCACCATGAAACTCTCCGTCTCCTGTCGCATCGCCGAAGGTTTTCTCTCCAAGAAGGAAGCGATCATGACGCTTCCCGAACTCTGTGACCTCGCGGTCGATGCCGGTTATGAAGCTCTTTGCATGCGAGGTTCGCAAATCGGCATCCACACACCTGCGGAAGACGTGGATCAGGCCGCCAGCACGATCAAGGATCGCGGCTTGGGAGTGACCATGATCTCCGGCGACTTTGACATCGTGTACAACAACGCACGCGGTCCGAACTGCCTGCACGACATCACACCCTACCTCGGCCTTGCGGATAAATTGGGTGCCTCCCTTGTTCGCGTTTGCATCAAGACCGAAGACGACATCGCAGCCGCACAAAAAGCCGCCGACGAAGCCAAGGAACGCAACCTGACCCTCGTTCATCAATGCCACGTGCAAAGCCTCTTCGAAACCGTGGATCAGATCGAAACCCGCCTCCGCGAAATCGATCGGTCAAACTTCGGACTCATCTACGAAGCCGCCAACCTTGAGGAATGCCGCCAAGATTACGGTCCAACCACGATCGAACGCCTGGCACCTTGGATCAAGAACGTCTATCTCCAGAACCAACTTCTAAAAACTGACGGCGCGATCACTCTGGACACGTGGACGCACGGCCCCATCTCCTTCGATATCATCGAGATTCCTGATCCAGGTGGTATCAACTTTTCTTCAGTGTTCGAAGGCCTGCAGAAGGTTGGTTACGACGGACCGGTCACCGTGCATCAATCCGCTCCGGAAGACGGATCGAGCCCGACTTCAGCTGCCGCGGAAACCGCCAAGTTCCTAAAGGGATTGTGTTAGGAGGAACTTCTCAACGGCTGGGGCGAAACTCACCGTGGAAGCAACATCGGCTTGGATGAAGCCAGCGTCTTGGCGGGGCGTTGCCCACACCCAGGTTGGTCGTCATTGCCCAGTTCCTTCATCGCTCGGGCAACGTGCCGTTTCATCTTCTTCACGATGTCGGGACGTGCGCTGCTCAGGTCTTTGTTCTCGGCAAGATTGTCGTTCAGATTGACCAATTTCGCTGGACGCCCCTTGCCCAGCACTTCGGGCGTGGTCCAACGCGGATGGGTGACCTTCAATTCCAAATGATACTTCCAAGACCCCATACGCACGGCCTGCAATTGCCGACGGCGATAATAGTAGAACGCCTCATAGGGCGACCTGGCAACCGCCTTGCCGAGCAGGAGGTCACTGATGTCGTGTCCGTCGATCTCGCGCGCTGGCCCCTTGGTGTCCGCCAGACTGCAGAAGGTCGGAAGAATATCCATGGTCGTGGTCAACTCGTTGCAGATCGTTCCCGCGGGAATCCGCCCCATCCAGCGAACGACCATGGGAACCCGCATGCCACCTTCCATGGTAGATCCCTTCGCACCGGCCAATGGCGCGTTTGATCCGCCACTGCACCCATTGGATCCATTGTCCGACGTGAAGATGATGATCGTGCTGTCCGACAATTTCAGCCGGTTAAGCGCCTTTAGAATCTCCCCGGTCGACCAGTCAATTTCTTCCACGGTGTCCCCGTACCGACCGTTGTGACTGCGGCCGTGAAAGTCCTTCGAAGCGTACAGCGGAAGATGCGGGAAGGTATGCGGGAAGGTATGCGGGAGGTGGACGAAGAATGGTTCGAATGGTTTCCTGCGTGTATCGCTTGGTCAAGGTCGCCTGGTTGGCCGGCGCTTGGACGACTGTCTCCTGCCAAACCACCGGCAAGGGAGGATCACCCCGCCTGGCCTGCTGCATGTCGTTGAAGTACGGAATGCCGAAGTACTCGTCGAAGCCGTGGTTGGTCGGGAGGTGTTCCGGCTGATCGCCCAGGTGCCACTTGCCGATGCAGGCGGTCGCATATGCTTTGGCCTTCAAGGCCTCGGCAACTGTCAGTTCATCCGGATGAAGCCCGCGTCGACTGCGCGGAATGAGCACCCAATGCCCGGTAAAGTCTTCATGCATCCCAACCCGGCGCGGATAACAACCGGTCATCAGGCTGGCTCGCGAAGGAGTGCAGACCGGGCTGGAGGAATAGAAGTTCGTGAACTTGCGACCGTCCCGAGCCAATGAATCGATGTGTGGTGTCCGGTTTTTCTTCGATCCGAAGCAACCAAGGTCGCCATACCCCAAATCGTCACAGAAAATCAGGATGAAGTTTGGCGCACGGCCGATCGATGATTGGGCCAACGCAAGCCAGAGAATCGCCATCAGCAGAACTCGCATGCCGCGGATCTTGGCCGCAGGTTTCAGCGGAGAAAAAGCCTTGCGTGAACGCGCTGGCTGCCTCAGTCAACCTTCACGATTGCGCCGATCGATCTGCTGATTGAGCGTCAGGTAATCGGGGATGAGCACGATCAAGGCGAGGAAGGGAAGCCCGACGATACTGAAGAGCACCACCGCTCCCCAGAAGAACAGAGCCACCAGGATGCCGGTGAAGACCTTTCCGAGATAAATCCGGTGGAAGCCCAGCCAACCCAGGTAGACCAGGAAGATCCAACCCAGGGTGTAGTCAGCCGGCCCTTGTTGGAAACGCCGATCCGCCTGCCGATCCATGCTCGGGATCAGAAACAGATCGATCAGCCAGCCGATTCCCGCCAAACCAAAGGTGCAGGCCCAAAGAATCCCGGTCTTCGTTTTGCCGAAGTAAAACCGGTGCGCTCCAAAGAATCCGAAAAACCAGAGGATGTAACCCACCAGCTTGCTGTGGGTGTCGTTGGTCGGCGACTGGACGTTTTCACTCATGCTGAAATCTGCGGTCTGCGATGTTGACACAGAAGAAAGACCCAATCGACTTCCGAAAAGTTTCACTCGTGTTCGAGAGCGCATTCGAGCGGTAGCCCGAATTGAGTGAATTCTCTCTGCCGCGATTTCATAGAGCACTCCGACCATGCTGGCAGTGACCCGACCCAACGAGCTTGCCTCGGTGCTGAGAAAGACTGGCTGGCAGGCTCGAATACGCTTGGTGGCGAGTGAAGTGTCGGGCCCATGGCGTGGAGGTTGATTCCCCGGCTTTAGCTGCTAGCCTCCGCGCATGATTTCACGATCCATCATCGCAGTTGTTCTGTGTGCACTTGTACCGGTCTGTTCGGCTGTCGATGCGCCGTCCGGAAGTCCGACGATCCTTCCCAAGAACTCTCAGCTGGAAGAGCTTTGGAACGAAGGGGAATTCACCGAAGGAGTCGCGGTCGCTCCGGATGGCAGGATCTACTTCAGTGACATTTCCCGCTCCGCCGACGATCCCGGACAGATCCTGCGATTCGATCCCAAGACGAAGAAGACCACCGTTTTTTCGGACAAGAGTTTCAAGAGCAACGGTCTGATGTTCGATCGCAATGGCAGGCTGATCGCCTGCTGTGGCTCGAATGGTGGGAACATGTCGCTCTGCGAGGTCTCCTCCAAAGGCGTGGTCAAACCCATCATCAGCAAGTATGGCGGCAAGCAATTGCTTTCGCCGAACGACCTGGTCATCACGCCCGCGGGACTCATCTACTTCACCGACCCGCGCTATATCGGCACGGAGCCTGAAGGACAGAAAGAGATGTGTGTCTACCGCTATGATCCGAAAAAGAAGCAGCTCACCCGCGTGCTCCGCCAGAAGGACATCGAGAAACCCAACGGCGTGCACATCTCGCCCGATGGGAAGACGCTTTACGTTGCAGAAACGAACAACGGCTCACGCCACGGCTCAAATCCACCTTATGAAGCCAAGATGGGGCGGATGACATTGAACGCGTTTCCAATTCGGAAGAACGGATCTCTCAACATAAAGAAGAAGCGCGTGCTCGCGGATTTCGGGAAAGAGACCGGCACGGACGGAATGACGCTTGATGTGAAAGGGAACATCTACGCAGCGGTTCGCATGGCCAGCAAACACGGCATCGTCGTGTATTCGCCGAAAGGGAAGGAACTGGCTTACATTCCGACGCCATCACTGCCCACGAACTGTAGCTTCGGCAATGGCAAGGAATCAGCGATGCTCTACATCACCTCCGGCACGGGACTTTACCGGATCCAACTCAAGATTGATGGATACCACCCCGCCACAGCCAAGTTGGATAAATAGTGTGCACACGATCCACACCCACATGAAATCGCTCGCGCTGCTCATGCTTTGCGCGCTGATGAGCACTGGCTGCCGCCAATCAATCGACGCCGGCGCATCGCTGATCAAGACCACGGTTGTCACCGGGGGCAAACTCGGCGTCGAGGGCGTGAAGGCCGCAGGTTCCGTCGCGAAGGCGGGACTCGATGGAACAGCACGCGTTCTTACGCCTGGAGTCGTGGCGGTGATCAACGAGAGCGGGAAAACAGTGCGCAAGATGCCTTGGGAAAGGGGCATGACCCTCTACGCCGCGGCCAAGGAAGCTCAACTCGATGCCGCTGCGAAGACGATCCAGCTATTGCGTGGACGTGAGATTTATGAACGTTCCGTTTCTGACATGAAAAAGGGCGCAAACGACATTCGCCTGCGTCGGGGAGATCGGATCAAGTTCTTGAAGTAGACGGAAACGGCGTCAGTACCTCAGCTCGGTTAGAAAGACGATGAATCGACAGTCGGACAACAAAACGAAGCGAACGGTCCGTGCCCACTTCGCAGGCATTCTGCTCACCCTCGCCGCATTCGGCATGAATCAATACGCGGCAGCACAAAATACGCCGGCCAATGCTCTGATCTATTTCCCCGATACCAGCATCAGCGTCAGTGAAACCAACAGTCACGCCGTGGTGCGCGTCCGGGCCGAAGGTGGGTCTGGCGAACTGAGGGTGGATTTCAACACGGACAATCTCAGTGCCATTGCTGGTGCGGATTACGTTTCCACGAATGGCACGCTGGTGTGGAACAGCGCGTTCCGGGGCGACACCAATATCATCGTTCCGATCATTCAGGACACCAATACCGAACCAATTGAGGCGTTTCAGGTTTTGCTCAGCAATCCAGTCGGAGCATCTCTGGGTGCGGCCACCAACGTCGTTCAGATTATCGACTCGGGATTGGCCACGGTGCGATTGGAGATGACGAACTACACCGTCACCGAAAGCTGGGGTGGCGTATTCGTTTCTGTTCGCCGGAGCGCGGCAACACCCGGTCAGGTTGACCTGTTTCCTTCCAGCATCACCGCGCACGCCCACTCGGACTACTATTTCCACATCCTGCGAGTCCAATGGCACGCTGGGGACAACTCATTGGTCAAGTCTGCGTACATCGGCATCACCAATGACTGGGTGGCCGAGGCGACGGAGCAATTCCGGGTCAGCCTCGTGAATCCCAGCGGCTTCTCAATCGCCCAACCAGGCTCGGCCATCGTCACAATCATCGATGACGATATCTCGTTGCAGGACCAGGTATCCTTCATCCACACCAATCTCTTCGTTTCGGAATCGTCGCCAGCCATCGTCATCCCCATCGAGCGCACTGGAACGGGGCAGGTCAGTGCGGATGTGAGGATCATTCCTGGCACAGCCTTCTCGGGACAGGACTACTCGTTCACCAACAACCCACGCACGATTACCTGGGCGACCAATGCCAGTTCGAGTAATTCGTTCGAAGTGACAATCCTGGACGATCACTTGGTCGAATCGAACGAGTTCTTTCATGTTGAGATCGAGAACCTGGTCGGAGCAGTGGTCGGATCAAACCGAAGCGTGACAGTCCACATTCAGGACAATGACTTTCAAACCAACGCGCCAACTGCTTCCTACGGCTGGTGGACCAACGAATACGCCACCGCCGAAGCCGACGGAGTCGTGATCCTGCACGCCTGCCGTGATCGGGCGGATGGATTCGTTCGCGGTTCTATCCAGGTAATGACCAACGCCAGCACGGCGACCCTGGGTGCGGACTTCCTGCTCCTCAGCAACGAAGTCGTCTTTCAGGCCCGCACGCTTTTTTCCTCACCGATTGCCGTGCAGCTGATTCAGGACGAATTGCACGAAGAAACAGAACTGGCGTTTTTGGGGCTGCAATTCGAAACGAACGTCAACTTCAAGAGCAATTCCGTGATGACGCTGCATATCAACGACAGCTTCGCGACCAATGACGTGATCGAATTTCGCGATCGATTTAGAACGATTCGCGAATCCGATGGCGGGGTGTTCTTCGAAGTCGTACGCAGAGCACTGACGAACGTCGGACCAGCTGAGGTGGCCGTGTCAGCCAGCCTTGTTTCGGCGGGATTCAATGACTTTCAACTCGGGACCACCAATCTCAGCTGGGCTGCTGGTGATACCTCGCCACGATTCGTCTTCGTATCCATCACCAACGACTCTGTTGCGGAGACCAATGAGTTTTTTGATCTGCACCTGCTGCAATCGACCAACCCCGTCACGATCGGTTCGAATCACACACTTCGGGTGATGATTGAAGATGACGACGCGACGACCAACGCGATCATCGACTTTCAGGGGCTCACCGGACATTCAGCAAGTGAATCGAATACGTTCGCCGAGATACTTGTTCACGCGAGCGGTGGTCATGGGCCGATCGGGGTGGAGTTCTTCACGACGAACATTACTGCAATCGGTGGCCTGGACTTCGTGCACACGAACGGCTTCCTGCATTGGCCCGCTGGGGATCGCAACCCGAGAACAGTGAGGGTTCCGTTGCTCGGCGATTATGCCCTCGAAACGACTGAACAGTTTCAATTGGTTCTCACCAATGCGACCGAAGGCGCAGCACTTGGCCAGGAGGTTTACACCATTGGCCTGTTGAATCATGTCCTTCCCACCAATCACGTGTCCATGTATGCAACGATCCTCGACGTTTCTGAGGACGCCGGGGGAATCATGGTACCAGTGATCCGTCATGGGACCGGCACAGGCTATGTGGACGTTGTGAACGTAGCAGAGACGGCAATGGCCGGGGCTGATTTCCCCCTTCTCACCAACCGGCTGGTCTGGGGCGTCGGCGATACGGGCGTGGTGAATTTAGGTGTGGTGAAACACGCCTGGTTCCCGATCGTGGATGACAACCTTCAGGAGCCTTCAGAGTCGTTCACTGTTCATCTGGTCAATCCGGTTGGGCTGTCGCTTGCGCAACACATTGCATCACGGGTGATCATCGAAGATGACGATACCGCAACGAACGGCGCCATCATCGTTTCAGGTGGAACGAATGCGTTCGAACAATCCATCAATCATTTTGTGCACGTGAGGATTTCCGGTCACGGAGGCCCGGCTCGTGTCGACTTCCAAACCGCGGATGGCACTGCGCTTGCCGGCCAGGATTACGTCGCAACCAATGGAACGCTCATCTGGACCACCAATGATTCCAGTCCGAAGACGGTTGCGCTTCAGATCCTGACCGACCGTGTGCAGGAGAACTTGGAGTTCTTCCATCTGGTGTTCACCAACGCGGTGGGTGCTGTGGTTTCCAATTCGACTCACAGGATAACAATTCAGGACAGTTCCCAGGTCGCAGGGGCGTTCAGGCAACTGCCTCCGGGATATTTCCCCGGCATACCTTTGACCGTTACGGTTGACATTAATCCACCCACCAATACGGCAAGCCATGCGATCGAAGAACTTCCGCCCCCCGGCTGGATTGCGACCAATATCTCCCATGGCGGCGTGTACGATCCGGTGACCGGTAAGGTGAAGATGGGTCCGTTCTTCGACAGCACCAATCGCGTGCTCACTTACGATCTCATTGCTCCCGCCGGTGAATTTGGCACTTGGATCATCTCGGGTGTCCTGTCCGTAGATGGCTCCCAAATCACGGTGGGCGGTGACCAGACTCTTCAGGCGGTTTCGTATCATTCCGCGGACACGAACCAGAATTGGCATGTTCAACTGCCGGAAGTCACGGCGTACGGAGCGGCATGGCGCCGCGGGCATCAATGGCCGATCGGCCCCAATCCGATTCCGATCGATCATGTGACCAGCGCAGCTTGGATCTGGCGCAATGGTGAAGCCTACCAAATCAACACCAATCGTACAAATTCTGATCCGGCGTGGATTCCCAACGTGCTCGCCATTCGCACGCCTGCGAGCGCCGACACATCCTCCGGCGTGGTGTTCGCGCAATCCTATGGCGCGTTTCAGCGCGGCCGTGAATTGACGATTCGTCTCAAGGTCACTCCTCCGACTGCGGTCGGTGGATGGGCGGTGGAGGAGGAACTCCCAGCCAATGTAAACGTCCTCAACGCATCTCATGGCGGTGAGGTCGATGCCATCAACGACATGCTCAAGTGGGGACCGTTCTTTGATTCACAACCGCGCGAGCTGGTCTACACACTCGCATGGGCGAACACCGCTACATCGGCAGCGCTTTCCGGGCGGGCCTCCTTCGACGGGCGCAGCATCAACATCCGGGGACAACGGGCCCTGCAACGCGGCAGTTGGATTCTGTCCAATCGCGATCAGTTGCAGAACCTTGGAACGGAGGGATTCAAGATCCGCTGGCTGGAGGAAGACGGTCAGGTTTCTGAGGTGGAATACACAACGAATTTTATCAACTGGCTGCCCCTGCCAACAACCGGCGTGCAATCGATAAGCGGTGGCAAGGAACTGGCTGATCCGGGGAGCGCAGGACAGGTGCGTCGGTTCTATCGGATTCGCGAGAGCGGCCAATAGGCGTGCATGGGGCGAGAGGATTGACTTACATCGGACGGAACCACTCATCCGAAACCCACAAATACTCTCGTCAATAGTCCACCCGAACACTTGGGTTGGCGGTTCATGCGTTTTCAGTATGCTCCGTGCATGACATCCCGAGTCTTCCTCTTCACTCTACTCCTTGCCTGCACGACGCGTGCGGTTGATACGGCTGACGTCGAGGCCTGGTTGGCGCGACCGGTCATTGATCCGGCAATACCACAGGCGGAGGTCCAGAAGTTCACCGAGGCGAGAATCTTGCGCATGCCCGAGGTCAAATCAAAGGCCGCCTGGGAACACTATGCCGCGAAGATGCGGACGGACACATTGGACAAGATCGTCTTTCGCGGAGGCGCGGCCAAGTGGCGCAATCTGGAACCCAAGGTGGAATGGCTGGATACGATTCCAGGTGGCAAAGGCTATTCGATTCGAAAACTCCGCTACGAAATCGTGCCCGGCATGTGGACGTCCGCATTGCTCTACGTGCCTGACCAACTGAAGGGCAAGGTGCCGGTTGTGCTCAACGTGAACGGCCACGACCGCAAGAATGGCAAAGCCGCGGATTACAAGCAGATGCGCTGCATCAACCAGGCGAAGCGCGGCATGCTGGCGTTCAACGCAGAATGGATGGGCATGGGGCAGTTGAGCTCGCCGGGCTTCGATCATTACAAGATGCCGCAACTCAACCTTTGCGGCACAAGCGGCATCGCGACTTTCTATCTGTCCATGTCCCGCGCGCTCGACATCCTGCTCCAACACCCGAATGCCGATGCCAAGCGTGCGGCCGTGGCGGGTTTGTCCGGCGGGGGTTGGCAGACTATTTTTATCAGCTCGCTCGACACGCGGGTGACGCTCTGCAACCCGGTCGCCGGCTATTCCAGCTTCATCACGCGGATTCACAATCACTCTGACCTCGGCGACTGTGAACAAACGCCCAACGATCTGGGAACGGTCACGGACTACGCGCACATGACGGCAATGCTCGCCCCGCGGCCTGCCTTGTTGACCTTCAACGTGGCCGATAAATGCTGCTTTGCATCCGGTCATGCGCTTCAACCGCTTTTGGATGCAGCCAATCCTATCTATCGATTGTATGGCGCGGAGAAATCGCTGCGGTCCCATGTGAACCACGATCCGGGCACGCACAACTTCCTCCTCGATAACCGCCAGCAGTTTTATCGGATGCTGGGAGATTTCTTCGACGGCGGAGACGCGAAAGAGATCCCCTCTGAGAATGAGATCAAGACGATTGAGGAATTGAATGTTCCCCTGCCCGAAAAAAATCACGACTTCAATTCACTCGCCCGCGAGTTGATGAAGGATCTGCCGCGGCACCCAAAGATCGAAAACACCATCATCTGGCGCAACCATCGGCGGGCAAAATTGAAGGAGCTTGTCAGTGCGCGGGACTTTGCGGTGACGGCGAAAGTGTTCAAGCAGGAGAAGAAAGCCGGTGCCCTGGTGCGTTTTCGTCGGCTCAAGCTGGGTGAGGATTGGACTCTGCCGTCGGTCGACCTGACGCCGGAAGTGGTTCGGGGGACCACCGTGCTGGTGGGCGACGCGGGCAGGAAGTCCCTGGCTAAGGAAGCGGCCGCACTGTTGGAGAAAGGCCAACGGGTTCTGGCAGTTGATCCGTTTTACCTGGGCGAATCGAAGATCAAGAGCAGGGATTTTCTCTTCGCGCTGATGGTGGCAACCGTCGGTGAAAGGCCGTTGGGATTGCAGGCGGGACAAATTGCGTCGGTGTCAGCATGGGCATCACGGGTGTTTCGTGACGGCCCGATTCAGGTTCAGGCCGTGGGGCCACGTAGCTCGACCGCAGCCTTGATCGGCGCGGCGCTGAACCCGCAGAGCTTCAGCAGTTTGTCACTGGTGGATGCGCTTCCCAGCTTGAAGACCTCCATTGAAAAGAACTGGAATGTGCGACAGGCCCCGGAGTTGTTCTGCTTTGGTTTGCTGGAGGAGTTCGACATTCCACAGATCATGGCACTGGTGGGGGCCCATCGGGTTTCGCGCACGTTGTTGGACTGATCGAACCGATCAGACCGATCGATGAACGAGACGCCGACCATCTGCTATTCGCTCGCAGATCAGTCGTTTGCCCAGACGAAGTCGTTGGGGATCTTGAATCTCTCGCTTGGACTGCTGGAGGCTTTGAACGCACGAGGTGTTCCGCTGAAAGTGCTGGGCAATGAGACACTCCGGCGGGCGCTCCCGAACGATGTAAACACGCACGAATACAACGGGGCGATTGGCGGCAAGCTTGGACGCGTTTGGTGGGATCAATGGAAGGTGTACTCAGCCGCACGACGCACCAAGGCAGATTGGTTGTTCCTTCCCAAGGGTTTCACGTCATTCACCCGTGAGCCTCCGATGCGATTGGCGGCCTATGTCCACGATACCATTCAGGATTTCTATCGTGAGAATCATCCGAATGCGGTTTCGGACTTTGAGCAGTGGTACTTCGAAAACGGTCTCAAATCGACACTGTCCAGCGCGGACGTCATTTTCACCAACAGTGATTTCACTGCGGACGAGGTGCGGCGCAAAGCCAAGACTGTGTCTGCCAGAACGCCAAAGGTAATCAAGGCGGGGATTGGATTCCGAAAGCCGGGGACAAACATTGAGAAAGAGGATCGAATCGTCGTTCTCACCGGCCGTTTTCCGCACAAGCTGACTGCCCAGGCGATCGAGTGGATGGCGCGCTGGGATCAAGCGGGTAATTGGCCGGTGGACTGGATTGGGAGTTTGCCCGAAGGCGTCACATTGCCGGACAGGCGCAATTGGAGAATGCACTCGCGACTACCGGAATCAGATTACCGGCAGATGGTGAACGGGTGTCGCGTGTTGGTCTTCTTTTCCGAGTATGAAGGATTCGGAATGCCTCCGGTTGAAGCGGCTCTGGCGGGGGTGTGTCCGGTGTTCTCTGCGATTCCAGTAACGACAGAGGTGATGATGGGGACGGGGTGCCCGTTTCGGAATGACGATTTCGATTCGTTTGCGAAGGCGATGGAGGAGGCGAAGCTGGTTTCTGAATCGGCAGTGGACGAGTGGGGGGAGCGGCTTTTGAAGAAGCACGATTGGGGTGGTGTGGCGGATCGGGTGATTGAGGGACTGGGGGAGATTAAGACAAGGAGTTGGGACAACGATTAAGAACTTGTTGTGGACGGGTCTCCTGACCAGATCTCATTTCCGACCGAAGGTCTCCCAATTCGGCAGGAACACCGCTTCATAACGCAGCCACCAAACCGTCAAACAAAAAAGCCCGGTCTTGCGACCGGGCTTTTGGAGAGCGATTGCTTACTTGCGCAGACGTTTGACGACGTCGGGGTGGTCTTTAGCCATCTGCGTGCGGATTTCCATGAGGATCTTGCCCATGCGGTTCTGTCCGGAACCATCACCGCCGTCTCCCCAATAGTCGTTGTTGGGGGTGTTTTGAACGATGGGTTGGTCACCGGTGGCGAGCAGGCGCTCGCGGAGATTCTCGTGCTGGCTGAACTTGGCCTTCACTGCCTTGCGCATGACCTTGTCCTTGACCTTGTCCCAGTCGGCGCGCCGGGCGCCTTCGCGCTCGCGGCTCATGCGAACGACGATGGAGGCGGAGCGATACTTGAGGATTTCCTCATCGTATTCGCCGTTCTTGAATTGGCGTGCCTGAACATAGTGTTCAACGGTCGGCCACGTCTTGCCATCAATCGTCACGGGGAATGAGGCAAAGTTTGAGAAGTAGCCGTTCTTGTCGGAGACACCACTGAATTTAACCGGTTTCTTTTCTTCTGTCTTCATTATCGCTATTTCAGTCTCAGTAGAGCGAAGGTCTGCCATGCCTTCGCGTCACATGATCGACACCAATTTGGCAATCGATATTCGAACTCACTGTGGCTTGGGCGAGGGTTCTGGGACCTAAGGCCACTGCGAACGCCCAGCTTAGCCTAGTTCTGGCTTTCGGGGCAAAGGAAAGATGCAAAAACACGAAGATTTAGAGCCCGAACAAATCCGTGGCCGGAGATTCGCCTGATTTCTGCGGGGTTTTACGGGTTTTTTGAAGGATGAGTGGTGAGATTAATTATACCCATTATACAAGGTAATCCATTACTTCATCGCAGATCCGGAAATTGCCCCTCCCAAGCTGGCCCCAGCGTCGACGGTAAGGGTCTGGCCGGTCACCAGGTTTGAGCGAATCAGGCCAAGGATGGCGGTCGCCACGTCGTCCGGCTGACTCACTTTTCCAAGCGGTGCCTCGTTGGCCTTCGTTTCCAGCACGGATTCGAAATCGTCACCCAAACCGCGACGCAGCCATTCGCCATCGATCACGCCGGGGGCAACGGCATTGACCCGCACTCTGGGGCAAAGCGTGCGGGCGAGCGAAATGGTGAGATTAATTACGGCGGCCTTGGATGCGCAGTAGGGAATGGAACTGCCGGCTCCGATGAAGCCGGCGATGCTGGAAACATTGACGATGATTCCATCCCCAGAATCTGTGAGGTGAGGCGCAGCGGCACGGGCGCATTGGAAGACGCCCTTCACGTTGGTGTCCATGATCGAGTTCCAGATATCATCGGTGACCGCATTCAGGTCAGAGAAGTCGATGAAGCTCGTCGTGCCGGCGTTGTTTACGAGGATATCGAGCCCGCTGAATCGCTCGATTGTCTCAGAAACGATGCGTTGGCAATCGTCATCAATGGCGACGTCTCCCTGAACGATCAACGCCTCGACTCCCTTGGCTTCGAGTTGGGCAAGAACATCTTCGGCTTCGCTCCTCGATTGCCGGTAGTTGATCGCAATCCGGCAACCTTCCGAAGCGAGTTGCAGGGCCGTGGCTGCGCCGACACCACGACTTGCTCCGGTAATCAGGGCGGTCTTGTCCTTGATTTTCATGCCTGGAGATCTTCGCCCTTGGTCAGTTTTCCAAGCGCGTCGTAGGTCGCGTATTTGTACATTTCAGTGAGCGTCGGGTAATTGAAGCAGGTCTGGATGAAGAGATCGGTGGTTGCCCCCATCATCATCGCGGTCAATCCGGTGTGCACGAGTTCGCTCGCCTGTTCGCCGATGACGTGGACGCCCAGGAGTTTTCGGGATTGGGCGTGGAAGAGCAATTCCAGAAAGCCATCTGCGTCACCGATAAGCTGACCGCGGGCATTGGCATTGTATTTTGCGCGTCCGGCGATAAAGGGGATCTGGCGTGCGGTGAGGGACTCCTCTGTCTCACCGGCCATCGAGCATCCGGGGATTGTGTAAATTCCATAGGGGAGAATGTGCGCCAAGCCTTCCTTGTACTTGAGGTCGAAGGCGTGAACCATCGCGAGACGTGCCGGTTCCATCGAGGTCGATGCAAGGGCAGGGAATCCGATCACATCCCCGGCCGCGTAGATGTGCGGGACGGCGGTCTGATAGTTCTCATTGACCAGTATCTGTCCGCGCTTGTTGACCTCCACGTCCAGCCTGTCCAAGCCGAGACCGTCGGTATTCCCACCTCGTCCGGTTGCAGCAAGGAGGGAGTCGACTGTCAGCTGCATGCCGGATTTCAACCGCACTTCGATCTTATCATCGGCCGTGACGGATTCGGTGGCATCGGGTTTGACGATCTTGATGCCCATGACCTCCATGTGCTCGGTGAGGGTCTCGGAGATCTCGGTATCCATAAAACCCAGCAACACATCACGTCCTTCAACCAGCGTGACCTCGATGCCCAGCGCGGCAAACATACAGGCCTACTCACAACCGATCACACCACCGCCGGCGACCAACATCGAGTCAGGGAGTTCTTCGATCTGGAGGATTGTGTCCGAGTCGAACACGCGCGGATGATCGAAGGGAGAGTTTGGCGGGCAATAGGGAGACGAGCCGGTGGCCGCGAGCATCGCCTTGCCGGTCATTACGCTGGTTTCCCCGTCACGACTGCTCACCTTGATGGTGTGAGCGTCCATGAATTCCGCCTTACCGGGCACCTGATCCACCTTGTGGTGATCGGGGTTGCCGGAGACACGATCGCGTTCGGCTTCGGCAACGACTCGTTCGCGATAGAGGAAATCACGGGCGGTTACCTGGTCTTTCACGGTCAGGTGGATGCCATACAGTCCACGCTGTCGAAAGCCGGAAAGATAGAGAGCTGTTTCGCACAGGGTCTTGAAAGGCAATGTCCCCGTATTTGCTGCCGCCCCACCAAGCTCGGGTTCCTTCTCGATCAGCGCAACTTTCTGCCCAAAGTAGGCTGCCTGTGCTGCTCCTTTTCCCCAGCGGGGCCAGAGCCGATCACTATCAGGTCGTAGCCGTTTTCTGGCATGCGCGAAATATGAGATGACACCGGAGGGGTGGAAATATATTTCTCCACCGTGCACCTGCTTGATCCCGACTATCTCCCCCGCAGCGTAAACAGCGGTTGGTTGCTGACCGGTTACACCATCGACCGCCTGCGTGAACGACTTGCCGCTGAGCGAATTGTGCTTCCCATCTGCTCGTTGGAAACCGGTGCGGAAGCGCTGAGAGAACTCGGAGGGCTGGTGCTGCCACCACTTTATCACGAAGCGCTAGATGCGGACTTGAAAGAAGCAGTAATGAAACGGATTCATGAGTGCTTCCCCTTCTTTCTCGGCACTAAAGACCGCGAAATCTCTTCGGCCACGCTGGAGGTGGTTGAACTTCCCCGGTGTGCGCCGCAGAAAGCCCAAGCCGAGATTGCCTGCTTCAGTGTGGACACGGCGGTGGAAGAACATGGCCCGCACCTGCCCTTGATGACAGACACGCTGCAGAGCTATGCCGTGCTCAAACACCTGGCCAAGAGCGATGATTCGCTGACGATTCTTCCGCCGGTGGAATATGGCCATCTCACGTGGGGACTTCCTTTCGGATTGAGCATCGATCTGACTCCTCCCTTGGTGACGCGTTATGTCGCCGGGTTTATGAATGCGGTCCTGGAATGGTGTTCGCCCAAGGCCATCTATGTGGTGGATGTGCACGGCTCCATCGTTCATCGGAACGCAATCCAAGCAGGGATGAAGAAGAGCCGTTGCGAGGTATCGGGGTTTCGCTGGCTGCATGATCCGTTGGTGGAATTTGCCGGTGATCGTGGCGATCAACATGCGGGCGCGATGGAGACCGCCAACATCGAACGGATCAATCCAGCACTCGTGGACTCCAACTGGTGGCCGGACAAAGCGAGTGAATTGATCGAGAAGCAAATGTCGTTGGATACGGCGATATCACTGTCGGCCGATCTGAATCAGTTTATCGCTCACGTTGAGGCTAACGAAAGCAACGGAATCGTCGGGGCGATCGAGAACTACGACAGCCTGAATGCGGACGTGATGTTCGAGCGGATGTTTGCTGTTGCCAAAGCAGACGTTGAAGAGCTGAAGCGATCCGTTCGATCGGACTGATCAAACGGATAGGTCTGGCTGGGGTCTGTTCGAAAACTGGAGCGCCGGGCACTGGCCGGCATGCCACTACAATCCAATGGTGCCCGCTCTGGAGTTTTCAAGGAGTTTGGCCTTTGCGCTGATGCGACAGCTTTCAAGAGTTCCTGAAAAGGACTGAGCGAGCATCATTGGCAAGGCCACCAGTGCCGAGCACTGCTCGGCGCTCCACAATGTTTTCGAACACGCCCAGACTAACAGATCTATTGTTTCTTCGCTGGGGGAGAGTTGGTCGCCGGTGGGGAATTGGTTACCGGAGCGTTTGTAGCCGGAGGGGTGTTGGTCGCGGGAGGAGCGTTTGTGGGCGCCAGGACAAGCGGGGCATTGGTCTCGGATTTCGGCCGAAGGTGTGCGGGACGATAGCTGGCAGGACGGTACGAGGCATTGCCAATGCGGTCGTAATGAGCGTTCATGTGCAATCCGCCGGCTGCGTTGTATCCCTCGCTGCCTCCCAGTCGGCGATTGGTGATCCAGAAGGAATACAGAGTGGCTTTCTTCACGTGAAACATCAGCCGGAAGGGGCGGTGCATCAGCGGGCTTATGTCGGGAACACCCTGCCAATTCACGGTCATCAGCGTCTGGTCGTGGGCCAATGGCATGCAGGTCGACTTGTTGAAAACGAATGTCTCTCCGGTTTCGTTCTTGGTCAGCTGCACCAGCCCGTACTGCATGTTGGTTGCCGAGAGCTTCACGCTGGCAGAGCTCACAATCTCCACGCGAATCTCCCCGTCTGGCGCGTTCGTCTTCATGTTGATGAAGACGTATCCGTAGCGTTTGTCGAACTTGATCGGCCGGGTCATCAGGTAACCATCATCCTTGTCTCCCACCATTCCCACGAATCCGTCCCGGCGGATCGAGCCGACTCCCACCGCGCCGTTGATCGCACCGTTGACCGCGTTGCTTTCGCCGGAGCCTGATCTTGCGCTGAAGTAGAAATTCAGGCGCCGGCCATGAACGAGGAACCCGCCTCCCACGGATTGAAGATTGCCATAGTTCCACGTTCCCGGAGCTCCGGACGGCGCAACGAACGCTGAGCGCAATGGGCGCAGCCAATGATATCCGTCGCGGCTGAAGCCCAGCTGAATCTCATTGTGTTTGGGCGCGATCTTGTCGTCGCCTTTCCAGAGAGTAAACAGACCGACCATCAAGCTCTCGTAAGGCGTGGCGTCGAAGTTGTAGAGCTGGACAGGCATCTGGTATTTCGGATCCTGTTTGTCGAGCGCGTCCGCTGCCAGCCAGGGCGGAGCGTCGTTGATGGTTTTCCACTGGGGGTCGTTGAGGAGATCACGCATTTCCCAGTAACGTCGCGTGCGGGGAAGTTGTGTGTCCCGCAGGCTGAACACCCAGACCTTGCGGAAGGGATTGAAAAACACGGTCGAGCGATCCCCGGCGGGTCCGTAGTGGCGCAATCCGGGGCCCCAGTTCGTTCCGTCGGCCGATGCATGCAGCGTCAGGCCCCACGAGCCGTTGGTCGGATGCGAACGGAACATCTTGTAGCGGTGATCTCGATTCTGGTCTTCCAAGTCCAGCCACACGGAGGACGAATCGCGCACGTCGGGTTGAACAACGTTGCTGCCGCTCTTGCCGTGAAGGTGCGGTTTCACCCAGTCAATACCATTGCTGGAAATGGCGAGCGCAGTGGCTTTGTTGTATCCGGCCATATACCACATCTTGAAATGGTAGTTGGTCGGGTCCCACCACACACCGTCGCTGTAAGGAATGGCCATCGGCCCTTTGCCCTCCTGTTCCCACGTCTGATCGGGCTTTAGAATCGGGTTGTTGGTGTGCAGTTCCAACCGCGCCCATTCGCGGCGCAGATTGGTGTCTTCAATGAGGAAGTTGTCGACGAACAATTGCCGGCCATTGTCCACATTGATCACCGGGGGAGGATTGGTGAGGTAGGGCGGAAGCATGGAACTGGCAACCGGCAGGCTGTACTTGGGCGGCCAATTCGCGGGAAGAACAATTCCGTTGTAGGTGGTCACACCCGCTTGGAATGGAACGGCAACTGGCGATTGAACGGATTGCGGCGCGGGATTGCTCGGGGTGGTTGTAAGGAGGGGAGCCGGCTTGGCCGCGGGCGCTTGAGGCGTACCGCCCACCGGGCGGGGAGGAGCAGATTCAGCTTTGCTGACTTCGGCCGGCCGATCCTTGCGTCCGATCAATGCGGCCCCGGCAACCACGACTGCTGCTATGGTCAGCCAAACGCCCGGATGAACATCCGCCAGCCCGCCCCGGGACTGGGACGTGGACTCGGGATCTTCCTTCATGAATGGGGATCGAGAGATAGCGGCAAGCGCCGGCTTAACCTTGCTTCAGGATCTGGAGCTTCACCTCGGAGACGAGGTCTTTCACCCGCTCGCGAAATTCGGCCATGTGCTGGGCATCCAGATGGGCCTTCAGGGACGCGACGTCTTTCCACTTCTCCAGCACCGTGACAACATCCTTGCGTGCACCGCCCTGCGCCGGAATATCCGTTTCGACATCTTCGAATGGCGCATATTCATGGCAGCCGGGTTCCGCATAGACCTGCGGCACGAGCTTGTGAAACTCGCGTAGGAACGCGTCCCGCTTCCCTTCAACCACTTCGATTGTGGCGACCACATGAATCATGCGGGTGATTTCTCCGCGAATTTGGCCAATCGTCAAGTTTTACTATGCCAAAAATGCGCTGAAATCCCCGTAAAACCCACTAGAGTGCCTATCGAGAAAATTCATAGCGCACCAGGCCCACAGTCATGAAAGCGGCTGTCTCGGTCCGGAGGACCGAATCGCCCAGACTGACACATCTGGCCCCAGCGTCGCGCAGAATTGCAAGTTCATCGGGCGTGAAATCCCCTTCGGGACCGATCCAGATTGATATCTCGTCGCTCTCGCTGTCATCCAGACCGCGCAAGACGGACTTGATCGGAGGAACGTCGTTTCCAAGCGCGGCAACGAGGCAGAGTCCGTTCAGTGTAGAAACGGCACTTGAGAAGCTCACCGGTTCGTCAATGCGCGGAAGCCAGGTGACGCCCGATTGCTTCAGCGCGGAAACCGCCAGCGTGCGCCACTTCCCGGCTTTGGCGGATGCCTTGTCTTCAGCAGGAACGGCGACTGCATTGGTGGAGATGATCGGGACGATGTGCGCGACTCCGATCTCGGTGCACTTCTCGATCAACCAATCCATCGATTTCTGTTTCGAGATGCACTGGTAAAGTTTGATGCGCGGAAGGGGCTGATCAACATGTTCGCGGTGAAGAACCCCTACTATCGTCTCCTGCTTGGAAACTGATTCGACCTTGGCGAGATACCTTCCCCCCTCTCCGTCAAGCAAAGTGATTTCAACATCGGCTCGCCCTCGTAGAACACGCGAAAAGTGACGCGCCTCTCCAGCGGGCAACGCAAACTCGCCTTCCTCGATTTCAGCCCTGGGAACGAAGAAGCGATGCATGTCCGGGCATCACGGCCGGGTGAAGAAATCCTTCGCCTTCGAGAAGAAACCGGACGATTCCGGATGCGCGGCCGCGTCGCAGGTCTCGGCGAATTCCTCCAGCTTGGCGCGTTGGGTGAGCGTGAGCTTCTTCGGCACTTCCACCACCACACGCACCAGCAGATCGCCGGTCCCGTAACCTTGAACGTTTTTCACGCCCTTGCCTTTCACCCGGAAGACCGTGCCGCTTTGGGTGCCCGCGGGAATGCGCACCTTCGTTTTACCGGTCACGGTTGGCACGTCCATATCCGAACCGAGTGCGGCCTGCGGAAACGTTATCGGGACCTCGCAAATGAGGTCATCCCCATCGCGCTTGAAGACCTTGTGATCACGGACGTGGAGGAAAACATAGAGATCGCCCGAAGGTCCGCCGAGCGTGCCGGCTTCACCGTTGCCGGAGGAACGCAGCTGCGCGCTGGTGTCAACTCCGGGTGGAATCTTGAGCTTGATCTTGGTGGTGTTCTCACGACGCCCAGTGCCGGCGCACTTGCGGCAGGGCCGGTCGATTTTCTGCCCCGCGCCTTCGCAGTCCGGACAGGTTTGCGCCACGCTGAAGATCCCGCGAGAACGCACGATCTGGCCGCGTCCGTTGCAGGTACTGCAGGCTTCTGTTTGAGCGCCGTTCTCTCCACCTGTTCCCTTGCACGTCCCGCACTTGTCGAGCTTGCTGACGGTGATCTCGCGTTCGGTCCCCATGACGGCCTCGTTGAAATCAATCTCCAGATCGTAGCGAAGATTGGAGCCGCGTTGCGGTACGCCTCCCGAACGACCCGCGCCGGCAGCGCCGAAGAGTTCGTCGAAGATGCTGCCCCCTCCGCCCCCTCCGCCTCCTCCAAAGACCTCGCGAAAGACCTCGAAGGGATCGTGAAAGCCTCCGCCCCCACCAAAACCTCCGCCTCCACCACCGCCACGGCGTTGATCGAAGGCCGCGTGTCCCATGCGGTCGTAGGCCGCGCGTTTCTGGCTGTCGCTCAAGACCTCATAGGCCTCGCCAACTTCCTTGAATTTCTCTTCCGCGTTTTTGTCGTCCGGATTTTTGTCCGGGTGGAACTTGACCGCCATCTTGCGGTAAGCCTTCTTCAGCTCATCGGCCGAAGCGCTCTTGTTCACTCCCAGGACTTCGTAGTAATCGCGTTTTCCGCTCATTCAGATTGATCCTCATTCTCGGCGGATTCTTGTTCCTCCTTCTGCGGAGGCGCTTCCGGAGCCGGGGCCTTGGCCACAACCACGGAAGCGGCACGGACGAGTCGATCCTTGAGTTTGTATCCCCTGCGCAATTGCTGGATGACCTGGCCCTCAGGCACGTCGGTCGTTTCCTGCTGCGACATGGCTTCCTGCCAGGTGGGATCAAATTGCTTTCCGGCTGCATCAAGTTCCTCCACGCCCGCCTCTTTGAGGACGGTGTTCAATTGCGTGAGGATCATTTCCACGCCCATCTTCAGGGACTTGAGATCGGTTTCGGCGGTGGAATTGGCCGCGGACATGGCCATGTTGAAACTGTCGAGCACGGGCAGGAGGCTTTCAATCAAACCTTCGTTCGCATAACGAATGGCTTCCTGCCGATCGCGTGCGGCGCGCTTCTTGAAGTTTTCAGATTCAGCCGTCATGCGCAAAATGCGGTCCCAATGCTCGTCCGCTTTGGCGGCCTTTTCCTGGAGTGCCTTCAACTCCTCAGCATCAATCTCCACCGGGCCGCTTTCTTCCTCCGCGCCTTCGTTTTCAGCGTCGTTGTTTTCTTCCGTGGCGTCATCCGCCCCGGATTCTGTCGCCTCGGGTTGCTCTTCAGCGGTGGCTGCGTCCTGTTGTTCCATCGATTTTTCTTCTGAATCTTTGCTCATCCCAAATACAGGGCGCGATACAATACACAAGCCCCCGAGGGGCGCAACCTTGTTGATGGCAGCGTATTTTTTCCAAACCACAGATGGGCGCTGCGCTTGGCGACGCTATGTTCGTCTGAGAAATCCAAGGCGTGCTTGGGGCACCTCCAAAATTCGGCCAAGAACGCCCTGCCCGAGGACTCTTCCGCCAGATCTGTGTTCATCTGCGTCCATCTGTGGTTAATTCCTCGCCGTGCAACCGCAGACTTTCCTCTTCAAGAACGACGGACAGATCCCGAACAACGAGCACCTGCCGATGTTGTTTTATGCGGGTGCGTTTGCAGAGGGCTTCGATCCTTCGGTGATCGAAGACACCTTTGAGGCAAACCATTGGGGCAATTCCTGGCGCAACGGCGTGTTTCCTTATCCGCATTACCACACGAACGCCCATGAGGCCCTGGCCTGCTACAGCGGCTCGGCGAGCATTCGCTTCGGGGGGGATGCGGGCGTCGTGCAGGAAGTGAAGGCCGGGGATCTGGTGATTCTGCCGGCCGGTGTGGGGCACGAACGTTTGAAAGCGAATTGGGAATTCGCAGTGGTGGGTGCATACCCGGCCGGCCAGTCGCCGGATTTGTTTCGTGGAGATTCTCCGGTCAGCGATCGCGAACTGGCGAACATCGGGCGTGTGCCGTTACCCGAACTGGATCCAGCGTTTGGCGACAACGGTTTGCCGGACCATTGGCACGCTCCAAATTAAATCGAGCGTCTCAGATATGCAGCCCAACTCATTCGCACTTTTTCCCAACGGATTCGAGAAAACCGCACCGATTGGAAAAGCGAATCCGTGGGGCAAACCAATCCGGACGACACACCACTTCTTCCACCTGCATCGTTGGCAAACGGCTTCAACTTGCGTAAACACGCGGCGCGCATGAGTGCCGAACCCATAGAGTTCTTCAATCGCTACACCGGTCGGGTCGAGACCGAGCAGATCTATGGCGAACGATTCCTTCGATGGGTCTATGGCAATCCGCTGGGGAAATTGGCGCTGCATTCCTTCGTCAAACGATCGGCATTCTCACGATGGTATGGCTGGAGGATGAACCGGCAGGCATCGCAGAGAAAAGTTCAGCCGTTCATCAACACCTACGAGGTTGATCCCGCAGAGTTCACCGACGACCCCGAGGACTTTCAGAATTTCAACGAATTCTTCTTTCGCAAACTCAAACCGGACGCGCGCCCGATCAAGGGGGGCTCAAGCGTAGCGGTGTTCCCCGCAGACGGGCGTCACCTCGGTTTTGCCAATATCGCCGAGATGAATGGATTCTTTGTGAAGGGGCAGACGCTTCCGCTGGAAGAACTGGTCGGAGATTCAAACATCGCGCGCCGTTATCGGGAGGGAAGCATGCTCTTGTCGCGTCTTTGTCCGACGGACTATCACCGGTTTCATTTTCCGGTGGCGGGTGAAACGGATGCGACGCAGTTCATCAAAGGGCCGCTTTATTCGGTGAGCCCGATCGCGTTGCGTCAGCGGATCAAGATACTCGCGGAGAACAAGCGTGCGATGTGCGAGATTCGCTCGGAGGAATTCGGACGCGTGATGATGCTCGAGATCGGAGCAACCTGTGTGGGCGGGTTCGAATACACCTACCAACCGGGTGCGATTGAGAAAGGCGCGGAGAAGGGATTCTTCAAGTTTGGGGGTTCAGCGACCATGTTGCTTTTCGAACCCGGCCGGATTCAGTTTGATGCTGACCTGCTGGAGCAGAGCCGCGAGCGTCGTGAGTTGTATGCCCACATGGGCGATCAACTTGGCATCGCCTCGTAGCGCTCACGAACGCACGCTAGGAGAGCACCTCAGCGGCAAGTTGTTTGCCCAATTCTTCCGCTGAATCGCCCGACCCGCTTGCGCGGCGCGGTCCGTCGCTGACATAAGAAACGACTTCCATCGAAATGACTGTGCCGTCTACTCGCGCGTGTGCTGCCACGGGCGTGGCGCAACCTCCGCCAAACGCACGCAGGAAGGCCCTCTCCGCGGTGACCGCCTGCAGGGTGTCTTCGTGATTTAGTTTTTCGCAGATGGTCCCAATCCGTTCGTCGTCCTTGCGCGTTTCGATCCCGATGGCCGCCTGACCAACCGCCGGCAGCATCTCTTGTTCAGAAAGACAAACGGCCAGCAAACCGTCAGGAACTTCCTTTCCATTCAATGTTCCGTCTTCGTCAATTGTGTATCCGAGACGCTTCAGTCCAGCCGCGGCGAGGAGTGTGCCGTGAAGCTCGGCTTGCTCGGAGATCTTCCGCAATCGAGTGGGAACATTGCCACGGATCTCAACGAGCTTGAGATCAGGACGCTGTTCTCTGAGCTGCGATTGCCGTCGGGTGCTGCTGCTTGCGATGGTTGCGCCTTCCGGCAATTCGCCGATCTGAATTGCGGGCTTCAGTCCACCAATCGCCGATGACTCCGACCGATAGATCAATACATCCCGCACATCTTCGCGTGGCGGGGTCGCACCGAGCAGGAGGCCGTCCGGTAATTCGGTGGGAAGGTCCTTCAGACTATGAACAGCCAGATCGGCCCGGCCATCGAGCAACGCCACTTCGAGTTCCTTGGTGAACAATCCCTTTGGCAGAGACTTATCGGGATTGGCCAATGACGCGGTTTTCAGTTTATCACCAGTGGTCTTGATGATCTGGATCTCGAAAGTCTGCTCCGGAAATGCCGCGCGACACTGCGCCAGAATCATGTTCGCCTGCACCAACGCCAGAGCGCTGCCGCGCGTTCCGATGATAACTGGCGATTGGTCCGACATGCGCGAGGGGTTTGCCGGTTTTCAGTTTCTAATGCAAGCGCGGACGGTGAGAAACGCCAATGCGCAGGGTTGATTCCGCGGCAGCTAGGTTCATGCTGGGTGGATGAAGTCCCGCCGATCATTTCTGAAATCCGTCACGGCTGCAGGCGTCTGTGCGCCGGCCATCATTTCCGCCAATCCAAACAGCAAGATCAGTGTCGCGTGCATTGGTCCGCGCAGGCGGGGGAATTCGGTGATGCGGTCTTTTGCCGCCCAGCGTGATTGCGCGATCACCCATCTCTGCGATGTGCGGGATGAGGTATTGGAAGTGCGCGGTCGTGAGATGAAGGAGGTGACGGGACTGGATCCCAAGCGGGTAAAGGACTACCGCGAACTGCTGGATGATCCTTCGATCGATGCGTTCATCGTGGCCACGCCGGATCACTGGCATGCGATGTTGACGATTGAGGGTTGCCGGGCGGGCAAGGATGTCTATGTCGAGAAGCCGGCCAGTCACAACATCCTCGAAGGCAAGGTCGCGGTGGAGATGGCGCACAAGCATGATCGGATGGTGCAGATGGGGACGCAGGTTCGCAGCGCGCCGTTTTTGAAAGAGGCGCGTGAGTATGTAAAGAGCGGTGCGATGGGGCGCGTGATCAGTGGCAAGTCCTGGGAAACGGCAACCACGCGATCCGTGCATCTGAAGCCGGACGCGAAGGCGCCTGCCGGTATCGATTACGATCTCTGGCTTGGGCCGGCGCCTCACCGAAAATACAACCCTTCGATCGTCGACCTGCAGTGGCGCTGGATGTTCGACTACGGCACGGGCGACCTTGGAAACGACGGCGTGCATCGGGTGGACTATTGCCGTTATCTGATGGGACTTGAGGATTTCCCACAGGCCATCAACGCCTCGGGCGGAAAGCTGTATCACGACGACGATCAGGAATGGCCGGACACCTTGTTCGTGAACTACGAATATCCGAAGGCGATCGTGCAATATGAGATGCGCCTTTGGTCGCGGCCACAATTGTTCGGCACAGAAACGGGTGCGGCCATCTATGGCGAGAATGGCTGGATGTTGGTGACCAATCGTTCATGGACTGCGTATGACTCGAAGGGGAAAGTGGTCAGAAACGGCCAAAGCAGCGTCGGGCAAACCGAGCACGTGCGAAATTTCCTCGATGCGGTGATCAACCGAAAACGCGATTCACTCAACCAGGAGATTCTTTCCGGCCACATCAGTTCCGCGATGTGCCACATGGGGAACATCGCATGGCGCACGGGGAAACGCCTGAAGTTCGATGCGAAGACGCAGACCTTCGACGACGCGGAGGCGAACAAGCTGGTTGGCCGGGAACATCGCAAGGGCTTTGAGCTGCCGAACATTTAGAGGAGCACTCAAGCGCGGGCTGGAATTCCCTATCGTGTATCCGGATAGTTCCCGGGCTCACCGATGAAGTTTTTGATCGCTGCAGATATCCATTACTCACTCAAGCAGTTCGACTGGGTGAATTCTGTGGCGGAGAGGTTTGACGTCGTGGTGCTGGCGGGGGATCTGCTCGACCTCGTATCAATTGTGGAACGAGATGCGCAGGCGGTGGTGGCTCTGAACTATCTGAGGCGCATCCGGCAGAAGGTGCCCGTGCTCGCCTCATCGGGAAATCACGACGCGAAAGAGAAGATCTCCGAAGACGAGCGGGGCGCAACCTGGTTGCAGGATGGAAGGCTCAGCGGCGCGCAGGTCGATGGGGATTCGGTGGCGATTGAAGACACATTGTTCACTATCTGTCCGTGGTGGGATGGGGACATTGGCCGGGAGAAAGTGCGGGCACAATTGGAAGCTGATTCTTCCAAAGAGAAGACGCGCTGGGCATGGGTCTATCACTGTCCGCCCCAAGACACGCCATTGAGTTGGAATGGAAAGAAGCACTTCGGCGATGCGCAGCTTGGTGACTGGATCGAGCGGTTTGAACCGGACATCGTTTTTACGGGACACGTTCACGAGGCGCCGTTTCGCAAGGAGGGCTCGTGGACGCATCGAATCGGGAAGACGATCGTCTTCAACGCGGGCCGACAACATGGTCCGATTCCATCGTTCCTGGTCTGGAACACGGAACAAGATGATGTGACCTGGATTTCACAGGCCGGGACGGAACGGGTATGTCTCGCGAACGGCGGGGAGATTGAAGTGCTGGCGTGAGCTTCGACCGCTATTGACGATCCGTGAGCTCCATGAGTTTTTGTCGAACCGCTTCGCAGGTTTTCTCGTGCCCATTGGAATCCAGCCGACGGGGAACTTCAATGGCTTCACCCAGGCGGAAGTCAACCCGGGCAAAGGGGAGCGGGACTTGGAACTTATCCCAGCTGTTCAAAGTGATCTTCCAGGAAAGATCGTATGACACAGGAATGATCCGGCAGCCGCTGAGTTGCGCGATGGATACGACGCCGGGATGCAGGGTGTACTTCGGCCCGCGCGGTCCATCAGGGGTGATGGCCAGATCGAATCCGTCACGGGCGCAGCTGACGGCTTCCTTCAACGCTTGTGAACCGCGCCGACTCGACGATCCGCGAATAGGTTTCACAGAGGCCAGTTCCAGCACCCGGGCCAACATCCCGCCATCGCGGCTGGCACTGACCATCGCAGCCAGCCGATGACTCGGCCGCACGGGCAGGATGAATTTTCGATAGAGGATCAGGGAAAGCGCCAGGCGATTGTGCCAGATGCAGAGAATTACGGGCTTCTCTGATTCTTCGTCCAGCAGGCCTTCTGGAACGTTTACGCGCCATCGCAAGGTCAACACCAAGAGATTGGTCAGCCACCAGATCATGCGGGCGAGCACGCGGCCGCCGAATCCCGCCTGGCGGGGAATCACAGGCCCAGACGCGTCTTTCGCTCGCTCGTCCGACATGCCTTACTTCTTGAGAGAGGCGCGAACCAATTCCTCAACAGTAGCCGAATCGCCAAGCATTGCCACAGCGCCTTTCACGGACTTGTGCGCTTCCTCAGGTTTGAAGCCCAAGGCGATCAGGGCAGACACTGCATCGTTCAGCTTCTGGTCTTCGACCGCAGACGCTTGCGCAGCACTGCTGGCTTCCCAGGCGCCGACCGCGCCGATCCGATCCTTCAGATCGACGACGATGCGTTCGGCAGTCTTCTTGCCCACGCCGGAAATGGACGAGAGCGCCTTGACGTCTCCGTTGGCAACGGCGCCCTTGAATGAAACAGGATTGGTCCCGCTGAGGATATTGAGCGCGAGCTTGGGTCCTATGCCTTTGACGTTGCTGATCAACAGTCGAAAAATCTCGCGCTCTTCGGACGTCATGAATCCGTAGAGAACGTGCGCGTCTTCCCGCACGGCGAGATGGGTCAGCAACTGCACGTCTTGTCCCGGGCCGGGCAGCTTGTCCAAAGAGGAAAGCGGTATGAGAACTTCGTAACCAACGCCGTTCACGTCGATGACCGCCTGGGTGGGAATTGCTTCGACAATCTTGCCGCGTAAAAAGGTTATCATTTTTCAGTCAAACGCGCTTCGGCGGTTGTAATTGGTATCGTCGGTTTTCCTGCGCGTAGGCCAGGGCCAACCCCAGGGCATCGGCCTCGTCCGGAGCAGGTTCTTCTTCAAGATCAAGCATGCGTTGAACCATGCGGGCCACGGCGCTTTTCTGCGCGCCTCCGTAGCCGACGATCGCCAGCTTCACCTTCCGCGCGGCCAGCTCGAAAATCTCCAGTCCCGCCTCTCCAGCCGAAGCCAATGCCGCGCCACGGGCTTCACCCATGATGATGGCCGTCTTGAGGTTCTGCGCGTGGAAGATGCCTTCCACAACGCATCCGGTCGGCCTGGTCTTGCGGATGACGCTGCGGATGGTCTTTGCGATCTGCGCGAGGCAGCGGGAATGTTCCCAGCTGGGTGGGCATTTGATGGTGCCTTGAGCCAGGGTCTCCGGATGCGGCTGCGTAACCTTGATGACGCCGTATCCCGTCCCGCGCAATGAAGGATCGATTCCAAGGATCACTTCATGGGTGGTCGTTCGGTCGATGTCGGTTGAGGACTTCGAAACCTTTCGCTGGCCCGGTCGGGTGCGTTCCTGCAATGCCTCGAACTGTTTCGGCGATATGCCCATCACAACGATGCTGGCGGCAAAGTGAAAACCGGCCAAGCGTTTTGTTGGAGGGGTGGAGCTGGACCAGATGCCTGATGTTCAATCAGGCGGCCTGGCTGTCCTCGAAATGACCGAAGGCGCGAAACTTCTCGTAGCGCTTCTCAAGCCGCTCATCGGTCTTGAACGCGGCTACCTCGTCAAGGTGACGAATGAGGACGTCCTTCACGTTCGCAGCCGAGCTGTCCCAATCCTGATGGGCGCCACCAAGGGGTTCGGGAATGATTTCATCGACAAGGCCCAGGTCCTGCAGGTGGGAAGCAGTGATCTTGAGAGCTTCGGCGGCCTTGGATGCCGCCTTGCGATCCTTCCAGAGAATGGCCGCGCAACCTTCGGGACTGATTACCGAATAGTAGGCGTTCTCCATGATCAACACGCGGTCACAGACGCCGATGCCCAACGCGCCACCAGAACCGCCCTCACCTAAAACCACGCCGATGATGGGAACTTCGAAGAGCGTCATCTCGCGGAGGTTCACCGCTATGGCTTCCGCGATATGGCGTTCCTCGGCGCCGACACCAGGGAAAGCGCCAGCCGTGTCAATGAGCGTAACGATTGGAAGACCAAACTTGTTTGCGAGGCGCATCAGACGCAGGGCCTTGCGATAGCCTTCCGGATGTGCGGAACCAAAATTTCGCAGGATGTTTTCTTTGGTGTCCCTGCCCTTCTGAGTGCCAATGACCATCACGCGCCGGCCATCAAGCATGGCAAATCCCCCCACCACGGCGCGGTCGTCCGCGTAGAGACGGTCGCCGGCGAGTTCGTCAAACTCGCTGAAGACATTGTGGCAGTAGTCCAGTGCGAAGGGACGTTGTGGATGACGGGCGAGCTGAACGCGTTGCCAGGCGTCGAGGTTGGAATAGATCTCCTTCCGGGTCTCGGCAATCTTCTGTTCGATACGCTTGACCTCGTCGTCAAAGCTGATGCCCAGCGCGTTGGTATCCTGATGTTTCTTCAGGTCGTCCAGCTTGCGCTGCAGTTCGACGATCGGTTTTTCAAATTCAAGCTGATGCTTCATGTGCCCAAGCCGTATTCCGCAAAAGAGTCGAGAACGCTGACAGCCGTTACGGAAAAACTCAAGCAATTCAGAATGACTCGCATGACGACGAAAAAGGACCTGCAAACACCGCCTGAAGCTGCAAGGCCGCTTGCCTCCGTGCGCCGGAGAGTGTAGCACTTGCGGCGCTTGTTCTCGCCGAACGAGGACCGAGTTCCGAAACATGTCCAATCCGACAATCATCTACACGAAGACCGACGAGGCGCCGGCCCTCGCCACCTGTTCTTTTCTCCCCATCATCCAGGCCTTCACCAAGCCGTCCGGCGTAACGGTCGAAACCCGAGACATCTCATTGGCCGGCCGGATCATCGCGAACTTTCCCGAGTGCCTGCGTGAAGACCAGCGCATCAGCGACGCACTCGCCGAACTGGGTGAACTCGCCAAGACGCCTGAGGCAAACATTATCAAGCTGCCGAACATCAGCGCGTCGATTCCACAGATGAAGGCCGCGATCGCAGAGTTGCAGGGGCAGGGTTATGCGTTGCCCGATTACCCGGACGAGCCGCAGAACGAGGACGAGAAATCCGTCAAGGCCAAGTATGACAAGGTGAAAGGCAGCGCGGTGAATCCGGTCTTGCGCGAAGGCAATTCCGACCGGCGTGCGCCCCAGGCGGTCAAGGCCTACGCCCGGTCCAATCCGCATTCTATGGGTGCGTGGTCGAAGGGCTCGAAGACAAATGTCGCCACGATGGGGAAGGACGATTTTCGATCGAATGAGAAATCCGTGACGGTTGCGGAAGCGACCACCGCAAAGATCGAGTTCATCGCTGAAGATGGCACTGCGACCGTTCTCAAAGAATCGATCGCTCTGCTGGCTGGGGAAATCTTCGACGGAACGAAGATGAACCGGAACGCGCTTGTGACATTTCTCGACGAACAGATCGCGCGAGCCCGAAGCGAAGACATCCTCTTCTCGCTCCACATGAAGGCCACGATGATGAAGGTGAGCGATCCAATCATCTTTGGCGTGTGCGTGGAGGTGTTCTTCAAGGACCTGATCGCCAAGCACGGAGCCGCGTTCGATGAATTGGGCGTAAACTTCAATAACGGCTTCGGCGATTTGCTGGCGCGCCTGAATCAACTTCCGTCCGACCAGAAATCCGAGATCGAGGCTGATATCAAGGCCGCGTTCGACAACGGCCCGGACCTGGCCATGGTGAACTCCGACAAGGGCATCACCAATCTGCACGTTCCGAGCGACATCATCATTGATGCTTCCATGCCAGCCATGATCCGCACCTCCGGTCAGATGTGGAACGCAAAGGGAGAACAACAGGACGCGCTCGCGGTGATTCCCGACAGCTCCTACGCAGCGGTCTATCAGGCCACGATTGACTTCTGCCGCGAAAACGGCGCCTTCGATCCAACGACCATGGGCACCGTGCCCAACGTGGGATTGATGGCGCAGAAGGCCGAGGAATATGGTTCCCACGACAAGACCTTCCAGGCTCCCGGCAAAGGCAGCATTCGCGTAACCGACTCGGCGGGTAACACGCTGATCGAGCATGAAGTTGAGCAGGGCGACATCTGGCGTGCCTGCCAGACCAAAGACGCCCCCGTTCGCGACTGGGTAAAGCTCGCCGTCAATCGAGCGCGCGCGACCAGTTGGCCCGCAATCTTCTGGCTGGACGAAAGTCGTGCGCATGACGCCCAACTCATCGCCAAGGTGAACGAGTATCTGAAGGATCATGCTACCGAAGGCCTTGACCTCCATATTCTCCCGCCATTGGATGCCACCAAGGCATCGCTCGAACGCATGGCCAAGGGCGAGAACACCATCTCCGTCACCGGCAACGTGCTTCGCGATTATCTGACAGATCTCTTCCCGATTCTCGAGGTCGGCACGAGCGCAAAGATGCTTTCGATCGTTCCCCTGATGAACGGAGGCGGATTGTTCGAGACGGGCGCCGGTGGCTCCGCTCCCAAGCACGTCCAACAGTTTCAGGAAGAAAACTATCTCCGCTGGGATTCACTCGGTGAGTTCCTTGCGCTGGCCGTGTCACTGGAACATCTCGGTGACACTTTCGACAATCCGAAGGCGAAGATCCTCGGCGCCGCGCTGGACAAGGCCACCGAACAACTCCTGACCGAGAACAAATCCCCCACGCGACGCCTCGGTGGCATCGACAATCGAGGAAGCCATTTCTACATCACACTTTTTTGGGCACAGGCGCTCGCCGCTCAGGGAGACGATTCGGAATTGAAATCTCACTTTGCGCCCATAGCCGAACAACTGGCCTCCAACGAACAAAAGATCGTGGACGAATTGATCGGCGTTCAGGGATCACCCACCGATGTTGGCGGGTACTATCAACCGGATGCGGAAAAGGCTTCGACAGCCATGCGCCCGAGTGCCACGATGAATGGCATCATTGGGTAGTGAGGTCGTTCGTCAAACTGTCTGCCCATTGGCGGAAACCCCATCGGCCTTGTGCCGATGGTGAGCGAGATTGTCAGCTAATGCGGCTCGTTTACACCTCGGCCCTATCCAGCTTGTCTGGATGGTGAATAAGTTTCGTCTGACGTCCGCACATATCCACCTGATTCACCATCGGCACAAGGCCGATGGGGTCTTTTGAATCGTTGCCTGTCAATTAGCTCACCAATCTTTCTCACTACCGAGGCAAGCTCGGGGTCGTTTTCCCCAATACGCACACCGGAAAGTGTGCCGCACGTTCACATTGCGCGATCCTCCGGGATGCAAGCATTGAAAGTTACCACAGGGCGGGCTCGGCGGCTCAGAGGCCACCGCTGCCCTACTTCACCACGATCTGGTACGGCGCGGACAATGAACTGCTTGGCAACAGCTCCAGTCCCTGTCGTTCCAGGTAATCGATTTTGATGCGATAGTTCACCACCGACTTGTCCGCCGGAATCGGAACCAGTGTCTCCCAACGATCTCTAACCACACGCGTTCTCCGCATCAGGTAATTGTCGTCCCCAATCTGGACGTAGGGCTTGATGGTGTCGTCATGGATTGCACGGACATTGCTTTCGAATACCACCTCAACCGGATACATGTTCTCTGCGTTCCGGGAGAAATTCCGCGGGGTCAGGTTGGTGATGGTGGTAGAACAACCTGCGATGGCGAGCGGCAGGAGACAAAACAGGATGGCTTTCCAGATTCGCATACCGTCCGAGCATGACACGCTGCACCGACCTAGTAAAGCGCCTTAAACGGGCAAAACCGTTGCCACCCAAATGCATGTCCGCTAGGTTCCGCGCCCTAACGAACTATGGCATACCTCAACGAGAATTACCTCAAACTCAAGGCCGGTTATCTGTTCCCGGAAATTGCCCGGCGGGTGAACGCCTTCAGCGACGCCAATCCCGACCGCGCAGCAAGCCTGATCAAGTGCGGTATCGGCGATGTGACCGAAGCGCTGCCAGACGCCGTGCGCGAAGCCATTCACAAGGCGGTGGACGAAATGGGCGATCGCTCGAGCTTCCGCGGATACGGTCCCGAGCAGGGCTATGAATTCCTCCGAGAAGCCATCGCACAAAACGACTACAAGTCCCAGGGCATCGAAATCGGCGCCCACGAAATCTTCGTCTCCGACGGTTCCAAGTGCGACAGTGCAAACTTCCTCGACGTGCTCGGCTCCAAGAACCGCATCGCGGTAATGGACCCGGTTTATCCAGTGTATGTCGACACGAACGTCATGGTGGGCCACACCGGTTCCGCCAACGACGCCGGCCGCTTTGAAGGCCTCGTCTACCTCCCCTGCACCGCCGACAATGGATTTGTGCCGGAACTCCCCAAGGAAGCCGTGGATATCATTTATCTCTGCTATCCGAACAACCCCACCGGAACGGTCGCCACCCGCGAGCAGTTGGAGGCCTGGGTCGCTTACGCCCGCGAGCACAAGGCAATCATCCTTTACGACGCGGCATACGTGGCGTTCGTCCAGGACGATTCCGTGCCCAAGTCCATTTTCGAAATCGAAGGCGCACATGAGTGCGCCGTCGAATTCCGCAGCTTTTCCAAGAATGGCGGCTTCACCGGAACGCGCTGCGCATTCACGGTCGTTCCGGAGAAACTCATGGCCTACGACGAAACCGGAGACGCCAAGCCGCTTCACGGTCTTTGGTCCCGCCGACAAAGCACAAAGTTCAACGGCGTCAGCTATCCGATCCAACGCGGCGCCGAGGCGATCTACTCCGATGCCGGGCAGGCACAGGTCTCAGCACTGATCGAACACTACATGGGCAACGCCAAGCTGCTGGCCGGAGGAGCGCGAGCCGCCGGGCTGACTGTCTACGGCGGTGAACACGCCCCCTACATCTGGGTCAAGAATCCCGAGGGCGTCACCAGCTGGGATGCCTTCGACAAGGTGCTCAACGACGCCAACGTCGTCATCACGCCTGGCGCCGGATTTGGTTCCATGGGCGAGGGTTACTTCCGCATTTCGGCCTTCAATTCACGCGCGAACGCGGAAGAAGTCGCCAGGCGGCTCCAGGACATCAAATGGTGAGGAAATTCGAGTAACTACGGATTTTTGCCCTCACACGCGTTGCCTCCAAATAAAATGACACCGAAGGAGATTCAGCAGAACGGGTTCGGTGACATTGTTTTGGTTGGTTCATGTGAAGGGTAATCAGGGTGTCAAGTGGTGGCCCCCCAGTTGCTCGCGGTGGCTGCGGGGAAGATGCCTGTCTGGGGCTGGAGAACTCCGGGCTTCGTTGCGCTTGCGCCAATGGCTGCCTTCGCGCCATTTTTTCTTCAGCTTCTGCGCCGGGATGAAGAAGTTGTGCAGCGGGCTCCAGGCTTGCCGGAAGAGTTCGTTGATGGGTTCGACTTGCTCGGGATCTTCCAGGCGTTGGTAGCCCAGCAGTTGGCGCGGCCACATCCAGTTCTTCTGTTCGACGTGCGCGTTGCCGTCCTTGTGATAAGGGCGCGAGCGGGTGAACTGCACGGCTTTGGGGCGCTCGCTGAAGCAGCGTAGCAGGTGGTAGTTGAGGAACTCCCCGCCGTTGTCGCAGTCGAAGCCCTTCATGGCGAAGGGCAGACTGGCTTCGGCGTCTTGGGTGGCTTTAACCACGCCTTCGGCCCCACGATTCCAGACCGCGCGACCTTCGGTCCAGGCGCTGAGGATGTCGGTGTAGGTGACACTCCAGATGAAATCCCCCGCCAAACTGCCGCCGCGGTGGGCAACAGTGTCGGCTTCGAGAAAGCCGGGTTGGGTGGGCTGCGGCCCCGCAGGGGTTCTTGGACACGGGCTGGTTGCAGGAGCCGTTCCAAGGTTGCGGGACTGGCCCGGAGGACGAGTCGGCGGCATTTGGAGCTGAGTTTGCCGTGGTGTTTTTCGAAGAAGGGCAACCAGTGTTTGAGGGCCGGGGCCAGGAGTTTGCCGCAGGGTTGTCCGGCGTGTTTCCAGATGGTTCGGACGATCGGTTCAATCTCCGGATAGCGGGGGTGGCGACCGGATTTACGTCGACCGGTGGGCGCGGGCAGTTTGTTGCCGGGCAGCTTGATGGTGTATTTGCGTTCGAAGCCATAGTCTTCACACAACTCATCGAGCATGCGGCTTTTGCCTTCGCGATTGCGTCGGGCGTATCGGGCTTGGAGTTTGGGCAGGAGGTCTTCTTTGATAGTTCGACTCACATGCATGGGCACCCGCTTTTTCGGGTGTCTTTTTATTTTGAGTCAATTCGCACACTGGATTCCAACCCGAAAACTACTGTGCAACACATTGAATTGTGATTGAATTCTCCGCACTCGGTTAACCGATTGCTCCGCCCATGAAAAAGTTCCAGACCATCCTTCTCGCTACGTTTCTGGCGTTCGTGTTCACCGGCTGTATCACCCGTGACAAAGGGCGCACTTACAAATACGAAGCCGCACATCACCCCAAGAAGCCGCACACCGTTGCGGGCGTGAATGAAGGAACCACCACCACCACGACAACGACAACCCAGGCGGCCCCCACTCCGCAATACATCGTTGGGGCATATCAATTGGTGAAGCTGGACAAGACGGCCCCGGCCACAGCATCGGTCGGCCAGACCTACGAAAACAAAATCATCGTCGATCCTCAGGCAGACGTAGGTGAAGTGGTGCTCACACACTACCTCCCCGCCGGCGCAACCTTTATGAAGGCCGAACCGCCTCCTGCATCAGTCTCCGGCAACAAGCTCGTCTGGACCTGGAACGAGCTCAAGAAAGCTGAAAAACAAACCGTCACAGTTTGGTTGACCCCTACCGGTGAAGGCGTGTTGCGCAGCTGTTCCACCATCCATGCCGTGCCGATTTCCTGTGTCGTCACCAAGGTCGGCAAGCTCGAACTCACCATCGAGAAGACCGGTCCGGCAACAGCCCAGGTCGGCGAGCGCGTGCCTTACAACATCGTCGTTAAGAACGTGGGCACGACCGCCGCGACCGGCGTCGAAGTTACTGACACCCTGCCTCCGGGCATGTCGCACGATTCCGGCAAACGTGAACTTGTCTTTGAGGCAGGAGACCTTGCACCAGGTGAAGCCAAGCAGGCTTCTGTCACGCTGATCGCCAGCGAACGCGGAACGCACACCAACACGGTCGTTGCCAAGTCGACCAACGCCGGCAGCGTTTCGGATACCGCGGTGACCAAGGTCGTCCAACCCGGACTCAAGGTTGAAAAGACCGGACCTCCGCAGCAGTTCCTCGGCAAGACCGCGAACTATAACATCACCGTCTCAAACACTGGCGACACAACGCTGAACAACGTCACGCTGACTGATATTGCTCCGACGAACGCAGTCATCGCCGGCGCTTCCGGGGCATCCGTTGCCGGTCGCCAGGCGACTTGGAACGTCGGGACGCTCAACACCGGTGAAAGCAAGAGCGTGAACCTCGGCCTGCGTGCTTCGCGTCCGGGTGTGACTGTCAACAACGTGGTTGCCCGTTCCGGCGACCTCAGCGATCGCGCCCAGGCACAGACACTCTGGCGCGGATTTGCCGCTGTGCTCGTCGAGATGGTGGACAACCCGGATCCATTGCTCATCGGCGAAAGCACGACCTACACCCTGAAGGTCACCAACCAGGGCACGGCTGAAGATCGCGATGTGAACGCCGTGATCCGCTTCCCCGCGCAGGTCACCCCGACCGCAGCTGGTGGCGTGACTCAGGGAACGATCGCCGGCAACACGGTGACCTTTGCACCACTGGCCAGCATCGCTGCAAAACAGGTTGCCACCTGGACCATCAAGGCCAAGGCAGCATCCGTCGGTGATGCCCGCGTCTCCGCGGAAATCACCACCGCACTCCTCAAGGGCCGACCGGTCACTGAGGTGGAAGCCACCCAAGTTTACTAAACCGACCTTTTCAAGGGTCCGGCGAACTCGATTCGCCGGGCCTTTTTCGTGTAGCCGCTCTCTTACGCGTAGAGGGCGGATGATTCCCAACAAATCATTCTGCGGACAACCATCTCTCAAATTCTCGCGCCCCCGTTTCCGTTTTCCGTTGAACGAACTTCCAGCGCGCAACTAAGCTCCGCGCATGGCAAATCAACCTGATGCCAGACTCAGCAAATGGCCGACCGTGGCGCCATTCATCGGCAGCGCCCTGTTTCTCGATTTCCTTGGCTGGTGGATTCTGAGAACCAGCCCGCAACCCCTCACGAACCTCACCGGTGGCATGATCAGCGTTTGCGTTCTGGGCGGGGCTGTCATTTGCGTGCTGCCCTTTCTTCTGGACGCCAAAGCTCAACTCCGCATGGACGAGATCGACACCCTCGCCGTCTCCACCAAACAGATCGCCGACGTACAAAAGGTCGTCGATCAGATCACCACCGCCACTGCGCAATGGATGACCGTCCAGGAACACTCAACCCGCTCCGTCGAAGCCGCCAAGACCGTCGCCGATGACATGACCGCCGAAGCCAAGCGATTCGCGGAATTCATGTCCAAGGCCAACGATCGCGAAAAGGCCGCGCTCAAGCTAGAGACCGACAAACTGCGCCGTGCCGAAACCGATTGGCTGGAAGTGCTCGTTCGCATCCTCGACCACGTTCATGCCCTGCAACAAGCAGCAGTCCGTTCCGGGCAAAAGAACGTCATCGAGCAACTCACAAATTTTCAAGCTGCATGTCACGATTCTGCCCGGCGCGTCGGCCTGACTCCCTTCGCAGCGGACGCCGGCAGCGCTTTTGAGACGGAGAATCACATCCCCGTCGAAAGCGAACGCGAAGTCGAAGATGGGGCAAAGATCGAACACACCGTTGCGGTCGGTTTTACCTATCAGGGACAGCAAATCCGACGGGCAGTAGTGACCCTGGAAGGCGACTCCCAGGCCGCTCACGGCGGTCCGCCGGTGGAAGAACAACCCGCCGATTCCGAAGCACCGGATCAGAGCCCCCAAGGCGAATTGCTATAACCGTCGCGTCGCATTGGAGTGATCGCTGCCATTGATGCGAAACTCCCCAAGTAACGGAATAGAAACGCCTTTCGCATGCCGGGTTCATGCGGACTCCAGATAAGCCGCGACTTCCTCCCACGCCAAGGCGCGCGCCAACTCGATCGCGTTCAATCCGTGCCGCGTCTTTGTCCGCGGATCGGCGCCATGCTCCACCAGTAGCTTCACTGAGGCGAGATTCCCAGCCAGCGATTCCCGATGCAGTTCAGCCCAACCGGTTTCGTCGACATCGGCAACAAAACCCGGATTCTCCTGCACATGCTTGCGAAGGGATTCAATGGTATTCGTGCACATCGGATGATCCACGTGCCCCTCATGTTTTTGAATATCATGCTCCTGCAAACGAACTTGGAACGGATCACCGAAGTCCAATCCCCACGCTTCATCGTGAGTCTCCATTTCCTCGGCGGACATCTTCCGACGCATCACATTCACGGTGTAGCCACCGAACGCAGTATCTCCGGATGTCATCAGCCAGTCCTCAAGATGTGCAAAGGGCACATTGACTGGATCTCCGTCCTTCACCGATTTCAGCCAGCGGGGTGAATTCACGAGCACGCCGGTCAATCGTTGTCCGTCGAAATCCACCTTATCCACCCACATGTGTTCGCCCTGATTCGGTGACTCGGCGCCCACTCCATCCGTGAACGGCAGCTTGATCATCGCGATGTCGATTGCCGGAACGATCCGTCGCCGTTCCCACGAAAGCTCACGCCAGAAGAACTTGAAGGTGGAACGCGCCTCCCGCGCTGCGACGTGCATGTCGGGATCGTCTCCTTCGAACATGAATACCGGTTCTTCGTCGCTCATTGCTGTTTGGCTTCAATGCACCAGATTCGCACGAAAGTCGATGTATCAATCTGGATCCACCCCCTGGTCTTTGCGGAGTTCGCGAGTGCTGATCCCGATTCAGCCGAAACCATCGTCATCCACGAAAATCAAGCGAAGGGCAACGTAGAGCCCGGCTGAATTGGTGATGCCATAAAGCGGATAGCCGCCATCGCCGTATCCCGAATGTCCGACCACAGCACCCGGCACGACAGCCGCTCCCTTCTTCGTCAGCTCACAACAGTAAAAGCACCAAAGCTCATCATCAATCGCATGCTTGCCGTCGAACGTCTTCAATTCGAAGCCAGCTGGCATCAGCCCGTCATTCCGAAACACCGGCTTGTCGAAGAAGCCGGCCTGCGCACTGTCCACACCGATGCGTCCGATCTTTACCCAGTTGGTCGCGTTCGAAGGTGCCTCCGGATGGAAGGCGATCAGTTCCGCATCCGTCACCCCGTAATCAAAGGTCTTCTAAATCGCGATGGCACTCCACTGCCCGGGTCTGCACTGAAGGTCCAAGCTGGGTTCTCTGTAGCCGGGATCACTGACGAAGACCGTTCCGTTGGTGATCCCAAACGAGCCTGCCTCCCACTGGCGTTTTGATTCGAGAACTGGAGGACGGTGATATTCCTTATACTCCAAATCTATGCCGTGACCGCAGCGCGACCAAAGGAGGAGGCACAGAAACGCCCCACCGAGGAACATTGCATGCCGACGCGAGAATCGAAACTCCTCCGGTGGTGGCCGTTCCGGCTTCATGTAATCTCGATCATGAATCCCCATGTCAACAAAGCCTGGAGCAATGATGTTTCGGAGCGCGACAATAAAAAAGGCGGCCGAAGCCGCCGTTCAATAAATGCCTTTGGTGGTCCGAGGCCTAACGCTTCCGGCGACGTTTCACATCCAACTGCGCGATCGACTGAGCCAATGCGGCTTGAACCATGGCGGCCTCTTCGTCGTTGAGCTTTTCAGCGAGACGGGCTTCGGCGCGCTTGCGGGCTTCTTCGGCTTGGGCTTCGTCGATGTTGTCAGCCTCGACGGCCATGTCGGTCATCACGGCAACCTTTTCACCGGTGATCTCAACGAAGCCATCTCCCACTGCGAGGTAAGATTCCTGACCGGCCTTGCGGGCGATGATTTCACCTGCTGCAACCTGGGTCATCAGGGGGATGTGATTTGGGTAAATGCCCATTTCACCTTCCTTGCCCGGGAGGGTCACCATGTCGACTTCGTCGGAGTAGACGCGGGCCTCCGGAGTGACGATTTCGAGTTTCAGCGTAGCCATTGTTTCGGGTTGATGGTTGAGAGGGGTTAGAGTTGAGAGTTTTTCAGCTCTGGACCTTCAACTCTCAACTATGCATTCAAAGCTTCGTCGATGCCGCCCTTCATGTAGAAGTTATTTTCGGGCACATCGTCGTGCTTGCCTTCGAGGATCTCGCCGAAGCCCTTGATGGTTTCTTCAACCGGCACCTGCTTGCCTTCGACACCCGTGAAGACTTCAGCCACCGAGAACGGCTGGCTGAGGAATTTCTGGATCTTGCGGGCGCGGAACACGGTGAGCTTGTCCTCGGGGGAGAGCTCGTCCATACCGAGAATGGCGATGATGTCCTGCAGATCCTTGTAGCGTTGGAGCACCTGCTGCACGCCACGGGCGACGCGATAGTGTTCTTCGCCGACGACGTCCGGGGCCAAGGCGCGGGACGTGGAGGACAAGGGATCCACAGCGGGGTAGATGCCAAGCTCAGCGATGGAGCGCTCAAGCACGACGGTCGCATCCAAGTGAGCGAACGTGGTCGCAGGCGCGGGGTCGGTCAAGTCGTCAGCGGGAACGTAAACGGCCTGGAATGAGGTGATGGAACCCTTCTTCGTGGAAGTAATGCGTTCCTGGAGGTTGCCCATCTCAGCAGCCAATGTCGGCTGGTACCCCACGGCGGAAGGCGTGCGGCCAAGAAGTGCGGACACTTCGGAACCGGCCTGGGAGAAACGAAAGACGTTGTCCACAAACAGAAGCACGTCCTGGTTGTGTTCGTCGCGGAAGTATTCGGTCACGGCGAGAGCGGAGAGAGCCACGCGGAGACGGGCGCCGGGGGGCTCGTTCATCTGACCGTAAACCAATCCGATCTTGGAACCGGGTTCGATGATCGGCATGCCGTTGTCACCAAGAACCGGATGACCCTTGTCATCCTTCTTCACCTTGATGACGCCGGCTTCAATCATTTCGTTGTAGAGATCGTTGCCCTCACGGGTGCGCTCACCCACACCGGCGAACATGGAAACACCACCGTGCAGCTTCGCGATGTTGTTGATGAGCTCCATGATGACGACCGTCTTGCCAACACCAGCACCACCGAAGGCACCGACTTTGCCGCCCTTGAGGAACGGACAGATGAGATCGATGACCTTGATGCCAGTGGTCAGCAGGTCAGGGCTGGTGGACTGATCGACCAGCGGGGGGGCTTGGCGGTGAATCGGGTTGTAGGTATCTGCCTCAACCGGGCCCTGCTCGTCCACCGCATTGCCGGTCACGTCGAATACACGGCCCATCACGGCGTCACCCACCGGCATGGAGATCGGCTTGCCGGTGTCGGTCACTTCAGTACCGCGCGCCAGACCTTCGGTGCTGGACATGGCCACCGCGCGCACCCAGTTGTCGCCGAGGTGCTGCTGCACTTCGAGCGTCAGCTTGGTTTCTTCACCACCGGGAGGGGTATAGGTGATGGTGAGGGCGTTGTAGATGGCGGGCAGGTTTTCGGTGAACTCCACGTCCACCACCGGGCCAATGATTTGAACGATCTTGCCTGTGCTCATTACTCGTCTTTCTAAAGTTAGTTACCCAGCGCCATCTGCGCCGTAGTGATTTCCAAAAGTTCGCTGGTGATGTTCGCCTGACGCAGCTTGTTGTATTGCAGCGTGAGATCCTTGATGAGTTCCTTGGCGTTGTCGGTTGCATTCTTCATCGCAACCATCCGCGCGCTGTGCTCGGAAGCCTTGGATTCAAGGAGGACCTGGTAAACCTGATAATTCAAATAGTGGGGCAGCAAGGCGCCCAACACGCCTTCGGCACTCGGCTCGAAAAGGAACTCGGTCGCGCTCGCCTCCAACTCGCCCTGTTTCTTCTCGGACTCGCCGGACATGTCCGCATCGAGCGCGGTAATCTCACCAACCGGGAGGAAGTTCTTCACGGTCGGCTGTTGGGTAAGCGTGTTGATGAAGTCGGTGTAAAGGATATCAACCGAATCAACTTTCTCTTCGAGGAAAAGGTCCTGCGCAAACTTGGAGATCTGCCGGGCCTCGCTGAATTCGGGAGCGTCCTTGTAGGTAAACTCAGCCGCAAGTTCGCGCTTGGAACGAGCGACGTATTGCGACGCTTTGCGACCGGCGGTGATGTGCACGGTGGCTGCCGCGTCATACTTGGCCACTTCACGAAGGAGGTTCGTATTCAAGGCACCGCAGAGACCCTTGTCCGAGCTGACGACAACCAAGCCGCGTTTGCCCGCCTTGTTCTCACGCTGCTCCATCAACGGATGTGTGAAGTCGCCGACATTCGCCGTCACTTCCGCCATCACCGCGTTCATCTGCTCGGCGTATGGGCGTCCCGCCAGAGCCGCGTCCTGCGCCTTGCGCATCTTGGACGCCGCGACCATCTGCATGGCCTTGGTGATCTGCGAGGTGTTTTTGACGGATTTAATCCGTCGGCGTATGTCGCGTGTGCTCGGCATGTCTTACCGATAAGTGGATTTGAATTCTTCGAACGCGGCTTTCAATTCACCGGCAACGTCGTCATCGACCTTGCCCTTGTCTTCGATCTTGTCGAGGAGATCGGCCTTGCGAGTGGTCAAAGTCTCGGAAAGCTTCTCCTGGAAGTCCTTGATCTTGTCGACATCGACGTCGTCAAAGAAGTTCTCCTGCACGCCCCAAAGCGTCGCGACCTGAACGGCGACGCGTTGCGGGTTGTACTGGTTCTGCTTGAAGAGCTCGACGATGCGCTTGCCGCGCTCAAGTTGGGCCTGGGTCTTCGCATCCAAATCGGAACCGAACTGCGCAAAGGCAGCCAATTCGCGGAACTGGGCAAGCTCAAGTTTGATCTTACCAGCCACCTGTTTCATGGCCTTGATCTGCGCGGCAGAACCAACACGGCTCACAGACAGACCAACTGAAATAGCCGGACGAACACCTTGGTAGAACAAGTCCGTTTCCAGGTAGATCTGGCCGTCCGTAATGGAAATAACGTTTGTCGGAATGTAAGCCGAAACGTCACCGGCCTGCGTCTCAATGATCGGCAGCGCGGTGAGTGAACCATTTCCGTACTTCTCACCAACACGAGCCGAACGTTCGAGCAGGCGGCTGTGCAGGTAGAAGACATCACCCGGGAAAGCCTCACGACCGGAAGGACGCTTCAGGATCAGCGAAACCTCGCGGTAAGCAACAGCGTGCTTGGACAAGTCATCGTGAATGATCAACGCGTCCATGCCGTTATCCATGAAGTATTCACCCATGGCGGCACCGGAGAAGGGAGCAAGGTATTGGTTGGAAGCGGAATCGGAAGCCGCGGCGCAAACCACGATCGTGTACTTCATCGCGTCGGCCTTCTCAAGCTCAGCGATGACGCGGGCCACGTTCGACTGCTTCTGACCAATGGCAACGTAGATGTTGTAGACCGGACGGAACCCATCCTTGCCCTCGTTCTGGTCGTTGATCTTTGCCTGGTTGATCATCGTGTCCACGGCAACGGTCGTCTTGCCCGTCGAGCGGTCACCAATGATCAACTCGCGCTGGCCGCGACCAATCGGGATCATCGCATCAACGGCCATGATGCCCGTCTGCAGCGGTTGGCTGACCGAACGGCGCTTGACGATACCGGGCGCGATCTTTTCGACCGGATAGGCGGCCTCGGCTTCCATGGCGCCCTTGCCGTCAACGGCGTGACCCAGCGCGTTCACGACGCGGCCAAGCAGAGCCTTGCCGACTGGCACTGATAGCAGCTTGCCGGTGGACTTGACTTCCTGGCCCTCGCAGACGCTGGTGGAATCACCGAGCAGAATGGCGCCGACCTCGGTTTCCTCGAGGTTGAGCGCCAGCCCGGTGACACCGTCGCCGAAGTCGAGCATCTCGTTGGCCATGCAGCCGGTCAGACCTTCAAGCTTGGCCACACCGTCACCGACCTCGCGGACCGTGCCGACATTTTGCTGTTCTACCGAAGTCTTCACTCCGGCGATTTGAGCCTCAATTTCCTGCAGTAACTCGCTCATAATAAATTCTTCCGATTGCTAAATTCTCAAAGTGCTGCGCTATTCTTCAACTGGGTCAAGCGACCCTGCACGCTGCCATCGTAGACATCGCTGCCAATCTGGATCCGGAGGCCGCCGATGAGGGACGGATTCACGGAAAAGCTCAGGGTCAAACCTGTGCCGTATTTCTTCTCCAAGTTCGCCTTCACCTGCGCTTGCAACTCGGGCGACAACTCGACCGCGCTCTGCACTGTTGCGGTGCGCTTCTGGATATCGAGCTTCACCAGGCGCTGGAAGTGCATCAGCACCGCCACATATGCGCGTGGCTTTGCCTCGGCAACTTTCGACACGGCCTGACGAACGCGATCTTCAGCCAACACGCCATCCACCACGCAGGCCGAAAAGAGCTGCTTGGCGTCGCGTTTGGCTTGTTTGGAGATCTTCATCTTTCAGTCCGCCGAAGCGGCATAAACTTATGCGGCCAATTCGCTGTTGGTTTCTTCGGCCAGACGCTTCTGGTCATCGTCGGTCAAAACCTTGCCGGCAACCTTCGCGGTCACTTCAGCAACCAAGCGAACCGTTTCGCCACGAAGCTCGGCCTTCATGCGCGCCAATTCCGCGTCGTTTGCTTCGCGCGCCTTGTCGATGATCGATTTGGCTTCGGCAACGGCCTTCTGCGATTCCGATTCACGGAGGGCGGCCGCGGCATCGCGGGCTTCCTGGATCATCTTGGAAGCTTCCGCGTTGGCCTTGTCCAGAATCTCTTTGCTGGATTCTTCCGCCTTCGCGAGCTCCGACTTGATCTTCTCAGCGTTGTCCAGACTCTCGGCGATCTTCTGCTTGCGTTGCTCCAGCACGTCCAACACCGGCTGGTAGGCGAACTTCTTCAACAACAGGGCGAGCAGAATGAACGCCACCAATTGCGAGATGAAGAGTTCCCAGCTGACGCCGAACTTGGTTGTGATATCACCAACCAATCCACCTTCTCCCTTCGGAGCCGCTGAAGCTGCAAGCAAGTAGATATTGTCGAACATTGTATAAAGTCAGGTGCGGGTTGCGTGGACAAGCCACGCAACCCGGTTCAATTATCAACCACCAAGGAAGATGGCGATGAACACAATACCTTCGGCAAGAGCAGCGAAGATAATGGCTTGGTTACGGATCGCAGCGGCAGCACCGGGATTCCGGCCAGTGGCTTCAGCGGCTTTCATTCCGATGAAACCCACACCGATTGCAGAACCAAGGGCAGCGAGCCCAACATGTATTCCACCAGTCATCGTAGTATGTCTTTCTGTTAGTTATCAGTTATTCTCGGCAGCTCCCACGATCCAGCATGGTCAAGCCACCGAAAGGGTTTAGTGCTCTTCCTCGTGATGCTCACACATCAGCGAAGTGAAGACCGCGGTCAGGAGCGCAAACACGAGCGCCTGAACCAGGCCAACGAGAACTTCGAGCAAATAAAACGGGAACACTGCAATGCCACCAAAAATCGGCCCAGCCATGTGCATCACCGTTTCCAAAATATTTTCACCGGCAAAGATGTTTCCGTAGAGACGGAACATGAGCGCCACCGGCCGGACGCAGATGGACACGATTTCTATCGCGCCAACAAAGACAAACACCAACACCAGGAACAGCCCGAGAAATCCACCACCGTGTCCCTTCACCGCAAAGATGTGCCCCGCCATGCCACCGGCTCCAATTTCGCCAAGCGACCACTTGGTCCAGAGGAAGAAGAAAAGCAAAGCCATGGCTGCGGTCATGTTCAAGTCCGCATGCGCGCCACGGAGAATCGGACTCGTCACCAAGAAGTGCCCGTCCACCTCATGTCCCCAACCAATCGTGCCCAGACCGGGAACCAAACCGAACCAGTTGGAGAAGAGAATGAAGATAAAGATCGTGCAAAAGAACCAGAAGGTCTTCTTGATCATGTGCTTGCCAACGATGTCCTCGAAGACCCCGTACATCCCCTCGACGAGCCATTCGACGAAGTTCTGCAAGCCGGAAGGAACCAAGGCGACATTTCGCGTCGCCAACTGCGCGACGATGATCAAACCGATCGCCACGATCCAGATAACGACCATGGAGCTGTTGATCTGAAAGAAGCTACTTTCCGGAGTCAGAACAGGAGCAGCAGCCGGCAGACCCTTCGCGGCTGCAAAGCCGGGAAGGCCGATCAAGGCCAGAAAAATGACAAATTTCTTGCTGAACCACATGGGCCAAAAACGCTTTGTAATTTGGGAAAATCGACCAGAAAAGGCGACCGACTCTTTCGAAAGCGCCGGGAAAATGAGGCATCGTGAATTTTTTCACAAGCCCTTTCTCAAAAGAATTTTCCACAGCAAGAAACGATTAGAAACACTTCATGTCCGCATAAATCGGAATGAGTGTTCTTATCGTTGGAGCCTGCTCTTCAGTCGGCAATTTTGGGGCCGGAACACACCAATCAGGCATGCCTCTGGTGGAGCCTCATTCTTCGGTAATGAAGAAACAACTCGTCGCCCACGCATTTTCGGTCCACCAGCTCGAATCGCCGGGCATCTGACAGCCGCTGCAGGCCGAGGCCGCCACTGATGGCAGGCGCGTCGCGGCCGCCCACGACCGTTGGACAGACAGTCAGGCGAATATCGCCAACAAGATCGGCCCGAAAAAGTGCGTCGTTCAGCTCGCCACCGCCTTCGCAAAGGACTCGTTTGACCGGCCAGCAGCGGTTGACCGAGCGCAACGCGTTTTTCAGGTTCACCTCGCGTTCATCGCAGACGATTACTTTGTCCGCGGCTTGTTGGAGTTGCTTCAGTCGCTTCTTCGGACAGCGACGGGAAGTGACAATCACGATGGGAGAGAAGTCGTGCTTGAAGATTTCCGCGTTCGTATCCAGTGAGCCAGTTCCCGTGATAACAATGCGAAGCGGGTGTTCGGCAAGTCCCTGCTTCACCCGGCTTCGGCGGAAACGAAGAGGGCCGGCGTCCATGAGGACGGGAGCGGAGTCCACCGTGCGGGCGCCGTTCATGATGGCGTCTGCAGTCGATCGGAGTCGGTAGAGGTTTTCCTCGTCGGCGGGACTGGAGAAGTGGTTCACCTTGCGGTTGGCGGATGCAATCTTGCCATCGGCGCTGATGGCCATATTGATGACAATGCGGGGGAGCGCCGGGAGGGACACGGCTATTTGATTCCGAGTTCCTCGAACAGGTCGGTCGGAGGGGCCGACCCCGTTTTTCGATTTGCTTTCTTGCTCTGCTTATCGAGCAGCTGCATTTCTTCCGCCACCACACGCTGCATCCGCATCCCTTCCTCAATGCTCTGTTCCAGATCAGCTTTGCGAATGCCGGGCAGACTCTTGCGGATATTAGCAGTTTCCGTGGCGGCGATTTCGGGGGTCTCCAGCACGGTCGGCCGAAGCATGATCACCAGTTCAGTACGATTGTCAGTTTTTTGGTTTCGCTTGAACAGGTTGCCCAGCAGCGGGATTTTCCTCAGGATCGGGACGCCCGATTCGTCGTTGTTCTTGTCGTTCTTGATCATCCCGCCAAGGATCACGGTATCCCCACTCTTGACGGCCACCTTCGCCCGGGTTTCCCGCCTGGATGTGATCGGAGCGACTGTCCGTGTGGTGCCTTCGCCGAAAGTCACCGTATCCAGAACATCATTCACACTCTGGAACACCTCCAATACCACCAGTCCGTCCGGATTGATCAACGGCGTCACATCCAATTGCACGCCGACCGGGATCTGTTGCACGGAAATGCTCGATTGCCCGCCGAAGCCGAAGGTCTGGCCTCCGGGGAATGGGCGCTCCTGCCCGACGAACAGCTGGGCTTGTTCGGCATGAGTTGTGAGAATACGCGGCCGCTGCAGGACGGTTGCGTATGAGCTCGTTTCAAATGCATTCATCGCGACGTCCCAGGAGGTGCCGATCAAACCGTAATATGAGAAACCGCCAGCGTGCTGGGCGTGGCTCAGCAGGTTCGTGAACATGCCGGCACCGACGGCGCCACTGTTCTTGAAGCTGCCGCCAATGCTGTTGTTGTTCCGTTCGTTGGTGTTGCGCTGAAGAATGTTGACACCCCACTCAAGGCCATCGCGCAGACTGACATCCATGATAACCGCCTCAATGAGCACCTGCGGCTGCACCACATCCAGTTTTTCGATCAGCTCCCGGACCATCACCATTTCCTCGCGCGTCGCCAGCACCAACAGGGAGTTGCTGCGCTCGTAGTAGCTGATTATCGCATTACCCAGCAACGGTTCGGGTTCGTTATCATTGGCGCTGTTCACACTCTGCGCGATTTGATTCAGCCGCTGCCGGAAGGCGCTGCTCGCCGTGCCGGGAGTCGGAATTCGCGTGCTTGAAACCTGTCGCGGGGCTGTGGACTGAAATCGCCGGACGTTGGAATTATTGAAAGAGGAACCGCCACCCCGGTTGAATGAAGGAGTGTTGTTGAAGCCTCCCCCTCCCCGGTTGGAGAATGACGATCGTGAAGACGAACCCGTCCGGGAAGCCGAGCTGCCGTTGGACGCGCTGACTCCCGAACTGGACCCACTGGCGGTGAAGCTGCCGAGCACGTTTGCCAGCTCTTCCACTGGCGCGTATTTGATGGGAATCACTTCAAAGATCTGCTCGTTTGCAGGTGCAGGGACATCCAGTTGCTCGACCAGTTCGAGCATGCGCTTGATGTTGGCCGCATAATCACGAATGACGATCGTGTGATTGGATTCGATCGGAATCAACCCGCCGGCGATCTTCGAAAACTTCTGAATCACGTCCAAGACTTCCTTCGGTTCCACGTGCTCGAGCTGGATGATCTTGGTGATGAAGGTGGATGATTCGGGCAATTCATCCTTTTCCGCATCACTGAAGGGCACGGCTTCCTGCAAGGCCTGCGCGGCGCCTATGGCGAGAAGAAACTTGGTCCCCACGGGAACGACCGTGACCGCGTTTTGCGCGAGGACGATGTCCATGGCCTGGATCACTTCGGAAACCATCAGGTCGTTGTGTGTGACGAGGTTGACCGTCAGTTGTTTATTGACGCCCTGGCCGACGATCATCGTTCGCTGCACGTGGCGCGCGTAATCCTCAAGAAACTGTTGGAGGGGCATTTCCTCGTACTGGATTTCTCCGGAATTGATCAGCTTGTCGTTCGCCAGGGGCACCAGCGAGCGAACGCGGGGCGTGACCTTGCCGGTGTCGGTGCTGACATTCTGCAGGCTCTTCAATGCCTCGGTTGCGGTCTGGCCGGGGCCAGCCGCATTGGCGCGCGAACGGGCCTCGCCGGGCCTGCTGAAAAGATTGCTTCTGCTTGGTCGTTGGACGGTGTTGGTCGAAGGGGTGGTGATCTTGTTCGCCGGTTTGACCGGCGTGGCTACCGTTGGCTTTCTCGCTCCGGGCATCGGGAGGCCCGAGCCGGCAGGGGTTGGTGGCTTGACAGCGGATTTGGCTGGTGCGGCGTTGGTGACCGCAGGCTTCACGATCGTGGTTGTGCTCTTGCCGTCTCCACCGATCGGAATCGGGATGATGTCCTGACCGCTTTGGAGGACGGGAGGAGTAACGACATTGTTTGATGCACCTCTACGGGCTCGTTCGGCGGCCATCCGGGCGCGGGCTTCTGCGATGGTTCGTGGATCCAGGCGGACGGTGTTGCTGGCGGCAGTGGTGGGCGCCATCTGGTCGAGTGCCGGGCGGCGCGGCACGGCGCGCGGCTGAGAGTGGGGCGGGGTGACCGTCCGCACCGTGTTGGTGACGACCTTGGGTTGGGCCAGCAGCGGCTGCGCGCCAACGACCAGAACCACGATCAGTAAAAGGTGTGTCGTTTTCATTGCTTGGTGGGGTCAGCCTTTTGATAACTGGCCACGAGTGTGGCCCGACCTCCCAGTTTTCTGCGGGTCACGTCCGGCTTGATGGAAAGGGTCTGGATTCGAATCACTGAGTTTCCCTCCTCCAGCGAGATCAACGCCTTCAACAGGTTGGTGTCGGTCCATCCGGTGAAGGTGATGTCGACGATCTTCTCTTCGAAAAACTGGCTGCGATCTGAATCCCCGGCGTCGCGCTGTTTCACTCCGCCAAAGGTTTGCCCGAACTCTCTTGCCGTGTTTTCAATGTCTCTCAACAGCGTGGACCCCAGGCCGGCTTTGGGTAGTCCGGGGCTTTGGCCGAGCAGGTCCGATTCGGTCTGCTGGTAGCTCGGCAGGTTGTCACGCTCCTCCTGATACGTCTTCAACGTGGCTTCCAATTCGGTGATCTGCCCCTGGATGACCTTCCACTCTTTGAAGTAGGGCCAAACGACATAGTAGTTCGCCACGACGAAGAGCACAAAGAGGACAAACATCACCAATCGACGCTCGCCGGGGCGCAGTCCCAGTTTGTCGAAGATGCTGTTCATTTCGTTTCCAGGTTCTGGAGTTCGGCCGAGATGGACCAGCGCAACTCGCGCTGGTTGCTGGTGGAGCTCGGCTCGTCGACGCCCTTGAAGAGCGGACGTCCATTGACTTCCACCGACTTCAGCCGGTCGTAGAGGTCGAATGCCTTGTTGCGTGAGGTGGGAGGTCCGGTTCCGCTGATCTGGATGGCCGGGCCTTTCTTGAAATCAAAAGCCAGGAGTGTCAGTTCTGAGGGCAGGTTGGCGGAGACGGCTTTGAGACATTCCAGGGCGGCAAATTTCAGCGATTTCTGGTTCTGCAAAATGCTGATCTGTTCCTTCGTGAAAATGGCCTGATCGTAAGTTCCCTGGAGCGCGTAGATCTGCTGGTTGAGGTCGTTGTGCTTAAATTTCAAGCCCTCCAGCGCGAGGATGTATATAAGCACACCGAATACGTATAGCATCAAGGCCGTTCCCATCCCCTTAATCCAGATGCCGTCGATGAATTTCTGGTGGTAATTCTCGCGAATCTCCTCCGGCATCAGGTCGCAGACCGCCATCCCGGCGCCGTGTTTGGCCGCGCTGACTCCGGCAATCTTGGCATCCGGAAGCGGCTCGTCGATCGTTACAGCATCATTGGTGGCTTCCTCGAGAAGGGCTTTCCATTCATCAGCGGTCGCAGTGTCGCCGATGAGGTGAAAATGCAGGCCGCCTTTCAGCCAACCCTCCATTTCACCCGACCATGCCACCTGTGAGAGTTGGTCGCGAAGTTCGCTCACACGGTTTTCCTCCGTGCCGAAGTTGGCCACGGTGAGGTTGCGAAGTGTTCCGTCGTTCCACCAGGCGATGAGCATGGCGGGATCATCACCGCCTTCGCGCGGAAGGAACCACACACCGTCGTGGAGTTTTTGCACGGAGAGAAGTTGATGCAGATCGGGAACCTCGAGCCGGTCGGCGAGGTAGCCCGAGCCTTCGAGCTTGCCGAGAAAGCGTTCCACCTCGATTCGGGAGGCGATGACCAGGATCACCTGGCTCATGTCCGAATTGCCTTCGCCCTCGAGTTGTTCCATCGACCAGACGATCTGCGTTACTGGCAATGGTGAAAGTTTCTCCAGTTGAAGCTCGGCCATCTGCTTCAATTCGTCCGGTTCGCAGTAGGGAAATTCCGCGACGCGCAGAAATACCTTCCCTGATGGAAGCCACGCGACGTTCAGCTTCGGATGCCAGATGTCCCCCCAACTCTTGCCGACAAGTTTGTCGGGGAGTTGTTCGTCGGGAAGCTGGGTGAGTTCGTGGTTGAGCGTGGTCTTGCCCCGGCCATTCACCGCATATCGCCAGAGCTTGCGCTGCCCCTCGCTCTGCTGGACGACGTTGCACTGACTGGGCTTCTTTGCCGCGCTCAAGCGAATTCCTCCCTCATTCGCGCCGGATCGTCTTCAAGGAGGCTGCCAAGATGTTCCTCGGACTGGGTGACACGCAGGATTTCCTCAATGGTGGTCATTCCCGTGCGCGCTTTTTCCCACCCATCATATCGCAGTGTGCGCATCCCGCCTTCCATTGCCTTGGCGGCAATTGTGGAAGCAGCCGCTCGCTGAAGAATCAACGGCCGCAAGCGCTCATCAAGCAACAGCAATTCGTAGATCCCCATCCGGCCTTGGTAACCCTGCTGCCGACAATCTTCGCAACCCGCGCCTTTCCAGAACCGCGCACGCTCGATCTCTTCCATCGGATAACCGACACGCTCGAGGTAGGATTGCTCGACGCTCTCCTCGGTCTTGCAGGTTTCGCAGATCGTTCGAACCAGGCGTTGCGCCAACACCGCCTCCACGGAGGAAGCAACGAGGAAGGGCTCAATGCCCATGTCGACCAGACGAGTGAACGCACTCGGCGCGTCGTTGGTGTGAAGCGTGCTGAAAACCAGGTGACCGGTCAGCGCAGCACGGATGGCGATCTCCGCGGTCTCAAGATCGCGGATCTCACCAACCATGATCACGTTCGGGTCCTGACGGAGAATGTGGCGCAGGCCCATCGCGAAGGTCAGTCCGATGTCGGACCGAACGGCGATCTGGTTGATTCCTTTCAGTTCGTACTCAACCGGTTCCTCAATCGTGATGATCCGTTTGTGAACTGAATTGATCGTGCTGAGGAACGCGTAAAGGGAAGTGGATTTGCCGGAACCGGTCGGACCGGTCACCAGCATGATGCCGTGTGGCTTCACGATGATCTCCCGCAAGGCGGCCTCGTCCTTCGGATCGTAGCCGAGCTTGTCCAGGCTCATGAAGATCTTGCCGCGCGTGAGCAGACGGAGAGAGACACTCTCACCGTAAACCGTCGGCACCGTGGAAACACGAATGTCGATTTCCTCACCGCGAATGCGCACATTGATGCGGCCGTCTTGCGGCAGGCGCTTCTCGGCGATATTCATGCCGGACATCACCTTGATGCGCGAGATGATCGCCGACTGAAAACGTTTCAGCTGTGGGGGCAGGGGAATCTGGTGGAGGATGCCGTCAATGCGGTTGCGAATCCGCAGCTCGTCTTCAGCGGGCTCAAAATGAATGTCCGTTGCGCGCTGCCTGAAGGCTTCCCACACGATCTGGTTTACGAACTTGATGACGCTGGCTTCCTGGTCGTCCTCGGTGATCTCCTTATCATCGTCGATCTCCAGCTCCATCGGCTCGTCTTCTTCCAACTCGTTCAACGTATCGGCACCGACGCCGTAATACTTCTTCAAGGCCTTGTCGATTTCCGTGCGAGGCGTGAGCGCGAACCGCACGGCGCAGCCGGCATCGAACTGCACCGCGTTCAGCAACTCCCGGTCGAAAGGATTGCTGGCGGCAACGTGAAGCGTGTTCTTGTCGAAACGAAAAGGCATGACCAGATGTTGGAAGGCCACCTTCGTCGAGATGCGTTCGCGGGCATCGGGGGGGATGTCCAGTGCGGGGAGATCCACCGATTCCCAGCCGAGTTGATCGGCAAGCTGCTTCAGGAAATCGTCGTAGGGCTTGCCCGATTCCCGGCTGAAGAATTCCAGCATCGTCTCGTCTGAACCACCTTCCACGGCCACATCCCATTCCTTCCGCCACTGATCGAATTGATCTGCGGTGGCGAGACCGGAATCTGCAAACACGTTTTTGATGGAGGTGAAACCCATGTGTCTTCGCGTCGGAAAACCCCGCATTTAATGGAAAGTTGCGAGCAGGGTCAAAGTAATTGCCCGTATTTGAACGATAAAGAGCCGATAAAACAGCGAGTTTGCGCAATCTTTTGAACCTGATACGGTCTCCGTCATCGTCGTATGAGAGCCTTTCTCACAGCACTCTTGATCGTCTCAATGCTTGTGCCCGCGTCGGCCTTCGCCTGCGTGAATACCCGCTACTCGCGAGCGGATGAGGAGAAGATTACCGGCGACGTGGTGAAGCTGATCATGGGACAATTCGGGCACCGCGGTCAGCACTTCTACGAGTATCAACTCGAGCTGACCGCACTCGAACTGGAAAAGGCCCCCAAGAACGTCGAGGCACGAAACGACCGGGCGGTCGCCTTCCTGAAGCTCAAGCGATACAACGAGGCGCTGGAGGAATTCCAGAGAATCGAAGAGGACTCGCCTGGCCGTTACCGGACCCACGCAAACCTGGGTGTGCTTTACAAGAAGACCTCCGAGTATGCAAAGGCCGCCGAGCACATTCAGAAGTCGTTGGAGATTCAACCGGGAGGACATCTTGGATTGGGCGACTATTACCTCCGGATGATCCGCTGGCTCGACAAAGTCGAGGACATGAAAGCCAATTCGGAAGCGGTAAACTTTCTGGGTATTCCCTATTCAGCGGGCACTTCAGCCACGGCGGATTCCAAGCTCGTGAATCGGGAATTCCTCGAAACCTTGATCAAGGCCGACCGCAGCTTCCCCGATGTTTACGTCGTCCTCGGTGATCTGCTCACCGAAGAAAAGGAATACGAACTCGCCTATCGCGCCTACGAGCGGGCTGCGGACCTCAGGCATCCATTTCGAAAAGAGCTGAAAAGCCGGCGCGCGCACATCCGCTCGAATTGGGAAACCATGGCCGACGAGCAGGAAGGATTTGTTGCGCCGACTGGCTTGACGATCAGCCGGCAAATCAGGAACGAACTGGGCGATGCCGAGGAATGGGTGGCTGAGTTCCAGCATCACGAGGCGATGCTGATCACCGGCGATCAGGATCCGACCTTCGACACCATCAAGGAGCGCATGAAGACCGCGAAGGTGTTGGAACCGGTCTACGAGCCGGCAGGTCTGTTCAAGGGTGAGAGGACCCGGGACGGAGGATCGGAACGCGGCCTCTTATGGGCCTCCGTGGTCTTTCTTGCTGTCGTCATCGTCTTGATCTGGGTGGCCGCGAAGCTGGCCATGCGCCTGGTCAGAAAACTCAAGGGCACGGACGATCCCTTGAATCGTCGATTCGGCTTGGATAACCGAATCAAGTTCAGCAAGTACAAGGAACTGACCGTGGCGACGATTCAGAACGAGCACGCGGTTGCGAAGGTCTGTCTGCACGGCGGACACGTGATGTCATTCAAACCGCACGGACACGATGAGGTCCTCTGGATGAGCAGCGAAGCAGTCTTCGAAGCGCCCAAGCCGATTCGGGGTGGTGTACCAGTCTGCTGGCCGTGGTTCAGCCAACACCCGGACAATCAGGAACTTCCCCAGCATGGGTTCGCGCGCAATCGCCAATGGTCGGTGGATTCCTCCGAAATGCGAAGCGACGGTCGCACACGATTCAGCCTCGTTTTGCGAGACGGTGCCCAGACCCATGACATCTGGGCGCACGCCTTCGAACTCGTCCTCAACATCATCGTCGGCACGGACCTGCGTCTGGAACTGGTCAGCCGAAACACCGGCACAGAACCAATCGTCGTCGGCGGTGCGCTGCACACCTACTTCAGCATAGGCGAGATTGGGCAGGTCTCGATCGAAGGACTGGATGGTCGCAGCTATCTCGATCAGCTCGATTCAATGAAGGAAAAGCAGCAGGATGGAGCCATCACCATTGGCGAGGAAGTAGACCGCATCTATATCAACACCGAGGACACCTGCGTGATCCACGACCGGAAACTCGCACGACAAATCCACGTCGCGAAAGAAGGCAGTCGATCGACCGTCGTCTGGAATCCATGGATCGACAAAGCCAAGCGCATGGGAGATTTCGTGAACGACGGTTTCCAGGAAATGCTCTGCATCGAGACAACGAACGCGCATGACGACCTTCATACGATTCAACCCGGTGAAGAACATCGGATGGTGCAGACAATTTGGGTGGGCAAATAAGCCGGTGAGTGGAAAACCGGAGGACCACAAACTCCTCTTCGCCATCAAAGTCCACGACGACCTCGCCACCCAGGGTTGGAATCCGCTCACACTGGAAACAGTTCCACAGGACGAAGACTACCCCGGCATCACACCGGCGCCCAGGCCCTGAGCGGTCATTGCGGCCTCTGGTCGAACGTTTCGCTCTGGCTTCCCATCGGCTGGGGCGCCGTGCCTCCGCCGAGCAACGAAAGGGAGGTCTGGGTTTCGCTGAAGCTCACGGGTCCGGCTTACGTGAAAGACTCCACCCTCGCCAATCAGGTTCTGATCGACCAGGTGGTCGTGGTTCCTCGTCAGCGCTGATTTCCCCCACAACAGGGGACATAAATATACAAGGTTAAGGATTCCTGTTCGATCCGACCCTCAAACATTAACGCATGCCCCCTTTTAAAGAAGACCTACGTTTCCAACGCCACGAACTGGAACGAAGGCCCGGCGCGTCGAACGCAAGCCGAAAGGCTTCGGTGCCCGTGGTCACGCTGGTCGGTTACTACGACCCGGCGGGTGAAATCCCGAGCTACACCTGCCCCGCCTTGCGCGGCGCCTACGGCTTCTCTATGAACCGGGAACAGACGGGCATGCACTCAGGCGCACACACTTGGCCCTTCGATCCACTCGGGCGGGACCAGTGTTTGACGGGAGATTTCCGTGGCAGATCTCCGGGCTCGAGATCCACAACCGCCGGTTGCAGCAATTCTCGCACAGGCTGCGCGAGAATCTTGGACGCCGATTGATAGGCCATATAGAAACCCCGAATTCGCCAGAGATTAGATGGAGACAGCCCGCGCATCTCCGGAAACTCAGCTCTCAAGTCCAGTTCTGCCGCAGGCGGCCACAAATTCACGTCCTTGAAGTTGACAGTCAGGATTATGTGCTAGCCTCGCCGCATGCCGTATGAATTTCGGGATGTCATCGCTTCAGAACTCCAGATGCGGGAGGTGATGGGCGAGCCCAGTCAACTGGTCGTTGACAAGGCGGTTGACCATTTGGATCAGCATAGCCGTGCCTTCATCAAGAAGTGTCCGTTCGTCGTGATCGCCACCACGGATGGGAACACCCGCATCGACGCTTCACCCAAAGGAGACGCACCCGGCTTTGTTCAAATCCTGGATGAACGCACGCTGGTGATTCCAGACCGGCCGGGCAATCGGCGGGCGGATACCTTTCGCAACGTCTTGCGACATCCCTGGCTGGGTTTGATCTTCCTCGTTCCCGGCATGCGGGAAACCTTGCGGGTCAATGGCAAGGCCGTGGTGACCCGGGATCAGGATTTGCGGGCGAAGCTGGCGGTCAACGGGAAGACGCCCGACCTGTTGTTGGGAGTTGAAATCAAAGAGGTCCTGTTTCACTGCGGCAAGTGCATGATTCGCTCCGGACTTTGGACGCCGGAGAAGTGGGAAAGCTGCGAGGGCCTGCCGAGTCTGGCCGAATCTCTGGCCGCCGTGTCCGATGCGGCCGGCGATGTCGACGAGTTACAGGAAGCGATCGAGCGGGCGTATCGCGAAAAGCTCTACTGACTCTTATCGTGCTGCGGGTGGGAACATTCCCGAAAAACCGATAGTTCGGAATCTGACGCTGTCGAAAGAGGAAATTGACGAAGTCGAGTGACGCCAAGAGGGGCTGGGGGTATCGGACAAAGGCGAGTTGCTCTGCCTCAATTTCCATATTCGGATCCACATGTGATGACTGGATTCTCACTTTCGCGGACCGACCCGAATGGCGCTTAGTTAAGGCGTGCCATCGATGACTTAGTGTCGCGTAGCGACAACGCACGGGGGCTTCAGCCTCCGGGCGCGGCTCCCATGAGCTCGCCCCATTTACCAAAATGGGCGCACTGATAATCAGGGTTAGCCCTTTTCAATGCCTGTGGCAGTGAAAGATGTTTCATCGGTTCCCACCGACTGCGAAATTCGCTGCCGCTACGAACGGAGGTTGTCCCGAAGAGGATTGCACGCCGCGTCGGCGTGCAGATTGCGGCGGGAGAATAGCCGCTGGTAAAACGAATGCCTCCGTTGGCCAAACGGTTCATATTCGGTGTTTCCAGATAATCCGAAGAAGCGTTCGGCGCCCTGGGGTCCATGGGTTCGGAAAGCTGACTCCACCCCTGGTCATCCGTCAAAATCAGAATGATATTAGGCGACTCAGCATGTGCGGAGGCTCCCCCCAACGATAGCATGCACGCCAAAATCACCACGGCGCTGTAGATACGTTTATGTAGAATCATGTCGATCTCTTCTCTTTTAGTAGCTCCTGAATATTCTCCCGGTAACATTTCGCTTTATCTCTGGCTGGCTATCTTCTCACATAGTTCGTTCAAGCTTTTGACGGTAACGCTGGGTTCGATTCCCCATGGATCAAAGACTGCTCTGTCGGACCGCTTAACCCAGGCCGCCTTCATGCCCGCCGAGACGGCGCCGATCACGTCAAACGGATTGCAGGAAATCAGCCACGCGTCATTTGAGGCGCCTGCTTCCTTCATGAAATAGCGGTAGACATCCGGGTTCGGTTTAAAGGTCTCAAGCGAGTCACAACTCACCACACCCTCAAACCGTTCACGCAATCCACTGGCCCGCAAAACTTCCTCGACCGCTTCGGCGGCGCCGTTGGAAAACGCAAAGAGACGATGCCCACCCGCCTTCAACGCGACCAGGCTCTCGTCGGCATCTGGAAATGCAGGCAACGCTCGATAGCTTCGCAGCAACGCGTCTTTCTGCTCCGCGGAAAAAGATACATCGTATTCGACGCAGCAATAATCCAGCGCCTGACGCGTGCACACCTCGAAGTTTTCATAGCGCCGCATAAGTCCCCGCCGAAATGAATACTCGAGCTGCTTGCTTCGCCAAGTTTGCGAAAACACATCAGCCTGCGAACCCATCCACTCGCGCAATCGGGACACCACGCCGTCGGTATCGATCAGGGTTCCGTAGACATCAAAAGCAATCGTGGTCATTACAGGTCCTTCGGGGCGGTCAATCCAAGTTCCTTGCGAGCCCGATCCATCCAATCGCGGTGCTTCTTTTTATATTCCTGAATGGCCTGATATTCAGCGCCGTCGATCTTGCCGTCGCTGTTCTTGTCGATGAATGGGAAGATCCACTTCACCGTCGGCTTATCGCGGTTCCATTCCTCCCGGGAATCCCACGAGGTCTTTCGAGACGGGACAGGTTTTGGCGCAGTTTTTTTGGGGGCCTCAGCCGCCAATCTCTTGAAGACTTCCATACCGGATTCGCCATGCTCGTTGGTCTTTGGATAGGAACCGTCCGTGTAGGACTTGATTTGCGCGTCGAATACTTCGTATTCCGCTGCGCTGATCTTTCCGTCGTGATCCCAGTCGATAAACGGGAAGAGCCCTGTGAAATCAGGTCTGTCTTTTTCCCACGCCTGCCGGGAGGACCATTCTTTTTGTGAAGCCGAGCCATGTGCTTTCGGATAGGTGCGCGATTGTGACCTGAACATTTGGTCCGCCAATTCTTCCCTCCAACTCAAGCCGCCATCCCCATCGCGATTGGCTCGTTTCCAATCTGGATGCGGAAACTCACGGTACTGCCAGAGCTTGTCGCGATTTTTGTCGAGAGCGGCCCACATCTCCCGTGCTTTGGCCAGCTTCTTTTCGCTGAAAGCGGCCTCCATTTGGACAATGTGCGGGTCCGCGTTGGGTGTCGTCTTCGTGACGCCTTTTGATTTTTTCCGCGAGCCCTTCTTCGACCGAAGGTCTTCGCGGGTTTGTCCTTTTGGGTTTGTCGTCGGGAAGGATGGATCGTTGTAAGCGTTCAACTGATCCTCAAAGGCCGTGTATTCCGCCGAGGTGATCTCTCCATCGCGATCCCAATCGACGAAGTGGAAGATCTGTTCAAAACCGGGGTGAGCAACGCCCCAGGCATAAATCGACGGCCATTGCTTTTGGGCGTCGTTGCCATGCTTTGCGAGAAAGTCTCCCTCCTCAGCCAACTTCCTGAGAACGCGATCCGACACTTCCTCGGCCCAGTCGACGACGTCGTCGTTGTTGCGATTGGCTCGCTTCCAGTCCGGGTGTGGAAATTCCGAATACTGCAATTTGCCGTCTCTATTCCTGTCTGTTCTCCACCACTCTATTCGGGCTGTGTCCATACTCGCGGTGTCCAGGGCAGCTTCGAGTTTTTCAATTCCTATCAATCTGCGCACGGCCTCTGCCTGACGCCCTTCTTCGGTCAGCAGATGCTGGAAGTCGGAAAGGAATTCGCGCCTCACCATGAACATCAATCCGTAGTTTCCGCCTGCATTGACAAGTGCCCCACGTGCCGTTCGGCCATCACCAGCCATGACGGCGGTAAAAGTAGCCCAAGTCGGGCCATCCACTCTCCGCCGCTCAATGACGACCATGTTGTGTCGTGCCTTCTTGAACTGGCCGACGAAATCGCTCACGTGCGCCTGCCTTGTACCG
>PBAL01000022.1 GCA_002715965.1 Verrucomicrobiales bacterium | reverse complement strand
TGATCTCAAGTCACCGTCGGTTGGCTTTCAACGAATGCGTGGCGACTGACGCCTGACCGCCACCCTCAGTGGCACTCCCGCCCGAACCAAGTTCTTCGTCATCCTCGACACCATGCGAATGGAACTCGGCAGGGTCGCCGTCACCCAACGTGAAGCCGAAATTCTGTTCTATGTCATTCAGGGAAAAACCAATCCTGAGGTTGGCATCATGCTTGGCATTGCCGAACGTAGGGTAAAGAAACACTTGGAAAATACATTTCCAAAGCTTGGGATCGAAAACCGCCACGCAGCCCCTTCGTTCGTTGCAGATTTTTTTCGTCGGCTCCGGTAAGAAGTTGGAACGGCGCGATGCGCAACTGGATCTCGATCCCGATTCGTGGGGCGGCCATTTTCCCCTTGCGCGTCCCATCCCAGTCCCTATTCTCCCGCCCGCCTGATCCCCACGAGTGTGAGTGATCACTTGGGCTGAGAAACATAAGTAAACTAGCAACCTAACCCTTAACCTCTGTTGTCCAACAGGTTGCGTTAGGCAATGGAGCCTTCCGGGATTCGTCCCGCTCTGCTCCCCCACAATATAAAAACATGCTGACCATGGAAGAAGCCTTGGCGCAAAGCGATTTGAGCTTTGCGGAAGGCGAAATCGTAAAAGGAAACGTCATTGAAGTCCGAAACAAGGAAGTTCTTGTTGATATCGGATACAAAAGCGAGGGGTCCATCCCCGCCAACGAATTCGATGAAATCAAAGAAGTAGTAGTAGGCGACAGTTTTGACGTTCTCATCGAACGTCTGGAAGACAAAGACGGGATGGTCGTGCTCTCCAAGGAACGCGCCGAATTCCGCCAGAACTGGGACAAGATCCTCACCATCTGCAACGAAGGCGGTACCGTGAACGGGCGCGTGAAGTCCGTCGTCAAGGGCGGCCTCATGGTGAACATCGGCGTCGAGGCATTCCTCCCCGCTTCGCAAGTCGACGTTGTCCCTCCGAAGAATTTGAATGCGCTCGTGGGTGAGTCCTACGAGTTCAAGGTCGTCAAGATCAACATGGAGCGTCAGAACATCGTTCTCTCGCGCCGCGAACTGATCGAACAGGAACGCGCCGAACGCCGTTCCGCACTCCTCGAGGAAATGATGCCCGGCGATATCCGCAAGGGCACGGTCAAGAACATCACCGACTTTGGCGCGTTCATCGACCTCAACGGTCTCGACGGTCTGCTGCACATCACCGACATGAGCTGGGGTCGCATCGGCCACCCGAGCGAACTCCTCAAGGTTGGCGAAGAACTCGACGTGGTCGTGCTCGATGTCAACAAGGACAAGGAACGCGTCAGCCTCGGCTTGAAGCAGAAGCTCGCCAATCCCTGGGAAAGCATCGAGGAGAAGTATCCCGTCGGCGAGAAGGTCAAGGGCAAGGTCGTCAACCTCGTGCCTTACGGAGCCTTCATCGAGCTCGAGCCCGGCGTCGAAGGCCTCGTGCACGTCACCGAGCTTTCCTGGACCAAGCGCATTGCCAAGCCCTCCGATGTCCTCAAGCAGGGTACGGAAGTCGAGGCCGTCGTGCTGGCCATCAACCGCGATGAGCAGAAAGTTTCCCTCGGTATTCGCCAACTCGAAACCAACCCTTGGGACCTCGCCATGGAGAAGTATCCTCCAGGAAACAAGGTCAGCGGCAAGATCCGCAACCTCACCTCATACGGTGCGTTCATGGAACTGGAAGAAGGCCTCGACGGCATGATCCACGTTTCTGACATCTCCTGGACCCGCAAGATCAATCATCCTTCCGAAGTCTTCGGCAAGGGCGACGAAATTTCCGCGGTGGTGCTCGAGATCGACAAGGCGAACCAACGCATCTCGCTCGGCGTGAAGCAACTCTCCGACGATCCGTGGGACGAGATCGACACCCTTTACAAGGTCGGCGACCTCGTCAGCGGCAAGGTCACCAAGCTTGCGAGCTTCGGTGCCTTCGTGGGCATGGAACACGACATCGATGGACTGGTTCACATCAGCCAGATCAGCGAAGAGCGCGTGGACAAGATCAAGAACGTCCTCAAGGTTGGCGAAGATGTCACCGCTCGTGTCATAAAAATCGATCGTGGCGAACGCCGTATCGGCCTTTCGATCAAGGCCGCCAATTACACCAGCGAGCAGCTCGCCGAAGAACAGAAGGCCCTCGACGCCCTCAAGCCTGGCGAAGACCTAGTTGCGCTCCAGTTCGCCTTCGAAGGAGTGGAAGGCAAAGAAGAAGAAACCAACTGAACCCACAGCCAACCACAGAAAGACAAGAAAATGGCAAACTCCATCTTCCACTCATCCATCGAGGGCGCCCAACACGGACCCAAGGGTCTCGACAACTTCCTCGCATTCGCGAAGGCCAGCGGCGCCTCAGGCGCCCAGCCTTCGAACTACATGCTCGAGAGCGAGGAGGGCAAGTTCAAGAGCGCCCAGGAAATCAACGACGCCTTTGAGAAGAACGAGCTCAAGATCGACGGCATCTCCGGGCACTGCGCGTTCTGGGTGCACACCAGCGCTTGGACCGGCACCAAGAGCGGGCATCCCTTCATCCATGGCGGAAATCAGGATAAGTCACCCGCTGAACTCGAACAATGGTACGAAGACTACTGCCTTCGGCTCATGGACACCTGCGCTGAAATCGGCGTGAAGATCATTCCGATGTTCTGGGGGGTCGCCTTCGGTTGGGAACTTGCAACCGGGTATCCCTGGGGATTCTGGGCGGGGCCCGGATTTGATCTCATGAAGGAAGGTCAGGAACGCTTCGTGAACAAGACCGCGAAGATCCGCGAGCACGCAAACAAGAACGGCCAATACCTCGCGCATGAAATTCATCCCGGCACGGCCGCGATGACCGCCGAGGAATTCAACATGCTCGTCGACATCTGCGACGGCGACAAATGCCTCACGGTGAACGCCGATCCTTCCCACTGCTGGGAAGGTGAGGATTGGGAAACCCGTTTCCTCGCCGTCGGCGAACGCGTCTATGGTTGTCACGTCAAGAACTTCACCATTCACAAGGGTGTTCCCACGCGCAAGATGGAACCTGACTGGCACAAACGTGCGATGCAGTTCACCGACCTCGCGACCGGCGACCTGAACATGACCCGTTACGCCGAGATCATGATCCGCATCGGCTACGCCAAGCGTTACTGCGAAGTGATGGGCACCGAAAGCGCGCCGCTCGTCGTCGAAGCCGAATCCAATTACCGCGATGGCGACGCCACCAGCGCCGACGGCATCGCCTGGGTTCGTGACAACCTCTGTTTCCCCGTTGCCCAAGGCTCCTTCGAAGACGCTATGGGCGCAGACTAAGATCAACTGACAATCTGATCGCGAAAGCCTCGTCGAAGACGGGGCTTTTCTTTTTCTCCAGCAATGGGGCCCTGCTCGATTCTCAAACCTTGACCCACTGGCGCGTCTTCGCACTTTCCTCAACCGCATCCAAAACACGTTCATTCTTCAATCCGTCTTCGAAAGTCGGATGAACGCTCTTGCCCTTGGCAACCGCGCGGACGAAATCCGCGATCGTGTGCACAAAAGTGTGTTCGTAGCCGATGATGTGTCCGGGCGGCCACCAGTTGCCGACGTATTCGTGCTCCACCCGGTCGGTGACAATGATGTCCGTGAATCCACGTCGGTGTTGCGCATCTTCCGCGCGGAAATACTTCAATCGATTCATGTCCTCGAAATCAAAGAACAGGCTGCCTTTCTCGCCGTTGATCTCGAAGGTGATGTTGTTCTTCCGCCCCCACGCGAATCGTGTCGCTTCGAGGTTTGCAACGGCACCGTTCTTGAATCGTCCGACCCAGCTCACGGCGTCGTCCACGGTGACCTTGCCTTTCTTGCCGTTCTTTTGCGCCGATGGCGGCGCCGTACCTTCTTCCCAGAGCGGACGGGTCTTCGTGAATGTTTCCATCATTCCACAAACCTCTTTCAGTTCGCCGACGAGATAACGTCCCAGATCAATGATGTGGGCATCTATGTCGCCGTGTGTTCCGGAGCCGGCGATCTTCTTCTGCAATCTCCAGACGAGCGGGAACTCTGGATTGGCCAGCCACTCCTGCGCATAGCGTGCGCGATAGTGATAGATCCGATCGCCCAACTCGCCGTCCTCGATCATTCGCTTGGCCAACGCGACAGCGGGAATGCGCCGGTAATTGTGGCAGACCATGTTCACGACCTTGGCTGTCTTTACGGCAGCAACCATCTTTGATGCTTCCCCAACTCCTCGCGCCAGTGGTTTTTCACAGAGAATTGCCTTGCCCGACTTGGCAGCCGCAATGGCGATTTCGGCGTGTGTGTCGTTTGGAGTGTTGATATCGATCACGTTGATCGAAGGATCGTCTACGACCGCGCGCCAGTCCGTTTCCGCTCGTTTCCACCCAAGTGATTTGCGAGCGGCTTCAACTGCCTTCTCATTGCGGCCACAGATCGTGTCCAGTTCGACCTGGGCGGGAAGATCCGGGAAGAAACGATTCACCTGCCGCCATGCATTGGAATGCGCCTTGCCCATGAACTTGTAACCGATCATCCCGATGCGAAGTGTCTTTGGCATGCGATGATGTAAGGGGAGCGGGCGTGGCTTGAAAACAAAATTGCGGGAGGGCGGGCGCGTTGTCAGGCGATCCATCGAGCGCACTTTCTCGCGAGTCTTGGAGCAGTCTCCGTCCGGCCCGCCACCGGTATGTGCGTTACGCCTCGACTGCGCCGGGTAACAGTCCGCCAATTTCCTCGTATGAGTTTACCACGCATGTCGCGTTCTGAAGCTCTTCCGCCCCCAGGCTGTTGGTGATGGCAATGACCTGCATGCCTGCGGAAAGCGCGGCTTCGACCCCGGCCGCCGAGTCTTCGATGACGCAGATTTCCGACGGGTCCACCTGAAGGAGTTCTGCCGCTCGCAGGAAGATGTCCGGTGCAGGTTTGGTTCGCTCCACGTCCTGGACACTGACCACCACATCGAAGTGTGGACGCAAGCCTTCAAACTTCAGGACCGTGTCGATCACCGCGTGCCTGGATCCGCTGGCAACGGCGAGTGGGTGGGTTTCTGCAAGGCGCGCGACGAGTGCAGGGATTTCAGGAAAGATGGGTCTCTCGTGGCGCAGAAGATTGATGGTGTGCTTCTGTTTCCATTCCTGAAGTTCTTCCAGCGTCTGCTTTGGACGATGCATCTCGACGAAATCCACCCAGAGTGTGCGATCTGATTTTCCCAGGTAGGCTTCGAAATCGATTCCATGGGAATTCTCCATTCCCATTTCACGAAAGATGTCGAGGAAGGCGCGGACATGCAACGGTTCGCTGTCGACGATCACCCCGTCCATGTCGAATATGATCGCTGAGAAACGACCATTCAGTGTGTGTTGTTCAACCGAATCCGCCATGCGCGGGAGAGCTTCCGCATCCGCCAAGAGTTGGCAACGCAAATCTCCCGAGCCCGGCAGGCTCGGGCGTATTAAAATGGTGGCAATAGCAAGAGACGCTTCAACTGAAAACTCTCGATTTCAGATTCGGCGTCTTTTGTCGCGTAGATTCACGCAAACTATTGCAATGCCCCGCCTTACTAAGCCATGCAAGAAATTGGGATTCGCTCAGCAGTAGCCGTTCGTTCGTTTTCCGCTTGCCCCGATTTGATGTGCGACCACATTCGTCGCTGATCCTGATCGGGCCAATCACACAGGCCAGGCGACTGTCCGGCGTGATGGCAGACGCAGACTTTCCATGAACCTACAGAATCCAATCCACCTCATCGCACCCCTTCTTCTTTCGACGGCAGTGATCTTGGGAGCTGGCTGCGGCGGGGAGGACCATCCAAAGAACGATTCCATCCCTTCCAGTCCACCAGCCGTGCCCTCAACGGATGCCGGAGAATCCGGATCCGGATCCACCAGTGCGGTCCCGCCAATCGTGTTCAACAGCACGGCTCCGATCAACGACCTGAAAGGAACGTTCGCCGCCGAGGTGAAGTTTGCCCAAAGCCAGATTCTCCCGGCGCGCCCGCGCGAAGGGGACAACCAGCCCCACCTCACGGGCCGGCGCAAAACCCTGCTCCTGGTACGGCCGTTGAAGCCCGACGACGCGACGCCCATGTCGGTCCTCGCCCGCGACGGCTCGGGCAAGACGCTCGGAACGCTCGCCCTCAACGCGCCCCGGCTGCTGCCGAAGACGGCGTATTATCTGGAGGGTGTGCCGGAAGTGACTGATTTCACGCCGGGCGCGGGGCCGACCACAGCCGTCGTCGGCGGCGACCTCGCCAAACTGAGTGACCAACAAGGCGCCTTTCTGGCGGGCCTGCTGAAAGACCACGCCTTGGTGGAAATCGAGACGGCCGACGGGCGTTGGGTTCGTGACATTTATCTGCCCGCGGACCCGGCGCTGGACGGGAAGATGGTCCGTACCAAATCGCAAGCGGGCTACCAATCCACCATTCATCATGACGGACGTCAGGCGCCGCTCTCCCGGGGGCAAAGCCTCCAGTTCAAATGCCGGGACGGCCAATGGATTCGCGAAGGCGAGCTGGACAACAACGCCCTCACCTATGCCCGCAGCACCTGGAGCGGCGCCCTGCCGGCGGAGTGGATCGCGCCCGGCCTCACGCTCGAGATTCGCCAGGGCAAGCTCAACGGCACACTCACCGGGCTGAAGGTGGGCGCGCCGACGCAGTTGCTCATCCACACGATTGACGTGGGCATGTTGACGACGCCCCGCGGCAAATTCGAATTTGCCCGCGAACCCGAAGCGCACCGGGAATATTTCCAGACCGTGCCGGTCAGCCGCTTCATCGTGGCCCCATACGCTCCCCTCGCGCTTTCCGAAGTGATGTTGCCCACCGGCGTGCTCCTCAAGGACCTCGATCCCAGCAAGGGCGGCTGGCACAACGGCGACATGCGCCAGCACATCGGCAAGGAGCTGATCTCGCATGGCATCGACAACGCGAACTACGGGCTCAATTCCACCGCCGGCCAGGGAGAGCGCAGCCATCCCTACGTCGTTGCCCAACTCGCCGCGCACAACACGCGGGGCCGGTATTCGAACGGCCTCGTGGTGCATGGCGGCTCGGGTGGCAACGGAATCGTGACGCTCGACAACACCCTCGGCAATGAGTTCAGCCACGAGGTCGGACACAACTACGGTCTCGGGCATTTCGTGGACGGGTTCAAGGGCTCGGTGCACCGCAGCGCCGACCAGATCAATTCCACCTGGGGTTGGGACGCCGACAAGAACCGCTTCCTCCCGAACTTCTCCCCGATCCGCAGCGGCAAACCCACCACCCTGGGCAAGAATCTCCAGGCGCCGTTCGACCGGCGCTCCTTCGGTAAAGATGCGATGGCTGGCGGAGCGCCGCTCTCGGGCTTCAACCGCTTTACCCTCTACACGCCGAACACGGCGGCGATCATCCAGCGTTTCCTCGAGAACAAGGCGGTCTTTGATTCCGACTCGCCCACGGGTTTCAGCAAATGGAACCCCGACACCTCGCGCATGGAACCGTTCCGCCACCGGATCAACCTGGGCCGCGAATCGACCGCGCCGGTGAACGATCTCAGCGAAGCGAAACTCGCGTCACTGCTCGCTGAATCCGATCTCGTGAAGGTCGCGATGGGCGACGGCCATTGGACCAAAGACATCCCCCTCCCGCCCGCCTCGCCGGCCAATCGCGGCCGCGTCTTCAGCGTCGATCACAAAGCCACTTACAACAGCCACCTATCGCTCAACGGCCGGCAGATCACCGTCATGCGCGGCTTCCAGAAGACCTACGTTTCCGACGGGGCGAAATGGAACGAAGGCCCCGCGCCGGACCGGGGCGTCGAACGCAAGCCGGAAGCCTTCGGCGTCCCCGTGATCACGCTGGTCGGTTATTACGACCCGGCGGGTGAAATGCCGAGCTACATCTATCCCGCCCTGCACGGCGCCTACGGCTTCTGCTACCCCGACGATCGCGCGACGTTGAAAGAAACAGACTGCGAACTCCGGGTCGAGACGCGTGACGGCACCCTGCGCTTCCGCCTCGCGAACCACCGCATCAACGGCGACTCCATGAACAAGTTTCACCTCAACGTGCCTGAGGCAAGCCAGCCGCGCAGTATCGCCGTGGTCCACCGTGGCAAGATTCTGGACCGGAAACCAATCACTCCCGTAACCGAAAAACTTTCCGTCACCGTGAACGGCATCTAGGCCCGGCCCGGACTCACCTCACAGCGACGCGAACGCATCGGCCAGCTTTGGAAAGAGAAACGTCGTCTCCACACGAACATGAAGAATGTCGGCGCGTCATTCGTGAAGATCATGGAATTCGTGGCGGCCTGTAAGGAAGAACCGGGAACGAATCCGATGCCGTTCGGGTTCGCCAGTGGTCCTTGAGAGCCTTCAAGAAATGGTAAAGAACTTCTGTTTCCGCAGCGCATCCATGAACTGTGTTGCTCCAGATCCTTGAAGCTGCTGCGCACCATGGCATTCGGCAAGAGAACGCCTCTGGTGTTGGAAAACAACTCCCCACCGGCCAATCGGGACTTTGCAATTCCGCTTGGACAGAAACAGGGCAAAGAAATCCGAGTTCCTTTTCAAAAAGGATCCGGCGGATCGAAATTTTCCGTCGACTGGATAATCGCCCGTGTTTCACCAAAAGGGAAATTGCTGGAATTTATTGCCACCGAAGTTCAGACAATCGATACGACCGGCAACTATCAACGCCAGTTCTGGGATATCGCCACTGAACATTCGCCAGGCACCATTGCGAATTTCGAGGAACCGGCGCGGGCATCGTCGAGCTTCAACTACGAGAACGTAAACAAGCGAATCCTTCCTCAACTCATTACCAAGGGACATATCCTTGAAGGGGGAATCCCTTTGTAAAAAAGGAATGTTCTTTGTCTGTCCGAATCGAGTGCTCGACAAGATTCTCAATCGAGTCGGAAGCTTGGCCGAAAGTCCCATGCAAACCGGATCCATCACGATCCTCGGTTATCAAATCGATACAGATTCCAACAAGCGTCACGCGCCGCTCGTCTTAAAGAGATCTATCACTACGCTAACGGAGCGGTTGGCTATGGCCTTTTCCACGCCTGAGAGCCTCCCTGAATCGGGTGTCTATGAACGAGAGATTCGAAAGGCGATTGAGAAACGGCTGGATTCCCGATCCTGACGAGCCAGCTCCTTGAATTACCGGACACCATAAAGGGGTCCTAAAGGGGTTGGTCCGCGAAAGTGAGTGCGGCCATCATCACCGACAACTCACCCCACCCCCCTCTCAAGCTTCTACGGTTGATAATGAAAATTGACTGCTGCCCCATGACTGCCCCCAAAAAACCATTCCCTTTTCCGTTCCTTCGGTGATTTTCGTGGTTGAATATCGACGCTGCGGGGATTATCCGCGATGCCACCGACCGGAATAATGCCGACCACGCTTGGGCGGTGCTTCGTCAGGCGCTGTTGAGTTCGAACGAATTTCTTTATGTCCGTTAATCGTCTGATATTTGCCGCGGCTTGTTGGATTATCTTCGCATCGGCCTCATCCGATGCTGAGGTCTTGCGTATCAATTTCCAGCCCGAGGGAACCGCTCCGCCGCTACGAGTCGGGGTCAGGCATCTGGTCGAGACCGGGAAACCATTCGGGGCACGGCAAGGCGGGCGGCAGTACGGGTTCAGCGAAGATCGTACCCGGGCCGCCAGGAGGAGATACATGGTGGCTGATTGCCGGCGGGACAGTCTGATTCAGATGGCCGCCCGCAGGACCTGGGAGATCGAACTACCGAACGGCGACTACTTGGTGAACCTCATGCTGGGTGATCCGCGTTACGCGGCCGACAAGGGCATTCGTATCGAAGACCGGCTCCACGGCCACGAAGATCCGAAGGCTCCCTTTCATGTGCTTGAATCCGTCCCGGTCGAGCTTTCCGACGGACGCCTGACACTCGAGGGGGTGAAAGGGAATTGCCCCGTGTGTTTCATCGAAATCGTGCCGGCCAAGGAAGGATTTCCGAAACGGAAATTGGCAAAACCGTCGAAGGCCAAACAACTTGCGTTCCCCGGCGCGGAAGGCTTTGGGAAGTTTGTCAGCGGCGGACGGGGAGGAGATGTCTACCATGTCACGAATCTCAACTGGACGGGGCCCGGCTCATTGGCGTGGGGAGTTCAATCCATCTACGGGGGGCATCCCAGAACCGTTGTGTTTGACGTCAGCGGACACATCAGCGCGCGGCCAGGCGACGGGCCATTGCGGTTCAACGCCGCCAATCTGACCATCGCCGGACAGACCGCACCGGGGAATGGCATCACGATTCGCGATCAACCGGTCATTGCAACCCATTCCTCGAACCTCATCCTGCGTTACCTGCGGCTGCGGCTCGGCGACGAGAAAAAGGGTGAAAAGTCGGCGCCCGACACCATGACCATGGAGGACTGCGACGGAGTCATCCTCGATCACCTCTCCTTGAGCTGGTCGATCGACGGCCTGTTGGACACCCGTCGCATGGGGCCCTTCACCGTCCAGTGGTGTGTTTTCGCCGAACCCTTGAACCACTCTCTTCATCCCAAGGGATCACATGGCTACCTCATGTCGTTCCGTAGCCTCGATCACAGCCTCAGCATCCATCACAATCTGTTCTCATCGGGAACGACACGCCATCCGACGCTGGGGGATTCGACGGCCGAATTGAATGCACCCGGGGTGATCTGCGATTTCCGCAACAACGTCGTCTACAACTGGGGCGGTGGAAACCTCAAGGCGGGTGCGACCAGAATAAACCTGGTCAACAACGTCTTCCGGCCGGGTTCCTCCAGCCGCGGAAAAACCGCCTTGATCGCCGTGCAGGCTCCCGAATCGCAGGCCTGGCTGCACGGCAATGTCTGGAACAGCCACCTTGAGGAACTGACCGCCGACTGTGTCCGACTGACGGCCGACAACCATCTGGGCGCGCACTACAAATATGCCAACGGTGGGGATCGATCGACCTTCGAGGCAGGCCGGGAATTCGGTCTGGGAGAATTCTCCATTCCCGACGAAACGGCCATGGAAGCATTCGAAACCGTCCTCCAGCATGCGGGCGCATCGCTGTCCCGGGACGCGGCCGACTCGCGTATGACACGAAACGTCCGCGCCGGAAAGGGTCGCATCATCGATTCGCAAAAGGACGTCGGTGGCTGGGACGAAAAACCATCCGTAATCCGGCCAGCGGACTTTGATACCGACCAGGACGGAATGCCGGATGCGTGGGAGAAGGCTCGTTCCCACCTCGACCCCAACAATCCGGACGACCGGAATGGCGATGAAAACGGGGACGGGTATACCAATCTGGAAGAGTATTTGAACGCCTTGGCAACGAGGTCGGGCCGATGATTGAAGAAGTCAGTCATCACACGCGGATCCGCGACTGGGCAGGAGAACATTCTTTCCTGCCGGAAACAAACGGTCGTTCTCCAATCCTGTCAGGATTCGTATTGTCGGGTAACCATTTCGCTCGAAGTGATATTCTCTCTAAACCATTGTCACTGATCAGCGATCCCGGCCGATCCAAACGTGTTTAGACAAACCGAGACAGAAAGCCGAATACATGAAGACACTCAGTATCCTCTTCTGCGTCGCTCCGATGGCGATGATGTTTGCGATGGTTTCCCCGGTGGCCGCCGAATCACTGACCGGTAAAGTCACTGATCCGAAGGGTTTGCCGATGGGCGGGGTGATGGTCAGCGCTTTTGACGAGGAGCAACGCAAGTGGATCTCGGTGTTCAGTCAGGAAGATGGCTCTTTCACCCTCGATGGACTCCGGGACGTCGAGCACCAGGTTCGCGCCCGCTTGATGGGCAAGGTCGACGAGTGGTACGACGACGTGAAACCCGGTCGCGACACGATGGGCATCAAGATGCATCCTGCCAGCGGTCTTGATCTGGAGGAACAACGTCCGGCCAACAGCGGCTTCAGCATGCTCAAGTTCGACAACATGCGCGACAAGCTGAACTTCAAGATGTTCTGCGCGTATTGCCACCAGATCGGCACCGTCCCGTTCCGCACCCCGGAGGAACCGGTCGATTGGGAAACCATGCTCCGTCGGATGGACGGCTTTGGCGGTCTCTATCCGCATACGCAGGAAACGATCATCCCCAAGCTGATCGAGACCTACAAAGACGACGCCGTCGACAAATGGCCCACCTTTGATCCGCCCCCGCCACCCTCCGGCACGGCCGCCAAGGTGAAGATCACCGCCTGGGAATTCGGCAAACAGTTCGAGAGCTCCTTCCACGATTTGGAACTCGGTCCCGATGGTCTGGTCTACGTCGTGAACATCAGCAAGCACTACATGGGCATTCTCGATACCAAGACTGGCAAACAGGAGATTCTCAAGATGCCGCGTGGATCGTGGGGCCCGCATTCCATCGAACCCGACCTGGACGGCCACATGTGGATCACGCTTTGCGCCTCGGGACAGATGGGTAAATACGACGTTCAGACGAAAAAGATCACCGCCTACTCCAGCGCCGAAGCCCCCGCCCGGCGCGGTTCCTATCCGCACACCCTGCGCGTGAATCCGAGAGACCCAGAAGGTCTCATCTGGTACACCGATGCCGGGCGCAACTCGGTCTTCTCCATGCATCCGAAGACCAGATTCGTGAAGGAATACAAACTCCTCAGCAAAGGCCAGGCGGTCGCGGCCGGCAAAGGCGAATCCAAGGGCATTACGCCCTACGGCCTCGATTACTCCCCGGTCGACGGCATGATCTGGTATTCCAAGCTCAACGGAAACCGCATTGGCCGAATTGATCCCGCGGCGCCCGATGGCGACGTCAAGGAATGGAACCCTCCCTTCCGCGGACCGCGCCGATTGCATGTCGATCAAAAAGGCATCGTCTGGGTCCCCGGTTTCGGCTCCGGCGTGCTCGGCAAGTTTGATCCCAAGACCGAGGAGTGGACGGTCTACGCGCTGCCCGACTCGGAGAATCAGATTCCCTATGCCCTCAACATCGATCCCAAGGGTTTTGTCTGGGTCTGCGGAACGGGCAATGACACGATCAACCGATTCGATCCCAAGACCGAGAAGTGGTTGGAGATTCGTCTGCCCATGCGCGTCAGCTACACCCGCGAAATCGAGTTCGATGAAGCAGGCAACGCCTGGACGAGCACCAGCGGTCCCTCCCGTCACATGGAGCGAGCGCTTGGCCAGATCATCAAAATCGAGATTCTCGAGGACCAACATGACGGCGTGAAACTTGCGCGCATCAATCTCTCCGATGACGAACTCGGTACGCTGACCGCGGAAAACAAACCCGCGCCGCTCGGCAAGCGAAAGTTTACCCCGCTGCCCAAGAAGCGCCGCCCGCAACCCAAGAACAAGCAGATGAAACCGGGTGCGAGTGTCGCCAGGTTGATCCAAACCGGGAAGTTCGATGAGACTCCCTTCGATGCGGTGAAACTTGCCCTGAGGCAGTCGGAACCCAACGCCCGTGGCTCGGCTCTTTCAGCGGCCTTCGGTCGACTGGGAGCCGGCTTGGGAGGTGTCCAATTGGAAGCCGTCGTGAAGCGATTGAATTCGATGGTCAGCGAAAGGGACAGGAACTTCGCGATCAACGGCTTGGCGCACGGACTGGTCAACTCGGATCCGAAGGCCGCACTGAAATGGGCCAACTCGATTTCAGATGAAGGCTTTCGCAAAGTCGTGGTGCGGAACGTGACCCGGCGGATCAATTCGAAGTAGAGCGAACGAAACTGCCCGATCCAATGCAAGTGAGGGAAACCGGGTTTTGACGGTTTGTGATCGATCCGGATGCCGACAACCAAAGTCCCTTCTGGAGCGTCGAAGAACTCGCCGAGTTTGCCCGCAACGCCCGGCGAGCGTCGGCGCGGGCGTTTGGTAAATCCGCAGGATGATCGAGAAGAGAATCCGACTTGTCTTTGAGGCGATGCAGGATTCGGAGGTCAGGCAAACGAATGCCGATTTGAGGAGAGTAACGATTCTGGCCGAATCCAGAGTTCCCCGATAGGCTCCCTCTGACCCATGAACAAGAACAGACTGTCGTTTCGATTGCGGCGCTTGCTGAACTCAGATCGTTTTCTTCGGTAACCATTTTGCTCCAAGTGATATTCTCTCTGAAGCAATGGGACTGCCAGCTCTGGAACCAGCGCCGCAAACTCGGCAATATGAAGAACGCGGGTGCGTCCTTCGTGAAGGTCATGGAATGGGTTGCCCAGAACACGAAATGATCCTGAGCCGTTTCACGTTTAATTTAGAGCCGCCCCGTTGGGCCTGTAGTTTCATCTCCGAATAGAATGAGTAACAAAATACCCATGCGATTCCTAGCTGTCGGATTGTTATCCCTTACTGTGTCGGTCGCTGGAAACGAGCCCCGTCCCATCGGGCATCCGTCGTTCTTGAGTCCACACTCCCGGCCGATCGCTCTGCACGGGAATCAGGTGTTCGTCGCCAACACTCCGGCGGACACTGTTGACGTCATTGATACGAAGTCGAAGCGCGTCACCCGGCGCATCGATGTGGGCGTTGATCCCGTTTGTGTGGCGGTTCGACCGGATGGGAAGGAAATCTGGGTCGCCAATCATGTCTCCGATTCCGTGAGCGTGATTGATTCGGATGCCAAGAGCCCGACCTATCTCCACGTGATCGCTACGGTTCAGGACATCAATCCCGAAACCAAGGCCACACGATTTGATGAGCCGGTTGGGATTGCGTTTGCGAACAATCAAAAAGCTTACGTCGCGCTTTCGTCAGAGAACCGAATCGCGGTGGTCGACGTCTCCAGCCGGAAGATCACAAAGCGTTTGTTCATATCCGCTCAAGATCCACGCGCGATCGCGGTTCACGGAGATCGCCTCTATGTCCTTCCCTTCGAGTCCAACAACAAGACGCAGCTATCGGGAGGCGCCAAAGACAAGATTGATGGTGATCTGGTGACTTTCGACGCATGGGAACATTCGATCCGCGTCAACAACGTGCTATCGATCGGTCACAAGACGGACATCGTAAAACACCCCCGCGTTCCGGATCGCGACCTCTACGTGTATGACACGAAGACCGACAAGTTCGTCACGGTGGTCAACACCATCGGCACGCTGCTTTACGGAATGGCCGTCGATTCGAAGGGCAATGTGTTCGTCGCCCAAACCGATGCCCGCAACGACGTCAACGGTCGCGCCGGTACCAAGGGACACGGTCTGAAGGAGATGGAGAACCGGGCATTCCTCAACCAGATCACCCACATCAAATTCGATGGCGACAAGTCGTCCAAACCGGAGTTCATCGAACTCGAACCGCTTCCGCCCAATCATCCCAAACCCGATGACGCTCTCGCGACACCTTTTGCCATCCAGATCAGCAAAGACGATTCGACCCTTTTTGCCACGGCTGCCGGATCGGACAAGCTGTTCACGGTCGATGCCAAGTCCGGCAAGATACTCGATCGCGTCGCGGTGGATTCAGTCCCGCGAGGTATCGCCCTGAAGCACGACCAAAACGGCAAGCCGACCCAGGCCTGGGTGCTGAATGCGGTTGCCAACACGATTTCACTGGTCGACGTGTCCGACCCCAAGAATCTGAAGGTCGAAGCCAGCGTAGCCTTGCAAGATCCGACCCATCACGCCTTCAAGCGCGGGCGTATTGCGTTCAACAAAGCGGCCGCTTCGACGACCGCCACGTTCTCCTGCGCGAGCTGTCATCCGGACGGCCACACGGATCAACTGTTGTGGGTGCTCAAGACGCCGGTCGTCACCGGCGGCAATCAGATCATGCCGCGTTCCACCATGCCGGTCCGCGGCTTGCGTGACACGGAGCCCTACCACTGGGACGGCATCCCGGGCGATCCCTATGGCGGTATCAACAGCGCCAGCATTCGCAAACACGTCGATCCGAATTGCGACATCAATGTCCCAGAAAGCGCCACGCGACATCTCATCGACGGCGGGCTGGCCGCGACGATGGCCATGGTCGGTGACGAGACGAAGAACGACGAAGGCAAACCCGGCAAGCTCTCGAAAAAGGAACGCGACGACATGGCCAAGTTCCTCCTGAACGTCACCTTTCCGCCCGCCCAACGCCGTTCATACGACAACGAATTGTCCGATCGAGCCGAGAAGGGATTCGAACTCTTCAACATCATCGGTGATATCGGGAACAACCCGGGCACCATGCACTGCGGCAACTGTCATCGCATGCCGTTCTGGGTGAGCACGAATACCCGAGGAACGGGCATGGACGCTCCCACCTGGCGAGGCGCTTACGACCGGTTCCTCATTCTTCCCCAGGGCCGCCTCAACATCATCGAGTTCCCCTTTTACCAACGCGTTGCCGACCGCGGGAACAACGAGCGCGACATTTGGCGGCTCTCCTGGAGCGGCCGCAGAGCGTTTGATCCGGTCTGGAATATGGTGCTTGAAGGCAGCACGGGTTTCTCCGGCTCCTTCGGCCGGCAGGCGACCTTGAGCAAATCGACAGCGGACGACGCACTCACCAGCGCACTCCTGGCTGCACTGGAGATATCCTCAGACGAAGGTGCCGTGATTCTTCGTGGTGAAGGCGCGTTCATTCAGAAAGGCAAAGCGACAGATGCGAGACTCAGCTTCAGCAAGGGGGCTTACTCCGACGATTTCGGAACAAGTTATTCTCGCAAGCAACTCATCAAGTTGGCTTCCAAGGGCAACTTTATTGGCACCTTTACCGCACGGCACGGCAAGAACGATGACTACGATCATCCACAACCGGCACTTTGGACGCGCGGCCCGATTCAGACCCAACGCGGCAAACAGCAGTTCCCAAGACTTCATGGGAAGAACCGCACGATGCGAATCAGCGGACGCCATATCCGAGAAGGCGCCAATGTCATCGTGGACGGACGGAAGACCGCAGGAATCATCAAGATTGCGAGCAAGGACAAAATCGACATCACGCTGGAAGGGCTTCCCGATTACGGTCTGCACTTCATCCAGGTTCAAAACCCGGATGGACTGTTCAGCAACGACTTTCTGTTCCACGTCACGGACTCTCCTGAAAACGCGGATGAAGTTCAGAAGCTCCTGGAAGCAGCGGTCTCTGAAGGGGATCTGGATGAAGCCAAGCGGCTGCTCGCTCGCGGCGCAAAGGCCAATGCCCTGCCCAAAGAAGGCGGCTCCCCGATGAGCACAGCCGCGTATCACGGCCAGGTTGAGATCCTCCGCTATCTGCTCGCAAATGGCGGCAGGCCGAACTTCGAAAATGAAGACGGAAATACTCCCCTCCACGTTGCCGCCTTTGCCGGAAACATGGAGATCGTCCGATTGCTTCTCCGTAGCGGAGCTTCGGTGAGCAAACGCAATCATCGGCGCCAGACAGCCCGCGACATCGTGTCATCCGATTGGAACAATGCCACTGCCGACTTTTATCAGGCCATCGGAGCGGCGACGGGTCGTGAGTTCGACCTGGCGCATATTCGCAAGGTTCGTCCCCAAATTTCCAAGCTCCTGGCTGAACATGCGGAAGGTGAAGGGCGTCCGAAGCGCTGACCCATGAAATTGATCCTCACTCGCATACTCCCGCTCATCGCGGTGTTGGTCGTGGTCAAGGTTACCGTTTTCAAAACGGGCCCTGTGCCGGAAAGGCCGATTGGCGAGCAGGCGTCCAACCCCGTCAAGCCGGTAAAGACCAGGGAAGTGAGTTCAGCCAACGTTGCAGCAATTGCAACGCGGGCGGTTTCGCGTGCCAAGAGGACATCGGATACGGAATCAAAGACCGACCCTGCCGCAGAGATGCAGAAACAACGTCATGAGTTGTGGTCAGAATTTCTGAAGCGCCACGCCAACGGAGATGTGTCGGTATCCTCAGAATTGCTCGCAACAATCCCTCCGAATGTCCCGCCCAACTTGGAGGCGTTGAGGAACGCCCAATCCGCGGAAAGACGTCGCATTTACAATACACTCGGAAAAGTCGGTGGTGGGTCGTTGGTGCAAAAGCTCCTCGCGTCATCCGACCGACACGCGGCGCTCGCAGTCGGAGGCTGGGCACAGTCTGATCCTCAGGGAGCGATGGATTGGCTTCGCCAGCTCAATCTGAAGGATGATTCGCAGATGCAGGATTACCTGAAGAAGAGCAACCAAATCGCGGAATCGTTTCTCGATGAGGTTTCCGGAGAGGTGTTGGACTCCCTGCTTCCCGCACCGGAGAACGGCGAGGACGCGGCTGCGCATGAAAAGTATGCCAACGAAGCGCTCCAGCTTGTTGAATCACTCACGGGCGATGATCCGCAAAAGAACCAGGCCATGATGCGTGAGATGACTGAGCGTCTTCTTGGACTCTACAACCCGACCGAGCTGATGGATTGGGTCAACGAGATCAATGACCCGGGCGTTCAGGCGGCTGCCGTTCAGCGGATGATCGAGCAAGGGATGTTCAAGGATGCGCCGACAGATGCGATTGACTGGGCCTTCGCAATCGAAGAACAACAGCCTCGCGAAACAGCAATCTCGGCTGCGTTTGGTAGACTGGGGGGAGGAGATGACGGCACCGATCGAGCGAGTATTGTGGACGTGCTGAACGGGATGAGTGTCGGTCGCGAAAAAGATTTCGCCATCAATGGCTTCGTTCACGGCTTGGTCTGGAGTGACCCGGAACGTGCGCTTGAATGGGCAAGCAGTATTTCCGACAAAGGATTCCGGGGGGTCGTCGTTGAGAATCTCAATCGGCAAATCGCCGGCATGGCCTCCGAGAAACAACCATGAACTCTTGCCCAACCCAAGGAAGTCTTGCCGCATGGATATCCGTTCTCTGTGTAATCTCAACTGCAACTCTCGCCGCCCCGGCTGAAAGCAACTCAAGACCCAATGTCTTGTTCATTGCTGTCGACGATCTGAACGACTGGGTCGGATGCCTGGGAGGGCATCCTCAGGCGAAGACGCCCAACATTGACGCGCTCGCTCGCAAAGGCGTGCTCTTCGAACAGGCACATTGCGCGGCGCCTCTCTGCAGTCCCTCGCGAACCGCCATCATGATGGGACTGCGACCGTCCACGACGGGTATCTACGGCAACCTCTATTGGTTTCGCGATCTGCCGCAATACAAGGACTGGGTGACGCTCCCGCAATACTTTCGCAAGCACGGTTATCTCGCCTGGGGTGGAGGAAAGCTCTACCACCAAGCCCACGGCAAGTTTTCCGATGCACAGGCCTGGGATCATGTCTACTCGACGCGAACCGGCATGATCCCTCCGCCCAAGCGATACCGCTACGCGCACGGACTGCGGCCCAAGTTTGAATCCAATCCCATCCTGGCTCGCTTGATCGATTGGGGACCGACCGATTATCCGGACGAAGCAAACCCTGATTGGAAAACCGCGGACGGCGCAGCGCAGTTTCTCCAACGCGATCACGACAAGCCCTTCTTCCTCGGATGCGGCATCTATCTTCCTCATCTCCCCTGGTACGCTCCGCGCAAATACTTCGATCTTCACCCACTCCAAGACATCAAGCTTCCCCCACACAAACCGGACGATTTCGCGGACATACCGACCATTGGCAAACGCATGGGGGAACGTCATATCAAACACATCCGCAACAGCGGCAAGTGGAAGGAAGCCGTCCAAGCCTGTCTCGCTTCCGATTCCTATGCCGATGCCTGTGTTGGCCATGTGCTTGATGCCCTGGCCGAAAGCAAATATCGCGACAACACCATCGTCGTTCTCTGGGGTGATCACGGTTACGACATCGGAGAGAAGAAGATCGCCAAGTCAGCGTTGTGGGAACAAACCACGCGCACCCCGCTCATCATTCAAGCGCCGGAGAAGCTGCGGGACAATTCGTGGAACACAACCGTCACCACCTGCAAGCGTCCGGTGAGTCTCCTTGACATGTATCCCACCCTTATCGAATTGTGCGGACTGCCCCGGAACAACAAACTGCAAGGCCGCAGCATTGCCCCGCTGGTCCGAAACCCGGAAGCCAAGTGGCCCTATCCGGCGTTGATCACGCACTCCCCGCACTGGCACGGTAGTAACCACGCGGTTCGTTCCGAGCGTTGGCATTACATCCGTTATGCTGATGGGGGCGAGGAACTCTACGATATGAGCATGGATCCGCATCAATGGCACAACCTTGCGAAGCGCCATGATTTAGCGTCCGTGAAAACAGATCTGCGCAAATGGTTGCCAAAGAAGAACGCCAGACATTCGCGCGGTAGGACCAAGAAAACGAACAAATGAAACTGAATCCAATTTTCGTTCAATGTCTGTCGATCGTCCTGTGCCTGCCGGCAACTGCAGGCACCATTGATCCGAAGGCAGTGGCAGAAGCCCGAAAGCTCGTCCATCAAGCAGTCGCCGATGGAAAGATTGCCGGTGCGGCGCACCTGGTGCTTCATCGAGGCAAAGTTGCGTATCTGGATACCGTCGGGGCCGCCGATATCGAGACGAAACAACCGTTTGCAAAGGATACGATTGTCCGCATTTATTCGATGACGAAACCGATTACCTCGGTGGCAGCGATGAAGTTGTTCGAAGAGGGGAAATTCGAACTGGATGATCCGGTCAGCAAATACATCCCAGCGTTCAAGAACGTGAAGGTGTATGCCGGCGGGAAAGGCAATACCAAGCTCGTAGATCCGAAGCGCCCACTTTCGGTGAGGGACGTCTTTCGTCATACAGCCGGGTATAGCTACGGCGGCGGCAATTCCTTGGAGGCGCATAAGCGCGAGGGCATGCGCTATCATGGTCCCGGCGGAATGTGGCCGCCTTCCATGACCATTGAAGAAGCTGCCGAGGCACTGGCGCGAATCCCACTGCTTCATCAGCCGGGAGAACGCTTCACCTACGGTTACAACACCGATCTTCTGGGACGCTTGATTGAAGTATGGTCGGGTAAATCACTCGCGGAACACATGCGGGAATCCGTGCTGGAGCCGCTTGAGATGAAAGACACTGGATTCTCCGTGCCCAAGGACAAGCGCGCCCGATTCGCATCCTGTCACACCACCCGCGGTGGCAAGCTGGGCATCGTGGACAAGAATACCACGAGCCAATTCAACGAGGGTTTTGATTTTCTTTCCGGTGGAGGCGGACTCGTCTCAACGATTCGGGATTATGGGAATTTCTGCCAGATGCTTGCCAACCGTGGAACATACAAGGGCAGTCGGATCTTGAAGAAATCGACGATCGAAGAAATGTTCACCAACCAGTTGCGGGACGTACCAGGCAAGTTTCAGTTCGGGTTGGGGTTCGCCATCAAGCAAGTCCGCATCGGAACGGGAGACACGGCCCGTGACGTGACGGAGTATTCGTGGGGCGGCTATGCGAGTACCAATTTTCGAATCGTGCCTGACGAAGGGCTCAGCCAGGTTTTCCTGCGTCAGCATGTGCCCTCCCGGCATGGCCTGGCGGGCAAGGCGTTCCCCATCGTGTATCGGGGCATTCGCACCAAATGAATCTGTAAATGAACCGGACCAATTCGCTGAACGAACGAATGAGATTTAGAATACTACCAAACTGTCTGCTCCTGGGTGGATTGCTGTTTTGCGGCTGCGATTCCGAAGATGCGGAAAAGAATGCCGAGGCAGCAGAGATTGCCAAACTCGCGGCCAAGCCCGTAATCCGCCCCGTCTTGGTCGATCTTGAATCCGCAAAGCGTGGCAAGATCGAACAGCTGTTGGAGCGTTCCTCCGCGCTGATTGCCGAGGAACAGGTGCGGGTGTTGGCGCGGACGGCCAATCCCGCCACTGAACTGCTGGTTGAGAAGGGTGACAAGGTTGCGAAGAACCAGGTGCTGCTTCGTCTGGAAAACGACCGGCAGCAGGTCGACTATGATCAGGCCGCCAGCCAACTGACCAAGGCAAATATTGAACTGGGCCGGCAAAAGCTTCTTTACGATCAGGACCTGATCAGTGAATCGGCCATGCAGGACGCCCAGTTCGCCGTCGATCAGGCTGATCTCCGCGCGAAGAACGCCAAGCGGAATCTCGATTTCACCGAAGTGCGTGCCCCCATCGGTGGCGTGATCACGAGTCGCACGGTGAAAGTTGGTGATTCTGTTCATCCGGGAAATCCAATCTTCGAGATTATCAACCTTGATTCGACGGTTGCGATCATCCACGTCCCCGAGCAATACCTGCCGAAGCTCAAGCCGGACATGCCCGCGCGCCTGATCTCAAGCACCTACAACAATCAGGTGTTTGATGGTTACGTGAAACGCGTTTCACCCATCGTTGAAGCGCGGGCCGGCACCATCGAAGTTGTCGTCGGCATCCGTGAACTTGGCGCTTTGCGGCCCGGCATGTGGGTCGATGTCGAACTCGTGCTGGAGACCAAAGACAACGCCCTCCTTATCCCGAAGCGCTCCATCGTCTACGACAACGACCAGATCTTCGCTTTCAAACAAATCACCGATACCAATGGCGTGAAACGCGCGAAACGTTTCCTGGTCGAAGCACTGAACACGGACAAGGAACACATCGAACCAAAATCAAATTTTGAAGTTGGTGACCGCGTTGTCGTTGCCGGCCAGATCGGCTTGAAGGACAACCAACCCATTCGCGAGGTCGGTCAGCCGAAAACGATTCCTGAGCCGACGGCAAGCACCAATGCGCTCGCAATGGCGGCCACGAACGCGGCAGCAAAGGCGAGTGCTCCAAAATCCGGAAAGCCCAGGAAGAAGAAAAAGAAAGTGCTGTACTGATCTTTGGCAACCCTGTTTGAAGCCTGGAGCTTGGAGTTTCGACCCGCCACGCTTTGAGGCCCGTCCTACACATGGACTCCACACCGGAAAAACCTAACTTCACCACCGACCGTCCCGTAGCCGTTCTGATGGTGTTCACGGCCGCGGTTGTCTTCGGCTACTTCTCCCTTGGCCAGCTTCCGGTAACGCTCATGCCGGAGATGAGTTATCCGACGCTTACCATTCGCACGGAGTACCCGGGCGCAGCTCCGGAGGAAGTGGAAAGCGACATCAGCCGGCCGATCGAAGAACGGCTGGGGGTGGTCACCGGATTGAATGAAATCAGCAGCGTGAGCCGTGCCGGTGTGAGTGATGTCGTGCTCGAATTTGGCTGGGGAACGCCGATGCACGACGCGATTCAAAACACGCTGGAAAAACTGGACACGGTCTACCTGCCGCGCACGGCAGAGAAGCCACTGTTGCTTCACTACGATCCGTCCTTGGATCCGGTGATGGAACTCAGCCTTTCTGAGACACGACGTGCTGCTGCGAAGATTGGTGATAATGTCGATTCCAAGCGCGCCTCGGCTCGCCGTCTGCGCCGCATCGCCGAATACCAGGTCAAACGTGCCTTGGAACCAATCCCAGGTGTGGCAGCCGCCCGAGTGCGTGGCGGACTTGAGGAAGAGATTCATGTCCTCATTGACAGCGACAAACTGGACCGCGCGAACATCTCGATCAATCGCGTCCTCGACCGGTTGCGCGCCGAGAACATCAATGCAGCCGGTGGCCGCATCCGAGAAGGCAATGCGGAATACATGATCCGGACGATCAATGAGTATGCCAATCTTGAGGAGATCTCGAACACCGTCATCAACCGGGACAACGGGCGGGAGCTGCGTCTGAAGGATTTGGGTTCCGTCGTCTACGGCCAGCGCGATCGCGAGATGCTCACCCACACCGACGGCAGCGAAAGTGTTCAGATCGATATTTACAAGGAAGCTGACTCCAACATGGTCAAGGTCGGTGAAGCCATCAAAGCCGCGGTCGGTTCGCTGCGCACGCCGAAGCAAAGCATTGCCGGCAAGTTGTTCAGGGAAGAGGGTGTAATCCTGAAAGTCGTGGCGGATCGCTCGGTCTTCATTGACAACAGCATCAAGGAAGTGAAAAGCACGGCCATCACGGGAGGCGCCCTTGCGATCATTGTTCTGCTGATCTTTCTGCGAGACCTGCGAACCACCAGCATCATTGCGCTCAGCATCCCGATCTCGATCTTCATTACCTTCGCACCGCTCAATCTCCTCGACGTATCCCTGAACATCATGTCTCTCGGCGGACTTGCCATGGGTATTGGCATGCTTGTGGATTCTTCGATCGTCGTGCTCGAATCCATCTATCGCTGTCGCGAGGAAGGAGATTCAACGCGTTCAGCCGCCATCCGCGGCACGCGTGAGGTTCGTGGGGCAGTCGTCGCTTCCACACTTACCTCGATTTGTGTGTTCTTTCCCATGGTGTTTGTTGAAGGCCTCGCCGGTCAGGTTTTCAGCGATCTTGGACTCACTGTGGTCACTTCATTGGTTGCTTCCTTGATTGTCGCCATCCTGTTCATTCCCATGCTTGCCAGTCGGACAGGCTTCAAACTCAAGGGCGGAGCCGGGATGGCTGCACACCCCATCGGCGGCTTTGCCGGTCGCATCCGCCTCACCACCTTCCTGTTTCGAATCCTCGTTCCGCTCGTCATTTTGCTCGCCATCATCGTCGCCGGTCACCTCGGATATGCTGCGTGGCAGGAATCCCGGATCGAGTTTCCCAAGCCGGAAGACAAGGTCGATTACAAGGTGGCGGGATTCGCCTGGCTGAAGTTCTGGGCGCCGGTCTTTGCGCTGCCGTTGCTGGTGGGGCTGTTGAAGATCCGCTTCGGCAAGAAGGAGTTCGTTGGCAATTCGCTCGCGGATACCTGGGGTTCGTTCAGGGACTTCGCCCATACGCTCAAGGGCAACAAGATTCTCCTGTTGCTTTTGTCACCTTACCTGATCCTCCGGTTGCCACTGTCGTTTCTACTGGAAGTCATTGGGCTGAACTTCGTCTGGCTTGTCCGCCTGACCGCGGGTGTATTCAAGGTCCTTTTCTGGACCGGCGGTCTTCTCCGTCGGGTTTTCGTGCGCGAAGGGAACGTGGATCCGGAGGTCGAACGCGGCCTGTATCCGAAGATTCTACGTCTTGCGCTCAGGATGCCCGCTGTGATGCTCCTGCTTGCGGCTGCATGCTTCGTTCTCACCTATACCGTTGGTCGACAGCTCCAGTCCGAACTCCTTCCCGAGGTTCGCCAGAGCGAGTTCACTTTTGAGGTGTCACTTCCTGTGGGGACTCCACTCGATGTCACTGTCGAAACCTTGGGTAGGATTGAAAATGAGATTCTCGCCAAGAAAGAGGAACTGAACATCGATACGCTCCTGGTCATGTATGGCTTTGACACCGCCAACATGAAACGCTCCGACGAAGGCGAGCACTCCGGCAAGTTCAAGGTCGTTCTGAACAAGACCGAGAATCCGAAGGAAACCGAGGACGCGGTGATCAATCAGATCCGTGCGATGTACGAGACCGTGCCCGACCTGAACATTCGTCTCACCCGCCCCGTCCTCTTCAGCAGCAAGAAGCCTGTGGTCGTGCAGATCAATGGAGAAGAACTTCCGGATCTGAAGAACTTTTCTGATGAAGCCACCGAACTTCTGAGTGAGTCTCCCGAACTTGCTGACGTGGAACCTACACTGCGGAGCGGAGCACCCGAGGTGCAGATCAACTACGATCGCCAACAGATCATTCGGCATGGCCTGAACATTCAACAAGTTGCCAACCAGGTACGCGACCTGGTTAAAGGAAACGAAGCCACGCGCCTCAATCGTCGTGACCGGCGCGTACCTATTGTGGTTCGCCTATCCGAACCCGATCGTGAACAGGTTGCGGATGTCGGGAAGCTTACCATCAATCCCGGCGCTCCAACACCGATCCCGCTCAACGCAATCGCCTTGATGAAGGTTGGTGAGGGGCCCAGTGAGATTCGTCGAATCGATGGTAAACGCGTGGCGCTGGTTCAGGCGAACATCGGTGGAGGATCATTGGGAGCAGCGGTTGGCGAGGCGGAGAGAATCCTTTCATCGGAGGTTGAATGGCCGGTCTACATGGATTTTCACATAACCGGTCAGAATCAGGAATGGGAACGCAGCCGTGGCAGCCTTCTGCTCGCCCTCGGTCTCAGTCTCTTCCTCGTCTACGTGATCATGGCTTCTCAGTTCGAATCGCTGCTCCAGCCGCTCATCATCATGTTCACGATCCCGATGGCCTTTGTGGGTACTGTGCTGGGACTGAAATGGTTGGGCATCAACCTGAGCGTGGTGGTATTCCTCGGCATGATCATGCTGGCCGGGATCGTGGTGAACAACGCCATCGTTCTCGTGGATTACGCCAACACCCTGCGCGCTCGTGGGCTTGAGTTGAAGGAAGCCATCGTCAAGGCCTGTCGCGTCAGGCTCCGTCCGATCATTATGACCACCGCGACGACGGTGCTCGGTCTTCTGCCAATGGCACTTGGATTGGGCGACGGCGCGGAGATTCGCACGCCGATGGCTGTTGCGGTCATCAGTGGCCTGATTACCAGCACGTTTCTCACTCTCCTGATCATTCCGACGATCTATTATCTGTTCGGTTTGGCTGGGGAAAAGTTTTTTGAGACAACCGAGGATCCAACTCTACTGACTCCCGATGAAGGACGCGCTTAAGAGACTCCAATGGATCGCGAAGTTGACTCCCGAGACTTGTCCGGGCGGTGCACCGAAGAATGATCGGGAGTGGCGCAATCTGGTGAATCGGATTGTCAAAGAAGTTCGGCAAGTGTTGAAGGAGTCGGACAAGTCAGGCAGGTCAGACGAGTCCGACTTGATCCCGAAACACGGTGGTTATCGCAGACCGCGCAGCTCCCAAGTAGCCGAGATTGTCCATGGAGCTACACAGATCTTCTGCGACCGTTTCATCACCAAGCGTTCCCGCACGCACGATCAAATGGTACAAGCTGCCCGCAGTGGCCGGCAGAATATCGCAGAAGGCAGCATGGCCTCCGGCACATCCAAAAAGACCGAGCTCAAACTCACAAACGTCGCAAAGGCCAGCCTCGAAGAACTGCTCCTCGATTACCAAGATTTCCTCCGCCAAACATGCCTGCGCCACTGGCACAATGACGATTCAAAAGCTCTTGAAGTGCGAAAGCGCTACCGCTCTTACCCAAAGGCCTGGCTCGAGGAACGCGAGGAAACAATGGAACGACTCGATCCTTACGACATTCAAAAGGCAAGCGCCACCACCGCAGCAAACACGCTCATCTGCCTGATCAATCAAGCGACGTACCTCCTGAAACGCCAGCTAAACGTGCAGGCGAATACCTTCACAGAAGAAGGAGGCTTCACCGAACGTCTCTATAAAACCCGCAAGGTAAGCCGCGCCCTATGAAGCCATTGGAAGAAAACACGGTGACCAAACTCGCGCGATTCTCTCTCGATCGCCGGATTACCATGTTCATGCTCTTTCTCACGATCATTGCCGTGGGAGTGGTATCGACCGCCCGCCTGCCGCTGGAAATGCATCCGCGTGGGCAGGAAGGCAAATACATGTCCGTGCACTGTAACTGGAATGTCGGCGTTCCACCGGAGACGATGCAGCGGATCAGCATCCCGCTGGAAGCGGAGCTCAGCACGGTTCGCGGGATCGACCACATCACCACTCACGGCTACAAGTGGGGTGGACGCATTGAGCTGCGCTTCAAGCACGACACGGACATGGACGTCGCCTACCGCGAAGTGCGGGATCGTGTTGCCCGCGCGCGGCTTCGCTTTCCTGAAGAAGCCGACAAGCCCCACATCTACAAGCATCAACCCGGTGCGGCACCGGTCGTTCGCTTCCGCATCGCCTACGATTTCGACAGTGACTACTACAACATCATCCAGAAGTTCATTGTCACTCCGCTGTCTCGAATTGACGGGGTGGCGAATGTCGATTTCCGCATCTACGAGCGCGAACTCAACATCGAGATCGACAAGGCCAAGGCGGAGGCGCATGGCATCAACATTCATCAGCTCGCCAATCGCATTCGCAACGACAACTTCACCCTTGCGAGCGGGCAGGTCATTGACGGCGGCAAGAAATACACCCTGAAATCGACCAGTGAGTTTCCACACATGTCGGCGATTCGTGACCTCCCCATCACGCGTGACATCGTCCTCAGCGACGTTGCCACGGTGAAGTTCGAACCGAGGGAAGCCGAACAGCTCTATCGCTATAATTCACAGCCGGCCAACGGCATCTCGGTGCAGATGGAGAGCGAGGCTAATACCGTTGAAGTGGCGGAGAAGGTCGTGGCCGCGATTGAGAAGATGAAGGTTGATCCGAACCTGGAAGGCTTCGATCTCAGTGTGTACGACAATCAAGGCAAAGACATCATCAAGCGCCTCGATAACCTCATCAACAACGGCAAGCTCGGCGCCATCCTTGCGGCCTGTGTGCTTTTCTTTTTCCTCCGCCAGTTTCGTATGACCATGGTCATTTCCCTGGCCGTGCCCTTATGCCTGCTGGTTGCATTGACCGCTATGCACTTCACTGAGAAGACCTTGAACGGGCTTACCATCATGGGGCTCGTTATCTGTGTTGGTCTGCTGGTTGATAACTCAGTGGTGGTCGCCGAGAACATCCATCGCCACTTCAGCAACGGCCTCTCCCGTCGCGACGCCTGCCTTCGCGGTGTCAGCGAGATTGGGTTTGCCATCACCATTGCCACCTGCACCACCCTGATCGTCTTCAGCTCTGCCATGCTCTTCAAAGGCGAGATGCGTTTTATGATCAAGCACGTCTCCTTGCCCGTGATCACCTCCATCGCGGCTTCGCTCGGCGCAGCGCTGCTATTCATTCCACTTTGTGTCTACCTGACGCTTCCAAAGAGTAGGGACAAGCAGCCCCGCAAGACGCCTTCAACGATCGCCGGATCGTTCTTTAAACGGATCTACGAGCTAACCTTCGAAAAACTGAACACCGGCTACAATCGCCTCCTCGGTTTCTTCCTCACCCGCCGACTCGATATTGCCGTCATCCTGATCGCCCTGCTTGCCGGAACCTGGTTCATGGCCCAGACCCTCAACACGAAGCGCGGCCGTGCTGAGGTTATCAAGCACTCCAGCATCAATCTGCACTTCCCGGAGAAATACTCGATGGACGATCGCCTTGCCTACATGAAGAAGTTCGAAGACCTCATGGAGAAGAACAAGGACGTTTACGGCATCAGCGCGCATGAGGTCTTTTATGGCAAATGGTATGGACGCGTTGCGTTCTTCTTCGATATCGACCGCGATCCGAACCACCCGCTCACGCGCGAAGAAGCCATCGACAAAATCTATGAGGACATGCCTGAAGAAGCCGGCGTGATCATCAAGCGCCGTGGCAAACACAATGCCCACCGCGGAGGCAACCGGAGCAACATGGCCCATATCCGCCTCGTCGGTGACGATTCCGAACAACTCGCTGAAGTCGCCCAGCAGATCAGTCCCACCTTCGAACTTATCCCCGGTGTCATCGGCATGATGGACAGCCACGACCGTTCCGAGGCGCCGAGTGAAATGGCGCTCTACGTTGACCGCGACAAAGCCAGCTCGGTTGGCGTCAATCCTCGCACGTTGGCGAACACCGTTGGCAGCGCTCTCCGTGGCGCGCACCTGCCGCGCTTCAACGAGAAAGGCCGTCAGGTTCCCATGCGTCTGATCTTCAGCGAGGAAGACCGCTCCGAAATTGCGGACATCGACAACATTCAGATTCCCACCGAGGACGGACGCGTCGCCACCGTGGGCGCTCTGACCAAGACCTCGTTCCTCAAACGCGAAGACAACGCCATCCGCCGGGAAAACAAGCGCGTTCAGAAATGGTTTGGCCTCGCCCTCAAGCCAGGTGAACAGGGCTGGAAGGCCCACGGCAGAATCGAACTGTTGAAGCGAACAATGAATCTTCCCGAAGGCGTTTCCTTCGACGAAGACAAAAAGCAGTTCAAGCGCGGGGATCGAGACAAGGCCCAATGGATGATCCTGCTCGCGATCCTCTTTGTCTACATGCTCATGGCCTTCTTTTTCGAAAGCACGCTGATCCCGCTGAGCATCATCCTGACAATTCCTCTTGCCGGTGTCGGAGCCATCAGCGTTCTCAAACTCACCAACACGTATGTCGATCAGATGGTTTACACTGCGGCACTCCTCTTGATCGGCATCGTCGTGAACAACGGCATCGTACTCGTCGATTACGCGAACCGTCTGCGGCGCGAAGGCCGGGGACGAAGTGAAGCGCTCCTCATGGCGGCCCGTCACCGTTTTCGCCCGATTATCATGACCGCCATGACCACCATCTGCGGAATGCTCCCGCTGACCTTCGGCCATACGATCCAAGGCTCCGTCAACTTCAAGAGCTTTGGCATGGTCCTCATCGGCGGCATGACCAGTGCGACCCTGTTTACGCTCCTCGCCGTCCCCGTGTTCTACACACTGATCGAAGACGCGAAAAACGGATTCAACAACATCCTTGCCGGGGTCTTCTCTCCCAAGCAGGCGACCCAGGAATCGAGCAGATAGAAACATGAGAACGCTTCTCGTGATCGTACTTGGCGCAACCATACTTTCTGCGGCCGACAAAACGAAGAGCATCGAGACCAAGACAAAGGTTCACCGGCTCGCAAGCCAACAGCGTTCGGCGTTTGATGCCTTCGTTTACATCAACCGCATTCCTGAAAAAACCATGGACGGCGAATTGCCCGAAGACTTTGCCGGACGCATTTACGGCCGCCTCGCGAATCAGGAAGGGCGCATTCTGCTCAAGCTGCCGCCAACCATGGATCGCAAGGCTTACTTCGGGTTCAAGACCTTCCTCGGTTCTGAGGGCGACGCGAAGGTTGCCAATTGCGTGAGCTGTCATTCGTCGCCCAGTTTCACCGACGGCAAATCGCACGTGGTCAGCCAGGGCGGTGCGGCTAAGCCAACACCGTCGCTCCGGAATTCGAAACTCAGCGCGGCCGACCTTGAAAAAGTAGTTCGCGAGAAGATGGCGCTCAGCAAATTGAAGAAATCCGGAGGCGCGCCAAAGCTGGCTGAAGCGTATGCCCGCATTGTAATCACCGACGCCGATGTAGCAAATCTCGTGGCGTTTCTCGCGACGCTCAAGGACGTCGATGACAAGCGCTTCCGCGAGCTCATCATCGACGCCAAGGTCTTTGACGCAACGCAGCCAGCTCCGGTGGAGCTTCCAGCCACACCGCCTGTTCTTTCCGGCGTGGTTCGTCTTGAGGGCAAGCCGCCCGGACGGCGGAGACTGAACATGACGTCGGAGAGCGCGCGCCTTTACCAAAAGATGCCGCTCGATGAAAACGTCCTGGTCGGCAAGAATGGAGGCCTTGCCAACGTCTTCGTCTACGCCAAGCGCGGGGTGGAGCGGAAGCAATACTCCGTGCCGGAAAAACCGGCCTTGCTCGATCAGCAGAAGTCCATGTTCCGTCCACGAATCCAAGGCGTTCGTGTGGGACAGAAGTTCATCATTCGGAACAGCGATCCCTACATCCACAACACACGTTCGCTCTCGCTCCGCAATCGCATGTTCAACGTCGGCCAACCGCCCAGGTCCGCCGATCGTGAACGCGTCTTCAAACGCGCTGAAGGTCCCATCAGCCTGGGTTGTGATTTCCACAAGTGGATGGCCGCCTGGATCTTCGTGGTGGATCACCCCTTCTTCGCCGTGACCGACGCGAACGGCAACTTTGAGATCAAGGGGCTGCCTCGTGGCGATTACACTTTGGAAGCTTGGCATGAGGAATACGGCGATCAGCGTTTGAAGGTCACGACTGCTCCGAGCGGAAAGACGGAACTCAATTTTGAGTTCAAATCCAAGAATCAGTGAGCGGACCCACTCGAGATCATGTCGAAAGGCGCGCGATCATTCCTCTCCTTACTGTTGGTGTTGTCGTTGGCCGCCTGCCACTTTCCGCGACGGCTACCTTCTCCTCGATTGGGAGAGGCTGATGTTCCACCGAATTCATCGACGAACTCGAAGGATGCACTCACAGACAGCAGGGGTTCGAGGCCGAATATCCTGTTGATCGTGGCAGACGATCTCGGCTACACGGATCTTGGCGCGTTCGGGAGCGAGATTGCCACGCCTCACCTCGATGCTCTGGCAGAGGGGGTATGTTGCTGACCCAGTTCTACGCCACGACGGTTTGTTCGCCGACGCGGGCGATGCTGATGTCCGGGACAGACGATCACCTGGCCGGGCTCGGCAACATGGCGGAGGAACTGCGGGCGAATCAACAGGGACATCCCGGCTACAAGGGGCATCTGAGCAAACGCGTGGCTGCACTTCCCGAAGTGCTGGGCGATGCCGGATACCACACATTTATGACGGGCAAGTGGCATCTCGGGGAAACGGAAGAAACGAGTCCGGCGGCTCGCGGATTCGACCGTTCCTTCGCGCTGGTGCAAGGGGGAGGCACTGAACTTCCTCTGTTCTCCGGGATTAAAAGAACGCCCAAGTGGCTGGGCTTTTCGGGAACGATCGTCGCCATGAAACAGCCGCTGAAGAACGCGAGTATGCGCCAGGTGTTGGACTCGGTGGTGCGCAATGCGAGTTTCCCGATTTCATATGTGGCGGAGGATTATGGAATTGTGTTCGAACCGGCAGACCGCTCGCTCCAGGCAAATCCGGACGCGGCTTCCAGTGCGGGTTGGCAACCGGTGAAGAACCTTTCACGGACGCGTTCCCGTCTCGATTCGGTGATTATTCCTGAGATCGCGTATGGCAGCCTCATCGTGGATGAAGTCATTGCCGATCTGATCGATGGTGCGCACGGCTGACAAGCCGATCAAATACACGATGTTGCCCTACTCAGTGGTATTTGAACCCGCTGCTCTAAAGTCATCCTCAGGGCTCGCCTGAGCCACATCGATGAAAGGTGCTGAAGCAGCTAAGACGCCGGCGTGAATTTCGGTAGCGCTTTGCGTTTGAGTTCTTCACCCTCCCGCGGTTCATGTGGGTTTTCCTGATTAGGCGGATGTTGAACACGATCCCGATTCTCCTCGGGGTTTCGTTGGTGACGTTCTTTCTGATGTCGATGGCGCCGGGTGGTTATCTGGATACGCTGTCTCAGAATCCGCAGGTCTCGCCAGAAACGATCGCGCGATTGAAGGCGCAGTACAACTTGGACAAGCCGTGGTATGTCCAATACTTCGCGTGGTTGAAGAGTGCGGTGCGGTTGGATTTTGGGTATTCAGTGCAGTACCAGATCGCGGTAACGGATCTGATCGGAGGGCGGGTTTGGAATACGTTTGTGCTTAGTGCGTGCGCGTTTGTGCTGGCGTGGTTGGTAGCAGTGCCATTGGGGATTCTCGCTGCCGTGAAACGGGGTTCGTTCGTGGATCGGGGTTCGTCGGTGGTGGCATTTGCAGGGCTTTCGATCCCGGAGGTACTCTCGGCTTTGTTGGCATTGATGTTTGCAGCTGCAACGAAGGATTCGCTCGGGCTGCCGATCGGTGGTGCCCAGAGTTCGCTATACGATTTCATGTCGCCGGGGGACCAATTCATCGATCGGGTGAAACATCTGATTCTCCCGGTGCTGGTCCTGGCGTCGGTGGAGATGGCGGCCATCATGCGGCAGATGCGTTCGAATCTGTTGGATACCCTGAACGCAGAATATGTGACGGCTGCGCGGGCGCGCGGAGGAGGGGAGTTCACAGTGATCGTCAAGCACGCTGTGCGCACGGCAATCAATCCTCTGTTGACGCTGCTCGGATACTCCCTCGCGCGTTTGTTGAGCGGGGCGTTCATCGTCGAGAACGTGATGGCCTGGCCGGGATTGGGGCGGCTGACCATGGAGGCGTTCTTTGCAAAGGACTATTATCTGGTGGTTACGACTGTCGTGATGGCGGCCGGTTTGTTGGTGGTTGGAAACTTCATCGCGGATGTGTTGCTGGCTTGGAGTGACCCGCGGATTCGCATGGAAGGGAAGCGGTCGTGAGCGGGGAGACTCTGCCAGACGAACGATCAGTTTCGCCGGGGCAGTTGTTCCGGAAGCGATTTCGGAAGCATCGCCTCGCGGTGTGGTCGTTGTGGCTGCTCGCGGGATTGTATCTGGTGTCGTTGTTCGCGGGGTTCCTGGCTCCGTATCACTACGAGACGCAGGATCGAGATCGCTTCTTTCATCCGCCAACACGAGTTGGATTCAAGGGCGGTTTGCCCGCGGTGTATGCGTATCGATCGGTGGAAGGGGCATTCAACTACGAGCGGGAGGGCAGGGCATCCGCGAGGTTGAAGTTGTTCGTCGAGGGCGACGAGTATCGTCTGTTGTTTTTCATCAAGACAAAGGTACACCTCATCGGAACGGGCGACAGCAATGTGCCGTTTTATTTGCTGGGGACGGATCAATTCGGGCGAGATGTGTTCAGTCGGCTGCTTTATGGCTCACAGATTTCGTTGTCCATAGGGTTGATCGGCATCGCGATTTCGTTCGCGATTGGGTTGATGATAGGTGGGGTGTCTGCCTACTGCGGTGGTTGGGTGGATGGTTTGATGATGCGTGGTTCGGAGTTTGTGATGTCGATCCCGACTTTGTACCTGATCATCGCGCTGCGGGTTTCGTTTCCACCAGAGATGACCTCGACGCAGACCTACATCATGATAATCGCGATCCTTAGTCTGGTCGGTTGGGCGAGCACGGCGCGCGTGATTCGGGGGATGGGTTTGTCACTGAGGGAACGTCAGTTCGTGCTCGCGGCACGTTCGATGGGCGCGACACCGTGGCGGATCATAACGCGTCATATCCTGCCGAGTACGTTCTCTTATGTGATCGTGGCCGCGACATTGATGGTGCCGTATTACATCTTGGGGGAGGTCGTGTTAAGTTATCTGGCGGTGGGAATTCAGGAACCGCAGGCGAGTTGGGGGACGATGTTGGTTGCGGCGCAGAACACGACGTATCTGCGTGAATATCCGTGGATACTGACACCTGGTCTGGCGATTTTTGCGACCGTTCTGGCTTTCAACTTCGTGGGTGACGGGTTAAGAGACGCGGCTGATGCAAAGACAGTGGGATGAAAGCTCCAAGCTTCAAGCTCCAAGCTTCAGGAAGTTTTGTCGGCGCTCAGAATTAAGCGAGCTGACGTTGGCTGCTACGAGGAGTTGAGATGGCGTTGCTGGAGATCGACAGCCTGGAGTTGGAGTTTGGGAAAGGGGAGGATCTGGTTCGTGCAGTAGATGGCGTCTCGTTGAGCATCGAAGAAGGGGAGACCGTTTGTCTGGTTGGTGAGAGTGGAAGCGGTAAGAGTGTGACGGCTCTTTCGATTGCGCGCTTGGTGCCGACCCCGCCCGCGCGGTATCCGGGTGGTGAGATTCTCTTGGAAGGCAAGGATGTTTTGAAGATGAGCAAGCGGGAGTTGCGCGCCATTCGAGGTGGAGTGGTGAGTTATGTGTTCCAAGAACCGAGCGCGGCTTTGAATCCGGTATATCGCGTTGGCAACCAGATCATGGAATCGCTGAAGCTTCATCGGCCGAAGAAGGCAAATAAGAACGAGGTGATTCGTTTATTGAAGCTGGTGGGAATCCCCGCGCCGGAAGCAAGGATTCGCGATTACCCGCATCAGATGTCCGGCGGAATGCAGCAGCGAGTGATGATCGCGATGGCTTTGGCGAGTGAACCGAAGTTGTTGATCGCCGATGAACCAACGACGGCTCTGGATGTCACGATTCAGGCGCAGATTTTGGAACTGCTGAAAGAGCTTAAGGAACGGTTGAGCATGAGCATCCTGTTCATTACGCACAATCTCGGCATCGTGGGGGAGATCGCGGATCGATTGCATGTGATGTATCGCGGGAAGATCGTCGAGGCGGCTTCGGCGGAGGAAGTATTGGACAAACCCAAGCATCCCTATACCAGGGCGCTGCTGGAATGCGTCCCTAGTTTGGACAAAGATGTGGATCGCTTGGCAATGATTCCGGAGCCTGAAGCACGCGGACCGGAATGGGACTGAGAATCGATTTTTTGCGCTACAAGTGTGGATTGTCAGCTACGTAATGTCCGCGGTGAACAACTTCGTGAAAAATTTCACAAATTCTGTTTGACCATTTTAGTCGAATGTTTCACAACATGACCGCGATCAATGACCGAGTGCAGTGCTCGGTCTTTTTTCGCTATCTGCGTCTAGAAAGATTCATTGAATCTGTTTAAGTTAACCTAATGCGTTGGATAAACTGCTTAGAAAAGTAAGTGTTTTTGCTCTGAAACGTTGCGTGAGCTGGATTAATGAATAGAATGATAAGCAGTTCAGCTAATTCGAATTAGTTGAACTCTGATTGAATTAGATTATTGGTTAAATGATTAAACTGGAAAGTGAGATTAGTCTTTCTGATGGTTTTAGACTGGGTTGGTTGAGCGGTTGACAGATGTCCGACGTATTTCCCAAATGGACAAATAAGCTGCCTTTGATGGTAATCGTTGGCGGTGCGCTGGTGGGTGGGGCCATGACAATGGCAGTGACCCACTATGTCTCCCCGAAATACACCCGCGTGGGGTATCAGCCTATTCAGCCGGTTTCCTTCTCGCATGCTGTTCACGCGGATCAATTGGGGATGGACTGCCGTTACTGTCATAACGGAGTTGAAAAGTCCTGGTACTCGAATGTGCCCTCCGCGAGCACGTGTATGAATTGTCACAATCAGGTGCTCAAGGACGATCCTCGTCTCGCGTTGGTTCGCGAGAGCTACAAGACCGGGAAGCCCATTCCGTGGGTCCAGATTCACAAGCTTCCGGACTACGTCTTCTTCAACCACTCGGTCCACGTGAATCGCGGTGTGAGCTGCGTGGAATGTCACGGCCCGGTCAACAAGATGGACGAAGTCAAGCATGCCAAGTCACTCGGCATGCCGTTTTGCCTGGAATGCCATCGCGATCCGGAGAAGCGGTTGCGTCCGTTGAGCGAAGTTTACAATCTTGATTGGAAAGCGCCTGAGGGAACGGTTCCCGGCGAGAAGTTCGTGCATGACTGGAAAGTTTTGCCCGGCGATAGCTGCTCTGTTTGTCACCGATGAAAAACGATTTGCCCGTCAACAACGCGTCTAGCGGTCCTGTTTTATTCCGGAGCCCGGAGGAATTGTCCGGTGACTCCGAGGCGAGCTACTGGGCTGAGCGGGAGTTCCCGGAAGGCGCCGCGACGGAAGCGCCCGATGAGGCGACTCGCCGGGATTTCGTCAAGTTGATGTCGGCCTCGATGGCACTGGCAGGCGTCGGGCTTACGGGGTGTCGCCGACCGGAAGAGCACATCTACGCGTTTGGAAAGCAGCCGATGGATTATATCCATGGCGTTCCGCAATATTACGCGACCTCGATGCCGACGCGGCAGGGAGCGATTCCCGTGCTGGCAAAATCCAACGACGGGCGTCCGACCAAGATTGAGGCGAACACCGACTTCCCGGACGCGGCTGGGACGGATTCGTTTGCGCAAGGGTCGATTCTGGATCTCTATGATCCGGATCGTGCACGGCGATTCACGAAGGATGGCAACACTGCGTCCAGAGAATCCGTACTGAAAGAACTTGGCAGCATTGGTGCTTCGTTCGCTGAGTCAAAGGGCAATGGCCTGGTTGTTCTCGCCGAGCAGAGCACTTCACCGTCGCGTTCGAGGCTGGTGAAGCAGTTGAAGGAGAAGCTCTCCGAAGCGACCTGGGCGGAATACGAACCGGTTGATTTCAGCGTTCACGCAGAGGCTGCCAGCCTGGCTGTCGGGAAGTCGGTTTCTCCCCGGTTCCGATTGGGTAATGCCAAGCGGGTGGTTGCCTTGGATTGCGACTTTCTTGGCGGGGAAGAAGGTTCACATATTTACACCCGGGATTTTTCGAAGGGTCGACGGGTTTCGATTGACGAGCCTCACAACGACTCGCAGATGAACCGTTTGTATGCGGCAGAGGCGCTGATGTCGCAGACAGGCGCAAATGCGGACCATCGACTCCGCATGGCATCGAGCCAGGTGATTCGATTTGCGGCTGCACTCGCGGAAGCGGTCGTTGCGAAGACCCGCTTCGCGGTGCCAGCCGCGGTGCTCACGAGATTGAAGCGCCTTGGCGAGGTCGTGCCGGAAGATTACGGCGTGGATGCGATCGCGACGGATCTCGTTGAGTATCGAAAAAAAGCCGTGGTGCTCGCCGGGCACCGGCAACCGCTGGGCGTGCATCTGATCTCACACCTGATTAACGCAGCGCTCGATGGCTACGGGCATACAGTGGAATTTGTTCCGCGGGAAGAACGGGGCGCTGCGTCCATCAAGGATGTTGCCAGGGCTCTCGAAGGCGATTCGGTTGAAGCGCTGGTCATTCTGGGCGGCAATCCGAGTTACAACGCGCCGGCTGATCTCAAATGGAACGAGATAGTCGGCAAGGCCAAGAAGGTGGTCCGTCTGGGCGACCGTGAGGATGAATCTTTTGCCTCGGCCTCCTTGCATCTGCCGCGCGCACACTACCTTGAGTCCTGGGGCGATGCTCGGACGGGTGATGGCGCATTGGTTCCGGTCCAGCCCTTGATCGCTCCGCTGCACGGGGGGGTCACCGAATTGGAAGTGTTGGCACGACTCTTGGGTGAGGCTGTCACGAATCCGCATTCCATCGCGCAGGCGACTTTTGCCTCGATTGCCAAGGTGGGCCAGAGCTGGAAACAGTTCCTCCATGACGGCTGGCTCGATGGCAGCAGCGCACCGGTTCTATCCGGGATCAAGGGGGCTTCAGTTCCGGATAATATCAGTGAATCCTTGAAAGATTCGCACACGTCTCCAGCACCATCCCCGGAAGCGATCGAAGTTGTTTTTTCGCGTGACTATTCGGTGGACGACGGTCGTTTCGGCAACAACGGCTGGATGCAGGAATTGCCGGATCCGATTACGAAGATCGTCTGGGATAATCCGGTGCTCATCAGTCGTGCGACGGCGGTTCGACTGCGCTTGGAGAACCAGCAACTGGTAACGATCAAGGCGGGTGATCGCATGGTGACCGGACCAATCTGGGTTCAGCCAGGATTGGCTGACAACGTGGTGGGGCTTCCGCTCGGCTACGGTCGATCAAAGGGCGGACGCATCGCGAACTTCGACGGCAAGTCAGTTGGATACAACGCCTATTCCCTCCGTAGCGCCGCTTATCCGCATATTGAGTCGGGAGCAAATGTCAGCGGACACAAGAAGAGCCATGAGTTCGCCTGCACGCAGGAACATTGGGCGATTCATGGACGCCCGATCGTTCGCGAGGCGAATCTCAAGCAGTATTTCGAGAAACCGGACTTTGCGAGCAACATGGACATCGAGGCCCATGCTCCGAATGCCGGTCCGATATACAAATCGCCCTACGATGATCCGAACAAGGCTCACCTGAAGAGCGACGTGCATCAGTGGGGCATGGCAATCGACCTCAACCTCTGCATGGGTTGCACGGCCTGCGTCGTGGCATGCCAGAGCGAGAACAACATTCCCATTGTTGGCAAGGATCAGGTCGCCAAGCGGCGCGAAATGCATTGGTTGCGGATCGACCGATATTACACGGGTGATCCGAAAGTCATCGATGCGGAAGACGGAGCGTTCGGAGTTTATTCAGATGACGAGCAGTGGACGCACACTTGGATTGACGATCCGCAGGTGGTGAACCAGCCCATGAGCTGCGTGCATTGCGAATCTGCTCCCTGCGAGAGCGTGTGCCCGGTCAATGCAACCGCGCATGATTCCGAGGGAATCAACGTGATGGCTTACAATCGTTGTGTCGGAACGCGCTATTGCTCCAACAACTGCGCTTGGAAAGCTCGTCGCTTCAACTGGTTCGACTACAACAAGCGACCAACCGAGAAGCTTTATCAGAACCTCGGATTCAAGGATATCTTGAGCGGCAATTTCTTTGCCACACGTCCTGAAGATGAGATCGATCTGCTGGCGATGGCCAAGAATCCGGATGTTACGGTTCGCATGCGTGGCGTGATGGAAAAGTGCACTTACTGCATCCAGCGGATCGAGCAGGCAAAGATTGCAAAGAAGGTCAAGGCGCGTGACTCGGATGATATCCAGGTCAAGGATGCGGATCTGAAGACAGCTTGCCAGCAGGTCTGCTCGGCTGACGCGATGGTGTTTGGCAACCTGCTTGATCCGGACAGCCGCGTTTCGAAATTGAAGAAGAGCGAACGCAATTACGGTGTTCTCGATTTTCTTGATACGCGTGCCCGAACCACCTACCTCGCCAAGGTACGCAACCCGAATCCGAAGATGCCCGGGTATCGCGAATACCCGCTGGGGCTTGAGGAATACAAGTATCACCATGGCGACCCGATAGGAGGCGCGCACTGATGTCAGCCGTTGATCATTCAAATGTGAACATCATTCCTCCGCCGAAAGAGGTGGAACGCGAGCCTTTGGTGACGAACAACCGAAGCCTCGGATGGATCTCCGACCAGGTCTGCAAGATCATGGAGGACAAGATGCCTGCATGGTGGTGGCCGACCTTTATCGTCAGCTTGATGTTGATGTCGGTGATGTTCGTCTGTATTGCCTACTTGATTTCAACTGGGGTCGGTACCTGGGGTTTGAATCAGCCGGTTGCTTGGGCTTGGGACATCACCAACTTCGTTTTTTGGATTGGTATCGGTCACGCCGGAACGCTTATTTCTGCAATTCTGTTCCTGCTGAGGCAGAAGTGGCGCACTTCGATCAACCGCGCCGCGGAAGCGATGACGATCTTTGCCGTGATGTGCGCCGGCATTTTTCCGGTGATTCACACGGGCCGCGTCTGGTATGCCGCGTGGTGGCTGCCTCCGATTCCGAACATGTATGACATCTGGCCGCAGTTCCGTTCTCCCTTGCTGTGGGACGTGTTCGCGGTTTCGACATACTTCACGGTTTCACTCCTGTTTTGGTACACGGGACTCGTTCCGGATCTGGCCACCATGCGCGACCGGTGCAAGACCAAGGTGCGTAAGTTCCTCTACGGCTTGTTTGCGCTGGGTTGGACTGGGTCCAATCGTCATTGGAGCAACTACGAAAAGGCATATCTCATCCTCGCCGGTCTTTCCACGCCGCTGGTTCTTTCGGTGCACTCCATCGTTTCATTCGACTTCGCCGTCTCCCAGTTGCCCGGTTGGCACACCACTATCTTCCCTCCTTACTTTGTCGCGGGTGCGATTTTCTCCGGCTTCGGCATGGTGCTGACGTTGATGATCCCCTTGCGCACACTTTGTAATTTGGAAGACCTCATCACCGTTCGTCACGTGGAGTTGATGTGCAAGGTTATCACTGCGACGGGAAGCATGGTGGGATACGCGTACATCATGGAATTCTTCATCGCACTTTATGGTGGCAACCCGTACGAACAATATGCGTTCCAGAACCGCGCTTTTGGTCCCTACTGGTGGGCCTACCTGGCGATGTTCTCCTGTAACGTGATTTCCCCGCAGCTGTTCTGGTTCCGCGCGATTCGGCGCAATATGATTGCGGTCTTCTTCATCTCGATTGTCGTGAACATCGGGATGTGGTTCGAGCGGTTCGTGATCATCGTCACCTCGCTGCACCGCGATTATCTCCCCTCGAACTGGGGTTACTTTTCACCGACCTGGGTTGATATCTGGACATTCGTTGGAAGCTTCGGTCTGTTTATGACCTTGTTTCTGCTGTTCCTCCGTTACCTGCCGGTCATTGCAATTTCGGAAGTCAAAGGCGTCACGCCTCAGGCTGATCCTCACCACCCGCTCGGCGGAGCGAAAGCCGGACACCACTAATGGCTGCCAAGAAAAAAGCTGCATCAAAGAAAGCTGCGACCAGGAAAAAGGCCGCTGCGAAGAAGTCTGCTGCGAAGAAGTCTGCTGGCGCTGCAAGTTTGACGGCGCAGTCGAGTGTGCGTGAGCCGGCGAACGATGTAGATCTCTACGGTGTGATGGGCGTCTATGATACTCCCGCCGATGCCATGCACGCGGCCGAAAAGGTCCGCGATGCCGGTTACCGACGGTGGGACGTCCATACTCCCTTCCCGGTGCATGGGATGGATGATGCCATGGGCATGAAGCCTTCCAAGGTTGGATACTTCAGCTTTGCCGGGGGCGCCACCGGTTACACTGTCGGCATGACGATGATCTATTGGATGAACGCGGTTGACTACCAGATCGTGATTGGCGGCAAACCGATGTTCAGTCCCTTCTTTGCTTTCCCGGTTTCTTACGAGTGCACGATTTTGCTCGCTGCCTTCGGAACATTGCTGGGCATGGCTTTCCTGAATCGACTGCCGCGACTGCACCATCCGCTGCTGGCGAACAAAACGTTCCGTGCCGGCGCAACGCACGACAAGTTCATTGTGGTGATCGAGACAACTGATCCTCGTTATTCAGAAACGGACACGGTCGATCTGCTGAAGTCGACCGGCTGCAAGAAAATCGAATTCGTAGAGGAATGAGATGAGATATTTCCTGGTAATTTTCATACTTACTTCCCTCGGGGTCTTCCTGATCGCCGGGAAGCAGGGCGATGTCTCGCGCAAGCCGCCGATCGAGATCTTCGATGACATGGTGAGGCAGGTCAAATTCCGCCCTCAACAGCCCAACAGGTTCTTTGAGAATGAACGCACTTCCCAGCTGAAGGTGGAAGGCACCGTGGCGCGTGGCAGTGCCTATGAAGATTCTCCGGTGAACACCGGTAAGTTTGGCGGAGGAAACACCAACTTTGTTTCCGCAATTCCGATTGCGGTCACTGGAACCTTGATGACTCGCGGCGCCGAGCGCTATGCAATCAGCTGCAAGGTTTGTCATGGTGCATTGGGCGATGGGAATGGTGTCACCAAGAAGTTTGGCATGGGTGTCGTCGGAAACCTTCTGGATCCGGTGATTGTGAAGCAACCGGATGGCCAGATCTTTAACACGATCACGCATGGAAGAAATCTGATGAATGGCTACGGCGCAAACATCACGATCCAAGATCGTTGGGCGATCGTGGCTTATGTTCGGGCGCTACAGCGTGCCCAATTTGCAACTGCCGCCGATTTGCCCGCAGAACTCCGGAAGTAGCGAAAACAGAATTTGAAATGTTGATCATTCAATCCAATTTCAAGCGCGCTGCGATGCTCCTCATCGCGATGCTCCTTCTGTTGGGGCTCGGTTCGCCGGAGCTTGAAGCAGCCGCACATGCGAAGAAGGGCGGAGAACACGGCAAGGCATCTGAACATCACAAAACAGACGAGGGTGGTCATGAGAAAAAGGAGTCGGCTCATCACGGAGATTCCGGACATCACGGGCCGGTGAAATCTGAACTCACGTTCGTGAAGAAGCTGCGCTATTCGTGGCTGGTTGCCTACATGTTCTTTCTCAGCATCTGTCTCGGATGTCTGTTTATCGTTCTTCTCCACCATCTCTTTGATGCTCAGTGGATTGTCCCGATTCGCCGTGTCTGTGAACACATTGCGTGTTTGATTTGGTTCCCCATGCCCTTGTTGGCATTGCCATTCCTTCTTTGGCCGTCCGGTATCTATGATTGGATGCTGGCGGATCCGACGACAGATCACGCCCTGAAGGCTGTGGTCAAGAAGTGGGTGTTCAATCCCATGGGGTTTTACGGCTTCAGTGCTGCGGTGTTCCTGGTTCTTGGCTACCTTGCCCGCCGATTGCGTTACTGGTCTCTGCAACAGGACTTCGCGGAAGCCGAAGACGGTGAGTACGAGGGTAAGTTGGATCGGATCGAGAAAGTGATCACGTTTTTCGCGCGGTTCCTTCTTGGTCATCTGTTTGAATCGCGGCCTTCGGTGAGGTGTTCGCGCATGATGAACATTCATGCGAGCTACGGGATCATCATGTTCGTGGCGATGCTCACGACGGCGTGCTTTGCTTGGGTGAAGGCACTGCAATACCAGTGGTTCTCCACCATGTATGGTGTCTACTATTTTGCGGGAAGCGTTTGGGTGACGTGTGCGACGGTATACATGCTGATGCTCCTGCACCAGAGCCAGGGTATTCTCCAGTATGTCATCCGGCGGGAGACCTACCACGACATCGCCAAACTGATGTTCGCGTTTACGGTGTTCTACGCCTACATCCATTTCTCCCAATACTTCCTCATCTGGAATGCAGCGATCCCCGAAGAAACCTTCTGGTACGTGCAACGTGAGAAGGGGAGCTGGTGGTGGATTGGCCAGACAATCATCTTCGGTCATTTCTTCCTGCCCTTCCTGTTGCTGCTTCGCAGCGATGTAAAGGTGAACAAATCTTTCATGCCCTTGATCTGCATCTGGGCATGGCTGATGCACTACCTCGATATGCATTTCAACATCATGCCACTGATCTATCCGGACGGGTTTACCATCTACTGGACTGACTTTCTAGCGATGGGCGTGATCGGCGGAATGCTCTGGTCGTTCTATGTCAAGAATCTCGGGCGTCATCCCGCATATCCTCAACGAGATCCTCGAATTGCCGAGGCGATGGGGGTCTACGTAGAACCTGAAGGCGGAGAGCCCGCCCACTGATCCGATGAGCAACGACGCAAAAAACAATTCTGTCTGCTGCAGCTCCTCCTGCTTCTCGGTGCTTGGATACATCATTGCGATCATCGTTTCGATCCTGATTGTCGCTGCACTGAATTTCATGATGCGCGACAAGACCAAGCCGGTTGAAGACGCAAGCCGCAACACCCGCGCTGCCGAACGCAAAGCAGAGCTTCACCATTTGCAGACCAACACGGTCGCCATCGCCAAGGCATATGGCGAACTGGACGCAAATGGCATCCAACGCATCCCGGTTGCCCGAGCGATGCAGTTGATCATTTCAGAATATGAAGACCCGAAGGCCGGACCGGCGACACTTCATGCCCGGGTGAACAAGTCAATGGTAACGCCCTCGTTCGAATAACTTTCCTGCTGATGAGTGCTTCGACCTTTGAAAAAGACTATTCAACCACACCGTCCACCTTGGATGATGTGGAAACCAGCATCAGATTGCCCGTGCTGCATTCGATATTTGCCGGCGCATTCTGGTTGGTGCTTGGCACGCTGCTGCTTTTGGTGTCGCTTATTCAATTGACCGGATCTTCGCTTTTCGCGGATTGCGCGTTCCTCACTCACGGAAAAACCAAGCCTGCTGCCTGGATCGCATTGCTCTATGGGTTCGCGCTTCAGATGGGAATAGCACTGGCGATTACCATCGTTTGTCGGCGTTCACGCAAGGCATTGCGACACCCATTCACGGTCTTTATGGCCAGCAAGGTTTGGAATCTGGGTGTGGTTCTCGGAATTGGCGGGGTATTGATTGGAGATAGCAGCGGACATCGTTTGTTCGAATTGCCGGTATATTCCTCCTGTATCCTGTTCCTCGCTTTTGCGGTGATCACCTTGAAACTGCTGCTCGTGCTCCACTTCCGAGTGGAACGGGAGATGTATATCGGGCAGATGTATATGACTGCCGGCTTGTTCTGGTTCCTGTGGGCACTGTCTACAGCGATCGTTCTCCTGCAAGTTGATCCCGTGCCTGGTGCAACTCAATTGGTCGTAGGCAACTGGTATGTGAACTCCGTCTTCCAGGTAGTGCTTGGCTGTTTTGGGCTGGGTGCACTTTGCTATTACATTCCGCAACAAGCGGGACGCCCGCTTTACTCCCAGGAACTGGCAGCAGCAGCGTTCTGGATGCTGGTGTTCATCGGCGGCTGGACGGGGCTCGTCGGGCGATATCCTCTTCCGGTCTGGATCTCGGCGGTGAGTTCGGCGGCAAGTTTGCTACTGATCATTCCGCTCGTGACACTGGCTTACAACCTTTGGCGCACGATGGATCGAGATCCGGCGTCGTTGGGGAACACACAGTTCATTTACCTCATGTGTGCTTTCGGAGCTTATGTTCTGTGGTCCGTGTTGGGCATCGTGTATTCGCGACCGGGCGTGGCTGATCAATTGCAATTCACCCACTTCGAAACGGGGCTTCAGGTTCTGTTCATTTATGGTTTTATCGGCATGGTTGGTTTGGGTGCCTGTTGCACCCTGTTGCCGCGTCTGATTGGGAGCAGCTGTGACTCCAATGGACCGACCTGGGTGCTCCGGGCGATGGGCCTTGGTACAGGTTTGACGGCGTTTGTATTGCTCCTCGCCGGCTGGTTCCAAGGTGCCGCACTCAGCAACGGCAAGGCATCGTTCATGGTTTCTGTGGACGAGGGAACGAAGCTTGTATGTGTCGCTGTCGTCGGCGTTGCGATCCTCGCCCTCGGCTCTGTGCTGTTCTTCTTCGGTGTAACGAATCTGATCGTGAAAACTATTCTGGCTGAGTATCCCGTGTTGAATTGGTTTCGGGAAGAAGAGGAGGTTGCGCCATGAGGAACGGACCCGTCCTCTTTGTTTTTGGCCTCCTCGCCATGGTGATTTCATGGGGCTGTATTGTAATGGGTTCGGTGAAGCAGATCGGAACGCTGGCATCACACGCCGACCTGATGACCGGTGCGCTCTATCCGGTGAATCGCCCTGGCACGGCGCATCAAGGCGCAGAGGTTTACCGTGAACTTGGTTGCAACCAATGCCACACACGCTTTGCAGTTCAGGACGAACTCAGCTTCGGCGCAGAACTCACGAAACTCGGTGATGCAACAAACAGTGTGGAACTTGCGGTTGCAGCGCTCTTGAAGGTGAATCCGGAATGGAACGAGGCAAAGGCGAAAGACAAACTGAACGATCTTCCTCTGACAATGGTTGAACGGACGATCCCATATTTCGCTGATCGTGCTGTGAAACTGCTGGAGGCCGCCGATGCCAAAGCACAAATGACCGTGTATAATCTTGGCGCCGACATTGAACGGGGCTGGGGTGCGCGGCAAACGGTTGCGCGCGACATGATCTATGATTCGACAGTTCTTGCGGGTACTCAACGCATCGGTCCTGACCTGGCGAACATCGGCACGCGTGCTCCGGCGGATCACGTGGGCGCGTGGGAATTCACGCCCACCGTCACGAATATCGTCGGCACTACCACCAATTTGACGAATCTTCCTGAGGATCAGCGACTGAACTGGCATCTCGTCCATCTCTACGATCCGAAAGCCCACGTTTCGAATTCGATCATGCCGTCTTACCGTTTCTTGTTCAGAGCGATTTCTCGTGAACAGGCTGGAACGGTCTCCGGAGCGCTAAAGTTCCCGTCCGGTAAGGGGCCGAAAACCGAGATCATTGTCCCAACACGGAAAGCTTTGGCCTTGGCGGCTTGGTTGATGGATCAGCGGGCGGATACCTCCCTCCCTGAAGGTCCAATACCCTTGCTCGCTCCTGCTCCGGAGAAGACCGCAGAGCAAAAGGCCGCGAAAGACGAAGACAAGGCGGAGGGCAAGTCATGAACGAAGAAGAGCTTTCCAACAGCAACGAAACCGAAGAACCGGTAGCCGAGGTAGTCATTGATGACGCCAAGTTTGGTTGGTCGACCTTGCTGATCATGGGTCCGACGATTTTGCTGATGGTGTTCGTTTACATCGGAATGGAAACCGTCCGCGTGTCGGCTGGTGGATTCAGTCGGGATGTCTATGTCCGCAATCTGCGTGGTACGCCACCGGCGATTGGTCTTCCTGAGGATATAGCAACGATCATTCGAGGGCGCATGATCTATAAATCCAAGTGTGCGGCTTGTCATCAACCGCATGGCATGGGAGACGGGGTCTTTCCTCCGGTGAAAGGGTCCGACTGGGTCTTGGCAGAAGGACCCAACCGTATGATCCGCCTGGTTCTCGATGGTATTCGCGGACCGATTGAAGTATCGGGGAAGACCTTCGACAACAACATGGTGCCGTGGCGGCCGCAACTGTCAGACAAGGAGATTGCGGATGTCCTCTCATTCCTCCGAAACGCAGATGAATGGGGACACAAAACCACTTTGGTTCGTCCGGAAGAAGTTGCGAAGATTCGTGCTGAAACTGAGGAACATGCGGGAACGCAGTGGACAGCTGATCAGTTGCTGCAGGTTCCGGCCGCGGATGCCGAGGAAGAAAAGTAGTTCTTCAATTACTTTCCGAATGCGGCGCATGAAGAGCCGTTTTTTATTGGTCTTGCACTTTAACACCCAAGAGATAGGTTCAATCGATGGCGAAGTCGCGAGGCGATCAGAAGGCAATGATGTTGGGAGTCGGGCTTGATGACGATGGTCACAAGCGCCTGACAAAGGGTGATAATTTTGCCTTGGTGGGCGGCAGTCAGGATACCCACGAGCAGATGACGGAGAAAGTCATCAAGATCAATGAGAAGCTCAAGGATCGCGGCAAGCAGTTGGAGACGGTGAGTCGGGAGGAGTTCGACGACATCGCACACGAGGTTGGCCTCCAGCGAAACGAGGTCGAAAACAACTAGCCGCTCTCCCATGGTCGGTGAATACACAACGTATCAATTCCTGACCACCTTCCTGATCATCGCGATCATCTTCCCGCTCATTCCGCTCAGCATCGCGTATGTCGTTGCGCCCAAGAAGCCCGGCACGGACAAGAACGCAACGTACGAATGCGGGGTGGAGGCGAAGGGAGACGCCTGGGTGCAGTTCAAATCCGAGTATTATCTCTACGCGATCATCTTTCTGATCTTTGATGTGGAAGCGGTGTTCCTGCTGCCCTTTGCAGTTGCGTTCACCGAACTATCCGTTGGTGCTTTTCTTGCAATTGCGTTGTTCATGCTGCTGATGGTCGAAGGACTGGTCTGGGCGTGGATGAAGGGGATCCTTCAGTGGAAATAGAGCAGATGGACGAAGGGCTTCGAAGCGAAATGAGCAAGCTGGGAATCGTCGTTACCGGTTTCAACGAGCTCTACAATTGGGCCCGCAAGAACTCCGTCTGGCCGATGCAGTTCGGTCTGGCCTGCTGCGCCATTGAGATGATTGCGACAACGATGGCGCGCTATGATCTCGCGCGTTTTGGAGCCGAGGTATTTCGGCCCTCACCTCGCCAGGCAGATTTGATGATTGTTGCCGGTACGGTCACCAAGAAGATGGCTCCTTAGGTGGTGCGACTCTACAACCAGATGGCTGAGCCAAAGTATGTGATTGCGTTGGGCGCCTGTGCGATCTCGGGTGGGCCGTTCAAGCAGGGGTACAACGTCCTGAAAGGCATCGATCGATATATTCCGGTCGATGTGCACATCCCGGGATGTCCGCCCAGGCCGGAAGCATTGATCCATGCCTTCATGACTCTACAGCGGCAGATCGATTCGCAGACCCTCACCGGTGAGAACAGACCGCGCGCGTACCAGGAAACGGCAGAGAGTGAATTTCCTGTACCGGAATTCGGTGAGCGTGATCTGTTGCCGACGCGGAACGATCAGCTGTGGAAACCGGTGAAAGTGTGAGTCAAGCCGTGGATTCCATCGAAGACATCCGGGAGAAGATATTGAAGGACGTTGATGGTGCGGATGTGAGTGTTTTTGAAAACGCCAGTCCGTGCGCGCAGCATTCATTGTTGATTAGTCGTGCCAGCGGTTTGTCAGTTGCGAATTATCTGAAGCGCTCGGGTTGGGACTATTGCTCGAATGCGACCGGTGTTGACTACCCCGACAAGGTTGAGGTGGTGAAGGACAAGAAGACTGACGTCGTTGACGGAGAGGAAAAGGAAATCGTTGAGGAACACGAAGTCGTTCATCCTGGCAATCTGGAAGCGGTCTATCACCTCTACGCCGTCGTAAAGCGCGAAGGTCCGCTCGTCATTCGCATGAAAACCGGTAATCGAACAGACGACATCAAGCTGCCGTCGTTGACGCCGGTGTGGCGCAGTTGCGAACTGCAGGAACGTGAGATTTATGATTTGTACGGGATCGACTTCGAAGGCCATCCCGATATGCGTCGGTTGCTGATGTGGGAGGAATTCACGGAGTTTCCCATGCGCAAGGATTACGTGGAGCCGGATGACTATGAGTTTGAACCCACGCCTCACGGGGAGGTTCTCGAACGTGCGGCTGGCTACGGCACTGGACGAAGCTGATGCCCGAAGTCATCTCAACCGCGCCCGCTGATGCGCTCGAGATTGTCGAGCACAGCCCGGCGCGTCTGGAAGGTGACATTCTTGAGGTGTCGATGGGACCGCAGCATCCCTCGACACACGGTGTGTTTCGCATGAACGTTGCGCTCGACGGCGAGACGGTGGTGAAACTGAAACCGGTCTTTGGTTACCTTCATCGAAACCATGAGAAGATCGCGGAAGGTGCGTCGTATCTGGCCTCAATGCCCTACACAGATCGGCTCGATTACTTCTGTTCACTCACGAACAACTGGGCCTACGCGCTTGCGGTCGAGGAATTGGCCGGATTGGAAGTCCCGGAACGTGCTGAGTATATCCGTGTGATCACCGCGGAGCTGACGCGACTGATGAACCACACCTGCCTGATTGGTTTTCTTGTTCAGGACATGGGCGCGACGGGCACGCCCTTGATGTATGCGTTTCGCGAGCGGGAAAAGATCTTGGATCTCATCGAGGAACTCACCGGGGCGCGCATGATGGGCAACTACATGCGCTTCGGCGGATGCCGTTGTGATCTGCCGGCCGGATGGATCGAGGGCGCCAAGCAGGTCGTTGCGGATTTCCCCAAATTCCTCGACGAATACGAGAACCTGCTTTCCAGCAACGAGATTCTGATGGCCAGAACGCAGGGCGTTGGTGTGCTGAGCGGTGAGCTTGCAATCGATGCCGCGATTTCCGGCCCCATGCTTCGCGCCAGCGGTGTGAACTACGATCTGCGCAAGGTCGACAAATACGGCATCTACGATCGATTTGATTTTCGAGTCCCGCTGGGCGATCACGGTGATGTCTACGACCGTTACATGCTTCGAATTCTGGAGATGCGTGAATCGCTGAAGATCCTGAACAAGGCGCTCGATGAAATTCCCGAAGGACCGATCACGGATGCCAAGGCAAAGATCCGCGGTTTCAAACCCAAGCCCGGAGAATGCTATGGACGGATTGAAGCACCGAAGGGGGAACTCGGATTCTACTTGATCAGCGACGGCACGCCCAAGCCCTATCGCTATCGCGTGCGGCCGCCTTCATTGATCAACCTCACCGTCCTCGAAGACATGTGCCTCGGCCAGAAGATCGCGGATGTCGTGATCATTCTGGGCAGTGTAGATATTGTGCTGGGCGAAGTAGACCGGTAGCGCAGTCAACCTTGGTGCGAGTGGTAGGCCTGCCGATACTTCCGCGCATGTTGGCTCAGCCAGTCCCAATCGCCTGCTTCAATTCGCTCGCGCTGGTACAGCGGACTTCCCAATCCAAAGCCATCCACGCCCGATCGCATGAATGCTCCGATCGTATCGAGAGTAACTCCACCTGTTGCCATAAGCGGAATGTCGGGAAAGGGTGCCTTTATGGATTTGACGTAACTCGGCCCGCCGAGGTCTGCCGGGAAGAGTTTTACCATGGTGGCACGTGCGTCCCATGCCTGCCAGATTTCTGTGGGAGTCAAGGCGCCGGGAAAGACCGGCACCTTCAAATCCACGCACCGATCGATGACTTCTGGAATCACCGCCGGTGTCACGATGAACGTGGCCCCTGCTTCAATTGCCGCATCCAAACGCTCACGCGAAGTCACCGTACCCGCCCCCACATTCATTCTGTCCTCGCTGGCCGCAATGGCTGCACGAATCTGCTCGGCAGCCCCATCGGTGTTCATCGTGATCTCGACGTTCGTGAGGCCCCCTTCAAGGCTCGCTTCGACGATGGAAGCAATCTGATCGGTCCTGAAGCCACGGAGGATTCCGACCAGTGGAAGTTGATGAAACAGATCATTGAACGTCCGTTCGCTCATGCGAGCGGAGATTCGCCTTCATCCAGCCATCGTGGCAACAGAAATGAATGCCCGTGCATGGCCGCGCCTTCGGGCAGGTCCACGGTGACGACGCTTGGGAATGCTCCAGTCTGCGTAATGGCCAATTGATATCGCCCGGTCAATCCAGGCGGACCAGCGACCAGCAAGGGTTTATCCTGCGCGGCATGGGACAAGTGACTCAGCTCGGATCCGATCAGCAGCCCACTCAGAAACGCGCAATTAGATTCGTTCGGCGCGCCGTCGAGCACACTTCGGACGCGCGCCCGGAATAGCCCGCTCTCCATACCCGTGGCAAAGCCCCCGTCCACGCCGGTGAGGAAATCTTCATCCGTTCCTTCCGATTCTGTGCTTGTTGTCTGCTTGAGGATCGTTGCAGTGGTGAGTGCTTCAAAGAGTTCTCCTGTCATGAACGTTCGCCAACCGATCACCCGATAATTATCGATCACGAGGTGTTTGCTGTGCGTACCGGGAAGCAGCAGAAGGCACCCATTGGCGTATTGGCAATAGTCCTCGTGGTTCAAAATGCCAATGACTTCCGTCTCCTCGCCACGCATGATGTCGCTGTTCGTGCAGGCTCCAGAAATCAGAAAGACCGGCGTCCCGTTTTCAAGGGACAGTCGCTCGTGGACAAGATTGGATCCATCCAGCTCGAGGGGAACCTTCGCGTAACGCAGTTCACGCCAGCCGATGGTTGAGGAGGCCATTCCGGAAAGAACGATCGGCATGTCTCCGAACCCGAGGGCAGAGAGCCCGCGTTTCAGGAAGTCTGCGAATTTGCTATCCCGGTCGCATTCGTTGGATACTGAATCGTGGATCGAACGGATGCCAAACGGCCAGTTGATTTCAGACTTTGAAACACCGTCTTCCACCATTCGGATACGGAATGAAGAAGTGCCCCAGTCGCAGCTGGCGTATCGAAGGCTCATGAGCGGGTGATTGACGTGTAACTCAAGTGACCCGGATGCTGGGGACCATGCGGTCTCCCGTCAATTCGAAGCAGCTGGACTCATTGACGGTGGCCTGTGATGTTATTGGTGAATTGACTGGCCAAGGGCAAATCAAGACACTGCGCGGCGCATGAACCGGATCGAAGAACGATTTGCCCGACTCAAAGGGCAGGGACAGAAAGCGCTGGTTACTTACATCGGCGCCGGGGATCCGCATCTCGGGGCGACTCGCGAACTCGTACTCGCCTTTGATGAGGCAGGTGTTGATGTGATGGAACTTGGCGTTCCGTTCAGCGATCCACTTGCCGATGGACTCGTCAATCAATTGGCGGCCCAACGCGGCCTCGAATCAGGCACGACGCCGAAGAAAGTTCTGGAGACCGTTGCCGAGATTCGCAAGCAATCGCAGGTTCCCATCGTTCTCTACATTTACTACAACCTCCTGCACAAACCCGGTCTTGAGAACTTCATCAAGGATGCGGCCAGTGCAGGTGTTGATGGTCTGCTGGTTCTGGACCTCCCCCCGGAGGAATCCGACGCCTACGAGACACTCATGCGCGAACACGGACTTTGCGCAATCTATCTGATCGCGCCCACCACGCCGGAACAACGCGTTGAGAAAATCGTCAAACGTGGCATGGGCTTTATCTACTATATTTCCCGTGAAGGCGTCACCGGCATGCAGGCAAAGGTGTCAGACACCATTGGCGAGATGACCGGAAAGATCCGTGAACACACCGATCTACCCATCGCAGTGGGCTTTGGAGTTTCCAATCCTCAGCAGGCCAAGGAAGTCGCGATCAACGCGGACGGCGTGGTGGTGGGGAGCGCCATCGTGAACCAGATTGCCGAGAAGGGATCTGAAGATTCGCTTGTTCGAGATGTTGCATCATTTGTCAAATCACTAGCCGACGGTGTGAAATCGCTATAGAAATCCGCCATTCGAGAACCTATGGAAGTCTCGGTAACCGTTCATTCCAGCCAGTTCCCCGAACAACTCGAAGCCGAGTTGCTCGAATCTCTGCGCACCCGGAAGCTGAACCACAAGTTCCTCTACGAAGGACGCAGACAGGCGCGCAAGTGGCAGGTGATCCACCAGAAGTATTCGCCATCCCGGAGCGACGACGATACACAGAAGCTCTTCGAATCTGTCTTCGACTCCGTCGCAACGCAGGTGAAATCTCCCGCAGCGCATGTGATCGGACTTGGTTGCGGCACGGGCACCAAGGACGTCCAGTTACTGAACAAGATTCGTAATCGAGGCATCATGCTGGTTTACACGGCCTGCGACACCAGTGTTCCCCTGGTGCTCACGGCCCGCCAAAAGGCCTTGGAGATCCTCGACACGCGCCATGTCCACGACATCGTGGCCGACCTGCTGACGGCGGAGGATCTCGAGCGCGTATTGATCACACAGACCACCGGGAACTCCACCCGCGTGATCACCTTCATCGGGATGATTCCGAACTTCGAGCCCGGCGAAATCCTAGACCGTGTCTCCACCTTCCTCCGTCCGGACGACGTGCTCGTCTTCAGCGCCAACCTTGCTCCGGGTGACGACTATTGCGCAGGCGTCGAGAAAGTGCTTCCCCAATACGACAACCCAGAGACCCGCGATTGGCTTCTGGGCGGGATCAGCGAGATCGGGTTGGAACGCCAAGATGGCGAGCTCGAATTCACAATCGAAGACGATGAAGACAGTCAAGATCTCCTTCGCATCGCAGCCGACTTCGTCTTCTCAATTGATCGAACGATTGAGAAGAGTGGAGAGAAATTCGTCTTTCGAGCGGGCGACAAACTCCGTGTCTTTTACTCATACCGCCACACTCCCAAGACCGCGCGTGATTGGCTCAACCGGGCGAACATCATCGTGACTGACGAACAGTTGACGGAGAACCAGGAGGAAGCCATCTTCATCTGCCGCAAGCTTGCCCCGGAGGGAAGCGATACCCCTCTCGCGATTCCATCAGCCCGCAAGCCGTCCTCGTAGAAGCGGACGTCAGTCCGATCAATCTTCTCAAGACCATCGTTTGAGTAGGTGAGAGGGCTTCCAAATCGCCCCACCATCTGTGGGTTGGCCGGTTTTATGCTCCTCGAAGATGCGAACGATACGTAATTGCACGTAGAGACATTCGCAGACGACGGTTGCACATTAAACCAACGAAAATCCAGGAGGCAGACATGATGCTCATAAAACCAGATTGCCGGGACCGCCTTTCCACCCAGGACGTCGAGTTCATCGTCCGCTCGCTGGGCGACAAACTCAATCAAAGCGCCTTGACCGATCTGCTTACGGATCCGGACGCGCGTGATCTCCTCCTCGATGATCCCGATCTGCGGGCCGCCATTCAGAATTCCCCCATTCTCACCGGCATTTCCGCGCACCTCTATTTCTACATCCTCGTGCGACACGAGCTGCTTGAAGCGGGCATCGACGATCGCACGCTCACGGATTACATCGCTGAGATGCTTACGGAATATTCCGACGCTGATTCCGTGAAGGCCCGTCTCCCCGAATCAGCGCGCTCTGATTACGTCGTTGACCTTATGGCCGCCCTCCAAACCGCCAATCGTCAGACCGCGTTCCAAATTCACGCGCACGTGGGGAATCACACCCTGCTCCCGAGCGGAATTTTCCCGAACAACATCAAAGCGTGCACGGACCGGCGGGGTGCGCCCGACATTGGTTACCACGAACACATGGGTGCAGCGAACTACCGCATGGCCAGCCATCTTCCTCTCGTCCAGAAATACGACATCGCCGGTGTGCTCGAATCTCTCGCCGACCGCTTCCACGATACCCGCCTTGCGTTGAACGAAATCTCTGATCGATTTCTTTCCTTCGACGACGCGAAGATGCCGAACCTCACTCCCGAAGCGCTCTTCAGCAAGAGCTGAAGAATTCCGAAGCATGTGAGCGACGAGCGCAGCGATGCCAACGAGTAGTCGCTGTGCAAATTTCATTCTTCACGAACTCTTGCTTCCACTCCCGTGGTCCCTAGCCTCGACGCATGCACCTCCGCATCGCAATCCTCGCTGGCCTGATATCCGCGCCCGCCCTTGCTTCCGACTGGCCGCCACTCCCTGACATGAACGGCAGAGTAGAAATCCCCGCCCAGGAATGGACTCTCAAACCCGGACCACGCCCGGTCGGCGTCAGCATCAACTATCCGGGCGGAAACCAATCCAACATCAATTCGGAAACGGGCCTGATGCTTTCCCTTCACAACTGGGGCGGATCTTGGTGCGGTGGCACGGCCAATCCCAATGCGCTTGCAGATCGGCTAAACGTCGTCGCCATTTGTGTGAACTATCTGCAAAGCGGACGCAAAGCCTCGATTGAAGATCCCGATCCTTATGACTACGGCTACTTCCAGGCACTCGATGCGCTGCGCGCACTTTGGTTCGTTTTCAACGGCCTGAACGAAAAGCGGATCGCCTTCGACAAACATCGAATTCTCACCACGGGAGGCAGTGGGGGTGGAAACGTCTCTCTGATGGCCAACAAGCTTGCGCCCCGGACGTTTTCAGCAGTGATAGACATGTGTGGAATGCCCAAGCTATCTGACGACGTCGCCTTCAATCTCCCCGGTGGAACCAGGCTGAACGCTCGATGGAATCGTGATCCCGCCCACCGGTTCTATCTCACCCCGGCCGAACAGGAGATTCGGTTCATCGGAAATCCAAAGCATCTTTCGATAATGAAAGAACTCGGCAACACAGCAGCAATTCACGTTGTGCACGGACGTGATGACCGAACTTGTCCGTTTCCGGATGCGCAAGAGATGGTTGCCAGTCTTCAATCCGCAGAACTTGATGTCCTCCCGCACTTCATTGGCGAAAACGACATCGATGGGAAGATCTTCACCAGCAGCGGACACTCCTTGGGCAACCGAACCGAGATTGCCATTAGATTCGCGAACAATACTCCATCCCGTAAATCGCTCACCGATTTTGAATTGCGTGATGAAAAGGTCCGCTACCCAGTCACGGGCGGCAGCTTTGTGATTTCCTACCAGAGCGGCTATCCCGTTGGACGATTCGAACAAACACCGAACCATCGAGTGCTCCAGCATGCGGCTGGTGAACTCAAGCCGAATCGCAAGGTCGTTTACAAGCGCGTCGGCGATCGCGATCTCCGTCTCCACATCTTCGAGGCAAAGACGAAAAGCGCGAAAAATCGTCCTGTCCTTTTGAATATCCATGGAGGTGGTTGGACGGGCGGTGGGCCGCGCAATTTCTACACCATCGCCGAACATTTCGCCCGCCGCGGCATGGTCGGCATCAGCATCGAATATCGCCTTCTCAACAAGAAACGAAACACAACGGTGCACGATTGCGTTCGGGACGGACGATCGGCCGTCCGATACCTGCGCGCTCACGCCGAGGAGTTGGGAATCGATCCGGATCGCATTGTCGTTGCCGGCGGATCGGCCGGCGGCCATGTCACCGTTGGAACCGCGCTTCTCGACTTCGACGATTCCGAGGATGACACGGACATTTCATGCGTCCCAAATGCGCTCATTCTCCTCAATCCTGTGATCGATACCTCTAAGTCCGGCTACGGCCAGGCCAAGATCGGTGAGAACTGGCGGGAGCTTTCCCCCGTGCACAACGTTCGAACTGATCTGCCTCCGACGATCATCTTCCACAGCACGGAAGACACAGTCACACCGTATGCCGGGGCCAGGAAGTTTAACGAACTCAGCCAAGCCGCGGGAAACGATTGCAAGCTGGTCACCTACCAAGGCGGGCGACACGGATACTTCATCTTCAATCTCTCCGCGTATCGTGAGGTCATTTCACGCATGAGCGCGTTTCTCGAACAACATGGATTCTTGGGGAATTGAAGCAAACCGACAGATGTTAGCTGACAGGACGTTCGCTGAGCTCAGAGGGAAAACGCAGCGACCGCCCTGCCCGCTATGTTGAGGAAGGGATCGGGATAGATTCCCAAGACGATCATGCCAGCAATACAGGTAAAGACCGCGAATCGAACGGGGCCACTCACAGGAATGGTCGACAGGTCCGATGGATTCTTGGACCAGTAGATCGCTCGGATGATATTGAAGTAGTAGACGATCGAGACCAGCACACCCAGCACGGCGCACGCGAGCAGTGCGTAATAAGCCGGGTAGCTGACCGCCTGTTCCAATGCAGCTTTGAAAATGAGGAACTTACCGAAGAAACCGGCCAGCGGAGGAACACCCGCGAGGGAAACAACGGCCATCGTCAAGGTTGCAGCAAGTAGCGGGCTTCGCTGGCTCAGACCAGCAAGTGAATTGACGTCTTCCAACCCAGCCTGCTTGACAATCACGCCAATGACTGCGAAGGCACCGAGCACGGTGAACAGATATCCGAAGAGATAATAGAGAATCGCTGTCGATCCGCTTTGACTCATCACAGCGAACCCCATCAGCAGGAAACCTGCACTAGCAATGCTGGAATAACCCATGATGCGTTTGAGGTTCCGCTGTGGAAGAGCGCAGAGGCTTCCGTAAAGAATCGTGAGTGCGGCCAGAATCATCAACAGCTTCTCCCAACCGAGGGTCACGTCGGAAACCACGCTTCCAAAGAGACGCATCAAGAGCACCACACCAGCGGCCTTCGAACCCACCGCGAGGAATGCGGCAGTTGGCGCAGGAGCACCCTGATACACATCAGCTGCCCAGACCTGCAATGGCACAGCCGCCAGTTTGAACGCAAGTGAACCGAAGATCAGAAGCAGCCCGACCTGCACCATCGTCGATTTCGCCAGGGCAAGATCGTTGTCCAGCTGTTCCCCAAGCGCTGCGAAGTCCATCGTCCCCGTCGAGCCGTAAACCAGCGCGATCCCATAGACCAGGAACCCGGACGAAACCGCCCCCATGATCAGATACTTCACACCCGCTTCCAGTGACTCCACCTGCCGACGCAGATAGCTGACCAGCACATAGAAGGTGATCGTGATCAACTCCAGTGATACGAACAGGAGCATGAAGCTGTTCGCCGATGCCGCAAACATCATGCCGGCGAGTGCGAACAGCTGCAGCGCGTAGTACTCCGACAGTCCCGACTCAATATGCCGACTGTATCCGATCGAGATCAACGCCACCAGAAATCCGGCGATCAGGAAAAACTGTTTGAACCATAGTGCAGTCGGATCCAAGACGTAGGCACCGCCAAATGCGAGCGACACGTGTGTTTGCCCGGCCAGACCGGTCACCATCCCGTCTTCAATCTGGAAGGTAAAACTGAAGAAGCAAATCACCGCCAAACCCAGTGCGGACAGATAGCCGAGTGTCGGCCTCGTCCTGGGTAGTGAAAAATCCAAGATAACAACAACGATGGCGAGCAACACCACCATATATTCAAGGCTGAGCAGAAGGACGTTCATCGGTTCTTGCCCTCCGATTTGGCCGTATTTACAGCCACGGTTTTGGCTTTCGAAGGCTTGATCTCTTTCTCATGCGCTTTGGTGATCGTGACGATCTTCCCGACGCTCGGCTTGATCTTGTCGGTGAGAATGCGTGGGTAAATTCCCAGCACGAGCAGGCCGGCAATGAGGAGCGAAAAGGCGATTCGGGAAAGTCCATCGGCGTCACGCAACCTCGCGTGATGTTCGTCCAGAGGCCCATGTGCCACGTTTCGAATAGCACGCAGCATATAGACCGCGCCAACGATCAACGCCCCCCAGATGGCCAGCCCGGTGATGACCGGATACGTGCCCCAAGATCCGAACAAGACCATGAACTCGCCGACAAAATTCCCAAAGCCCGGCAGACCACATCCGGCCATCATGGCCATGATCAAGGCGGTGCCAATGAACGGAACCTGCTTCAACAAACCACCCAGCTTATCGATCTCTGTGGTTCCGGTCTTGGAACGAATCCAACCACTGAGCCCAAAGGTCAACGCGGCCAGCAATCCGTGGGCGACCATGAGGATAACCGCACCAGTCATGCCGATCAGGGTGAGACTGGCCACGCCGAGGAACACAAAGCCCATATGCGCCACACTTGACGTGCCGATGAGATAATTGATGTCGCGTTGACGAATTGCGACCAAACCGCAGTAGATGATGTTGCCGACACAGAGCAACGCGAGGACATCCAACCACGTGGCTGCGCCTTTCGGAGCCAGCGGGATGGCGACGCGAATCAAACCGTATAGGCCGAACTTCTTCAGCACGCCCGCGTGCAACATCGCTGTGGCCGTTGGCGCGTGTGCATATCCCTGAGGAGCCCAGGTATGGAACGGCCACAGACTCACGAGGATTCCCAGACCGAACATCAACAGCGCGAAGATTGTGCCCTGCGTGGAGACCTCGATAGGATTCGACTGGGTGATCGCGGTCAGTTCAACAATATCGAAAGACTGCGCACCGGTCTGGATGTAGAGCATGACCAAACCAATCAAGGCGATCAGCGCGCCGAAGCTGAGATAAACCGTGATGTTGAAGGCCGCGTCTGTCCTCTTCTCACCCCTGCCCCAAAGGCCGATCATGATAAAGGTCGGAACGAGCGCGAGTTCGTGGAAGAAGTAGAACAAGAACAGATCCAAGGAAACAAACGCCCCCAGTATTCCTCCCGTCATCAGGAGCAACAGAATGTAGTATTCCTTCTCCTGTGATCGGATTTCGCGCGAACAACAAGCTGCTGCAAACGCGACGATCGCGCCCATGACAACCAGACCGAGATTAATCCCATCAACCCCGACATGGTAACCAATGTTCAACCCTATCGATTCGAGACTGACCCAGGTGGTGTTGAAATCGAATTTGTAACCCGCCGGACTTGCCGTCGCGCCATCGTAGGTAAAGAGCAGGTAAACGCTCAACACCATCGACGTGAAGGTCGCCAGCAGCGCAATGAAGCGGGTCAGCCAACCGTAGATGCGCGGAATCGCCACCGCGGGAAGCACGGCCAGGAGCGGAATCAGGAAGATCGCGGTCAACAACATCAGTTCTTCGCCCCTCCCCCCGGCAGATCCGGGAACATCATGAAAATCACAATCACGATTCCGGCCACCAGCCAGAAGCCATAGGTCTGGACATTCCCGGTTTGCACCAGGCGCAATGCGCGTCCAAACAATGCAACGAATCCGGAACTGCCCGAAACCATCAAGCCGCCAATGATCCAACGGTCGAACCAATCGGCGACGGTCGCCAGAGCTTCCTGGGTGATCTTGATGAACCAGTTGTAGATTTCATCAAAGTAGAACTTGTCGCGCATGAGCCGCGCCCAGCCACCGATCATCAACGGAAGCGGATCGGCATCCACACCCTTGTAAATGCCACGCGCACAACGCCACCCGATTATTGCAGTCGCCGTGCCAAAGATTGCGCCAAGTGGTGAGTGGTTGATCGGTGCAAAGATCATTTCCGACCAGCCGGGCATGTGAGACGTGTGTCCGGTTGGGAAGATGTGGTGCAGATAAAAATCCACGCCACAGAAACCGATGAACATACTCGGAATCGCAAGAATAAGTAACGGATACGTCATCGAGCGCGGGGAAGCCACGGCATGGGCAGCCGCCTCAGTTCTCGCATTCCCGCCGAATGCAACCGTCATCAGACGGGTCATGTAAAACGCGGTCAGGCCTGCGACAATGCCACCGATGATGAACAGGACGTAATTCCCGTGATCAAGAGCAGTTGCCAGGATGGCATCCTTGCTGAAGAAACCAGCGAACGGCCAGACACCGCAAAGCGCTACCGTACCGATAAAGAAGGTCAGGCACGTCCGTTCCATCCGAAACTTCAAGCCGCCCATCTTCCAGATGTCCTGCTCGTGATGCAGCGCACAGATCACCGAACCTGCACCGAGGAAGAGCATCGCCTTGAAGAAGGCATGGGTGGTCAGGTGGAACATCGCTGCGTTCGGAGAACCCAGTCCCACGGCCATCACCATGTAGCCGAGTTGCGACAGCGTGGAGTAGGCAAGAATCCGTTTGATGTCGTTCTGCTGGATCGCCATCAACGCGGCCAGCAACGAGGTAATCGCGCCAACCCAGCCGATAATGTGAAGCGCATTCGTGTTCAACATGAAAGCAACGCGGCAAAGCATGTAGACGCCCGCTGCCACCATGGTCGCTGCGTGAATCAACGCGCTGACCGGCGTCGGACCTTCCATCGCATCCGGCAACCAGACATGCAGCGGAAACTGAGCAGACTTGCCAACTGCACCACAAAAGATCAGCAGACCGGCAATCGTCGTGAGCGCTCCCAAGGCTTCGGCATTCTCACCGAACTTGTGTTGCAGTTCGCCGATGTGCACCGTCCCCAGGCCGGCCCAAACGAGGATCACGCCGAAGAGGAATCCGAAGTCGCCCACGCGGTTGGTGAGGAAGGCTTTCTTCCCGGCATCGGCCGCAGCGGGACGATGGAACCAGAAACCGATCAACAGGTAACTGGATACACCGACCAGTTCCCAGAACACGAACATCATCACCAAATTGTTCGCGAGGACGATGCCGAGCATTGAGAAGGTGAAGAGACTGAGGAAGCAGTAGTAACGCGCCTTGCCCGGATCGTCCTTCATGTAGCCCAGCGAGTAGATTTGCACGAGCAAGGCCACACCCGTGACCACCAGGAGCATCAACGCGCTCAACCGATCTACGATCAGGCCGAAGGAGACCTGGAGATTATCGACCTGCAGCCAGTTCCATCGAAGCATTTCTGCGGCCTCCGCATCACCCAGTAAAATCGATAGAAAGATGGCCCAGCTTCCAATAAACGCAGCAGCAACGCATCCGATAGAAAACGTGGCAGACTTCTCTGCGTCTCGTCCGATGAATAGCCAGATCACGACTGCCGAAAGCAAGGGCAGGAAAAGCACCAGAGGCGCTGCATTGAACAGGAATGGAATCTGGACATTCATGTTACGAGTTCAGGGACGTGAGTTCATCCACGTGCGCGGTCTGACGTTTTCGATAGAGAGCCACCAACAAGGCCAGGCCAACCGCCACTTCGGCAGCCGCCACGGTGATGATGAAAAAGACCATGATCTGCCCGTCCAAATTGTCGTTGTAGCGGGAGAAGGAAACGAGCGCGAGGTTGGCCGCGTTCAGCATGAGTTCGAGGCCCATGTAGACCACGAAGATATTTCGGCGAATCAACACGCCAAGCAGTCCCAGACAAAACAGGAACGCGCTGACCACGAGAAATTGCTGCAAGCCCACCGTCATTTGATTTCCTTTTTGCTGAGGAGGATCACACCCATCATCGCTGCGAGCAGGACGAGGGACACAAGTTCAAAGGGCAGCAGGAAGCGGCCATCGGTAAAGAGCAGGTTCCCCAGATTCTTGGTCGAACCAACTGTAGTTGAACCGATACCCGTCGGAAGGTCGGCGCGCCAGATGGTCAGCAGCAACAGGCAGGTCAATCCGGCAAAACCCGTGCTGCCGGTCGTCAGCGCAAACTTGTTCCACTGCCGCTCTTCTTCTTCCCCGATGTTCAGCAGCATGATGACAAACAGGAACAACACCATCACCGCGCCCGCGTAGACCAGGATTTGAACCGCGGCAAGAAAGTAGGCGTTGAGCAGAACGAAGAGGCCGGAGATGCCGATCATCGTCAACACGAGGAACATCGCGCTGGTCACCGGACTGCGGCTGGTCACGACCAGGATACCGCACGCCAAGGTCATCAACGCGAACACGTAGAACGCCGTGTTATACGTCAGCAATCCGTTCAGTATGTCAGTGATCCGATCCACTTATTCTCAGCCCTCGATGGGGAACACGTCCTGCGCGTCGGCATCCCGTTGCTTCTTCTCCCACTTCTTGATGCCTTCCACCTGGCCGCCCAAGGCGAGCAACTTCTCCTTGCCGTAAATCATTTCCTCGCGGCTCTTGCCGGTGAGGGAGAAATCGTTCTGTAGAAAAATCGCCTCCTCCGGACATACCTCCTGGCAGAAACCACAGAAGATGCAGCGAAGCATGTTGATCTCAAACTCCTCGGGCATCTTCTCCGCGTTCTCGCGGTCAGCCACCTGTCCATCCGGTCCGGGAGGGGTGATCTTGATGGCCTTCGGAGGACAGACGAATTCGCAAAGCTGGCAGGAAACACACTTGGTGTTGTCATCCTGATCCTTCACCAGGTACGGCGCACCGCGATACCCCTCGGGAACAATCGTCGGCTCCTCCGGATACTGCTGCGTGACCTTCTTCTTGCCGGTCAAGGTCTCGAAGAGATGCTTCGCCGTGACACCGACACCACCGACAATCGCGGGGATATGCGATTTCTCTAAGACCGTAAGATCTCTTCGTTTGATGATCATTTTACGTGATTGAAGAACAGGATCGTCGCAACGACCCCGATGTTGATGATTGCGATTGGAAGAACGGTGCGCCAACCGAGGTCCATGAGTTGGTCATAGCGGAATCGCGGCATCATCCAGCGAACCCAGACCATGACCCAAAGGATCGCCACCACCTTCGTGACAAAGATACCGATATGGGCGAGCCCAGCCCAGATTGACGTGGCTTGATCGTCCAATACGCCAAACGGCAGCGTCCAACCACCGAGGAACAAGGTCACGATCATGGCCGCCCCGGCAATCATCGCGATGTATTCCCCCATGAAGAACATGGCAAACTTCATCGACCCGTATTCCGTGTTGTATCCGGAGACCAGTTCGGTCTCGGCTTCCGGAAGATCGAAGGGTAATCGGTTCGTCTCGGCGAAGATCGCAACAGTGAAGATGGCGCACGAGAGAAACAGGCTCGGAAGCAAGAGCAGGTGTTCCTTGTAGGGAGCGATAAGCCAGCTGTTTTCGGCCTGGTAATTGATGATTCCCGACAGGTTAAGTTCACCAACGATGAGGAAGATTGGAACGATCGAGAGCCCCATGGCCAACTCGTAGGAAACCATCTGCGCGCTCGCACGGATTCCGCCAAGAAATGGAAACTTCGAATTGGAAGCCCAGCCGGCAAGCACGATTCCGTACACGCTGAGTGAAACGATCCCGAACGAAAACAGGATACCCACATTGAGGTCGGCGATGACCATTTTCTGGGTCCCGATGTCAACTCCCGCAATTTCGCCGAAAGGAAGGGTGGAGCCAAACGGTATGACCGCGAGGATCACGACCGATGGAATGAACACAATCATTGGCGCGATCCAGAAGTAGACCTTGTTCACGTGTTCCGGAGTGTAGTCTTCCTTGGTGAAGGCTTTAACGCCATCGACCGCGGGTTGGATCAATCCCAAGCCTTTGATGACCGGATTGAGCAGGGGCGCAACAAACGTAGCGGAAAGTTTGGCGAGTATGGGGCCCAACAGAGGAACGGCTGCCATCAAGGGTGTCGGCAAGGGAACACGATTCGGACCAATCCGATCTTGAATCGCTGCGGAGATTTTTCGCTCGGCCATCACACCCGCGTAGGCAAACGCAGTCATTGCAGCGCCGAATACGATGCCTGCCTTGACGAGCGCAGAGATGATGAAGCCCCAATCCATCAGATATCCACCTCCACACCGGTGTCACCGATTTCGGCCCATTTCAACTCCTTGAATGCCTTGGAGTCTGTGGCCATCTGGTTGAAGAGCCCTTCGATCGTCGAATAGCCATTGTTGCCTGTGACGTTGAAAACAAGTTCGTGCAGGAACTCCCACTCAGGACGTGCATCGCCCGGAGCCTCGACGGCCTTCATGAATTTCTGCAGGCGTCCCTTGAAATTCACCATCGTTCCGCGCTTTTCCATCACGGCCGCGCCCGGCAGCAGGTAGGTCGCGTGTTCGGTGGTCTTGGTCGGCAGCAGGTCGGACACAATCAGGTGATCCAGTTTCTTCAATAGCTTCACCGGAATCCCCTGCTTGGTGACATCCTCCCGGAATACGATCAGTGTCTTGATCGCGCCGTTCTTGATGCCTTCCTCGATCTTTGAAGTGTTGATGCCAAATTCCGTGAAACAGAAACCGGTTAGCCGGCATCCGTTGCTGTTCGGATTCTTGTCCTCGCAGGAAAGGAACCCGTCGCCCGAACCCAAGCGCTGGACCGCGTCGGTAATGGCGCCGGTCTTGGCTGCGAGTTGCGAAAGCAGATACAGCTCCTCGTTCGTAGACTTTGCGGACCCCACGATCGCCACCGAGCCCTGCTCGGCATCGCGTAGAATTTCGCTGATCTCGTGGATAGCGACCTTCCAGCTGCCGAGTTGATTTCGATCGGTGAATCGCGTTCCGCTCACCTGCGCCAAGCGATCTTCGCGTCCAACCCATTTGTAATTCAATCGGCCGGAATCACACATCCAACTGGAATTCACCGCGTCGTTTTCGCGTGGCTCGAAGCGGTAGATCTTTTCTTCGCGGGATCCGACGAGGATGTTGCAGCCCGTCCCACAATCCGTGCAGATGCTTTTGGTTTCCTTCAGGAACCAGACGCGCATCTGGAATCGGAAATCTTTTGAGGTCAACGCGCCGACCGGGCAGATGTCCACGGTGTTCAGCGTGTAGTTGTTGTCGAACTTCTTGCCGGGGAATGTGGAGATCGTGTTGTAGCTGCCACGATTCACGATGCCCAAGGCATCATCGTCAGCGATTTCTTTCGTGAAGCGGATGCAGCGGGTGCAAAGGACACAGCGTTCGGCATCGAAATTGATGCGGGGACCGAGATCGACGTTCTTTGGCTTGTGGACTTTGACCTCGGCAAACTGGCTTTCGGCCTGGCCATGCTCCACCGAATATTCCTGCAGCTTGCATTCACCGGCCTGATCACAGATCGGGCAGTCGAGCGGATGATTGATGAGCAGGGACTCCAGGATCCCCTCGCGCATCTGCTTGGTCCAATCCGAGCTCGGATAAATCTCCATGCCCGGAGCTATCGGAGTCGCGCAGGCGATCGCACCGCGGGGCAGTGACGGATCGTACGGCAACCGCATCTTGTCGATCCTTGGCGTGCCGTCTTCGTTGAGGATGGGCTGCCGTGTCGCGCGATCCATCGCCGGCATACCAAACTCAACCAGACACATGCGACAGTTGCCCGCCACGGGAAGCTTCTTGTGATAGCAGTAATGAGGGACGTCGTGCCCGGCAATTTCACAGGCTTCCAACATCGTGGTTGGACGCGGATTGCCCTCCCAATCCTTGGTCATCTTCGGCACCTCGACCTCTTTGCCATCGACCTTGATCTTCACCATCTCCACTGGAGGCGGCTCAGCTGGTGCTTCGGTGACAGCGACAGCCTTCTCCGCAGCTTTTTTCTCCGCTGCAGTTTTCTTGTTCGCCTTTTTCTTCGCTGCCATGACCGATTAAAACTCTCTAACTATCCGGGCTTGCGGCCACTTTGTGCGGCACAAAGCCGCCGACCTCGGTTTCTTTCGCTTTCTCGTGAGCTTCACCGCGCGCTTCAAATTCGTCCCCGAATTTGTCCATGAAGCTCAGGACCGGCCAGGCGCAGGCTTCACCGAATGCGCAGATCGTACGGCCTTGAATGTTCGTCGCAATGCGCTGGAGATAGGCTCTGTCTTCCTTGCGGCCTTCGCCATGCGTGAGGCGATGCAAGGCCTTGGACATCCAGAGCGAACCTTCGCGGCAAGGCGTGCATTGGCCGCAACTTTCGTGCGCGTAAAACTCAGCAACGTTTGCAAGGGCTTCGACGATGTCGGTCGAATCATCCATGACGATGATTGCGCCCGAACCGGACATTGTTCCCGCGGCCATCAAGGAATCGAAATCATATGGCAGATCGAGAAGATCGACCTCGGTCTCGACCGGTTTGCCGTCCGGACCGGGCTTCTTCACTTTGAATTTCTCGCCGGCCCTCAAAACTTTGGATGAAGAACCACCTGGAATGATCGCCTGCAGTTCATGACCGTCCAACAGACCTCCGCCGAAGTTTTTATCAAAAATCAACTCACCGAGTGTCGCGTGACCGACCTCGACTTCGTAGTAACCGGGGTTCTTGATTTGCCCGCTGAGACTGACGATTCGCGTTCCGGTATTTCGAGGTGTGCCAAGCGCGGCAAACTTCGCCGAGCCCATCTTGGCAATGTGCTTCACATTGCAGAGCGTCTCGACGTTGTTGACGATCGTCGGACACATGTAGAGACCGAGCACGGCAGGGAAATACGGTGGCTTGATTCGCGGATAAGCGCGCTTGCCTTCGAGTGACTCGATCAGACCGGTTTCCTCACCACAGATGTACGCACCGGCTCCGCGATGCACGTGGATGTCCAACTTGAAATCAGTGCCGCAAACCTTGTTGCCGAGAAAATTCTTCTTGCGGGCTTCAACAAGGGCTTCTTCGAGAATCTGCGCGCCTTCAACGAACTCTCCACGAATGTAGATGTAGGCGAGATTCACATCGTTCGCCCAACAGGAAATGATCATTCCCTCGATGAGTTGATGCGGGTCTTTGTAGATGATCTGCTTGTCCTTGAACGTGCCGGGTTCGGATTCATCCGCGTTGCAGATCAGGTAGATCGGCTTGCCGCTGCGACGATCTACAAAGGACCATTTGAGACCGCAGCTGAAGCCCGCACCACCACGGCCGCGAAGACCCGATGCGAGCACTTCCTGACGCAGCCATTCCTGCGGAGAATACTTCTTGTCGCCTTCTTTTTTGCCGCGAGATTTGAGAACTTTTTCGAGCGTCTTGTAACCACCATTCTTCATGTAACACTTGATGTCCCGGGTGTATCCCTCGGCATCGATGTGTTTCAAAATGAGGCGGTGTTCTTTGGGCATCGTAGCTTGACTCTCGGTTAAAAGATCTTACTTTCTCCGTCCCCATCTGCCCGATGGTGTAACGGTAGCACAGCAGTCTCTGAATCTGCTTGTCTAGGTTCAAATCCTAGTCGGGCAACCATTATTTCCTGGTTCGATTTCATGCGCCCTATTTGCATTTCGACATCAGCTTGTCGGCCTTCTCCGTGGTGACGCCTTCGTAAAAGTCGCCATTGATCATCATCACCGGAGCCGTCCCGCAACTGGCGAGACATTCCACAAATTCAACTGAGAATCGCCCGTCTTTCGAGGTCTGCAACCCGTGTTTCTTCGGATCCAGCTTCAGCTTCTTGCAGAAGTGCTTGAATAGCTGACCCGAACCACCGAGCGCGCAGCTCAGGGTGCGACAGACCTTGATCACGTATTTGCCCGCAGGCTCCTGACGGAACATCGGGTAGAAGGTGACCAGTTCGTAAACATTGATCGGCTCGAGTTCGAGCTTGGCTGCGATCCACTCGACCGCGTCCTGGGAGATGTAGCCCTGCGCTTCCTGCACCGCATGCAGGATCATCAACGACGCACTGCGTTTCTCCGGATAGTTTTTGATCCGGTCGTCGATCTCTTTTTCGAGCTTGGGAGAAACTTTGAACTTCATCGGTCGCATTCTCCCATCACAAAGTCAATTGAACCCAGGATCGTAACGACGTCACTGATCAGGCAACCCTGCAACATCTTCGGAAGAATGCTCAGGTTCACAAAGGAAGGAGCGCGGATCTTCATTCGATACGGTGTTCCGCCACCGCGGCTGTGAATGAAGAATCCCAACTCACCTTTCGGGTTCTCGGCTCCAAAATAAACCTCGCCCTTCGGCGTGTTCGGGCCCTGCGTCACCAGCATGAATTGATGAATCAACTCCTCCATGCTCGACAGAACCTTCTGCTTGTCCGGCAACACAATCTTGCCGTCCTCGATGTTTACCGGCAGGCCCAACTCGTTGTCGCGACCGCCCGGAATCCTGTCGATGCACTGGCGAATCATGCGCACGCTCTGCCGCATCTCTTCCATGCGCACGAGGTAACGATCGTAAGAATCACCGACGGACCCCAAAGGCACCTCAAAATCCAGTTGATCGTAGATCAGATACGGATGCGACTTGCGTACATCGTAGTCCACCCCTGACCCGCGAAGATTCGGCCCGGTCAATCCGTAACTGATCGCGTTTTCCTGCGAGATCGTGCCAACGTCTTTCGTGCGATCCACCCAGATCGGGCTGCGCGTCAAAAGTTTCTCTGTCTCATCAAAGTTGACCTCAACCTCGTCACAAAACTTCGCGACCGCATCAATCCAGCCCTTCGGACAATCCCGTGCCAGGCCGCCCACTCGCGTGAACGACGTCGTGAAACGTGCTCCGGTCAGGGCCTCGCAAAGGGTGTAAACCTTTTCTCGTTCCGTGAAGGTGTGGAGAAAAACCGTCATCGCACCGACGTCCATTGCGAAGGCACCCAAGCCCAGCAAGTGCGCCGAAACTCGTGCCATTTCGCAGCAGATCGTCCGGAGGTAAGTGCCCCGCTCCGGCATGCGATCGGTAACCCCCAGCAACTTCTCCACCGCCAAAGCGTAATGCACGTTGTTCGCCAATGGGGCGAGGTAATCCAGTCGGTCCGTGTAAGGCACGAACTGGTTGAACGTCATGTTCTCCGCGATCTTCTCATCACCCCGATGCAGGTAACCAATCTCCGGCATCGCCTTGGTGATGATCTCCCCGTCCAACTCCAACACGATCCGCAACACCCCGTGCGTCGACGGATGCGAAGGTCCCATGTTGAGCTCCATCTTCTCCCCTTCCAGCTCACGGAACCCATGACCGGACGCCAAACCGGCGCTCGCCGCGCGGCCTGAATCGGAGATTTCGATGTCTTGAACCGTGGACATTATTCGTCTTCGGGGATGCGAACCCGTGGCTCGCGCTCAATACTGTCCTTTCCTCCAGCCACCGTGACGAATGGCCCACCCTCTAACGGAGCCGGATCAGTGAACGCAACTTCCGGAACGTCAGTGTCCTTGCCGGCCAAGGGAAAGTCTTTCCGCAAGGGATAATGCGGATAGCCTTCCCACATCAAAATTCGTCGCAGATCGGGGTGATTGCTAAATCGAATCCCCATCATGTCGTAAACCTCACGCTCGTGCCAATCGGCCGTGGCCCAAATACCCGAAACCGTCGGCAACTCCGACTTCTCCTCACCAACATCCGTGCGCAATCGCAGATGCGCCCGCTTTTCGATACTGTAGAGCTCGTAAACCACCGTCCAACGCGGATCGTCCCCGTAATTGTCGATGCTCGAGATATCCAACAGCATATCGAAACCCAATTCATCCCGCGCAAAAGTGCACACCTCCGCCACCTTCTCAGCATCCGACAGATGCAATGAGTACTCGCCCCGAAACTCAACCGGCTCAGCAATGAACTTTTTGAATTTCTTCTGCAATTGATTGGCGAGATCGGCGCTCATGCTTTGGTAAAACCCCAGAACCCGACTTCATTGGGAGAGCTGCACACAGATTTACACAGATGGGACTCAAGGTCTGACCTGACCCCGGGTTGAAATTCTTGAGAATTAGTGAAAACAGACGTCTTTCCCTGTGGACTTTCAGACTGAATACACGCATCCGTCTTCCCCAAAGGCAAAGATCTGTGTCCATCTGTGTCCATCTGTAGTCGAAAAGGAACTCAGGCAGCCCCGGCAGAGATCGAGGGCTCATTCTGAACTTTGCCCTGCAACTTCAGCAAGGCATCGAGAAGGGCTTCCGGACGCGGAGGGCAACCCGCCACATACACATCCACCGGCAAAATGTTGTCGACACCTTGCAAAACCGCGTAGCTCCGATACATCCCACCCGTCGAAGCACAGGCCCCCATCGCAATCACCCACTTAGGGGCGGGCATCTGGTCGTAAATCCGGCGAACCGCCAAGGCCATCTTGTAGGTCACCGTCCCCGCCACCACCATCACATCGGCCTGACGAGGCGAAAAACGCATCACTTCTGCCCCAAAACGGGCGATATCGAACTTGCTCGCCCCCGCGGCCATCAATTCAATCGCGCAACAGGCCAGCCCCATCGGCATCGGCCACAAAGACTGCTTCCGACACCAATTAATGGCCTCATCCAGCCGCGTCACAACGACACCGCCTTCGATCTTCGAATTGTAGCCAATTTCCTGGTTTTTCATACGCGGTACACACCGATCCCGGCACGCGAAAACGAAGCTAATCACCCCCAAAAACACAGGCAAGGCGAATTTGTGATTTTTTTCACAAAGTCGGAATGAAAGGACAATTGAGCGTCTCAGCCGTTGGTTTGGGCCGGATGCAGATGAACCGTTTCGCAATCTCGAGAACGGGCAAGCGACAAGCGGGTTTCCAAGAATCTGGTTGGACCGGACCAAGGGGCGACTCTGCGTGGAGTATGTCCGGCGCAAAAGTTCATCACAACCTGGTATTGAGTATCGGGTCCTCTATTCATCGAATGGAGGAACCTGGATCGAGTCCGTATTCAAATCTTCAGCCAATCAATCGACGGCATCTGGGAGCGAATTCGGCACGAAGATACGCTCAACTCTCAGACCAATTCCTCGCGTTTCTCCCAGGTCGTCATTCGGTTATTCCCGTGAACCGGAGGTGCAACAAACGATCAGGGTAACGCATGGGAAGGATAGGATGCTCGATTCAAGGCCGTTTCCCCATCATTCGTTGTCATCTGCCTCCCTTTCGAAATTCTTGGCAGCAAAATCAGGTCTCTGGATGTTGGAGCTATATTGCCGAGGCGGATCATGTGGTCCGCCCTTTTTTGTGCCGGATCAGTGCGCTGGGGAACATGTGGAGTCCATAGCGGGGATACTTGGCTTGCTTTCGGTGAAATCTACGTTTCCATCCCTGCATGTCCCCCTATCTCGCTGAATTTCTAGGCACAATGATCCTGATCATCTTCGGCAACGGCGTGGTTGCCAATGTCCTGCTCACCAAAACGAAGGGCAATGATTCCGGTTGGCTCGTGATAGCCACTGGTTGGGGGCTGGCGGTGGCGATGGGGGTCTATTCGGTGGGGTGGATCAGTGGCGCTCATCTGAATCCGGCCGTGACCTTGGGGATGGCCTCCATTGGGGAGCTCTCAGCCAGCCATGTAGCAGGCTACCTCGCGGCGCAGTTCGGCGGTGCGTTTGTCGGCGCGGTGGTGGTCTGGCTGGCTTACCTCGCGCACTGGGAAGTTACGGAGGACAAGGCGAGCAAGCTGGCGGTCTTCTGCACCGCACCGGCCATCCGAAAGCCCGGTGCGAATGTGATCACAGAAGCAATCGGTACGTTCATGCTGGTTCTGGGTGTGCTGACGATCCTCCGTCCGGACAACCTGAACCCGGATGCGGGTTGGGATACGGGGCTTGGGCCGATGTTGGTCGGATTGTTGGTTTTCGCAATCGGCCTGTCGTTGGGAGGGCCCACTGGACACTCCATCAATCCTGCCCGTGATCTGAGCCCGCGCATCGCTCATTTCCTGTTGCCGATCCCCGGCAAAGGCGATTCGGATTGGGGATACGCCTGGGTGCCGGTCATTGGGCCAATTATTGGCGGCGTGGCAGCTGCGCTGTTCTACAAGGCGATTTGGCCGGCCGCCGGGTCCTGACTTCGGCCAGTCGCACAAGAAACACATCGTGAAGAAATACATCCTTTCACTCGATCAAGGCACCACCAGTTCGCGGGCCATCGTGTTTGACAGGCGGGGAACCATTGTTTCGGTCGCCCAGAAGGAGTTTCGGCAGATTTTTCCGAAGCCCGGCTGGGTGGAGCATGATGCGAACGAGATCTGGTCTTCCCAGCTTGCCATGGCGCGGCAGGCGTTGAACAAGGCTGGGATCGCCGCGAAGCAGGTGGCCGCCATCGGGATCACGAACCAACGGGAGACGACCGTGGTTTGGGACCGGGAAACCGGGAAGCCGATCGGCAACGCCATTGTCTGGCAGGATCGGCGCACGGCTCCGGTCTGTGACGGGTTGCGCAAACAGAAGCTGGCGCCAACGTTCCAACGTAAGACCGGCTTGGTGCTGGATGCCTATTTCTCCGGCACGAAAGTGCAGTGGATACTCAAGAATGTGAAAGGCGCGAAGGCGTTGGCGCGGCAGGGGAAGCTGGCGTTCGGAACGGTGGACTCCTGGTTGGTCTGGAATCTCACCAAGGGCCAAAGACATGTGACCGACGTGAGCAACGCCTCACGCACGTTGCTTTACAACATCAAGTCGGGTCGTTGGGACAAACAACTCCTGGAGATCCTGAACGTTCCGCCATCCATGCTGCCCGAGGTTTGCGCCTCGAGCGAAGTCTATGGAGAGACTGACCTGTTGGGCGGATCGATTCCCATTGCGGGCATTGCCGGAGATCAACAGGCCGCGCTGTTCGGTCAGGCCTGCACCAAGACGGGCTCGGCGAAGAACACCTATGGCACAGGATGTTTCATGTTGATGAACACCGGCACGAAGCCCGTCCCGTCGAAGAACAACCTGCTCACCACAGTCGCGTGGAAGATCGGCAACCGCACTGACTACGCATTGGAAGGGAGTGTGTTCACCGCCGGTGCCGCGGTGCAATGGCTGCGTGACGGCTTGGGAATAATCCGGCGCGCTCCTGATATCGAGGCTCTTGCCACTTCCGTGTCCGACAACGGCGGTGTCCACGTCGTGCCCGCCTTCGCCGGACTGGGCGCGCCGCACTGGGATCAATATGCGCGCGGAACCATCGTCGGTCTGACCCGGGGCTCAACTTGTGCCCACATTGCGCGGGCAACATTGGAGGGCATCGCCTTCCAGGTGAACGACGTCCTCCAGGCCATGCACGCCGATGCGGGCATCAAGCTGAAGGAACTCCGTGTGGATGGAGGTGCCTGCGCAAACAACTTCCTGATGCAGTTTCAATCCGATCTCCTCGGCGTCCCCGTCATTCGGCCCAAGGTGCAGGAAACGACCGCTCTCGGTGCGGCCTACCTCGCCGGGCTTGCAGTCGGATTCTGGAAAGACCAGGCAGCCATTTCCCGGCAATGGCAGGAAGACCGACGCTTCAACCCTGCGATGAAATCTGCGGCCAAGAAAAAGCTTTTGTCGGGTTGGTCCAAAGCTTTGTCGCGTTCGAGAGACTGGGATTCCCAATAGCCGTTCAGCGTCTGCCGCCAGGGGCAAGGTGTTCTGACAAAGGAACACGAGGTTCCATCAAGCGCCGCGCTCGTGGTCAGCTTGCCGCCACTGATCTTCCAAGTTGAGTCTGCCGATCCAGGATTGCATTGCCTCTGAATCGGTGACGTTGGCCGAAGTTTTGAGGATCGAACGAATATCCCGGAGGCGTTTCTCCGAACCGCCTTCTCGAAAATACTCCAACTTTCTTACAATGACGTAGTCCGGAGGCGCCAGTTCAACATGGACACCGTCGATCTCGTAGCTTCTCTTGTTTCGAAACTCCACTGATGAAATTCGTCTGTTCCGACAAGATACACATCCGCTTTGAGTCCACTCGGTGAGTGAATCTGAGATATGACCAGAAGTCGATGGGTTCGGATGTTTGCCTCGTGGCGGGTGTGTTCATTTGGGGGCCTTTCGTTAGGTTTTTAGCAAACCCAAGTTGGCATGCCCGTCACACCCTCATCCACAACTTCCGGACACATCTCTGCCTGCAGCGAGCGATTGCGCTCCCGGCGGATTCTGTTCGCCGGGAGCAATTCATTTCGCAACTCGTTCCCAAGCTCCTGCTTTCCAAGAGAACGAGGGTAAATCAGAGACCCACTTTGACCAGCTCCACATTGAAGATTAGCGTCGCGTGGGGTGGGATGCGGGGAGGAGCGCCGGTTTTGCCATAGCCAAGTTCCGAAGGAATGAAGAGGCGCCATTGGGAACCGGGTTTCATTTTGACGATGGCTTCTTTCCAGCCGGGAAGCATGGATTCGATCGCGACGACGGTGGCTTTCTTGCGCTTGTAAGAGTTGTCGAATTCGCGTCCGTCGATGAGGTGGCCGGTGTAGTTGACGGTGACGATCTCGTGGGGTTTTGGAGATGTGCCTTCACCTGGTTCGATGATCTGGTATTGCAGGCCGGAATCGGTGACGACGACGTTGGTGTTCTTTTTGTTCTGTTCGAGGAAGGCAATCTCGTGGTTCTTGCGAACTTCAACCACGTCGGAGCGAACTCCACTGACAATTTCCTTCATTTCCTCGACGGAATACTTTGGCGGACGCTTGGCCTGCCCGGTGGAGAATCCCTCAATCAGGGACTTGATGTCCAACTTCACACCGTCCCGGGCGAGGCTGGCCCCGAGGTTGTAACCGATGATGTAACTGGCTTTGTCCGTGGTGTTCGTGCCTGCTTTGTCGGCGGCAATTGTGTCTGAAGAAGCAGCGAAATAAATCGCGATGATGAAAAGTATTCGAAGCATCGCCGATCAATAGGTTGCGCGTCCGCCCGAGAGATCGAAGACCGAGGCCGTGGTGAATGAACAATCGTCGGAACAAAGCCAGGCGACCATGGCTGCGGCTTCGTTGACTTCGCCGAATCGGCCCATGGGAATCTTCGAGAGCATGTAATCGATGTGGTATTGCTCCACCTGTTCGAGGATGGGCGTCTGGATCACGGCGGGAGTGACGGTGTTCACAATGACACCTTCCTGGGCGAGTTCCTTGCCGAGGGACTTGGTGAGTCCGATGACGCCGGCCTTGGATGCGCTGTAGTGGGAAGCGGTCGGGTTGCCTTCCTTGCCCGCGATCGAGGCGATGTTGACGATGCGCCCGTATTTGTTCTTGAGCATGTGGGGCACGACCGCGTTGCAGCAGAAGAACACGCCGTTGAGGTTGACATCGATGACGGAGGTCCATTGCTCGGGTTCGAGTTCCCAGACCTTGGCATTGGTGCCGGCGATCCCGGCGCAGTTGACCAGGAATTCTATGCTGCCAAACGCCTCGTTGGTTTCGTCGGCGGCTTTCTTGACATCGGAGGGATCGGTGAGTTCGACCTGGACGGTCCGGATGGAGTCGCCCGCGTTGAGTTCCTCCTCCGCGCGATTCATGTTTTCCACGGAGCGGTCCCAGATGGCCACCTTGGCTCCAGATGCGAGCATGCGTTGGGTGATGCCAAAACCGATGCCGCTGGCACCTCCGGTGACGATGCCGCTCTTGCCGTTCAGATCGAGTGAATTCATGGGCGGGATTAAAGCGAGTTCGCGTGAGATTGGGAAGTCGGGGATCTCACCGAGTGATGTGCATAGTTTTGTCTTTATTCGAGAGGGGTGGTTCCTATTGTCGCAGACGTGCTACAGGAATTCACAAAGCTAGTTTCGGAAGGAAACGACCTGAATGAGGACCAGGTGTGCTCGGCGATCACGGCCTTGATGTATGAAAACATCGAGCCGGAGGTGAAGGCGGACTTTTTGATCGCACTCGCGGACAAGGGCGAGTCGACGGAGGAAATCGCTGCGTTTGCGCGGGAATTGCGGGAGCGGGCGACGGAAGTGATTCTGGATGTTGAAACCAGAAAGGGGGAGATCGTCGACGTTTGTGGCACTGGTGGAGACAAGCTGGACACCTTCAACATCTCTACGACGGTGGCAATCCTCGTCGCAGCCGCAGGAGTAAAGGTGGCCAAGCATGGAAATCGCGCGATCACGTCGAAGTCGGGAAGTTCGGATGTGCTCGGGGCCTTGGGCATTCCCACGGATCTCTCGCCGGCGGATGCAGCGACGTCGATCAAGGACAAGGGATTCGCGTTCCTCTTCGCGCCGGTGTATCATCCGGCCTTCAAGAACATCGTTCCTGCGCGGAAGGTCTGCGCGGAGCGGGGGCAGAGGACGATTTTTAATTTCTTGGGGCCGATGTTGAATCCGGCGCGCCCGAGCGCGCAATTGGTCGGCGTACCTAATCCCGCGCTGTGCGAACCCTTGGCGAAAGTATTGCAGTCACTGGGCATCCGTCGCGGGATGGTGGTGAGCGGTGCGATCGAAGGCGACGAACGTCACATGGACGAAATCTCCACCCTTGGCACCACGACGGTTGCGGAGTTTTATCAGGACAAGGGATTTTCGGTTTCGAAGCTGTCGCCGACGGACTTGGGAATTGACGATGCCCAGTTGTCCGATCTGGAAGGTGGAGATGCAGAGGCAAACGCGGTCACGACCCGGGGGATTCTCTGCGGCGAAATTGGTGGTGCGAAGGCGGATGCGGTCCTGGTGAACGCCGGAGCAGCCCTGTTTGTTGCCGGGGCAGCGGATTCGATCGGGGCGGGGATTGAGCTGGCGAAAGGCGTGATCGCCGGTGGGAAGGCTTCGGCGAAGCTGAGTGAGTTGGGCGGCTGAACAGCTGGGCACTGATCGCTTCGCCATTTTCTACTTCTTGTCCTTGTCGTCAGGCACGCTCACCAGCTGCTTTGGCAATGGTTTGTATTCCGCAAACTCCTCTGCACTTATCTGCCGAACGAATCCCCCGCCCGTGACCATGTATCCCCCAGACCTTGGAGTGTTCTTCTCATAGCCGAGTAGGAATTTCTCACTCGCATCGCCGACATCGGAAAGCGCGCCTTGCCAGACAAGCACGATATCACCCCTGCGAAGCGGATCGATGAGCAGCGCGATCGCGTTGGTATCAGAATTCCGCTCCAACAGATACGCCTTCAGCTCATCCACATCCGCCGGCCAGCAGGGCTGCTGAGAAAACAACGGTGAGTCGCCTTATCTCGAAGGTGTCTCGAGACCGGCGGTGTTCACGCTGAATACGCGATACCTGTGCCGCACACCTGGCTTGGCGGTTTCATCCACAAATTCCATACGCGCGAGCGGGACGGTGGGCGTGTCACTGTATTGAAGTCCCTGGAAGATGGGACGACCGAAGCGATTTTTCGCATCGTCGGGAACGGTCGCGATCTGTTTTCCGTCGCGCTCGATGGTGAATTTCGCCAGACCGCTTTCCAAATCAGCTTCCGCGGACCAAGTCAGCCGGTTTCCGTTGACGCGAAGATTTGTTGGAGCTGGAGGCGGGGTGTTGTCCGGGATCGCCGTGTCTTCCACATAGCGCTGCCAGGCCATGGCAATTGCGCGATTCGGCAACCACACGGAGGTCTTCTCGTCGCCCTCGAACTTCTTTCGCGGAGTGGCTTTTTTTCCGAGCAACGGAGCCAGCCATGCTTTGCCGGCGGGCATCGGTTTCATGGCCTGGCCGTTCTTCGCGGACAGGCGTGCTGTCAGGCAGGCATCCAGCCAAGGGATCGCCATGTAGCGTTGGTTGCCGCATTCGTGAGCACTAAGCGGATCGACCGCGACGCCAATCAGTGAGCCCCGGCCGCGCATCGCTCTGAAGTAGAGTTCGTTGGCCGGCCAGACGCGGGCGAAACGTCCGTCCTTTACCGTCACGCCTTCCTTGGTGCCGGGATTGCACATGATCGGGACGGCGAGAGCGTTTGCCGGGATATCGTAAGGCTTGATTTCAGGGCGCTCGGGATTGGGCTGAATCAGGGGAACACCGGATCGCAACCAAGCCGCGACAACGCGTTCCGCATGGAGAAACACCATGCCACCCGCCCAATGTCCACCACCGCTGTGACCCCAAAGCGCCCACGGAACCTCGTTCAGTTCCGGATGTCCGCATTGCCTGCCTAAATCAGACAGAGCCTGTCGAAACGCCTTGCTGGATCCGTTTCGCGGATCGCACCACATCTGGCAATTTGCCTTCTGTGGCTGTTCGTAGGAGGGCGCGAGCAATGCGCAATCGTGTTTCTTTGCCAGAGCCTGCCAATGCAGGTCAAACGCGCCGGTTTGTCCTGACTTGCAGGAACCTTCCCCGCAGCCGTGTTGGTGCACGACCAGCCCGCGCAAGTTCTTTACGCCCGCGGGTATCCAGACGGTGTATTGAACGGGGAAGATCAGTTCGCCAGGCTTGTTCGATGCCTCATAACGCACCCGATAGTAGGGAGGCTCAACCGCGGGTGGCTTGTCGTATGGCGGCTTCTGGGCCGAAGTAATCAGTGTGCTGAGGCAAAGGAGCAGAATCGTTCGCATACGGGAGATTGGTATGCTGGAAACGCGACATCAATTCGATTGTGCCGTTTCGTCATTGAGCATCAACTGCGGACGGGCTACCAAGTTTTGTGCACGCGCTGGATTACGTCGTAATCATTGGTTACCTGGTCTTCACGCTGGGTCTTGGTTTCTGGTTCGGTCGCTCGCAGTCGCGCAAGGAGTTCTTCACCGCCAGTGGCGCGATGGGGTGGCTGGCGGTCGGGCTGAGTGTGATGGCCACCTTGTTTTCGTCGAACAGCTTCGTGTTTTATCCCTCAGCTGCGTTCGGCGGAACGCTCTTGATCGGGCTTTCCCTGGTCACCTTCACGCTGATGACTCCCGTCGTTGCCTACGTTTTTATTCCGGTTTTTCGGCGGCTTGAGTGCGAGACCGCTTACCATTATCTGGAGAAACGATTTCACGTATCCATCCGCTGTCTTGCGAGTGGCTTGTTCATCCTGCTGCGAATTGCCTGGATGGCCTCGGCGACCTACGCAGCGTCGCTGGTGGTTTCGACGGTGGCGGGAGTCGAACAAATCCATGTGATCATCGTACTCGGATTGGTGGCCATCGTTTACACCATCATCGGTGGCTTGCGCGCGGTGATGTGGACGGACGTGATTCAATTCTTCATCTTCGCGCTCACGATCGGAATCACCCTGTTCCTGATCGTGTCGAAAAGCGGGATGAGTGCGGGAGAATTCACCGATCACTACTTCAGCGGACGGGACGGAATCATGGTCAATTTCGAGCTGTCGATGACCTTGAGCATGGGCAGTTGGGCGATTCTGATCGGCGTGTTCCTGGAAGCCTTGTCTGCCTTCGGCGCGGACCAGGTCGCCGTGCAACGTTACATTGCCGCCGATTCCGAACGTACTGCACAACGAGGCGCCTGGCTCAATCTCGCCGGAATGTGGATTGTAGTTCCCGGTCTCCTGCTGATCGGCATCGGTCTTTACGGCTATTTCGACAAGCACCCCTCGGAGCTGTTGCCCGTTCTCCACGAGCAGAAGATCGAAGTGGCCGATCCGGCGAACGCTGCAGATTTGGTGCGGGAAAACAATCTGTCGGACAAGGCTATGCCCCAATTCGTGCGCCTTCATTTCCCGCCCGGCATGATCGGCCTGTTCCTGGCCGCGTTGATGGCGGCCATCATGTCCAGCATTGACTCGGGGATTCACTCGGTGACGACGGCATTGATCACGGACTTCCGCGATCGATTGTTCCCTCATTGGAAACCGGACGACGACAAACGGGATGTCATCCTCATCAGGGTGCTGGTCTTTGTGATCGGGGCGATCGCGGTCGGGTTGGCGTGCCTCGTCGGTGACCTTGGAGATGTATTTGCGATCGGCAAGAAGCTGACCGCCGGCTTTGGCGGGCCGTTGCTGGCGGTGTTCATCCTTGCGTTCTTCGTGCGTCGCGCTCGCCCGGCGGGGGTGTTTGTCGGGGCTTTGCTTGGCGCGGGCATCACCATCTGGTTGATGTACGCGAGGTCCGAGTGGTTCAGTGTCTGGTTCTGGCCGATCGGCTTCGGGATTGCATTGTTGATTGGATTGCTCACCGCGCGTGGAGCGGTTGACGAGCGGGCCGAACTGACCTACCGAGCACTGATGAAGCGGTAATGAAGGCTGCGTTACGCGCCTGCCAATGCCTCGGGATCGGTGAGGTGGCGGGTCACGGACTCGACGCCCGGAGGCGTTGTGCCATAAGCCCAGCGATCCTGCTCCAGGTGATACCCGAACCGTTCCAGCACGCCGTTTTCTCCGTTGGCGTAGACGTGGCACCATTCGCGGTCGCCCCATGAAACCACGCACTCGAACGCCTCTGCCTTGAGCAATTTCCAGCTCGGCAGTGGCTCCAGGCTCTTGTTCATGTCCGAATGCACGCGGATGAGTTCGAAGAGTTTTCCGTTCCATTCGAGCCTTGGAATCTGCTTCTCAATGTCCGGCGCATCCAAGGCCTTCACCATGTGCTTGTGGGCGCGACCGAGCGAGCCGGCGGGAAGAAACTGCCTCTTATAAGACCGTTCCGCGCAGTCGCACTCGTGCTTCAACAAATCAACATTGTGCGATTTCTCAAACTGCATCGATGGAGGCACGTCCAACTTTTCCTCCAGGACGGGAAGCCGGAAATCGATGACGTCGTCGTCATCGAGATAGAGATGATCGTTGATTGGAACAATGTCGTTGATCGAGTTGACCGCAACGATCCCCGAGCAGTCGGGAACGAAGGGCACCAGCACGCCGTCAACGGTCATCATGAAGCCGTCGTTGAAGAAATTGACGAACTCGGGGTATTCCTCGGAACCGAATTGATACTGAATCTCCAATTGGCTGTTCTGACAGAATACATCGAACTCCAGCGAAGTGGCCTCGCGCGTGTATTGCCCGGCAATCCGAGTCTCCAACTCGATATCACCCTGTTGATTCCATTCCCTCTCCTCGAAGTCTTCGTCAGGTCCGTCGTCACCGCCGTTCCAAAGTGCATGGTCGCCTGTCGTCAGCAGAACGCCCGATTCCATCTCCAGCCCGGACGCGATCCCGCTTTCAGGACTGAGGATCTGTAGTTCCGGCCTGTAATGTTCACCGTGCTCGAAGATTCCCGCACCTGATATAAACGTTGCGGAACGTTCGCCGTGAACGAACTGCTCAAGGTTCCTCCCGTGCCCGCAGCCAGGATGCCCGAATCGATTCAGGTCATCAGGTCGTCGTTCAACAGGATCGAGTGATCGTGCGAGAGCTTCGATGTCCAGCTGATCTGGTGATTGGCCGGTGTGCCGGCAATGGTGGCTTCGAGCTGCGCGGCTCCTGCGCTCAATTGAATTTGCAATAGCGCCCAACACGCGAGCGCAGTTCCCCGGAAATAATTCAGAATTGGTTGTTTCATGCCCGGTCTTCTGGTTCCAAACCCATTGACGGTGTATTCGGCGGCCAACGTCGGGTCAGGCAAGGACCCGGCGATTCCACTGCGGAATTCACCCCAAACAGCGGTTTCCGGACATATTCCGCATTGTTGCTCTGGACAAGGGAATCGTTAGGCACTAAGTCCCGCGCATGCAAAATCGGAAGCTGAAGCTGGGACACTCGCCGGATCCGGACGACGCGTTCATGTTTTACGCGATGGCGAAGGATCTGATCCCTCAGCACGGGTATGAGTTTGAGCATATCCTGCAGGACATCCAGACCCTGAATGAGCGCGCCACGCACGGGGAGTTGGACATCTCCGCGATCAGTATCCATGCCTACCCCTATGTGGCCGACAAGTATGCCCTGCTGCCCAGCGGTGCCAGCATGGGTGACGGTTACGGGCCGATGCTCGTAGCGAAGGCGAAGCTCACATCCGCTGAGATTGCGAAACGCAGGATCGCCGTGCCGGGTAAGATGACGAGCGCGTTTTTGGCCCTTCAAATTTTCCTCGATACGAAGGCCGATGAATTGGATTACATCGTCGTTCCCTTCGACGAAATCTTCGATGTGGTGAACCGTGGTGAAGCCGAGGTGGGGCTGATCATACACGAAGGCCAGTTGACGTACGAAGATGCCGGACTGCAGCTCTGCGCCGACTTCGGCGCTTGGTGGAAATCGGAGAACGAGGGATTGCCGCTCCCGCTCGGCGGCAACGTGATCAACAAACAGATTCCTGCGGAGGAACGAAGTGTGATTTCGAAGATCCTCGAAGAAAGCATCGGCTACAGCCTCGATCATCGCGAGGAGGCGGTGAAATACGCGTTGCAGTTCGGCCGCGGATTGGACGAAGGCTTGGCCGATCGTTTTGTCGGGATGTATGTGAATGACTGGACGCGTGACTACGGAGAACGCGGTCGGGAAGCCATTCGGTTGTTCCTGAGCAAAGGGGCGGAGCGGGGATTGGTTCCGGCGATTGAGGAATTGGAGTTTGTGCAGTAGGCAGGATACCAAGCTTCAAGCCTCAACCTCCGAGCTCCAAATTCCAATTAGCCCTCTCCCGGCGGGAGTGGGGTTGAGGGTGAGGGAGAAGACATTCGGTTTCAGTTGAGATCTCTGTCGCCATTACCACCAGATTTAATCCCATACGGCTTTCGCCCTCTCAACGAATCACACTAGAGAACTTCAACTTCGACCGGTAAACCGCTCGCGCCAGATCCAGGTGCTTTTGGACGTCCGCCCATTCTCCCTCGGGAACACGATCGCGTTTCTTCGCATGGGCCTCAAGGCGGTCGATCCACTTGAGGAAATACCTGGCGCTTTTACTCGTGTCCATCGGCCGGTCTGTGACATGCACCCAGATTGGATTGGTGTGAGCCGAATGGGAACGCCCCTGCCAGAACCGGACCGGTTTGCCGGCGGCCCGCAACGCAACCCAGCCGCTGCTTTCCACGGAAATCTCCGTTTTGATCATGCCGTTTCGATTCTGTTCGTCGAGACGGCCGCTTTCGACGACCTTGCCATTGAACACCACTTCGAGGGCTTCCAACGGATACTTGGAACGTACATCCCCTTTCACCGCGATCTTGCCCGGGGCGTTCAGGCGAATCGTGTCACCGAGTTGTTTGCCTTCAGCCGTGAAGTTCAACATCGGACCGTTGCTTACGAATGAGCGGCCTTGCTTCACGCCTTCGCACCATTCGGCGTAATCGAATCCGTCCGGCAGGTGAACGTAAACGCGGCCCCAACCGGGAGGCGCCATGTAGACCCGGTTGAGGAAGCAATCCGTGCCGGCCGCAGCAGGAAGACGAATGCCGGCGTTCAGGAACTGATACCAGAATGGCAGGGCGTTGTCGTAAACCACGCCCATCAGGTCGATGCAATCGATCAGCCCGAGCGCTGCGTCCACCGGCAGCCCCTTGCCCGAATAGGCGTGCTCGTAGGGATCCTGCTTGTTGTTCGTCGGGTGTGTATAGCTGGCGACACCGTTCTGCAACCGGGTGCGCCGCGCGACTTCGCCATTGGTCGGGATGTCCCAGGGATTGGTGGTGTTCTTGAAGCCCGTAAAGATCGGTTCAACCAGTTGCTTGAGATGAAACAGCGTCATGTGTCCCCACAGGGTGCTGCGATATTCCTCGTTCCACCAAAGCAATGTGTTGGAGGTGGAAAGCGGGTCTGGTTTGCCCAGGAAGAATTCCCGATCGAAGACTGCGTCCCCGTCTGAATTTGCAACCACGAGATTGTTCACGTGCAGATCTTCCGCTTCGCACATGTCGAAGATGGAGCGCGGCGTGTTGTACCAGGATCCGTATCCGTAGTTCGCGTGAATGTGGTTCTCGCCCGAGTACCAACCCTGCTTCCGCATGTCGATCCAGCGAGTGATGGCACCGTGAAAAATCTGTGTCTTGCCCTTCTCAAAGAGAGTGATGTTCGTCAGGTCCGCGTGAAATTCCGGTCCGCGGAAAACCCGCACTTCGTAATCGCCGACTGGAAGTTCAATCTCAAGATCGCCGCGATGAACAAAGTGCCCAAGGCCTGCGCTGATGTGATACATGCTGCCGGGTGGTGAGTGATACTTGCCATTCTTGCGCTTCACGGAATAGCGCCAGGCTTCGGTCGCAGTGTCCTTTCCTTTAGGCAGACGGAAGATCATCCGCTTGGTCGGTGTCCCAAAATCGATCTTGTTGATTCGAACCTCACGCCTGACTCCTGCGCGATCCTGAACGACCAGGGTGGTGGCGCCGTGACGATTATCGGTGTAGGCAAGCAGTGCACCGGACGTCGACGGTGCATCTTCGTCCGCAATACCGAAGGTGAGCTTCCTCGCTCCACGAAGGGGTTCTTTGCCGGGGATGAACCAGATGTCGTTGTGCGCCGTGCCTCGATCGGTGACGAGATACAAGCCATCCTTGGTGGAAGTCATGCCGTAGATGCGTGCCGGCCATTGAAAGAGTTTCTCCGGTTTTCCACCGGTCAGTGGTATCCGGTAGACGTCGGCCTGCGGGCCGTCAAAGCCGCCTTGTTCGCCGGCAATCTCAAACTGCTCGGTGAAGAAGAAGGATTTGCCGTCGTGCGAAAGCGCATGGGTTGCGCGTCGTCGTCCAAACACGTTCTCGTAACCGGACACCTGTTTCACGTCTCCACTGGCGATGTCCATCGAAGCAAGAATCACCGGAACGCCTCGATGAATCAGCTTGCCCACAATTCGCTTTCCATCCGGATGAAACTGGATCTTTCCCATGGCGGAGACGCGTTTCGGGATCGCTCTCTCCTCGCCCGTCTCGGCGTTGATGATGTGCACCGACCCCATCCTGAAGCTTGGTGCGCTCAGATAAGCGATCCATTTGCCGTTAGGTGACCACGTGGGCTGGAGGTCCCATCCGGCGCCTTTGGTAAGTAATTGAAGCGTTCCTCCATTTGCCGGCACGATTCCTATGGAACCTTGATACGAAACCGCGATTTGTTTCCCGTCAGGCGAGATCGCAGGATGTAGCGCACCAAGAGCGAGTGCTGCCCTGCCGGAGACGGAAACAGGATTTGCGAGGAGCGGGGTGGGAAGGGCGAATAATGCGAGAACGATCAGCCGGGAGAACATGGCGCCTTTAAGTACCGAAGATTTCGAAGTGTCAAGCAGCTGGATTGCTGTCGGTGGAATGCCTTTGCTGGATCCACTCTACTTCCCCGGAATCACCGGCTGTGTCCACGCCGTTTCCGCATCGCCCGCAAAGGGCGGATTGGGATGAGGCTTGTTGGAGATGATCTTCGCGCGGACGTAAAGTTCGTTGCCATTGTATTTGTAGACCGCCTGCGTGCCCTTTTCTTCCTGCAAAACCTGCCCGGCCGCGTCGCTGTACCGATGGGTGTAGTGCAGCTTTTCCCAACTCCTGGATCGAACGGGTTCGTTCGTGGCGTCAAAGCCGCGGCGCGTGCCGATGAATTGAATGGTTGGCGCCTTGCCCGGCCGTAGCAGCGAGCGTGAGCGGGCAGAATGAACTCGAACTCTGCCGCTCCCACGCGACGATGGCGCAATCAGAACGGCGGATCAGAATTGAACTTCAGTTTCTCACTGCTCACCGGGTGTCTGAAGCTAAGATAACACGCGTGAAGCTTCAGTTGCGCCGGCGCATCGCCATTGCCGTATAGCGGATCGCCGACGATCGGAATTCCCAATCCCCGTTCATGCGCCGCGTGAACACGCAGTTGATGTGTACGACCGGTAACCGGCGTGAACGAAATGCGCGTCTTGCCGTCTTCGATGCCCAGTCTTTCCCAGTGCGTAATTCCGACCTTGCCATGCTTCTCGTCGTAGATCTGGTGGGGACGGTTATCGACGTCCACCCTGAAAGGAAGACGCGTCGTCCCGCTTTCGCTCTCCAATTCACCATCCAGCAATGCAACGTAACGTTTGCCGATGACTCGCCTTTGAAACTGAACTGAGATTTGACGATGGGCTTTGGTCGTGCGCGCAACGACCATCAATCCGGACGTGTCCATGTCCAGACGATGCACGCAGGGGTGATCGATCGTGTCCGGGAACTTCTCGATGACGTGTGAAGCGACACAGATTGCCTTCTCCGGTCCCTTTCCGGGAACGGACAGCATGCCGCTCGGCTTGACGACCACGACGAACTCCGGTTCTTCATGGACGTATTCCAATTGCAGATGATCAAACATTCTCAAGGCCGCAGAGCATGAAGCCCAGGATCGGCTGACACTTTTCTTCGCAGCATGGATAGAACCTGCCGGGCTGCCGCGTTCCACTCTTGTGAGGGCCACCCCAGTAGAACTCAGCCAGGCCAACCGGTCCCAACCCATTGACTGCCGCGTGCTGCAGGAGTTTTGGTCCGCAACAGTCACCAACACCGCCGGGCAAGCCGTGCGGCCGGATGAATGCGTCCTCCAGTAACCTCGTTTCACCACGAAAGTTGCGAAGATGATAACGCGAATGAATCTCCGGCATCAACCCTTGCGAGATTTTCTTTCGTTCCTCCGACAATTTCGCTCGCTGCTGCGAGGAGTGATCCAGAGCGTTGATTGCACGCGTAAGACGTTTGATTTCAATCTGTCCCGGCAACACCAGCTCGTTGAATACCTCGTCACTGAGAATTGGAGGCACCCAGCCGTCCACCGTGCGCACTCCATCGTGCAAAGATGAGAACGCGCGCAGCACAACCGTCTCTCCCGCTTCGTCACGACACTCCAGCACACCGAACATATGCCCGCGTTCTCCTGGAAACAAATGATCGAAAGACAGTCGCGGATCTGCATCTTTGTCGGGCACCGTGTAGTCCAAGCGGCGAATCCGTTGGAACTCCTCCATCAAGGCACGGGCATGTTCGTGGGCGTTTCCCTCGCCCAATGAATGCTCGCGTCCGCAATCCTGGCAATGGCCGAAACAGTTCTTTTGTAATTCCGCAGGTTCCACGTTCGATCGCGAGGGGCAGCCGCGCCCATCCGATTCGGCGATGAATCAAGCGGACGCCTTTCTTGTCAAGCGAGCTGTCATGCCAGGGCGAACTTGGTTGTGGTTCTATCCGGGCGGAGCAAGCGAGCCGGTGTTGGGGGGAGGAGTATACCAGTCCGTAATCGAGCTACAGCCCTTTGAACTTGCGCTTTGGGGTTTGAGGGCTGGTCACAGCAGCACGGGGCAAATCATACTCGCCCCCGATTTTCGCCCCTACGGACTGGTATACTCCTCCCTCCAATACCTGCAATCGCGCCCGCAAACTTGTTGCACGGGCCCAAAACCCGCCTGTCTAGAGCATGCACAATTCAGAATTGGTGTCCGTCCGCCGGGCACGGCGCGAACGTGGACAAAGTGCTTCAATAGGAACAGTGACTCGCCCAGACTTCGCATGTGGCACTGAGCGAGAAAATTCTCCAACTCGAAGACGTGGACGCCTGGCGACAGGGCCTGCGGGAACAGGGCAAGTCCGTGGTGATGACAAACGGATGCTTTGACATCCTTCACGCAGGGCACGTGGTGTATCTCGATGCGGCGAGCGCGGAAGGGGACGTGTTGTTGGTGGGGCTGAATGGGGATGCGTCCGTGCGCGAACTCAAGGGCGAGGGCCGGCCGGTAAATCCGGAATCAGATCGCGCAACCGTACTTGCGGGACTCGCATCGGTTGGGGCGGTGACGGTTTTCGTGGAGCTGGACGCGCTGCGATTGCTTGAGATTGCCAAGCCGGATGTCTACGTGAAAGGTGGAGACTACACGCTTGAATCCATCAACCAACCCGAGCGCCGTCTTGTCGAAGAGCAAGGGGGGAAGGTCGTGATTCTGCCCGGTGTCGAGGGACGATCCACCACGGCGATATTGGACCGGGCGGGCGGCAGTTGATCACTCGGCAAATTCCGCGTTGGAATAAACCGAGTTCACATCGTCGTGATCCTCTATTTTTTCGATGAGGTTCGTCACCGCATTCGAAGACTTATCATCCAATGGAACCGTGATGTCGGGGATATATGAAATCTCAGCCACCTCGGCCTTGATCTCCTTCTCCTCGATCGCCTTGTTCACGGTTTCGAACTGATCCGGTTCAGTAATGATTGTGAATCCTTCCGGCTCGGACTTCATGTCCTCAGCTCCGGCTTCTAGGGCAAGTTCCATCAAAGTGTCCTCATCAGCGCTTTCACGTGCGACGACAATCTGACCCTTCTTCTGAAAGAGGCGGGTCACCGCTCCAGCCGTGGCAATGTTGCCACCGGACTTGGTGACGTAGCTCCGAATGTCGGAGGCTGTGCGATTGCGATTATCGGTGCTGATCTCAGCAAGAATCGCAACTCCATTCGGTCCGTAGATTTCGTAAATAAGATCCTCATACTGCGTGCCGTCATCACCGCCCGCGCCCTTGTTGATCGCACGGTCGATGTTGTCCTTCGGCATGTTGGCCGCGCGGCATTTGAGCAGGATCATGCGCAGGCGGGGATTCATGTCAGGATCGCCCCCGCCGACCCTTGCCGCGATCGTCACCTCGCGGCTCAGCTTTGCAAAAACCTTTCCACGCTTGGCGTCATTGGCGCCCTTGGCACGCTTGATGTTTGCCCATTTGCTATGTCCAGCCATGTCTATTGATTTGTTTGTGGCGCGAGGGACGCGCGGGATTCGTTGCGGCTTGGTTCTACAAAAACCGCAGTGCCGTAGCAAAGCACTTCCGTGATTCCCGGTCCGATTTCGTTCGCATCGTAACGCACGCCGATCACCGCGTTCGCGCCCAACTCGGCAGCCTGCGCGAGCATCTGATCAAAAGCATCCTCGCGCGCCCGCTCACAAAGCTCGGTATAGAGCGTGATGTTCCCGCCGAAGAAAGCCTGGATGCTCGCCGCGAAATTCCCAATCACCGAGCGTGAACGGACGATGATTCCGCGCACGACTCCGAACGAACTCTTGATTCGATAATTCGCCAGTTCAAAGCCGGTGGTTGTGAGCGGATGCGTCGTGCTCATGCGAGCGCGCATTGAAGCGAAAAGGCAGAAGGCGCGGAAGGGGAAAGTGGGGAAGGGAAAACTCCAAGCTTCAAAATCCGAAATCCAACGAAGCTGGATGAGGCGATCAAACTTCTTGTTGTTGGAGGAATCTCAATTCGTTCGACCGGGATCCCGGGATCCGATTGGAGACCTGCGCACAACAGCGAGTGGAACACGAATCTACTTTCCGCTTCGGCACGCTTCCAAGGCGACGCGGGCGTAGGACGAACCACCGATGGTGATGATGCTGATGGCGTGGATGATGACCTTCAGATCCAGTCGGCCAACAACATGTTCGTGCGGAGCACCCGTGCCGATATCGTCATTCGCATGGAACATCCCAAAGAAGAAGTGCGCGATGTTGACGCTGATCACAAACCACCACGCATATGATCCGCCCGGTCGGCCGAGCGCTCCCAAAATGAGCCCGAAGATTTCACTCCAGATGACAACTCCCAATACGAAACAAGCTACGGACAGGAATCCGTTTACAAGAATGTCAGTTGTTCGATCCGTCATTTGCCGATCGTTTCATCCCTGCACTACGCGAAGCCATTGAAAGATGGCGACGAAATTGTAATCAATCACTGATCACTTGCCGTATTCGGCCGCAGAGCGGTTGACATCACGCTCCCAGTTCTCCCTCACCCTCAATCCCTCTCCCGCTGGGAGAGGGAGAACACATCGGAAACCGTTTGATCTGAATCCTGTCAATCGCGCGGTTTCTTATCCTGTGGTCCTCTGTAGCCACCGCTTTTATCGCCCTGCGTGAATCGGTTTGACATTGATGAGTTTCTTTTCGCTGTGCGCGATCCGGATGTTCGTAAAGCTTGTGTCCATGCCCCTGACATTGACCTGTGCGAGATTGGCTGCACTGTCGCCATCTCGATTAATCAATGCCCAGTCGGCCTTGTCGATTCGAATGAAAAGCTCATCCGGTCGCTGTGCATGAGACACAATCTTGACGAGCAAGCGAACCCTAGCACCGGCCTCATAAACCGGACCTGTAGCTGAGTCGTGATGGAGATACCCGGTCAGTCTCCCTCGGGAATCAAATCCGATCGAAACACGTTTCTGTCCTGATGCGGTTGAGAGATTGAGTGCGCTCTCCTTCCCGCGTGGAGGCACAACAGCCGTCGCAGACACGAACAGGGTTTTTCCCTCATCGCCCAGATCGATCCAATGCGCCGTCAATGGCCGCGGTTGTTTGACGGGCGGGAGCTTCTTTTCGAGCGTGACGGAATCGGGCATGACCAATTTCTCAAGATCGTCGAGCGCGACCCTCATGACCTCCATCGTCTGTTTGGCGCCGCTGAACGCAATCATCAGACGTTCGTCATGCTCGATGATGTGCGGATAGTCGATGTGCCGGTCGCCGATGAGCCAGAACAGTTTCGTGAACACCAATCCGTCCGCGCTCACCGCAAGTGTCAGCGGATCGCGTTTCCTCGGGTTCGAATTCGACACCATCACGTAGTAGCCGCGCGAGGTGCGGTGCACGAAGAACTTGCTGGTGGCGTCCGGGAAGTTGGTTCGTTCCATCTTCGACCAGGTGCGGCCGTTGTCCCGGGAACAGGTGCGCAGCAACCGCTGCGAACGGCCGTTGTCTCTGATCAAGCCGACGATGTTTTTTTCATCCGGAAGCACGTACCAGTAGGGCTCTTCCGGCCGGCCGTTGCCGTTATAACTTGCCAGCGGGCTGATGCGCCATGCGTTGAACCCATCCACGCCTCCGATCATCACCGAGACCTGTCTTTGATGGTCACGACGGGTCATCATCCACTCACCGGTCGGAAGTTGTTTCGGAGGAAAGTTGTTCAGCGAATCGTCGAGAACGGTTCCATGCGCAACCCACTTCTTTCCATCCCAACGGAAGGCCTCAAGGCTCAGACCTTCGCCCGGATAACCCGGCGCGTTGAAGTGACTGCCGAGCGCGAGTAATTCCCCGTCTCGCACCCAAAGTCCCCGTGCGATCCAACCGAATCCCTTGATTCGAGGCGGCCCGGACAGGTCCATCGGTTTGCTCCAGTGAAGGCCATCTTTGCTGGTCGCGTAGGAGATGCGGGTGTCCGGCCGGTCGTGCCCGGGAACGATGTTTCGATGCTGCTTGGGAGTTGCGCCGGGTCTGGGAAGGCCCGGTCCATCGCTCCACATCGCCCAGTAGCGGCCGTCGAAATGAGCAAGGTAGGCGTGTTGGTGAACCCACGTCCCTGCGCGATCACGAACGTCGCTGATGATCACGTTTTTACCCGGAACTCGCGGGAGCCTGCGATAGTCGATCTGGTCGACGTCAGTTGGAACCCATTCGCCGGACAGCATGACTGCTTCCTTTCCCGCCCCTGTGGCGATCGGTGCCGTGAGTAGGATCGCTAAGCCACTGGAGATTCGACGAAAAGGCATCTGCCGGAGCGTCAGGCGAACCGGTGCCAGTGTCGAGAATTGGTTCAGTGAGCTCCGTCAGAGCGAATCGACGATCGCCTTGGCCGCGGACACCGGATCGTCCGCCAGCGTAATCGGGCGGCCGATCACCAGCCAATCCGCACCGGCCTGAACGGCTTGCGCCGGAGTCATGACTCTTTTTTGATCCTGGATGTCCGAACTCGCCGGTCGAATTCCGGGCGTCACCAATTTGACCTCGCGTGAGATTTCTGCACGCAATAGTTCGATCTCCATCGGCGAACACACGAGTCCCCGCAGGCCCGAAGTCGATGCGAGTTTTGCCAATCGTTTCACCTGCGCGGTGACATCTCCATCGACTCCCACCTCGTTGATGTCGCCGGTGTCCATGCTGGTGAGTACGGTTACGCCGAGCACCAAGGGAAGCGATTGTTCGGAGTTCCTGGATTCTTCCTGCGCTGCATTCTCAGCCGCGGACATCATGTCCCGTCCGCCACTGGAGTGGATCGTCAACATCTGAACATCGAGGCGCGTGGCGGCCCGCACGGCACCAGCAACTGTATTTGGGATGTCATGAAACTTAAGGTCGAGGAATACATCAGCGCCGGTGGCACGAACTTCCCGCACGATCGCCGGACCTGCATTGACGAACAGTTCCTTGCCGATCTTGAAGGCGCCTACAGAAGCGGTGAGCCGTTCCACCAGGGCCATGGCTGCGTCGCGGTCCGGCACGTCCAGGGGAACGATGATTGGGTTATAATCCATGCGGGAAGGTTAGCGACACCCGCTGAGCGAATGAACCCCCGGTTATTCACAGGGCGTTCGAGAGAACCGCTGCAGATGGCGATGGCCTTTGAGCGGTCGAGTTAATCGAGCCTCCCAATTCACATGACCATTCAACGTTGCCCCCCCCCCGCTGACAGCGCTGCGCTCGTCGCTCGAATTGTTCGGAAAGCTTCCAAAGCTGCGCCGGACGCGTTTCAAATTCTTTCCAATCCCATACTTGATCTCTTCTGCCATCCCGCGAAGCTAGCCGCGTGTTGGGCAGGGTCTTTGCAGGTTTGTTTTTCGCGATCTTTCTGGCGCTTGGATTGTGGCTGGAAAGTCTCAGCTTCGGCTGGCTCCGGGAGATGCGGCAGATGTCGCGCATTCCGCAAACGCAGGTGCACGCAATTCTGCCGGGCGAGGTCAATGTGGTCGGAAAAGCCTCTGCGTTCGGTGGCAATGTCCTCAGCGCCCCGCATTCCCAGAAATCCTGCTTCTACTACCGTTATCTGGAGGAAAAAGAGAAACGCGATTCGGAGGGGAAAACCAGTTGGGTAACGGTTCGCGACGAGACGGAATTTATCAACTTCAGTCTCACTGACGAAACCGGACAGGTGCGGCTACAACCGAATCCGCTCGTTGATTTCAGCCTGCCAAAGGTCTTTCGCACCAAGAAAGGAAATCGTCGATACACCGAGTGGCGGATCGATCCGGACGACACCATCACCATAGTCGGCTTCGCCCAAACCGAGGGTAATTCGATGGTGATCGATTTCAGCGCACCCGGTGATTACACGCCCATCATATCATCCTACGGTGCGCTTTCGGAGCGGGGAGACAAGGCGATGTTCTCCATCCTCGGTTCATGGGGCGGGCTGCTGATTATTTCGATGTCGCTCGTGTGTCTCTGCAGGATGGTGGGGATTCATCGGCTCCTGCTCTACCTCATCCTCCTGTCGATCCTGCAGTTTGGGATGCTGGCATACTATGGACTTCGCCTCGTCTACGAAGATCTCAACGGAGCAGGCGACCGAATTGCTCGTCAGAAGAAATCACTCGAAGGGATCATCACCGCCAAGGCAAAGCAGGCGGGGGGGGCTTGGGAAGGCAATTGGAAACAACTCAGTTCCTTCGAATCGAAGCCCTTTGCGAATCTTCCGAGCGCGGGGCGCCATCGTCTTACCCGAATGCGCGTGGATCTCGTGCGCAGCCAGGAACGCACAATCCGGCAATTCGAGGCGTTTCCGGAGTTCATTCTTGCCCCGCTTATGGGACTGAAGAAACCCGATGCGCTGCCGTTGCCAGAAGCCGATCGCGCCATGCTCGGTGCGCTGGAAGAGGAGTATGTGGAAACCGAGATCTTTCGCGGCAGATCGAAGATGTTCGGCTGGGGATTGATCGGGTTTGGGTTGCTGGCCGGCTTTGGCACAACCTGGCTCGGTGTCCGGCAGATCAAGTTCAAACGTTGCATCGAAAACCTCCCTACCTCAAAGGCTTCGGGCGTGGTTTATGGATTGGCGGAAGTAAAAGGCAAGGCAGTCGATATGGAAGGTTCCGAGGCCGCGCGCGGCCCCCTGAGTTTTTCGCCATGCTACTATTATCGCTACGTCGTGAAGGAAAAGGTGGGTTCGGACAAAAACGCGAAGTGGGTTGTGCGCGAGGACATCACTCTCAACCAGACCTTCCTTTGCGAAGATCACACCGGAACGATCCGCATCGATCCAATGGGCGCAGACCTCATGGCCAAGCACACCCTGAGCCGGCGTGAAGGTCGCTGGAGTTACTCGGAAACCAGCATCCGGCGGGGCGATGAGATTTATGCGATCGGACAGGCTGCGGTGGATCCATTGACGGAGACCACGCTCTACCTCGGCAAGCCGGGCGAATCACAGTTCCCCTTCATCGTGAGCAACTTCTCCGAATTCGAAATCATGATGAAGAAAGCGCTCGCCGGCATGACCAGCCTGAACTTCGCGTTCAGCTCCGTGGTGCTGGGTATTCTTTTTCTGGCCGGCATGTTTGGTTCGTTCGCGCCGACGGATTATCTCTTTGCAACCCTGGTCGGACCCATCTTCCTCGCTTTGCTCACCGTCATACTGCACTACAACGACATGATCTTCCTGCGCCAGCTGGTGGATCGAAACTGGTCCAACATCGATGTCTCATTGAAGAAGCGATTTGACCTCCTGCCGAATCTCCAAAGGATCGTGAGTTCGTACCTGGAACACGAGGAGAACGTTCAAACCGAAATTGCGAAACTCCGATCCTCACTGTCGGAAACAACTGTGACCGATCCGGAAAGCGCGGCCAGTTACATGAAGCAGGAGCACGCCTTCGCCACGCGCTTCCTGGCCATCCGCGAAAACTACCCCGACCTCAAGGCGTCCGAACTTGTCACCCAGATGAGCCGCGTGTTGATCGAACTCGAGAACGAAATCGCACTCATGCGCGAGGGTTACAACGACGCGGTCGAAACCTACAACACGCGCATCCAATCCGTGCCCGACACATTCCTGGCAAGATCCTGCGGCTTTCAGGAGAAGAACTTTCTCGCCTTCGAGTCCGCAATTCTCAGTGCGCCGGACATCAAGCTCGGGCAGCCACCTCCCGTGGTTGCGCCCGCAAAGCCCGCGCCTCCCAAACAGAGCTACCAGCAGCAGATGCAGGGCAAATCCATCCGCGCAAGTGTTTCATCTCCAGCCACAGCTGTAGCAAGCACGGCGGTGACTGATGCCCCGGCAAGTCCCGATGCGACTGCTGGCGAGAACGCTCCCGCTGATCTTGCGGAAGGAACACCGATACCCGACCTGCCCGCTGAACTCGTGGCAAGTATTACCGAGCCTGCCGAGGCCGAAGCCATGCTTTATGCGCTCGTGGTGGACGAGACCCGGTTCACCACTGAAGACATTCCCAAAATGGGAGCCATCATCGACAGCGAAGACATCGGCAAACGAGTCATGGCGTTGACTCCGCAGATCGATGCCCTCGACAAGCGACTTAAATTGGCGCTCCTGGATCGGGCTCTTCCCGGCATGCGCGCCGCGAATGAACCGGGAACGATTTCGGACAAACTTCGAAAACTGATTGAACATGACTCCTCCATCTCGTTGTTCGAGTATGCGCTCCTCCAAATTCTCGAGCGCGAAGATGCCCGCCGCGCCGACAACGATCGTCCGCCGATCACGCAATACTACAGCGCGGCCTTGCTGGACCGCGAAGTCAGCCTGATCGCCTCCTTCGTCACCGGGTTGGCGGCCCACGAGTCTCTCGCGCAATCCGGATTCGAAACTTTCAAGTCAACCACGACGCAACCCGGCCTGGACATCGAACGGATACCCTTCGCCGATTGCAGTTTTGGCGAAGTCGACGAGGCCTTTGGCAAACTCAGTCTGCTCGATCAATCGAGACGGACGCTCCTCGTCAAGGCGGCTGCGCAGTCCGTTGGAACGCGCGAGCAGGCAACCGCAAACCAGCTCGATTTCCTCCGCGCGATCTCCGAGCGATTGCATGTCGCGCTTTGACCGGACATGGCTGACCTGCTTTTTGTATATGGAACACTGAGGCGCAACGCCCGGGAGGGCATCCACGAACGCTATCTGAAGGGCGCCGAGTTTGTTGCCGATGCAACCACCCGCGGAAGACTCTTCCTCCTCACCTGGTATCCCGCCTTGATCATGGATGAATCCACCCAGGACGTCGTGAAAGGAGAGATTTACCGGCTTCCGAGTTTCGAAACGACGATCAAGCGAGTGGACGCGTTCGAAGGTTTTGACCCGACCCGTCCCGATGATGGTGAATACATTCGATCGCTTGCTACCGTGACGCTCAGCGACGGCAGCACACAATCCGCTTGGATGTATGTGTTCCGACACGACATCTCGGAGGCGAGCTTGATTCCCTCAGGTGATTTCCTCGATGTCCTGCCGCAATGAAACGCGCGTCGAAAACCACCAGGGCCCTTCGTCGCGCCTACGATCTGATGTATTCCGCCCACGGTCATCAACATTGGTGGCCAGGTGACACGCCATTCGAAATCTGCGTCGGCGCCATCCTCACCCAGAACACCGCCTGGACCAATGTCGAGAAAGCCATCGCGAATTTGAAACGCGCCAAGGCCATTTCCGTGCGCCGGATTCATGAACTGCCTCACGCTGAACTTGCCGAACTGATCCGTCCGGCGGGCTACTTCAACATCAAGGCCGACCGCCTCAAGTGTTTCGTCCAGGTGCTCGTGAAGGATCACAACTCCAGTTTGAAGAAACTTTTCAACGGCCAAACTCCCGCAATTCGCGAACGCCTGCTCAACATCAAGGGAATCGGGCCCGAAACCGCAGACAGCATGCTGCTCTATGCCGGCGATCATCACAGCTTTGTCATCGACGCCTACACCAAGAGGATCTTCCAGCGTCACCATTGGTGGAAGGGAGAGGGTGATCAGGGCAAAGCCAAGGCCCACAACGCCTCGGAATACGACTCCCTTCAACGCCTATGTGAAAACTCACTCACTCACAAACCGGAGGACCAGTTGCTCGACTACTGGCAGGACTACCACGCCCAGATCGTGGTCGTTGGAAAGGACTATTGCAAAACCCGCAATCCGGATTGTGAACACTGCCCGCTGAAAGAATTTCTCCCGAATCGGAAAACGCAGGCGGGGCGCCTCATTCCAACAATTCCTGCACTTCATCCCAATTCAAAGACGACGTGAGTTGCTCTTCATCTCCGAAAACCGATTGGATTGCTTCGCGTTTCTTGCGCTGCAGGCTGAGGATTTTTTCTTCGATGGTATCGCGGGCAATGAGCTTGTAGCTGGTCACGACTTGCTGTTGACCGATTCGATGCGCGCGATCCGTTGCCTGGTCTTCGATGGCGGGGTTCCACCACGGATCGAAGTGCACCACGGTGTCCGCACCGGTCAAGTTCAAGCCCACGCCACCGGCTCTGAGGCTGATCAGGAAGACGGGGATGTCTGATTGCTGAAACTGGTTTACGACGGCGCCACGATTGCGAGTCTGTCCATCGAGATAACAGTAAGGGGTGTTTTCTTCGTCCAGGCGTTCTCGCAGCAGACTCAGCATGGAGGTGAACTGGCTGAAGACGAGTACGCGATGTCCGCCGTCTTCGATCTCTTCGAGCAGTTCGGTGAAGAGATCAACCTTTCCGGAAGCTGCTGCGGCTTCGGAGTTGTCGAGCTTCAGCAGACGAAGATCGCAGCAAATCTGGCGCAGGCGCAGCAGCACGTTGAAGATTATCATCTTGCTCTTGTCGAAGCCGTTCTTGTCCACCGCTTCAAGGACCTCGCGCCGGCCCGCCTCCATGAATTGCCGATACACCGAGCGTTGGGCGTCGGTGAGCGTGCAGTAACTGACCTGCTCAATCTTGTCTGGTAAATCCTTGGCAACCTCGCGCTTGAGCCGGCGCAGGATGAAGGGACGCACCCGGCGGCCCAGGCGCGACTGGACGATTTCATCACCTCCACGGGTCAGTGGGAGTTCATAGCGTTCGCGGAACTCATTCGCGGCGCCGAGATATCCGGGCATCGTGAAATCGAAGATCGACCAGAGATCGAGCACCGAGTTCTCCATCGGCGTGCCAGTGAGCACGAATCGATGCTGAGCGCGGACGGCCTTCACCGCCTGGGCGTTCTGCGTCTTGCGGTTCTTGATGTGTTGGGCTTCATCGAGAATGACCGTGTCAAACTCCAGTTCGCGATAGAGATCGGCGTCGTTGCGGACCAAGCCGTAGCTCGTTATCACCAGGTCGGCCTCGGGCACTTTGGTGAACTCTTTCTCACGTCCTGCGCCGTGCAGAACGATCACCTTGAACTCCGGTACAAATCGTTGTGTCTCCGCAGCCCAGTTGGAAAGCAGGGTGGTGGGACAGACCACGAGGCAGGGACCCTTGATGTCGCCCGTCTGTTTCCGGATGGCCAGATGAGCCAGCGTTTGGAGCGTTTTCCCGAGGCCCATTTCATCAGCAAGCACTCCACCAAATCCATTGTCGCGCAATTCACCAAGCCAACGGACGCCATCCGCCTGGTACGGGCGGAGTATTCTCTCGAAGCGCCACACGCCGTCCGCTTTGCGCTTGTTGGTTTCGGCTCTTCGTCCCCGCCAATCTCCTTGAACCCGCCAACCGTTTCGTTGCTCCAGCGTGTCGGCCACGAACGCGGCCTGGTCCTTCCGCAGTTGATAACCTCGCGCCGTTTGGTCGGGATTCGCATCGACCAGAACCTCCTGCAGTTCTTCGACCGCACCCGTGTCAAGAATCGCGATCTTGCCGTTGCGCAACTTCGTATGGTTCTGGCCGCCCAGTACCAGCCGCTGGATGTCCGCCTGCGAAAACTGCTCTCCGCCGGTGGAAGAATATTCCATGGAAAAATCAAGCCACTGCTCGCCGCTGGGAGTGAATTCGCAACGCGGCTCGATGCGTTCCACTTTGGTGTCGAGTGCCCAGTCGAGTCGCTCTTGGAGAGTCACCAGCCAATCTTTTTCCAGCCGTGGATATTCGGTGGCAAAGAATCGAAGCACTTCATCCTGACCGCGCAATTCCCAGATGCCGTCCTTGTCCGGGCCGGCAAAGCCGTGTCGGGTGATGCGATTGAGACTGCCACGTTCGTGTGCAGGATTGCGACGCAGGTAACGTCGCGGGTTCTCTTCGTCGGCGAGCCACTGCTCGCTAACTTTTTCCCCCGCGTCGAATGTGTCTTCGCCGTAGCGGAATTCAACGCGTGCTTTGAGTCGGCCGAGCCCGCCTTCGAGATGCAGTTCCGGAACTGGGTCGGCGGTTACGATTTCAAAGTCGGCCGCTTCAAAGTCCGCCTGCACTTCGCCGTTTGTTTCCATGAGGGGCCATTGATTGATGAGGAATTCCGGCACTTGTGATCGCGGAACGCGCACTTGCCCCTGCAACAAAGCGGCTCCACCGGCCGGAAGTTCCAGGCGTTGAAAGCGTGCGTTCTCATACAGCCAGAATGACGCTCCCGGCAGGATGAGGGGTTGTGGATCAGGCAGTTCGGCGCGCAGGCAAATTTCGCCGTTTGTCTCCAAGGAAGCGCACACCTTCAGCGGATATCCGGAGTCCAGAACCTCCACCTCATCTTTGCGCCCCAAACTCACGTTTGGATGTCCGACAATGAGTTCGAGAAAGGCGACCATGTCCATCAAGCCGACGGGGAGAACTGCCGGGAGTTCTCCATTCGCCTTTTGAACGGCCCATTCGAGGATCGCGCGATCCGCTTCATGCCAGAACCACCGTCCCTTGCCAGCGAGATTCAAGGGACGTTGTTTGCCGTCTGATTCGAATTCAAAACACACCGACAGCTGTCCGCGCTCGAACGACGATTCCACGTTGGGGGGAATGACAATGCACAGCTCGGCCCGGTTGTCAGACGGATCATCCGATAGATCCAACAGGTCGCTCAACTCAGTTCCGGGAGCTGACGGAGCAACAGCTTCATTTGCTTTGGCCTCTGCGGGTGGATTTAGAAGGTGCAATCCAACCGCAATCGAATGCCCACAGATCCTTCCCCAGCGACGCGATTCCTGGCAGGTGCAGATGTTCTCAATGTCGATCGGCCCCTCGATAATCAACCCGCTCTTGAGCAAGCCACTGCCCCCTTGCACCTCGCCAACGAGATTGGGAGCCTCCCACGTCGCCTTCAACACGCGGCTGGCCTTCACCATGCCGCGGGCCTCTTTCATCGCCTGCCAGCCGCCGGCGTCTGAAAGCAGTTTTTCGGTCAGTTCGATCTCGCTCACGAGGCGCATATTCAAGTCGGGGGCTGAGCGAGGAACAAGCGGAAAGCTCCAATTCCACTCCAAGCCTCAAGCTTCAATCCAACGGATACGGAACTGCTTACAGGTTCGAATTGGGTTTCGGAGATTGGGTGGATTTACGCGACAAAAGACGCTGAAACTGAAATCGAGAGTTTTCTCCCTCACCGAACATTGTCTCTCTACTGTACGGATCCGAACAATCAGCAACAACAGTTCGAATCAATTTCTGGGCGCAGTTGTTTCTAAAGCGCGGCTTGGGTTCGAGTTTGTATTGGCGCGTCAGGCTGGGATGCTCCGGCACTTGCTGCAATAATGTGGGATGTGCCCGGAGATTGTTCGCCGACCTCCTTGTTCTCGACTCACGAAATTACTGCGGCCATTCTGCATCCGGCTTCCGATCATGAAAGGCATCTATTTTTCCTTTGTATTCCTCACACTCTTCAGCTGTTTGCTCGATGCAACCGCGTCACGAATACGACCAAACGTCATCGTGATCGTCGCGGATGATCTTGGCTACGCTGACATGAGTTTCCTGCCCCAAGCACCGGGGGATATCCAGACTCCTTCGATTGATCGACTGGCGAAGGAGGGCACCTATTTCGGCAACGCCTATTCCACCAGCCCGATCTGCAGCCCTTCGCGGGCCGGGTTGATCACGGGCCGGTACCAGCAACGATGGGGCAATTATTGGTACGGCCAAGGCGGGCTTCCGAAGGGCGAACTTACGATTCCAAAGGCATTGAGAAAGCTAGGCTATTCGACGCACAAGATTGGGAAGACGCATCTCAATGGAGGTGATGCGGAGCATCCGCTCGATCATGGATTCGACGACTACCTCGGTTTCAACCACCACACTTGGGATTACATCCGCCTGAGCCAGAAAGACCTGGACGCCTACAAGAAACGCGCCAATGGCGATTCATTGGGAATCCTCTGTGTCGGTCCGCTGGAGCGCAATCGTGGGGAGCCGGTGTCATTTGAGAATGGATTCACGACCGAAATCTTCACCGACGAAGTGATCCGAAAGATTGAAGCGGGCAAGAAGTCGAAGACGCCGTTCTTTATCGAGTTGGAATACAACGCCGTGCACATGCCCACCTACATCGCGCATCCTGAATACGCCAAGAAGGCTGGTTGCGAGCAGCCGAAGTGGAATCGAAATGCGGAGCGCTGGACCTTTCCCTTCTGGGATCCGCGGGACATCAGTTGGAGCGACTGGCACAAGAAGTGGGGGCACCTTGGCGAGGTCGATCCGCTCGGCCGCAAGCGCTATCTCGCCAACCTGATGGCACTCGACGATGGCATCGGCCGCATCCTTGATTCGCTCGAAAAGACGGATCAACGAAAGAACACGCTCGTCATCTTTTTGTCCGACAACGGTGGGACGATAAACACCTATGCCAACAACACGCCTCTGCGTGGATTCAAGTACATGTTCGGCGAAGGAGGCGTGCGCATTCCGCTGGTCGTTTCGTGGCCGGGACAACTTCCCGAGGGCAAAACGCGCGATGATCTCAGTTCAGCGATGGATGTTTTCCCAACCATCCTGGAGATCTGCGGGGGAGAAGACCCCGGCAACCTGGATGGCCGAAGCCTGGTCGGCCGGATCCGCGGATTGAAGAGTCGCGATCGCCACGATCATCTCTGTTTCACGGATGGCAAGAAGGCGTGGAGCATTCGCCAGGGGAACTGGAAGCTGATCGAAACCGAGGGTTGGATTCATGCCAACTACCGGTTGACCGATGAGAACATCGCCGTGGCAGCCGAACAGTTTTCCTACCCCAAGGGACTTCAGCTATTCAATCTCAAGAGCGACATCGGGGAAACGAAGAACGTCGCCGAACGTTTTCCGAAACGCGTTGCGTCCATGAAGACACTCTACGACTCATGGCGCGCAAACATGGGCGAACCTCGCCGGGGCAAGCGCAAGAAGAGGAAGGCGAAGTGATTGAGCGGTCGCTGTGCCTCAACGGCGACGACGTTGTTGCTGCCGCTGAAAGGCACGCATTGCTTCCTTGCGAACGCGTTCATCCGGATCGTCCTTGGCGAGCATCCTCAGCCACTCCATGACCGCGGGATCCTTGTCCTTGTAATCGACGAGCGCATCCGCCGCGCGCAGGCGAACTTCGGGGTTTGAGTCCTGCACGGAATTGACGAGCGGCAGCATGAAGTCGTCGTGGTTGACGTCATCAAAGGCGCGGATGTAGGCAAGCTTGGTTTCATCGTCGGACGCAGAATTCACGGACTGGACCAGGCTGGCGGCCACGCCACTGAGATCGGCGCCCTTGCTGTAACCCAAAACCCGGAGGGCGGACCAGCGTTCGTCGAAAGAAAGTCCCGTGTTCGTGACGCGAGCGGCAAGCGTGGTTTGACGTTCATCCGTCAACGGCACGCGGCGCAATGATTCCTCCGCGCGTCGGCGTACTTCGCCGGACTTATCCTCGGAGGCGATCTTCCACAATGCCTGTTCCACCGAGGGATCTTCCGCCAGAAATTCCCGGAGGTTGTAGACGGCGCGGTATCGGACGCTTCCCTCGGTCGATTCGGCGGCCAGTGCGAGCATGGCCGGCTTTAGCGCGGGATTCTTCGCGCCACGCAGCGAGTCGAGCAGCGCGCGGGTCACTCCGTTGTTCGTTGATTGACTGAGAAGCGTGGCGGCATGTGCAGCCATTGAATCGTCGAACAAGTCATTCGTCCGCAATCGGCGCAGTGTTTCGAACATCGCGCGGTTGAGGGTGGTGCCCTCCAGGAATCGGGCCTTCCAGATTTCCGCCTGTTCCGCATCGGGAGGCACTTGTCCGCGATCCATCAGGTGCCGGGCATTCTTGTTGAGCGACGTCATGTTCTCCTCCACCGCAAGGAGTCGGGATTCGAGATCGCCGGTGTCTGCGGTAACGATTGTGGTCGTCGAAGGTTCCCGGCTGCTGTTCAGCACTGTGCCCGACTTGGATCGCTTGGGTTTGCTTGCCGTTGATTCAATCTGGCCGCGCAGGCTGGCAACTTCCTTTCGCAGGGAGGCGATGCTGTTGAACTGAATCACCACTACGGCGACCAGCGCTGCACCTATGATGAGCGGCTTGAGCGAAGAACGATTGTCATTGTTTGTCATGTCAGGCATGCGAATTCGGATCAGCAATGAGAATGGTACAATTTGCTGAGAATTCAATTTCTTTGATCCAGGGGATGTGGGCGTGCGTGTATCTCCTGCCGCGATTACAATCGAAATTGCTCCTGAATGAGACGGGCGACGGAACTGCGAGTTCTCCTCAGTTCGGAATCGTTTCGTCTTCGACTTTCGTCGTCTTGCCCATCAGGTGGCGGGCAAGAAATGTTTTGATGATTTCCTCCAGGCGCTTGCCGCGCAGCCCATGACCCGCTCCGTTCACCGTTATCAGCGTTGAATCCACCCCTGCTTTCTTCAGCTTGGCGTGAAAATCGACCGATTGCGGATAAGGCACCAGCTGGTCGTCAGTGCCGTGACAGATCAGAATTGGTGCGTCGTCTTTGGAAACGTGTGTGATGGGAGAGGCGTGGCGGGTCTTGTCCTTGTGCTCTTGGATTGCTCCGCCAATGAGCTTGCTCTCGGGCGAATCCATGGCGTTGTGCTTCATCTTGCCGGGATGGTCGTCCATGGTGAGCAGTTCCGTTGGCCCAAAGTAATCCACCACGCAAGCCACGCGGCTGTCGGTTTTGAGATGATCGCCGAGTTGGCCTTCCATGTCCGTCATTCCCCCGGTCACACCGAGCATCGCCACGAGATGGCCGCCGGCTGAAGTGCCGTGCACGGCGATGCGATTCGGGTCTAGATTGTACTTTTTTGCGTTCGCCTTAAGCCAGCGGATGGCGGCCTTGCAGTCATGGATCTGCGCGGGCCATTGCACTTCACCGGTGAGCCGGTATCCGATGGAAACGCCAACGTATCCACCGGCTTGCAGGTAGGTCTGTATGCGGCGCAATCCTCCGTTCTTGGAACCATTGCGCCAACCGCCTCCGTGGATGAAAGCAAGCACCGGCCGCGGCTTGGTGGACTTTTTCTGGGGCAAGGCCAGATCGAGCATCTGTCGGGGATTGTCTGAACCAGCATAGGGGATGTTCACCTTCACCGCGTAGCCGGTGATGACTGCCGGAGGCGGTTGCCGACGTAGCCGGTTCTGGCCGCGGGTCAGGAACAACACGTGTTCCTGGAGCGAGATGAAGCCGTCCTTGTTGGTGTCCACCTTTTCGAAGTTCCGACGGGGGCCTTCCGGCAACTCCGACTTGGTGAGGCGGCCGTCCTTGTTCTTGTCCCAGTCATTGAATCGGCGGTCGGCGGTCTGGGCGATGGCGCTAGACATCATGGCGAACGCCATAAGATAGATGTAGGCAGGTTTCATGTTTCGGTGTCCTGGCTGATCAAGGGTCGACGTGCTCGCGTTTCATGATCCGGGCCATTTCCTCCACGAGCGCCGGATGTCTGGAAGCGATGTTGCTTTCTTCGCCAATGTCTTTCGACAAATCGTAGAGCTCGATCTGCGCGTCCGGATCTTTCAAGATGTTCAAGCGGACGGCCTTCCAATCGCCCTTCACCACGGCGGCCTTGCCACCGCGCTCGTAGAATTCCCAATAAAGATGCCGATGCTCCTTCTGCTTCCCCTCTTGCAGCAGGGTCGGCGCAAACGAAATGCCATCGATCCTGTGCGGAGTCTCGATTCCAGCCAATTCACAGACCGTGGGAAATATATCTTGGAACCCGGAGATGTGTGCGGAAGTCTGCCCTGCGGGAACCTTGCCTGGCCAGCGTACGATGAAGGGCACGCGAATCCCGCCCTCGTACAGATCCCGTTTCATGCCCTTCAACGGTCCGTTTGAATCAAAGAAAGCCATCTTGTGGCCGCCTTCCTGGTGCGGACCATTGTCGCTGCTGAACATGATAACCGTGTCGTCATCGACGCCGAGTTCCTTGAGGAGTTTGATCATGTTTCCGATGTCGCGGTCGATATAGTGCATCATCTGCGCAAAGCCCTTCTCTTGCGCCGGCCAATCCTGGTCTTTGAACTCACCCCAATCCGGCACGCGCATACCGTCGCGATTGATCCTCGGTTCCCCGCCTCCCTCATTGTTTGCATGTGGAATGTTCAAGGCGTAATAGATGAAGAACGGCTTCTCCGCGTTGGCACGGATGAACTTCAGCGTTTCGTCGGCGATCATCTGTGGCAGGTAGTCCACGGCTTTCTCCGCGACGCCGGCCCCGTCACGCGGTCCGAATCGTTTCTGATACCAGTCCGGGTATAGCTTGTTCTGCAGAGGGATCTTGAGACCGTTTTTCACGACGTACTCCGGGTAAAAGTTGTGCGCGTGGTACATGTTCAGGTAGCCGTAGAATTCGTCGAAGCCATGAACGGCCGGGTCGTTCAGTGGAGGTGGATTGCCTATGCCCCATTTGCCGAAGCAGCCCGTTGCGTATCCGTTTTGCTGCAAGAGGCGCGCAAAGGTGACGTCGCTCGGCAGCAGTTGCCCCGGACCATTGCCGCGGATGCGCGCATGCCCCGTGTGCAGTCCGGTCATCAGGACGCAACGCGATGGCGCGCAAACGGTGGACCCCGAATAATGCCGCGTGAAGCGCATGCCCTCGGCGGCCATGCGATCGAGGTTGGGAGTCGTAAGCGTTTTCTGCCCGTAACAACCCAGGTCGCCATAACCGAGATCATCAGCAAGGATATAGATGATATTGGGCTTGCGGGCTTCGACCGAATGCGAGGCAAGACAGAGCGCCAGTGCGACCATTAAATGTTTGAGGGAATTCATGCGAACGCCGAAGAGATTCGGGCACGTGAGGTGTGAGGCAAGTAATAAGTGGCTCCGCGGGCGGGCCGGTGTGGGGTCCAGAATCTGCTTGAAAAATAAGGGCGGAACTCTTTCTCTCCCCCAGCTCAGCATTCTCGATGAAGAAGAAGCGAAAAACAAAAAACAATGAACCGAAGCTGCGCTTGGGCCTCCCGAAAGGAAGTCTGCAGGAAGCAGCAATCGAGAAGATGGCGCGCGCGGGCTACAAGATCCAGGTCAGCAGCCGTTCGTACGTGCCATACGTCGACGACGACGAACTTGAGATCCGCCTGATTCGCGCGCAGGAGATCAGCCGCTACGTCGAGCAGGGTTATCTCGACGCCGGGATCACGGGTCACGACTGGATCATCGAGAACGGATCCAAGGTCGTTGAGATCGGTGAGTTTCTCTTTGCCAAGGCCACCCGCCGACCCACCCGCTGGGTCTTGGCTGTGCCGGAAGAATCTCCGATCAGGTCGCCCAAGGATCTGGAAGGAAAACGCATCGCCACCGAGGTTGTGAATCTGACCCGGAAGTGGTTGCGCAAACACAAGGTCAAGGCGGAGGTCGAATTTTCCTGGGGCGCCACCGAGGTCAAGGCCCGTGAGTTGGTTGACGCCATTGTGGAAGTCACCGAGACAGGTTCTTCACTCCGCGCGAACAATCTTCGCATTGTGGAAGAACTTCTCTCGTCCACCCCGCGCATGATCGCCAACAAGGACAGCTGGAAGGACGATTGGAAACGTGAAAAGATCGAAACCATCTCGATGCTCCTCAAGGGCGCAATCGATGCGGAGGCAAAGGTCGGTCTCAAGATGAACATTGCGGAGAAGAACGTGGACCACCTCCTGAAAACACTTCCCGCGCTGCGCAACCCGACCATTTCACAACTGAGCCTGCCCGGCTGGGTTGCGGTGGAGACGATCATGGACGAACACGTGGTTCGGGAGATCATCCCAATCCTCAAGAATTCCGGCGCTGAAGGAATTATCGAATATCCATTGAACAAAGTAGTTTATTAGGTATCCTCCGCGCTCTTTCGCCCAGAAAGGCCAGCATTTACACGAAAACAGAAACAGATAACCAAGCATGGGATCACTGAAGAAACGCCGTAAATCGAAGATCAACAAGCACAAGCGTCGCAAGAAGCTTCGCGCCAATCGCCACAAGAAGCGCACTTGGCAGAAGTAATCCGCGCACTTTAAAAGTTGCCTTTGTTCGGCACAGCTTCATCTTTGAGGCTGTGTCGTACCTTTTTCAGACCTGTTGCCCCACCAAGCCGGCGCTCGCCCGGCTTCTTATACTGCTCCTTGGGCTGAGCTTTTCCGGCATTGATGCCACGGCCGCGGGCAAGACCCGCAAGCTCCTTTCCCGCTCCAAATCCAGCGAGGTTTCCGAGAAAGACCGCAAGGAAGCCCGTAAGCGCTTCCAGGATCGCGTCGATGCATTGACGCATTATGCGGTCGGGATTTCCCACGAACTGAACAACCGGCGCGACCAGGCACTTGAGTCGTTCCTGAAATCGCTCGAAGCCAATCCGGCCAACATGAAGTTGACCTCGGATGTGGCCCGCCGGCTTCTTGCGAAGGGAGATCACAAAAAGACGATCCGGATCCTTGGCAAGGTGGTCAAGGACGGCAAACCCGATGCCGGAGTCCATGCCGTCCTCGCATTGGCTTATCAGCAGACCAAGAAACACGAGGAAGCCCTCGAAGCTGCGGATAAGGCAATCAAACTCAACCCGCGCATCATTCTTCCCCATCGCGTCAAGATTCAGATCCACATTCTCACCAAGAATCCTGACAAGGCGCTCGCTGCAATTGACCAGGCCGCGCGGGTCAAGGAAACCAGCGTTCGCTTCCTCATCGAACTCGGCAACCTGACGCGCGACGTCCTGCAGAAACACTCGAAAGAATTCGACGCAAACCAGGAAATGCTGCTCAGCATCCTTCGCGGCGCCGAAAAACAGAATCCCCGGCAACCCGTATTCGTTCAGCAACTGGCCGAAGCTTTCTTCTTCGCGAGAGATTACAAGACCAGCGCGTCGCTTTACCTCTCGCTGGTGAATCGCTATCCGACCTCTCAGGCCTTTCGCCGTCGCCTGGTGGAAATCTATATGCGTGGTGACGACCGCAACGGCGCCATCATCCAGCTGGAGTCCATTCTGAGAAATCGCCCCACCGATCCCCAAGCCAACCTGATCATGGGGATGATTTCGGATGAAAAGAGGGAGTGGGAAAAAGCCATAGATTACTTCAGCAAGACCAAGGAATCCGCACCGCACGATCGACGCGCCTACCTGGAAATCGCCCGCTTGAACTTGACCCTCGGCAAGCCCGAAAAGGCCCTGACGATTCTCGAAGAAACCGCGAAGCGGTTCCGGCAAAGCTATTCGACCGAATTCTATCGCGGACTCGCCTACGGCCAGAAGAAGGACTACACCAAGGCGCTGGAGCACTACACGGGCGCGGAGATCCTCGCGAAGGAGAACGAGCCTGGCCAGCTTCAGAACTACTTCTTCTACTTCCAGTTCGGAGTCGCAGCCGAACGCAACAAGGGCTTCAAACAGGCCGGCCAACATTTTCAAAAGGCCTTGGAACTAAACCCGGACAGCGCGAATACCTTGAACTACCTCGGTTACATGTGGGCCGAACGCGGTGAAAACCTCGAGCAGGCCAAGAAGATGATCGAGAAAGCCGTTGCTGCCGAACCCGAGAATTCAGCCTACCTCGACAGCATGGGCTGGGTGCTCTACATGATGGGCAAACACCGCGCCAGCCTGCCCTGGTTGTTGAAGGCCGTGCAGAACGCTGTCGTAGAGAAAGAGGAGGATTCCACCCTTTACGACCACCTCGCCGACGCCTACCGAAAGCTCGGCGACTATCGGAAAGCAATCAAGCACTACGAGAAAGCCATCGCGCTTGAAGCCAAGCCCGAGATCGTCGACAAGCTCCGGGAAACCAAGAAACTTCTCGACTCATAGGTAGATCCACGCCGAACGGCGCATGCCTTGGAAATTCAACAAACACTACAGCCGAGAAGAAGCGCGTGACCTGCTCCCCAGAGTGAGCGGATGGCTCGAGCGCCTTCAGTCCCTCCACGAACAAATCGCCCGTTACGATCAGCAGAGCGAGTTCAGCCTTCGTTCCGGTGACGACCTGGGCGGCAGGCGCGTGAACGACTGGGTCATCCATACTTCCGAGTTCAAGACCGTGCTCCGCGAGTTTGAGGTCCGCGAGATTCAGATCAAAAATATCGAGCGCGGCCTCATTGATTTCCCCACCCTCATGGGAAACAAGGAAGCTTTCCTCTGCTGGGAACAAGGCGAAGAAGACATCACGAATTGGCACGAACTCGATTCCGAGAACACCGGGCACGAAGAAACCGGCTCCTGATCCCCTGACTTTAAGAATCAGTTTCCGCAACGCCTTTCGGAAACCGCAACCGACAGACCATAAACATGTTGCATATGTGACATGTTTATATACCGGTTCATTGTGTGTGGGAATCGCTGTGAGACGGTGCAAGCACCAAGGATCGTAACCGATCTTTCCCCCCTGGCGTTACTCCCGCAGACAATCCGAACAACATCTTTCACCCGTCATGAAAAAGATCCTCATCCTCCTGTCCCTACTCTGTCTCAGCGCACAGCTTCCAGCCCAGGAAGCCGCCCCGCCGGAAAAAGCCCGCGAGATCGCCGGCAAGCTGGCCACGCTTATGGGCGACCTGAAGAGCAAGCCGTTCACGTTCGAACTCGACCTGGAAAACCCCCAGGCCATCGCAAAGGGCGATCGCGGCATCGTGATCATTCCCGCCAAGGGATTGACCAAGAAAATGATCTCTTCCGCCGGAAAAGATGCAGTGCCCGTCGGCGTTCTCTGGACGCGCGGGGTGGCACCCTCCGAACGCGGATCGCCCGCGGATAAGGACAAGTTCCTCACCGCAATATTTCGTGAAGGAAGCAAATCGATCAGGGTCAGCGCATTTCACTTGGGTATCGCCACCAAGGATGGCGGCCGCCAGGAACTGCTCGTTTACGGAAAATCAGCTGATCCGATCTTGCGCACGCGCTTGATGGACATGCCTGCGCGCCAGGACGTGCCATTTGAGGTCGCGGTTTTCGGAGGCGATGATTCCGGCGCTTCATTGCTCCTGAGCATGCTTGGCAAATTTCAGGCCGAACTGAACATCACCCTGACTGACGATGAAGTTGCTTACGCAGCTGGAAAGGGTGTCGGCGGTAAAGCCGCAGAAGCGGCCGCGATCCTCGCCCAACATTTGAACAAGTTCGATCACGTGCCAGCAAAGATCCAGGGCGATGGAGGCAAGGCGGATCTCTTCGAAAAGAGCGGCGTTGCAATTCTTGTAATCCCCGACAAACGAGTCTCGTTCGAAAGGCTCTCCGCGACAAAATCGGAAATTGCTCTGGGGCAATTATGGATGAAGGACGCTGCACCGGAGGTTGGTGGAGTCGCAGCCCCCGTGGATGAAATCAAAAGGGTCGAGATCGAAGAGGGTGAAAAGCGAATGAGTCTTCCTCAATTCCTTTTGACCGCGCGTCCGGCCGGTAATGGCAAACTTGAACTCTCCGTGTATTCCGGAGGCAAGGAACCGCTTCTCACCGTTCCCTTTCGCAAGACCGATTTTGGACAAAGCCTCCCCATTGAACTCGATGGTGAAGAAGGCGGGCCCAATCGAGGCATTCTCGCGCTCTACGTGGTCGGGAAATACTACGCCGAAATCCCGGTCATTCCGGAATAAGCGCTTAAATCAGGTTGGAGACGTTGAAGCAAATGGCGGCATCGAGAGATGCCGCTATTTTTCTTCGCCCATCCCAAACTGTTTCCTGAACCAGGCAATGGTTTCCTGTGCGGGCATCGTGTCGCCACCTGCGTGTACCAGGTAGGTGTAGTTGTCGCGAGCACCCAGCCGCTGGTATTGCGCTTCGCCCAGCTGGCGGTAGTTCTCCAGATGTTCCGCGTGTGAGCCGGTGTCCTTGATTCCATGACCGGCGAGCATGGGCATGGGCGCGAGAGCGAGCGGATGAATGTTTCGTCCACACAAGGCGAGTATCCCGGGAATGATGTGGCACAGATCGCCCTGCCCGCGATATTTCGCCGGAGTCATCTCGGTCGATATCGTTCTCGTCTTGCGACCAAAATCTGCGACGGCCTTGATACGATCGTTGAACATTGCAGTCTGGATCGTCAGCCATCCGCCCAGTGACACCCCGGTGGCGCCGATGCGGGTTTCATCCACGCGCGGATGCGCGGCAAGAATCTCGACGGCCGCAATGCATGCGCGAATCTGATGCGCGCGCAACACCTCACGATGACCGAGCAGCAGTGAGGCGATTTCCTTTTCGTCGACGCCTCGCGCTCCGTTTCGAGACAGATAACCCGTGTCGATCTTCTCAACCGCAATGCTGGCAATGCCCGCTTGAGCCAGACGAGTCGCGATTCCCTGCTGGTAGCTCTCGAGATTCACCACCATGTCATTCAAGCCCCGACCGCTGTGGCCGGAAAACGTGCAGACTCCCGGTACCTTTACGTCTCCCGCTGGCAGACAGACAACCGCAGGCACAACCAATCCCGAAGGATGGATGGTCACAGCATGAATCTCGACACGCACGCCGTGGATTTCCTTCCGAGCCACCACCCTATCCTTAAACCAGGTCGCAATCGGGCTGTCTTTGCTGGACGGATTGCGCACCACCCAGTCTTCGAGATTGAGCGCTTGGATAAATTCACTTACGAGGTCGTTGCGGAATTCACGGAAGCGCGACCGTTCCATCGGAAAATCCGAGTTCCGGTATTTCGCCACCTTGTGGTGGTGTTCGAGGAACACCGCGACTGATGGCTTTAGCACACCGTCAAGGGAATCAGCAATCGGATCGCCAGCCGTAGAATTGCCGGCAGCCATAAGCAACGAGCAGAACGTAAAGCATCTTGCGGTGAACACGATGGGAGACTCGGGCACCACGGACTATCAGGGAAGGATTTTTAGGCGAGTGCAACAGGTGGCTTCGAGTTCTCGGAGATGGACAAATGCCCGCTGCCCGTCCGCCCTGGGGTAGCGGGCGCTGGTTCAAGCAACTGTGATCCAAACAGTCTTCAGGTAAGCGGGTTCAGCTGAGGAGATGGGAAAGTCGGGGGGCTGGGACACAAATTCGGAACGCAGGATTTCACGCCCGTTGCCGATCACTGCGTCCTCAACCTGCTGAAGAAAGTTTGCTTTGGAAAAATTTGCAGAGTTTGTGGATGCAAAGAGCAGTCCTCCAGGCGCCAGAATTGGGAGCGTAAGTTCCACCAGTTTTCCATAGTCGGTCCCGGCTTTGAACTGCTTCTTCTTTGATCGTGAGAAGGTGGGGGGATCGAGTACGATCGCTTCGAACTCCCTGCCTTTGTTGCGAAGCCGTTTGAACCAGTCGAACACGTCACCGTATATGAAATCGTGTTGCGCAGGATCGAGCCCGTTTAGTTCGAAATTCCTTCGTCCCCAGTTGAGATACTTCCGAGACAGATCCAGGCTGGTGGTTTCGAAGCCGCCTTTTGCGGCGCAGACTGAGAAAGCGCAGGTATAAGCAAACGCATTCAGGAGGCGAGCCGGTTCATGTCCCCCCGCCGGGAGCTGCTTTGCCACGCGTCCATCCGCGAGGCGGGCGCGATTCTCGCGCTGGTCGAGGAAGAGACCGTATGAATACCCCTCCTCGAAGCTGGCTTCATAGGTGATGCCGTTCTCAAGGATCGAAAAACGATTGGGCGCCGGCTCACCCGCAATGTGTCGAGGCGATGCGTCTTCAGGAGTCGTGTGACGCACATCCCGGCGAAGTTGTTTCCAGTAGGCCGAGCGGCAACCGTTTTGCGTGCGGATCTCCTCTATGAACGCATCGATGCGATCGTCACGATCTCGATCGCTTTGAACGAGCAGATGATCGCCGAGTCGTTCGATGTAGAGGCCGGGGTGTCCATCGCTCGCGCCGTGAATCAGACGGTGCGCGTCGGTGTGTCCAGAGACATGGATGGATTTCCGCGAGGTCAATCCCGGGGTCTGTTTGAAAACTCGATCTCCAGCAGATTCAGGAACGCCGACAGATTATAAATCAGATGCAGCATGAAAAATCAGCTGATCTCCCTGGACCTGCTGGAAGAAGAAGCTCAATCAATTGGACAGTAGGAAGGTTTTCGAACACACCCTAACGGAGGAGGTAGTATTTCTTTTCCTCTCCCTTGTAGTTGAATTTCACGAACTGTTCGCTGATTTCGACCAACTCGGCGTCGCGAATCCTGTCGCCCAGTTTCAGGGTCTTGCTGTTCACGAAGGCGGCAGAATTGTCCCGCATGATGATGATGCCCTTGAGCTCGATATCGGGGAACTCGATGGTCGTGCCCTGGCCGGTCTTGGAGTCCGGATGCTTGACCCGGGTCAACGGCGCCTGGGTCGCGTTCGTCCCCCGTGGGGTGATCCCGGGCGGAAGCGTGGTCTTGCCGGCACCAACTTCACCCGTGAGCTGGACAAAGCCCTTCCGCTCCCGAATTCCGTAGAGCATATGGTTCATTGCTTCACGATGCTTCGAGGTGAAGTACAAGAGCCGCGGATTGGGAATAATGTTAAAGGGCGGCTCTTTTAGACCGTAATATTCCAGATACACGCGCCGGTTTTTGTAATTGGTAGGGTTTTAATAGTGAAGCAAAGAATGCCTGAAAAGAGGGCATGATCGCCTTGAAATCCCGTTTCTCGCAGGATCTTGTCCGGACAAAAAAGAGGCGCCTCTGCGAGGCGCCTCTTGCGAATCTATGTCCTGTTCGAATTAGCGAGGCAGAACCGTGTAGATCGTTCCGTGACCCCAAGCGTTGGAGGAGACTTGGAGGAGCTGACGGAGCTGATCACGATTGACCTGCTGAACGGAACCATCCGTGAGGGCGATGTTACCGGCCTTCTCGTGGAGAGAGTAGGCGGCTTCGTTGTCAGCACCGACGACCCAAGTGGCATTGACGAACGCGTTCGCATCGTTGTGTGGCGGAGTGGCAGTGCTGCTGCCAGCGGAAGAACCGAGCAGCTGGAGACCAGCGGTCATGGGATTCTGCCGGTAGGTGTCACCAAGGGTGGCCTGACCGTCCCAGCGCATGTTGAAGTCACCAGCGAGGATGCCGGCGGGGATGGTCTCATCAGCGTTCAACGTGAGGAAGTAGGAGACCGAGAGGTCGAAGCCAACTTCGCGGTTGTAGTTGATGTTGTTGTTACCGTGGTTGACCTGGCCCATGCGGTTGTAGCCGCGATCGCTGTAGAAACCGCGGAAGTCAACACCCGACCAGTCGGTCGAGAGGCAGTTCTTCTTGGCACGATTGCCAGGGCAGAGGAGCACCTTCGGGGAACCAATTTCGTTGGAGAGGAGACCCCAGTGAGCCCAGACAGCGTGATCGTTCAACTGAGCGGTCGTGCCTGCCGTGAGGTTGGTCAGCTCGATGGTAACGGTAGGAGGTGACTGACCGGCGTTGGCCACGCTGGAAGCATCCAGAGCATTGGAGATCGGCGGAATGACCTGATAAGGGTAACGGTCACCGTTATCGCTGGCGAAGATCTTCAGACCCAGCGCGCATTGTTTGAGGTTGTTCACACACTTGATACGAGCAGCCTTTGCCTTGGCCTTGGCCAGTGCAGGGAGGAGCATGCCCGCCAAGATCGCGATGATAGCGATCACCACCAACAATTCGATGAGGGTGAAGGCTCCGACTTTCTTTTGACGCAGTGCTTTCATTGTTTTCTTAGGATTACCAGCGGTTGGCCTGATTCAGTTCAGAGCCTTTCGTGCTGGTAGATACCTCAGGTAAGCAATGATGGTGCCAAATGATCCAACATTTATCAGGATACCATTCACAATGTATCTCCCGGATTGGTAAGTACTTGTTTTCAAATGGTTTACGAGAGCCAGAGAAGGCCTTGCAACCCCCGGCACGAACCTTCGTATGACCGCATTTACGTAGTTCATGGGAGCCATAAACCACCCGCAAGCCCCGGTCGTAATGATTTTCACGCACCAATTCGCCGAATCGCGTGAATTTTCCGCGAGCGCGCCAGAATCGCTCACGACCGACCAAATACGCGTGATTGCCAACCCACTTGAGATCGGGTATCTCGGCGAAATGAATTCCATAATTCTGGCTTTTTTACTCATTTACACGTGCTTTTCCTGCATCGGCGCCGAGAAACGGCCCAACATCTTGTTTGCCTTTGCGGACGATTGGGGCCGCTACGCAAGTGCCTACGCCAAACATGAAGAACGTGCCGGGCCAAACAGCGTGGTGGTGACCCCGAACTTCGATCGCATTGCTCGCGAAGGCGTGTTGTTTAAGAATGCCTTCGTTACCGCCCCGTCCTGTACGCCATGCCGGAGTTCGCTGCTTTCAGGGCAGTATTTCTTCCGGACCGGGCTCGGAGCCATTCTTCAAGGCGCCAAATGGGACATGTCGATCCCAAGTTTTCCGCTGCTGCTGGCCGAATCCGGATATCATATCGGCGAAACCTACAAGGTCTGGACGCCCGGGACGCCTCGTGATGCCCCCTACGGTGCGGGCAAGCACGGCTATGAATCTGCCGGCGGGCGTTTCAATCAGTTCTCCCAAAACGCAACCCGAATGATCAACGGGGGAATGACCGTCGGTCAGGCAAAGCAAAAGCTCTTCGAGGAAGTCTCCAAGAACTTCGATTCCTTCCTCGCCAACCGGAAGAAGGGCCAACCCTTCTGTTACTGGTTCGGACCGACACTGGTGCACCGCAAGTGGATCAAGGGCTCCGGGAAAACATTGTGGGATATTGATCCCGATTCGCTGAAGGGCAAACTGCCGACGTTTCTTCCAGATGTGCACGAAGTGCGGCAGGACTTCGCGGATTACCTCGGTGAAGTGCAGGCTTTTGATGCCGGACTGGGAATTATTCTCAGGCGACTCCAGCAGCTTCGTGAACTGAACAACACAATCATCGTGATCAGTGGCGATCATGGCGCACCTGGTTTCCCCGGGGGTAAATGCAACCTCTACGATTTTGGAACGGGAGTGCCGCTCGCCATCAAATGGCCCGGCAAGCCCGGCGGCCGTGTGGTGGAAGATCTGGTGAATATCATGGATCTGGCACCAACCTTTTTGGAAATGGGCGGAGTCAAGCCACCGAGCGTGATGACCGGACGCAGTCTGGTGGAGGTTTTGAAGTCGCGCAAACAGGGTTGGGTCGCAAAAGACCGGGACTGGGTGATCACCGGCCGTGAACGTCACGTGTCAATGGCGCGTGAGGGGCACGTGGGTTATCCGCAACGTGCACTCCGCACGAAAGAACACCTTTACATCATCAACTTCAAACCCGATCGCTGGCCGATGGGTGACCCATACAATCTGAGCGACAACAAAGCGCCGGACTGGAAAACGCTGGAGCATCAAACCTTTGTGACCTATGCCGATCTCGACGCCAGCCCGACCAAGGCCTGGCTGATCGAGAATCGCAAGAATCCAAAATGGAAGTGGCACTACGACTACGCCTTCGGCAAACGACCGCGCGAAGAGCTTTATGTCCTGAAGAGTGATCCCGAGCAGATCAAGAACGTCGCCGGTGCCGCCAGGTTCGCGGCAATAAAGCGTAAATTGAACCGGCAGTTGATGGATGAATTGAAACGTGTGGAAGACCCGCGCGTTGCCGGTGAAGTCACTGTCTTCGACAAACCGCCCTACACCGGTGAATGGAAGAGACCGACACGCAATAAGAAGAAGCGCTGAGCCGGCCGAAGCCTGATCCGGTTCCTTGTCCCCATTGGGCATCCAGACTATCTTGGCCGCGCATGATGGAAGAGCCTTACCGCTGGCTGGAAGCGATTTCGAACCGACGGGAATACGTTTCCGAAAAACTGAAGAGCGGTTCCCCGGTATTTGCCGTTTCTCTGGCAGACGGCATCCTTCTGATGGGCGTAGGGACGGGACAATCCAAGGTCTTCGAACTTCACGACCGCGAGGCCATGGCCGCGTTGGGGCATCCGGCGGACATTGAGAAACTGCGTCAGGTCGCGGTGGACGCAGCGCATGTCGAGCCTTTCACGCGCGATGCCGAAGACGTCACGCTGCGGAGATTGGTGAGCTACAACCTCAGCCCCCAAGGTAAAGCAGCAGTTCGAGCAACTTTTCTCCGCGTCGTATCCTGACAGAGATCCTGTTCGCCGAACTGGGCAACGTTCGCGCCGAGGACGTGCTCGTGGGTCTGCATTACGACGGCGCATTTGAATTCTTCGCCGACGGAATCGGCGCCATGGCCCCCGACGCCGATTGCGCGGCAGCAGTGATTCGCTGGCTGGACTCGCATCACATCAAGGAACAACCCCGCAAGAATGCCGGTGTCCTGATGCTGCGCGCGTGGTGGCGGATGACGACGGATCGTTCTTTTGATGAAGAAATCTCCGTCGACGAAATGGCCGCCGGTGTTCAATCCGCCTTGGAAGGGAAGACGCTGGAAGTCGGCTGGCTCAAACGCGAACACAATCGCCCGGCCCGGTACGAAGTGCTCGTTCTCGATGAACTCTAGCAGCTTCCTGAAGGCGTGGGGACAATCTGTTGAATTCAGGAATCTTCCTGTCGATCGATGAAGTAACTGCGCACCGCAGCGTGCAATTCCGGCTTGTCCGACGCCCATTCCCAACAGCCGTCGGGATGGAGACGAACATCCATATTCGGATCGATATCGCGGATGAGTTCATAGCGTTCGGTGTAACGGCGATTCTTACGCGTTCCATGAAACAGCGAGCGAATCGTGCTGTGAACAAGACCGATTTGCCCTCGCACCAGCTCCGCTCCACCTCACATAGCCGCAGGTCCTTCACACCGCTGCGTTCGGCAAGGAAGCAGCAAGACGCCGATTCCTTGGAATCATGCTCAATGGGCGCACTCCGTTGCGGACAGTTCTCGACGGTTCGGGTTTTCAATGTGACAGCCTCGCGATAGGACGAGATTGCGGGGGAACAGGGCAGGATTTAAAGCGCAGGAAGGACCGGTTTTGGAGCCAAATTCCCGGTTGCCACGCTTGACGGGCGTTTGCATACTCCGCGTCCCTTTTTGGGAAATCTCTAAAGAATGAGTGCAAATCCTATTCGTGTGGCCGTAACAGGGGCCGCGGGCCAAATCGGTTATTCGCTCCTGTTCCGGATCGCTTCGGGTGCCATGTTTGGCCCCGATCAACCCGTCATCCTTCACCTGATCGAAATCGAGCCGGCCTTGCCAGCCCTCGAAGGCGTGTGCATGGAACTCGACGACTGCGCGTTCCCGCTGCTCAAGGGCACGGTGCCCACCGCGAGCTTGGACGAAGGGTTCAATGGCGTGAACTGGGCCTTGCTCGTGGGAAGCGTTCCCCGCAAGCAGGGGATGGAACGCCAGGACCTCCTGGGGATCAACGGCAAGATCTTCACCAGCCAGGGACAGGCCATTCAGAACAATGGCGCCAGCGATGTCCACACCCTGGTGGTTGGCAATCCCTGCAACAGCAATTGCCTCATCGCCATGAACAACGCGCCGGACATCCCGCGCAACCAGTTCTTCGCCATGACGCGCCTCGATGAGAACCGCGCCAAGTCGCAGCTCGCGCAGAAGGCCGCGGTGGACGTGACCGAGGTGAGCAACCTGACCATCTGGGGCAATCATTCGGCCACCCAGTATCCGGATTTCTACAACGCCAAGATTGGTGAGGAATCAGCTGCGGCTGTCATTGACGACGAAGCCTGGCTCCAGGGCGAATTCATCAAGACCGTCCAGCAACGGGGTGCGGCAATCATCAAGGCCCGCGGTGCGTCCAGTGCCGCGAGCGCGGCCAATGCCGTGGTGGACACGGTCAGAAACCTGGTCGAACCCACGCCGGCCAGCGATTGGAACAGCGTCGCGGTTTGCTCGGATGGCAGCTACGACGTTGAAGAGGGCTTGATTTCGTCCTTTCCGATTCGCACTGATGGGACGGATTGGAAGGTCGTTCAGGGCGTGCCCATCAACGAATTCAGCCGTGAAAAGATCGATGCTTCGGTGAATGAGCTGAAGGAGGAAAAAGCTATGGTTGCGGACCTGTTGCCGGGCTGATTTCCTACTCGACTGTCGCCAACGTTTGAACCGCAAGGGCATGCAGAGAATTGCGCTCTGACTGCACATTTTTCAGCGGGTAGGTAGCTGCACGTCTTTTGGTTGAATTCCATTGCCCCCCCTTGTTGGGCGATCCCTGTTTTCCACGCGGTAAAGAATCCAATCGATTCACACTTTATGAAACCACAAGTCCACGGGAAGCCGCTGGAACATCTCCTCGGCTTCAAGATGATCGATCGAGACATGCGCGTGTTGGCCGCCTCGTTTGAGCGTGCTCTTCCGATCGCGAACGTTGCTCGAGTAATTGCGAAAGGCCGTCAACAGAAACGAACGTAGCCTGCCCGCCTCCCGGTCGAGCGAGGCCAGGTCATCGCGTTTTCCGTTGAAGCGTTGCTGCCATAGGCGGTGACTGACGACCGCAACATGCGGTGGCTTCGCAATATGTTCGGCTTCAACCAGGAGACGGCCGAGTTGCGGTTCCACACCCACTACATTGAAGAACGACGGAGAAACAAATCGTCCGGTCAGCCGTTGGGTTTGACCGTCATCCACGAGGAAGAATCCTCAGTGCGAACGCAGCCAGTAACGGATCTTCGTCCCCTGCGAGTGGCTGGGTGAAATGCGAAGCACTTCCTGGTAGTGCGAACGCGCGCCGGCCGGATCGTGAAGTTTCTGATCGAGCGTGTTCGCCAACAGGAGATGTGCGCTGGCGTCGTCCGGACTTTCAACCACGACCTTCTTCAGTTCGTTGACGCCGTCGAGGTGGTAGCTCCGGTCGATGAGCAGATTGGCAAAGTGATAGCGGGTCTTGCTGGATTCGGGCTTCAGGGACAGCGCGGTTTCAAACGCCACGGCCGCCAGCAGGAAATCGTTCGCCCCGGCGGCCGCAAGCCCAAGGTTGTGATAGGCCTCAAAGAACGCGCTGTCCCACTTGATGGCCTGGCGATAGGCGGTGATTGCATCGTCATGGCGGCCGATGCGTTGCCAGCGTCGGCCGGCATCGAAATGAGTGATCGCCTTGTTGCGGAATCCCGCGCTGGGCGCCTTGGGACTGAGATACGAATAGCGCAGACCGCGATAGGCCGATCGACTGCGGGTCGGCGTGACCGGTGCGGGTGATGGCGATTGGAACTGAGTCGCCGGGGCCGGAGCAGGAGCGGGACTTACCGGAGCCATCGGGGCTTCTGTCTTCGTTTCCAGCTTGTTCAGGTCGGGAACGAACACCACGGGCTTGGGTTCGACAAACTCCGGTTTGGGAGTCGGATCCACCTTGGCAACGACCGGTGCTGCCGGTGCCGGCGGGGGCGGTTCGGGCTTTTGTGGTGCGGGATTGACGGTTTCCAATGGCGCAGCGGGTTTGGTCTCCGTCCGCTGCACGACCTCGGTTCCCGGTTTCTCAACTTCGGTGGGCTGGGTCGCTTCGGGTTTGGGTTCGGGCTCGGGCTTGGGCTTCGGGTCCGGATCAGGCTGTGGAGAAGGAGCGGGCGAGGGCTCGGGTTCAGGTTCCGGCTCGGGCTCAGGTTTTTGCGAGGTCAAGGCCGCGGTCTGGACCGGGGGAGTTGGCGGAGCAGGGGCGGGTGGTGGCGGATGCAATTCGCGATTGAGCTGGTCGGCGATCACCCGGATGGAATCCGTGAAGAGCGGCCGGTCCGGCAGCGCGAGATAGTTGCGATAGGTCTGCAGGGCAAACTCGCGATGATCGACTGGCCGGCGCGGCATATAAAAGTGCGAGACCAGCGCCAGGTTGTACATGGAAGGCGCGTGATCCGATTTGTGAGAAAGCCCTCTGTGAAACGCCTGCTGAGCCTCACTGGGATTCTTCCGGTAGTGTTCGATCATTCCCAAGGCGTTCCAGACATCCACTTGGGCCTGATCGATCCGCAGGGCATTCTTTAGACTGGCGCACGCGGCTTCCCATTGGTTTGCGCGCCATTCGGCCATCCCGCGACGCATCCATCCGCCGGCGTCCTCAGGTCGCAGTTCGGTGTAGGTGGCGAACTCATTGGCCGCATCGCGGGACTGTTGGAATTGTAGCAACAGCGAACCGTAATTGGATCGGGCCGGCGCCAGGCTGTAGTCGAGTTCAATCGCCTTGCGATAGGCCGAACTCGCCTCGGCGTATTTCTGTTGGTAGTGGTAGGCCAGTCCGAGGTGATTCCAAGCCTGCGGAAGATTGGGCAATAACTTGACCGCTTCAGTGAGTGAAGCAACGGCGCCCGCGTAATCGCCTTCTTTGATCTGGCTCTCACCGCGCAGCAACGCACTCGGCCCCGGAGGCGTGCACGCCTGCCAGGAACCGGCGAGGATCAGCAACACCAGGAGATGTCCCCACTTTTTAATGGTCACCATGAATGCTGCTGGTACCATCCACCGCTTGCGGTGTCAAGAACCCCACCATTCGTAGCACTCATTGGATTGTTGATGATCGTCTGCCGGACCGTCTCCGGCGCGTCGGTCAACGGGAGCGAACTGCTTTCGTCGGGCCGGGTGAACCTGCCCACTTCGCGCGTCGTGGTCGTGTCGGATCCAAATTCCATGGAGACCTACAACCCACAGCCGCATGTCGTCAAAAAGATGGTCCGCGCAGGAATTCAGGCGCTGACCGAGACCAATCTTCTCGATGGCTGGCGCTCGTTGGTCACGCCCAACGACACGATCGGTATCAAGGTCTTTTCCACGCCGGGAAAAATCATCGGCACTCGCCCGGTGGTGGTGGCCGCTGTGATCGAACAATTGGTCGAAATCGGGGTTGTACCCGGAAAGATCATTATCTGGGACAAGCAACTGGGCACACTCCGGCTCGCCGGATTCTACGAACTCAAAGAACGTTACGGCGTGCAGATCGCCAGCAGCATTTCCGCCGGTTGGGACCCCGAGGTATCCTATGAATCTCCACTCACCGGCAAACCCGTCTGGGGTGATTTTGAATTCGGCAAGAAAGGACCGAATGTTGGCCGCAAATCGTACATGTCCAAACTGATTACCAAGGATATCACCAAGCACATCGTCATTGTGCCCCTCCTCAACCACAACACGGCAGGGGTGTCGGGCGCCATGTTTAATCTCGCGATGGGATCGGTCGACAACACCATCCGTTTCGAATCCCGATCCCGCGGGCTCACTGAAGCCGTGCCGGAGATCTTCGGCAAACCTGAGATATTCGATCGATTGGCCGTGGTGATTGTCGATGGCCTGATCTGCCAGTACCAGGGTGAAGCAAAAAACCTGCTCCACTATTCGAAAGTGCTGGGTCAGTTGCGCTTCTCCAAGGATCCCGTGGCGCTCGACGTTCTCTCGATCCAGGAAGTCGAGCGACAACGACAGGATACCGGATTGCCCCGACGCCCCATGTCACGTGAGATCTTTCGCAACGCCGAATTGCTGGAACTCGGAGTTTTCGATCCCCGACGGATCGTCGTTGAAATGCTCCCCCCTCCTTCACCATGACTTCACGCATCTTTGCCCCGGTACTGTTGGCCTGCTTCACGTGGGCGGCCCCATCTGCCGAACGCAAACTCCCAAACATAATTCTTCTGCTGGCCGACGACCTCGGCTACGGGGAACTCGGTTGCCAGGGCAATCCGGAGATTCCCACCCCCCACATCGATTCACTCGCCCGCAATGGTGTGCGATTCACACAAGGTTACGTGACCGCAGCCTTTTGCAGTGCCTCTCGTGCGGGACTGATGACCGGTCGCTACCAGACGCGCTTTGGTTACGAATACAATCCGACCGGCGCCAAAAACGAAGACCCAAACGCCGGCCTGCCCACCCGGGAGAAGACCATCGCCGATCTGCTCGTGAGCGCCGGCTACATCACCGGCCTTGTCGGCAAGTGGCACCTCGGTGGAACAGCGAAGTACAACCCCATCCGAAGAGGCTTCGATGAGTTCTTCGGGTTCATGCACGAAGGTCATTACTTCGTCCCGCCACCGTATCATGGCACGACCACCTGGCTTCGACGCAAGGTCCTGCCCGGCGGTGGATCAGGTCGTTGGATCTCCGCGGATCAGAAACTCATCTTCACCACGCACATGGGGAACACCGAACCCGATTATGACGCGGACAATCCCATCTACCGTGCGGGCCAACCAGTCGAAGAACGCGAGTATCTAACCGACGCCTTCACGCGCGAAGCCGTGGATTTCATCGATCGCAATGCCGACAAACCCTTCTTCCTCTATCTCGCATACAACGCCGTGCACAGTCCTCTGCAGGGCACGGACAAATACATGCAAAAGTTTGCCCACATCGAGGACATCCAACGACGTATCTTTGCCGCGATGCTTGCCAACATGGATGAGAGCGTTGGAGACGTGCTGAAGAAACTTCGAGAGAAGAAACTCGAACGCGACACGCTGATCTTCTTCCTCAGTGATAATGGCGGCCCAACCCGTGAACTGACTTCCAGCAACCTGCCGCTGCGCGACGGCAAAGGGAGCGTGTATGAAGGCGGATTGCGCGTGCCGTTCATTGCCCAATGGAAAGGACGCCTTCCGGGCAAAACGACTTACGAAAACCCGATTCTCTCGCCCGACATCTTCGCCACGGCCTGTGCCTTGGCTGATGTGACGCTCGACCGGAAGAAGAAATACGACGGTGTGAATCTAATTCCCTACCTGACCGGCAAGAAGACAGGCCGGCCACATGACAAACTGTTTTGGCGTATCGGCAACCGCGCGGCAATTCGCTCCGGCGATTGGAAGCTGCTGCGGAATCCGCGTCGTGGACAGGGGAACGATTGGGAACTCTACAATCTATCCAAGGACATCGGCGAAACGAAGAACCTCGCCACCACCGAACCTGAAATCGCCTCGCGCCTCCGCCACGAATGGGAGGAACTCAACGGCGATATGATTGATCCCGTCTGGGACCCGCGCCGCAAGTAGCTTCGTGTGTCACAGCGAAGCGATGTATGCAACAAGTCGAAAACCCGCGTCAGCTTGAGGTGCGCTAGATTTCTGGACCACCAGATAGGAGACAATCGACAGTCATGTTAATGCCTCGCAAGCGATACACCAAAGAATTCAAAGCCCAAGCCGTCTGCTCTGGTATGTCCTGCCTCTCGATTGGAAACCAATTAGTCTTCTGATGAACGAAATCAGATGTGCTCCGTTTTGCGCCAGGTTCGATGTTGATTCGCCTATGCGATGATCTCCCTGATCGGGCTGCCGAAATCGATCTCCAGCCGTTTGTGCCCGGGAACTTCCAGGCTGCGGGGATTCAAACCCAATTGATGCAGAACGGTGGCGTGGATATCCGTCACGTAGTGGCGATTCTCCACGGCATGAAAACCGAGTTCGTCGGTGGCGCCGTGGGTCATGCCGCCCTTGATTCCGCCACCGGCAAGCCACACTGAAAAACCGTAGGGATGATGATCGCGGCCATCGGCATTCTGGGCGCCGGGGGTACGGCCAAATTCGGTCGCCCAAACCACGAGCGTTTCATCAAGCAGGCCGCGTTGCTTGAGGTCTTTCAACAAGCCCGCGATGGGTTGATCCACCTGCCGCGTGTTCCCACTGTGATTCTTGTAGAGCGCCCTATGGGCATCCCAGCCGTCGTGATAGAGCTGAACGAAACGCACGCCGTTTTCGACCAGGCGACGGGCGATGAGGCATTGTTGACCGAAGGTTCTGGTTTCCTTGCCATCCAGGCCATACAGATCTTTGGTCGCGTCCGTTTCGCTCTGCATGGACACCACGTCCGGCACGGCCATTTGCATGCGGAACGCAAGCTCGTAGGACTTGATCCGCGCGCGCATGGTGGCGTCGTTCGGGTATTCGACAGCCGTCAGTTCGTGCAGGTCGTTGAGAAGTTCCAGTTGTTGCCGGCGTTCGGCGAGATAAACGCGATCTCCGGGTGTTCCAAATTGAAGCGGGTTGTCGGGATCGGTCGAAATCTTCACGCCGGCGTGTTCCGGCCCGAGGTAACTCGCGCCGTGCGCGCCCACGCCACCGCAGCAATCCCTCGGTGGCGGCCCCATGACGACGAACTGCGGCAGGTTCTTGTTCGCCGTGCCCAATCCATAGTGCACCCAGGAGCCAATGCTCGGATACAGCCCGTCAAATATGTGGCGTCCGGTATGAAACTGAAGCTGAGCCGCGTGATCGTTGTCCGTCGTCCACATGGAACGCACGATGGCGAGATCATCCACACAGGTCGCGAGGTGCGGCCACCAGTCGCTCATCTCGATTCCGCTCTGTCCCTGTGGGCGGCTGCCGATCTGAAGCGGATAGATCTTCGGCATCAAATCGCGCGGCACTCCGGCGAAGTCGCGAACGTTCTTGCGATAGAAAGGTGAGTTCAGGACGTTGTCGCCAAAGGGAGTCTCCTCAAAGGTCTTGTCCACATGCTGATTGAGCGCCGGTTTCGGATCGAAACTCTCCATGTGGCTCGTGCCCCCGAGCATGAACAGCCAGATGACGCTCTTGGCCTTGGGCGCTATCTCGGCGATCCCGGATGGCACCGTGGAATCCGCGCGCGAAATGCCCTCGCCCGCCAGCAATGAGCCCAAGGCCAGACCGGTGAAACCCATTCCGGTATCGGCGAGGAACTGTCGGCGGTTTGGCGGCGAGTGGCTCATGGATGACTGTTTGATTTAAGCAGAACTTTTCGTGGATGCAACGCAGGGATCACGGACATCTCTTCATAAGGGCGCATTCGGACTTCGCCACCGGATCGTGAAATAGTCACTTGGCGGAAGATGCAAAATCTTCCGATGAGCCCACGCCACGGTCGGAATTTTTTCAAATTCCGCTACATCGGTTTGCAACTCGAATGCGCCCTGTCCACCAGAGTCCCTCATCGGATGGTGATGAACTCATTGTGGTTAAACAACGCGTGCACGAGATTCTCGCGGGCGCGAACGCCTGGATCTTCCGCAGGCGCCACCTGGGAATTCACCCCGGGCGTGAATCGTTGCATCCCGGAAGTGTCTTTCAGCAAGGCGCGTTGTTTCGAGAGGAACGATTTCATGAGCTCAACCTGCTTCCCGGATGCCTCACAACTCAAGACGTTAATCCAGGCAGCCTTCACAAATTCCTGATCTTCGTGGTGTCTGCCGTGCAATTCGCGTGCCAACACCCGCGCTCGATCCTGGGCGAGCGCTCCATTGAACAAGGCCAACGATTGATTTGGAACCACGCTGGTCTCACGACGATAACAGGCATTGGGATTGGCCGCATCAAACGCGGTGGTCAGTTGCATTTGACGGTCGGGTGTCGCCCGGAAATACAGGGTCCGGCGTGGCACGCTGTCGCCTTTCGTATCGTCGATGTCTTCATCACCCATCGCGTAATCCAAGCCGTTGCTCAGATGCAGAATGGAGTCGCGCACGGCTTCGGCCTCCATGCGCCGCGAATTCATGCGCACGTATTGACGGTTGTCCGGATCACCCGGCACAGGCTTGGTCGAACGGCGATAGGCCGCGGAAGTGACCATCAGGCGATGCACATGTTTCATGCTCCAATCATTGTCCATCAACTCGCTCGCGAGCCAGTCGAGCAGTTCGGGATGCGTCGGCCGTTTTCCGTTGAGGCCGAAGTTGGAGACGCTGGGCACGAGGGCCGTTCCGAAATGACGCAACCACATGTGGTTGACCGCAACGCGCGCCGTCCTGGGGTTTTCCCGTGAACCAATCCATCGGGCCAGCGCCGTCCGCCGGCCGGTGCTGGTGGCGGGGTGAATCTCTCCCAAGGGCGCGTATTCCAGACCGGGATTTGCGAAGGTGTCCTCAGCCTTCTTCAGCGCGGCTTCGCTTTTCTTTTTATCAACGCCGGACCGGAGATCCAGCCGGGTTTGCAGCACGTTCACTTTTGCTTCCGCCTTGGCGGCCGCCCGGAAGAGGTCATTGGTTTCCGGACGTCCCGAGTATTTTGCCTGCTCGGCAATTGCTCTCCGTTCGAACGAAGCTTGCTTGGCCTCAGCGATCGACTCGCCAATGCGCTTGGTCTCAATCGAGTCGGCCAACTTGGCCAACTCACGCTGAAGATCGGAAAGCGTATTCTCAAGACCGATCATCTCCACATCCAGGAACTCAGCCACTCCGCTGTGAACCCACAGGGCAAACTTTCCTGGCCGGCGGACCACCGGCATTTCGTATTCGAGTTTCAACTCGCCATTGAGCCAGATCTTCAACTGCCGCCCGCGAGCCTCCGCTTGGATCGTGGCCACTTCATCGACTTTCAACTCCGTGCGAATGATTCCTTCCCGCGGGTAGATTCGTTTTCCTTTCAGACGATGAAAGGCCTGCACGCTTTGCCGGGCATCGCCCGTGCTCGTGTAGACGTCCTGTGAATTCCCCGAGTGATAGTCGAAGCTGAACCCTACCGAGCGAAAGTGACCGGGCTGTAGCGGCCGATAGCGGACCTTCACGCGAAAGTTGGGCGGGTGATTCGTCCTGCTCACCACCGTGGCAAAACTGGTCACCTGCGTCTGCTTTAACAACCCATCCTGCCAAACCCAACTGCCCTTCCCTTTCTTCCACACGTCCTTGCGTTCGGAATCGAAGGTGTCCGAAAAAAACAGCGAGTCGCCTTTCGGAATCGATTCCTGGCCGGCCTTGATGGCCGCGATCCGCGTCTTCAACGCCTCACGCTTTTCCATGACCTTCTGGGTTTCCAGCTTGGCCGTCGTTATGCCTTGGGCCAAAGCGATTCGTTGTCGCTCAATCATTTGCGGGTGTAGCGCCGGATAGAACGCGACTGGAGGAAGGTTGACTTTACTGACGACAACCGGCGAGCGCGTCAAGGAAGCCGGAACCGCCGGACTCAAATCGCGAGACTTGTCCGGACTGCGATCATCCCCGCGACGAAACAGATAGGTCTTCGCATCCAGCTTCTCGTCAAACACCCGCGAGAGTCCCTGCTTCAGAACCAGCTCCTTGTTGTTGTCCTTCTCCTTTTCCTGCTTGGCATCGACCGGATCGGTCCGCACTCCATGAGGTTCGAAGAAGGCGCGAAATCGATAATAATCCTCATGCGTGATCGGATCGTACTTGTGATCATGACACCGCGCGCAACGCATCGTCAGTCCCAGCAGGCCCTGGCTCGTGCGTTCGACCACATCGAACATCCAGACATTCCGATCAAACTTGTACCAGTTCCGACCGATAAAGCCCGTCGCGGCCAACGAACCGGAATTCTCTGGCGCCACTTCATCCCCCGCCAACATCTCCAACACCATCCGATCGTAGCCCTTGTCCGCGTTCAATGATTCCACGATCCAATCCCGCCATCGCCAGATGTGGCGCATGCTGTAGCGGATTTCATTCGGCGCCCTCCGGCCGTACCAGTCGCTGTAACGCCACACATCCATCCAGTGCCGTCCCCAACGCTCACCGTACCTCGGATCATTCAGCAAACGATCGACCACCTTCGTGTATGCCTCTCCTGAAGAGTCACATGCAAACTCTCGCAGTTCATCCGGTGTCGGAGGCACACCGACCAGATCCAGGTAAACCCGGCGCAAAAGGGTTGCCTTGTCGGCCAGCGGTCCCGGCCTGAGATCCAGCCGCTGGTGTCTCGCGCCGAGAAACGCGTCGATCGGGTGATCGAAACCCGCGCCCTTCGGCACCATAGGCCGACGAACCAATTGATAGGACCAATACCTCTTCGGATCGATCTGCTCCTCTTCGTTCGCCAACTCTTGCACGCCACCCGCGATCCATCGCTCCAACAAAGAAATCTCCTCAGCCGTCAAAGCCCCGGATTCCTGCGGCATTCGCTTCGACTCATCCGTTTCACGAACCCTGCGCAGGAGAAGACTCTTCATCGGGTCACCCGATACCACCGCGGCCCCGGTTCGACCACCGCGCAACATGTTCGCAATCGTATCCAACCGAAGCCCCGCCTTCTGCTTCAAGCCTCCATGACACGCGAAGCACTTGTGTTCCAAGAGCGGCTTGATCTCGCGCAGATAGTCCGGCGCAGCATGAATCTCCGCCGGCGGCACCGACAGCAGGATCAGCATTGCTGTTAAATTCAAGGCCACGCGCATGGAACAATCACCACGCTCCCATCACCTCCCAGCGAAGCAAGCAAAACCGCCTTACCGTGTCAGTTTCAGATGCCATCCGCAGGATGCGTGTGTGCAAGGGAGATCAGACAGTTGAGTAACCATGGATCTCTTCCGGACGGATTCGATCTCAACGCGCCGTTCCCCAAAAGGTGCTGTTCTGACGCCGGTCAAAGAGCCAAGGACTGGAGGGATCGCCGGTTACGGTCACCTGGATCGGCGGAAAATTGGAGCTGATCAGGTCCATCTGGACATGCGTGATGTTCGTTGCCCTGTTTCCTTCTTTGACGAACCACTTGTGTCCGTCCGCGTGGAGATAGAGGATCGGCTTGGCGAACGTCGCCGCGGAAGCAATCAGGCTGTCAACGAACTGGTCGGTATTTCCCGGGGCGCGCGCCTGGGCAAGGATGACTGCCGAATGAGCCTCTTTCCGATGCTTCTCAAACTGCATCGCGATCCAGTGGCCATTGTCGGACAATCGGCGCTTCCATTCGTCCGCATCGTGAACCTTTCCACCAACCTTGTTGATGCCAATGACCAGCGTGCCATCCAGATTGAACGCAAAGTTCTCCGGTCGGTTTTCCTGTCTCATCACCGGCGTCGGCAATTTCCAATGTCGTTCAAACTCAAGGAAGTGCTTCTCCCAATAACCCCAGTGGCGATCGGGATCGGTTTGATCGTTCCATTCGTTGTCCCCGGGAACGATGAAGGTCGGAATCCGGTTTCCGTTCTTCAAGATTTCAGCGACCCTGATGTATTGGGATTCCGGCCAGTCTGTGTTCCTTCCCGTGACAATGTCACCGCAATGCACCACGAACTGGCTGGTGGCGATTTGGTTATCGAGTTTGATGAACCGCTCCAGTGCAGCTTCCGCAGCCCGGTCGTATGGACCACAGCCCATGGCGGTAAATACGACCTGACGCGGTGCAGGCGTGACAAGCGCGCAACCGCAGAAAAATCCCACCGACATGACCGTAGCGAGAACTCCAATCGATCTGATCATCCGACTGTCTTAGCCATCCGAGCGAAAATGGTAAATGCAAACTCGGTCCCAACGGATCGAAGTCGACCACATTCCTGATCGAAGTGACCCGATCGAGAAAGAGCATAGTTCGCAATCTGGCCGCTAACGAACCACACACAAGATCCCCTTTAAAATATGGTGGAGGCGGGGGGAATCGAACCCCCGTCCTAGGCAAACCTGCCTGCGACGTCTACATGTTTATCCGAAGATGGGTTTTCGACGGGGGATAACGCTCCGGCACGAATCCGCCCGCTTAGTCAGCATGAGAACGTCGACCGGTCATGCGCTGTCCCCATTTCCGATCCACCCGGCTGTCGTCGCCTCATCCCCTTAGCCGGGGTCCGGGGTGAGACGTCGTTGCGTTAATTAAGCAGCGAGAGCCATTTCTTCATTGGCAATTAATGATTGATCCGGTGTTTAACGAGGCCAACGAATCATCCTCGACATGCGGCCGAAGGAGTATTTGTCCAGTCGAAACCAGGACGCCCCCATCGGAGGTGGCTAATATCGGTGGGGTGGATGGAATGTCAAGCTGGTGAGGATCGGACAGAGACGACCAATCGGTCTGATCGGACGGATCTTCCCAACTTCACCCTTGCCGCCGACGCGTGGCAAAGTGTAGGAATCGCAGGCTCTTACGAAAACGACATGGCTGAAGAAACGACTCTTATTCTTTTCAAACCGGACTGCATCGAGAAACAGCTCAGCGGTGAGGTGCTGAAGCGCTATCAGGATGCGGGATTTACGATACGAGGGATCAAGATGATGAACCTGGGCGAGGATCTCTTGAAGGAGCATTACTCGCACATTGCCCATCTGCCGTTCTTTCCGGAGATTGTGGAGTTCATGCAATCGTCGCCGGTCATTGCATTGGCGCTTCAAGGTGACGGTGCGATTGGGAAAGTGCGCGATCTTTTGGGTCCGACGGATTCCACGATCGCAGAAAGAGGTACGATTCGCGGGGACTTCGGCTTGGACAAGATGAAGAACATTTGTCACGCATCAGACAGTCCGGAAGCGGCTGAGGCAGAGTTGAAGCGGTTCTTCAATGACGGCGAGGTGTTCTGAGATATTCCGTTCACCTGAGTGAATATTTAAGACGGCCTGCGGGCCGTCTTTTTTGTTGAGGAGGAAGACTCCTCGCTGACATCGCTGCGCTCGTCGCTCGCATGCTTCGGACAGCTTCCGAAGCTACCAACCGCGTTGGCGTTTCCAATGGGTGAATTTCTTCCGGATGGATGCGAAGGTGGCCCAGTACCAGGATTCGTATCGGCGCAGTGCCTTGGCGCGTTCGTTGGGATCATCGCGCACGAATCGCTCAGCCACGTCGTGCTTCGGATCGTCGCACTTTGTGAACATGCCGAAGAGGCGGGTCTTGGGGAGGTCGCCGTCCAGTTCTTCGATGCAGACGATCTCAAATCCGGTCTTCATCGCGAGCCGCTGCAGGGTTCGCGCTGAAAAGTTGTAGTGGTGGCCCACGTGGAAGAAGTGGCTGAGACGTGAGCCGGGTGCGGCAATGTTGGGCACTTCCACGACGAATGTGCCGTCGGTTTTCAGCAGCGCACGGATGGTCTCGAATACGGAAGTCGGACTCATGGTGTGTTCGAGCACGTGGTTCATCACAGCGACGTCGAAGGACCCCGGGTCCAGCTGAGTGGCGATCTCCTCAAGCAGGCCGGCTCGAACGTCCAGAGATTTTCGATCGCGACAAAACCTGGCGTGAGTGGCGAATGGCTCGATGCCGATGAATCGTCCCACTCCATTGCAGGTGTCCTTGATCGACGACAACAGGGCGCCCACACCGGATCCGACTTCGAGCAGGTTCATGCCCGGTTTCAGATTGGGCTTCAACTCCGCAAGCATCGATTTGATTTTCGGAATGCGCCGGCGAAAAAACTTTTCATCAGGTTCCTTCTCGCCCTTGTAGCGTTCCCAGTAATTCTGCTTGTAGAAGGCTGCATTCTCTTCAGCGGTAGGCCGGGGATTCGAGTAGACGAGTCCACAGTCCCGACAGATGACGGTGGTGAGGGGAGCGCCCCATCGGCCGTGGGTGGAAAAAACTTCATACGACGCGCAGCCGCACAGGTCGCAGACCTGCGGCTCGGCTTTGGTTTGGGTGGTCTTTTCGGCCATCGAATCCCGTTCGCCCTAGGGGCGGGTTCATCATCGGCCACGGGGGGGAAATGTCAATTGGCGGTTGGAATCAAACGCGCACGAAGAGTTTCTTCCGATAGAGGAAGAGGCAAACCAGCCACATGAGGGCGAGGATGCTGCAGCGTTCCACGACGGGCCCGTAATGGCCGTTGAAGGCCTGCGGATTGAAGTGGACGAGCAGCACGTTTGCAAACCAGGGCTTCATCAGCACGGCCATCAGGTAAATGGCGATGGAATTCATCCCCACGATTACCAGCGGCCAGGACCACCAACGCCAGCCACGGACATCGATGAAGTAGTAGAAGATCGCGAGTCCCCAGATCACGAATGCTCCACTGAAGAGCGCCCAACTCGGCGTCCAGATGCGCTTGACGATCGGGCAGAAAGTCACGCCGGCGAATATCCCAATCACCAGGCAGGGCACGCCGGCCAGCAGGAGTTTCTGGAATTTCACCGAAGGCGTATCTTTGCCGCGAAGCAGTTCGCCAGCTACAAGACCGAGCAGCATGGTGGCAATCGAGGGAATGAAGTTCAGCGTCTGATAGCCGCCTGGATGAATCGTCCAAGTCTCCGCACGCGGGAAGAGGTTGAGGAACCATCGATCGAAGCTCGCGGCAAAGTTTATGTGTCGCGAATACGGTTCAAGCATTTCGGGGAGCACATCGGCTTGAGTCATTCCGAGGTCGCCGAGGGTGAGGCCCGATTCCGGACCGACGTGAACGTAAAATGCTCCGGCGTAGCCGATCAGGATGGCAGCCGCAGCGACCAACTGAGTGACCCTGCCTTTGCCGCAAAGCAAGAAGACCACGATATAGCCGAGTCCGATCTGCGTCAGAACGTTCGTAAACAGCCAGTTGGTTTGTGACGCGTTTCGCGACTGGATGAACACGCCCAATAGAATCAGCGCGAGCGATCGATAGACCGCGTGGTTCAACATGCGAATCCAGCTTTGGCCAAGTTCCTTGCGGCGCGCATAGGAAAACGGTGCCGCGACCCCGACCATGAACATAAATGCCGGTTGAATCAGGTCCCAGATGGACATTCCAACCCAGGACACGTGTTTGAAGAACCATGCAGCAATGTCCCAGTTCGGATCCGTGCCGGCTTGCCCTGCCATTTGGACGATCCCAAATCCACCGCCGGCCATCACGAGCATGATGAATCCGCGGTAGGCATCAAGTGAGAGCAGGCGTTGGGTTTGTGGTTGTGACTGCGGCCGGGTTTTCGGAGAACCTGCGGGTGAACTCGTGGTTGGTGTTTGTGCTGCCAGGGACGATTTGGAAACGGGGTCCTTTTTCTTCGGCGCCGAAGGAGGAGCAACCTGAGGTATGGACTGGCGTGCCTGCGGCTTCGCAGGTTTGGTGGCGGGCGCGGGGGAATAGTTTATCGGTTGTGGCAACGTGACTGGATCTGGCAGCGCGGGGCGAGGATTGTTGCCGGAGAAATCATAGGCCAGCCCGCCGTTCTTTTGCCTGGGTCTGGAAGGAGGTTGTTGCCCCGCTCCCCCGGGAGTCGGTGACTTGCTTCGCTGGGGTTTCGGTGAGGGCGGCCGGTTTTGAGTCTTGGCCTGTATCTTTTGTTGCGCAGGCTGTTTCTTCACCGTGGATTTCGGTTGCGGCTTTGGCTTCAGCGATGCGGCCTTGGCTTTTGCAACCGTCGTTTGCTTGGCTTTGGCAATTGCCTTCATATTTGCCTTGGCTGCTGCGGCTGCCTGCTTCCTGGCCAACTTTGCCTGCTTCTTGCGAGCCCGGTTCGCATTGATCTTGCCAACCAGGGATTTGACCTTTGGATAAACCGCCTTGAGTACAACGGCGGCCTTCGCAATTCCTCGCCGGGTTCTGGAAGCCTTCGGTTTCCCGGGTGTCGTCTTCGTCTGATTCCCCTGCGCGGTTGAGCTCGGGCTGACGGGGATCTTCTGCACATACACCAGCGGCTGGGCAGGAGAAGGCGTGACCGGTTGGTGATTCTTTGAAGCCGCCTTTACCGCGGGCTGGGCTTGAGGTTTCGGCGAGGCCTGATTCTCGGGTGACTTGCGAGCGGGTTGTTGCTTTGCCAGCTTGGGGACGTTCTGGTGCGGTTTCGGTGCGGGAACCTTTGCCGAAATCGGGGCAATGAGGTTGATCATTGCGGACTGCGGACGAATACGCACTGCCAGCAGATCAGATGTGGGCGCGGGGGGGACAACTCGGGGAGCGTTCTTGCTCCTTGATTTCGGCAATACCGATTTGTCGATGTAGATTACCCGCGGCATGGGATGATTGGAGTCTTTCACTCAGCACTCGCGGCGTCCATTGCCGATTCGAGGAATTATCAACAGCAAGCCCTTCATGGAATCGTTCGGATTGACGCAGAACACACCCCCATCGTTGCAGATTGTTTTCGGTCAAGATATGACTCTCGGGCACACACAATCCTGTAACAAGCCAATCCAAGCCGGGGGGGCTAACGCGTGGTCATTCACAGATTCATTTCACTCACCGCCCTTTTAATTGCGCGCCCTCCACCAGGCGCGATCGAGAATCTTCTGCGCCATGTCGATGCAGAGCTCGAGGTGCAGTGGAGAAATCGTCAAGGCCTTCGAATTGTTGTCGAAACCACCGGCCGGTGGATCTTGCGGAAAAGCTGACACATCGAAGTCGACCCCCGTGAGATCACGAACGTTGTCCTGATACTCTGTCCGATTCATCCGACGCAAAACGATCGCGCCATCGCGTCGGACCAATTCGGCTGCGACCACCTTGGCAACAGCTGCAGTGTTCGGTTGAGGTTCTTCTTCCGGCGGCATTTCGTGGCTGTTCAACACATCCACGACTTTGCCCCATTTTCCCTTGTGCCGAAGCTGGCTGTGGCAAAGTTTAGCGTTTTCCATGAATTGTCGCCTGCCATTGGTGCTCGGGTTTTTACTGACTGTCTCGACTGTCGCGGCACCCTTTGACTATCACTCCATTCGCGGAAGGAAAGCTGCACCGGCACGCGAAGGGCGATTGGAAGGTGAGTTTCATCTCCGCCTGATCGGCAAATCCCGCGTGCAGGAAATGGCTCGCTACGGTCCGCACTGGAGCGGTAACGCGCATTTGCTCTGGGACGGCGTGATCGGCGATACGATGCAGACCTCGTTTCGAATTGCGAACGCCGGAAGATATCGAATCAGCATGCAACCCACCTTGGCAGCGGATTACGGTCTCTTTTCCGCGGCGTTGAACGGGAAGAAAATCAAGGAGATCGATTTTTTTGGCCGCCGGGTTTCGTTGGGGAATCCGATCGAATTTGGTGAACACCAACTCAAATCCGGGGAACAGAAACTGACCTTCGAACTCATTGGCGCAAACCCGCTCGCCCGAAAATTCCGCGGCAAGGGATATCTGCTGGGCATCGACTACCTGACGGTTGAGAGACTTGACAAGCCGGCTGAAGAGAAGGTCATGTCGGAGGAGAAACAGGGCGTGGTCGAATTTGCTGAGGCCCAACAGGTTCTGTCCAAATATTGCTTCCGTTGCCATGGGAAAAGGAAATTGAAGGGCAAGATCAACCTGCAAGTTTTGGACGACCGATCAAAGCTTCTCGCCTCAATCGATCTGACCCGGAATGCATCTGAAGCACTGGCCCGTCACGAGATGCCCCCGGAAGACGAGGAGCAACCGACCGATGAAGAACGCCGGTTGTTGGGCACTTACTTGCGTGGAGTGATCGACGAGTATCTGCGAAACAACAGCACCGCGGCTCCAGTGGTGATGCGGCGCATGAACCGCTACGAATACAACAACGCTGTCCGAGACCTGCTTGGGCTCAACGGCGACATCTACCCTTTGCCCGAGAAACCCGTCCGCGGGATCGGCGGTTACTTCAGACCTTCCAGCGGACGTTTTCCAGATTCGGTTCGAGTCGGCAATCGCGCACTCGGGAAGTTTCAGATCGAGCGACAGATTTTGACCGGGGTGGTGCCTTTCGCCGTCGATCTTCAAGCCGAGCATGGATTCAACAACCGGGGCGACCAACTCAGCTTTTCGCCGATTCTCATGGAAAACTTCCTCCAGATCGGACAATCCGTTGTCAACAGTCCTGAGTTCGACAAATACTTGAAGCCGGGCAACAGGATCTTCGTTGATCCAGGCGACTCATCCGAAAGACTCAAGACCGCCGAGGCGACATTGCGCGCCCTGCTTCATCGCGCGTTCCGGCAACCGGTCGAGGAGAGCACCGTCATGCGCTACCTCGGCTTTTTCGCGCGCGAACTGAACGCCATCGGTTCTTACGGCCAGGCGATGAAGAACACGGTCGCGGGTATCATCGCTTCACCCAGGTTCATCTATATCATGGAATCCGAATCGGATGAGGAAGACGCGCCTTTGTCCGCCCACGAACTCGCCACTCGATTGGCCTTGTTTCTTTGGAGCAGTATTCCCGATCAACGATTGCTGGACTTGGCGAACAGTGGAGAACTCCTCAACCCAACTAACCTGCGCGCCGAAATCGCCCGCATGCTGGGAGATCCCCGCAGCCAGGCCTTGTCGCAGAATTTCGCGCGACAATGGCTTCGGCTCGACCAACTCATTGCCGCAACCCCGGACTTCGAACGCTTCGAGATCTATTACTCCCGCATTGGTTGCGAACAATGGAAGTTTGGCCTGCAGATGATGATCGAACCGCTCCTGCTCTTCGAAAGCATCATGGTCGAGGACAGATCAATCATGTTGCTCGTGGACGCCAATTACACCTTTCGCTCGGACGAACTTCAGTCGTGGTACAACGACCGAACACCGTTCAGTGGAAAAGAGAACCGGAACCGCTTCAACACCAACCAACAGACCTATCGTCGGCGCAAAGTGCCCAGTCGACGTGAGGGTGGTGTTATCACGTCCGCGGCTGTTCTCACAATGACCTCCGCTCCCTTACGGACCAGTCCGATCCAACGCGGTGCCTGGGTGGCTGGTGTCATTCTGAATCAGCCTCCACCCCCACCACCAGATGTGGTGCCTGAGATCGAAGCTGACGATGCCGCAATTGAGGCCAAGGGCATGACGCTGCGCCAGGCCCTGGTCGCGCACCAGGTGAACGAGTCCTGCCGATCCTGTCATTCGAAGATTGATCCGCTTGGCTTCGCCCTGGAGCAATACGATCCCATCGGCCGCTGGCGTGAGAATTACCGATCCGGCCTCCCGATCAATGCCAGCGGCAAGTTCGCCGGTCATGAATTCACGGATGTCATCGGCCTAAAGGACATGTTGCTGAACCAACCGGAACTGTTCATGCGCGCGTTCAGCGAGCACCTGCTTGCTTACGCGCTCGGCCGTGAATTGGAACTGACGGACAAACCCGGGATTGACCGAATCACCCGAAACGTGTTGGCCGAACACGGACGCTTCAGCACCGTTGTCACCCAGGTTGCCACGAGCTATCCTTTCCTGCACAAGTCGCGGAACCACGAACGCCCATGAAACCTCTATCCCGTCGAACATTTCTCCGTGGTTCTGGAGCGTCGCTGGCGCTGCCGCTCCTTGAAGCGATGGAACTGAGTGGGCTTGCTGCCAAGAACGAAAAGCCTCCGATTCGTACTGCTTTTTTCTACATTCCCAATGGCGTCGTCCAAAGCGCGTGGAATCCAACTGAGACGGGCAGGAACTTCGCGCTTAGTCCCACACTGAAACCCATTGAATCGATTCGCGAGAAGATCACGCTCTTCTCCAATCTCGATCGTATCAAGGTCCCCGGCACGGATGGGCACGCACAGGCCAGCAGTTGCTACCTGACCACCGCACGCCCAGACGAACTTTCGCCAGCCGGCTATCCGCTCAAACGAACGATCGATCAGGTCATCGCTTCCGAGACCGGCAGGCATACCGCGTTTCGCTCGCTCGAACTGAGTTGCAATCCCTACGAAGACAACCGCGAGTCCGTCTACTTCGACAATATTTCCTGGTTTGGTCCTTCGCACGTGGCGCGTTCCATTCGCGATCCCAAGGCCGTGTTCAATCGCCTCTTCAATGTCACCGAACATGCCGCTCATCGCAGCGTGCTGGACCTCGTGATGGAGGATGCCCGTTCCGTCCGCCACAAACTCGGCAAACGCGACCAGGCCAAGCTCGGCGAATACATGGACTCCGTGCGCACGGTTGAACAACAGATCGAACGCGTAAACAAACGCCAACGCGAAATCGACCGCATGAAGATCGTCCCGCCCACCAAGCCATGGCAGGCCATGCGCCGCGACGAGTTTATACGTGTGATGGGCGACCTGATGATCCTCGCCCTCCAGACCGATCTCACCCGCGTGGCCACCTTGATGACCGGCCCCGAACGCTGGAGTTCACCGCTGACGGTCCACGGTCTCTTCGACAACACCGTCAGTCATCACAGCATGACTCACAACCAGAACAAGGAGCGGGTTCGTCACGACCTCGAAGCGCTGGAACGTTTTCACGTCGAACAATTTCATTACGTCGCTGAACGAATGGATGCGATTGAGGAGAGCAACGGCACCTTGCTCGACAACAGCATGTTTGTATTCGGCTCGGGACTCAGCAGCGGAGAACTCCACATTACCAACAATCTTCCGACCCTTATTGCTGGCAAGGCCGGTGGCGCGCTGAGAACCAACCGACACGAAAAGTTTGCCGAAGGCACGCCCATCGCCAATCTCTGGGTCAGCATGGCCAACATCAATGAAGTGCACGTCGATCAACTCGGCGACAGCACTGGAGCGTTGAGACTGACGTGACCCAGAGCGCGATCGCCCGAATCGAACGGACGATCATTCGTCACATCAGCGTTGAAGACGCACCGTTCTTTCTGGAGCTGCTCAATTCCAAACCCTGGCAAAAATACATCGGCACTTGTGGCTTTCTGAAGAAACCGCACCTGCAGTATCCGGATTTCGGTTTTGCGTAATTGCCTGATTACCATGGGCGCGGCTACGCGTTCGAGGCGGGAAAGGCGACGTTGATTTCGGTGTCTCAAACTTCGGTTTCACCACGACCGACGCCGAGACGATCTTGGACAACGAAGCATCGATCCGACTCCTCTTGAAACTAAGTTTCAAGGAAACCGGCTTGATCGAAAAACCAAACTCAGCAGAACCAACGCGCCTCTATCGTTGGACGCATTGGTGGCTTCGGAAGCCTTCCGAAGCATGCGAGCGACAAGCGCAGCGATGTCAGCGAGCAGTCATTTTCTTAGGATCAGCCAAATCACTTCTTTACTGCCAGCCGCCGGAGATGGACAACCGTTCCATGCACATTTCGTCGACCGTCTGTCTGGTTCTATCACTCCTGGCATTTGACCTCGCAGCCGCAGACCTGGTCATCAACCCCGGCCGCATTGGTTACGATACACAGGCTTCAACTGTCCGGCGCGCCGACGGCAGTGGCTTCGCCATTTGGAAATCCTACTACCGCTCCAAGGAGCGAATTCTCAGTGCTTCAATTTCTGCAGGGAACGAACTGGGCTCCATCAAGCAATTGAACGACAAACCTTCGATCGCCGACCAACCCGTTCCAGTCCTCAGCCCGAACGGTAAACATCTTTGGGCATTCTGGTCCGAACGCCGTAAGGATCGATGGCAGATTCTCGGCCGCGAGTTTCGGAATAATTCATGGGAACCAGCGATTGAGTTGTCATCAAGCGGGGCGGACGCCATCAAACCCAACGCGATCGTTCGGAANGACGGGAGCGTCCTCGTGGGTTGGCACGAATTCACAGACGGCAATTCNGTTCAGGTTCGGGTNCGCAGTCNCCAAGCCGGTGAATGGAGTGAGACCAGAACAATCAGCAACCCGAACCACGATTCGTTTCGCGTGGCCCTNGTTGAGTTCAACGGACAGGTCTGGGCCTTCTGGGATCANTATGCGGATCTGCAATACATGATCTGCGCCCGCCAGTTGAACGCTCCGAAGAGCCAAATCGANATCGTATCCCCTCCCAAAGCTGCCAGCGTCCGCTGCCTGACAGCCAAGCCNATGGNATCCTCCTCGCAGGGATTGTGTGTTGCCTGGTTGAAACTTCGTGACGTGATTGGTGGCGACGGCGTGATCGACATGATTCACACCGCCCACGTATCGGTTCGTCGCAATGGCAAATGGTCATTCGTGCTCGACGAGGTCGGGAATTCGGAAGGCGCCGTGATGTTGAACGGCCTGTTGCCCGACCTGCGTCGCGGCAAACGTTATCCCAGCGGTTATGCGGGCAAGCGAAGACACCCCATGCTCTTGGACGGCCCCGACAATGTCTGGCTCGTTTGGGAACGAAAGTCTGAACACGGAGGCAGTGGCACGAAGACCTACGGCCAACTGCTCGGCCGTCCGTTCAGAGACGGCACCTGGGGCGATACCAAGCTGCTCTACGACAAGCTCATCGATTACAACCTCACGCAACCCGCCCGGATCAGGAACGGCAGCTTCGCGCTCACCGGTTCCAAGCTTCCGCGTGGATGGATGCGCCCTCATCACCTCACCCAAATCAACATGAAGGACGCCCGGTCCATCACACGTGATGACTGGCGCGATCAATTCAAGGAGTTGAGTCTCCCGCCCATCGCCACGACACCGCGTCATTCCATCAAGGTCGATGGCAAGACTTACAAACTCTACTGGGCCGACCTGCATTGCCACAGCGGGCTGACTGGAGACGCAGAAGGAGAACCGGACGAGATCGTTCTTTACGGCCGCGACCGCGCGAAGCTCGATGTGATGGTCCTGCAGGACAACGACGACGTTCACGGCTGCGTCCTCACGGAAGGCGAGTATTACATGGGCATGCTTCATTCCCAGCGCTACACGCGCCCAGGCAGCTTCATTGCGCTTCCCGGCTACGAGTGGACGCAACGCAAAGCGCGTCCCGGGGTGAAATTCGACCCTTGGAAATCTGTTTACGAACAACCCAGTCGCGGCACTTATCCGAATCACCGAACGATCATCTACCCTTCCAAGGGCGGACCCATCGTTCGTTACACCGAGGTCGGCGGAAATTTCGAGGCGATGACGGACGCCGTTGCGAAATTCGGAGGCCTGGTGAATTCACAACACCGCACCTTTGACATCACCGACAGTCCGACCGAAGCGAATCTGGAAGTCACCTCCTGTTGGGGAATTTACCTTCACAACGTCCCAGATAAGTTTCACGGCGAGCTGGATAGCGGACGCCGGCTCGGCTTTGTCGGCTGTAGTGATTCCCATCGGCGCAATCCCGGACTCTGCGGCGGGCTCACCGGCATTTACGCAGAGGAACTGACCGACGAGGCCATCCTCCGCGCACTTCGCGAACATCGTTGTTTCGCCTCTAACGGCTCCAAGATCGTCGTCGACTCCCGCCTGAATGGCCACCTCACCGATACCGCGGTCGAAACGAGGTCGCGCCGGTTGATTCTCGATCTTCACGTCATCGGCACCAAGCCCATCGTCTCGGCCATCCTCGTCACCAACGGGGGCAAGCGCCTCCGCACCTACACCGGCGACGGCACGAACGAACTCAAGCTCAAACACCGTGTCTACGACCTCCCGCCGGGCGATCATTGGTTTTACTGGGAAATCCACCAGGAAGGCCGCTCCACCCAATACACGGGCAACATCTCAGTCGCCCAAGGTCACCTCGCCTGGTCCAGCCCGCACTTTGTGACCGTAAAATGACATCAAAAAACCGTGCCATTCCGCCCAATTGATGGCACATAATTGCTCAGATCAATCACCATGCTGGATTTTGGCAAATTCAAATCAGCGGACTGTTCCGGATTCAACCGACGCTCGTTCCTGAAAACATCAGCGGCTGTTCCATTCGCGATGGGTTCTGACCTGTCGTTGCTGCAAGCGGCGCAGGAGGCGCAAAAGAGTGGCCGCGTGAAGTCGGTCATCCTGCTCTGGCTCTGGGGCGGTCCAAGTCACATCGACACGATCGACCCCAAGCCGGACGCGCCGATGGAGTATCGCGGCCCGTTCGGCACGATCCCGACCAAGACGCCGGGCATGCATTTTTCAGAGATGCTTCCGCGGATGGCGGCGCGCACGGACAAGTTCAGCGTCATCCGTTCGATGCAGAACAGCAACAATGCGCATCCGGGTGGTGGCAATGTCGGGCTCACCGGCTTTGAGGAAAACGCGGGGCCGATCCAGCCCAACTTCGGCGCGATCGTCGCCAAGGATCGAGGACAGCAAGGTGCGCTGCCTCCGTTCTTCTTTGTGGGCCGCGGCATTCCGCGCGATCTTCCAACGCGCATCGTCGGTTACGGTGGCGGGACGCTGGGCAAGGCTTACGATCCCTTTCTTGTCAGCGCCTCCGAAACCGGTGAAGTGAATATCCCCACCTTGGAGATGCTCGACGACATCAATCCCGCGCGAATCCACAACCGGCGCAATCTCCTGCAACAACTCGACAACGCGGAGCGCTCACTTGAGTCCGCTGGCATTGAAGATTGGCATCGCAGTCACCAAAGCGCGTACGGATTGCTGACCGACAAGAAAGCGCGAAAGGCCTTCGACCTGACGCAAGAATCACGAAGGACTCGCGATTCCTATGGCCAGACCACCTTTGGTCAAGGCTGCCTTCTTGCCCGTCGCCTCGCGCAGGCCGGCGTTCCCTACATTCAGGTGAACTGGAGCGAGTTCGTGGAGACCTACACGCCCAACGCAGATTTCGGTTGGGACACGCACATCTACAACTTCGAACTCCTCCAGGACCGCCATTGCCCGATCCTCGATCGAGCCTTCTCAGCCTTGCTCGACGACCTTCACCAACGCGGTATGTTGGAGGACACCCTGCTCGTGGCCTATGGAGAATTCGGCCGCACACCGAAGATCAGCAAGCGCGCCGCGCGAGAACATTGGAAGGATTGCTACTTCTCCCTTTGGGCAGGTGGTGGCATCGAGCCGGGGCGCTGCATCGGCGAGAGTGACGACAAGGGCGAGTTCCCCATCACCCGCCCGATTACTCCATTAATGGCCGGCACGACCATCGCGGAACTCTGCGGTGTGGGAGCCAAGAAACGGGCTGAAATGAAAGTCCTCGACGGAGGAAGCGTGATCCATGAACTCATCTAAAGCTCGTAGCAGCGAACGTAAGTTCGCTCATTCTTTTTTCCGTGGCATCAGAGCGGGCCTCCTTACGTCGGCTGCCACGATTATCGCGGTTGCCGTTTCGGCTGCCGAAAAGCAGATCACCTTCGACGGAAAGGGCAAGCGCGACCCGATGTTCATCAAGGAAGGACGTGAGTTGGTCTACTCGGTTGACACGAATCCTTACTACATCCAGATGGTCAGCCTCGCGATGGACACGAAGGACGCCAAGCCGGTCGCTTTGCACGAGGAAGGCACGCGTCACCAGATGTGCATGAGCTTTTCGCCCGACGAACGGCACATCGCCTACGTCCAGTGCACCGGCAACCTGATGGGCCGCCTGATTATTCGCGATCAGGAGGCGAAGAAGGATTTTACCATCAAGCATTCCGGGCGTGGCAGTTACCGCGCGCCGACCTTCTCGCCTGACGGCAAGCGGGTCGTTTACGCCTTTGCCGAAACCGGCCCGCAACAACTCTGGTCCGTGAACCTCGAGGCCGGCGACAAGAAACAGCTCACCGAGACCGAAGGCATCACCAACTGGCCGACCTTCACTCCGGACGGCAAACGCATCGTCTTTGCCAACTCCCGCGAGAACAACTACGAGATCTATTCAATGGATCTCGACGGCAAGAACGAGAAGCGCCTGACGAAGAATGGGATGATGGACATCCGCCCACGTGTGTCGCCCGATGGTGAACAAATCTGTTTCGTGAGCACGCGGGATGGCAACTACGAGGTTTATGTGATGAACATCGACGGTACCAACACCCGCCGCATTACGAACAACGATGAACGCGATGATTTTCCCAGCTGGCATCCCAACAGCCGGCAACTCGTCTTCGTCAGCGAACGCCGCGGTCGTCGCGATCTTTACCTCATCGACGTCGATCCGCCGAAGGTTGCCAGCAATTGAACTGCGTTTTGATCAACCACAAAGATCGCAAAGAACGCAGAAATATGAACCGGCTTTTTCTTTCTCTCTTTGCGATCTCTGCGCTCTTTGCGGTTCATTCCCTGTCCGCAAAACCGCAGATTGACAAGCTCTCCCCACGCTCCCTGATCCCGGGAAAACCCAATGTCGTCCGGATCGTTGGCAAACTCGCGCCGAAGGACGGGGTGCCTAAGATCTGGACCAGCTTCCCCTGCAAGGTGTCGCTTCGTTATCCCGATGAGAAAAGGAAGACGGGCCTGGTGGAAGCGGTGATCGTTCCCCAAGCCGGACTGAGCGACTACGGGGCGGTGCGCATTTACAATCGGGAAGGCGTCAGTCGACCAAGCATGATTCGCTTTGACGACAATCCGTCCGGCTTTGATTTTACGGCAGCCGAAGGCAAACCTCATGTGCATGAGTTCGAGGCGAAGAAGGGGCAGCATCTCGAGTTCGAACTCTTCGCCGAACGACTTCATTCGGCCTTGGACGGGGTTCTGATATTGCAGGATGACGAAGGCAAGGAATTGGCCTTCGTCGATGACAGCGAAGAAATCGGTATGGATCCCCTGCTGCGGTACCGATTCGAACGCGCCGGAAAGTACCGGCTGGTCGTTCACGACGTGCAATGGCGCGGAGGAGTTTTCGGACGGGTGAAGGTCCGCGATTTGAAACAACAAATCGCAGAGACCGACGGACCCATCGACGTCGACGTCCCAAGTCGCATCGCGGGTAAAATCGACAAAATCGGCGACGAGGATCTCTATCACTTTCAACTCAAGAAAGGCGATTACCTCACCGTGACACCGAGTGGCAGCGCGGTGGCCCTCTTGGATCTGAACCTGGATGGTCGCCGGGTCAAACGCGCCGGCACTGGCGATTCAGACCACGAACCCCTCCGCTATCGTGCACCAAAGGGTGGCGAATACTCCCTGTCTGTCCGCGAGTTGCTCGGCCGCAGCGACCAGGACTACACCCTGGATATTCGCACGGACGTGGCGCCCTTCGACGTCCAGATCGTCGCCAAAGGCAAAAAGGACGATCGCTACGCGGTCAAGCCTGGGGGCGAGGTGGAGGTGCATCTCCGGTGCACTCGTTACAACATCGATGTCAACATCAACGTCAAGGCCTACGGCTCCCAAGGTGAATACAAGTGCAAGAACTACGCCTTCGGCAAAAACAACAAGACCAGCGTGAACGTCTTCGTCGTCTTGCCCGAGGATCTGCCGGAGAACGAACTGGAGGTCTTGGAACTGAAGGCTTGGTGCAAGGTTAATGGAAAGGAATACATCACCAAGGTCGGCAGCAGCGACATGGTCCGGCGGCATAACAAGACCATTTCCCACTATCCGGCCTGGCTGGACGGGCAGGTGTTGGTGAGTGTGATTCCCAAAGGGAAGAAGGAGGACAAGAAGTGAGCCTTCTGCGATCTGTTTTCCGTAGCAGCCGACGTAAGGAGGCTCTGACTAAATTGAGCCTCCTTACGTCGGCCGCTACGATTTTGTTCTGTGCCCATCCTTGCGTTGGCCAAACTCAACTGGTTGACGAAAAAGATCTGCCAATCGGAAAGGTCTCCGTTGCCGAACTGTCCGCGCTGAAACTAGAACCGGCTGAATTTACACTCTCCGGTTCCCGCCAGCGTCTGCAACTCCTCGCCACCGGCACCCTGCCGAGCAAAGAAACTGCCGATCTTACCCGCTTCATTGAATACGAAATAGCCAACCCGAATATCGCCGCGATCAACAAGCGCGGCTTCGTCATACCGAAGGCAAACGGCAAGACCAAAATCAGCATCAAGTCCGGCGGCCGGACTGCGACGGCAGAGGTAATCGTCACCGGCATGGCCAAGACCGAACCGGTTTCGTTCAACTTCCAAACTCTACCCGTCCTTTCCAAACTCGGTTGTTCCCAAGGCGCCTGCCACGGATCACCGCATGGCAAAGGAGGCTTTCGTCTTTCCCTTCGCGCATTCGATCCGAAACTCGACGAATACACGACCATCCACGAGGACTTCGGACGGCGCATCAATCCCATCGAACCGGCTCGCAGCCTCCTGCTCGCCAAGCCGCTCACCGAAGTTTCACATCAAGGCGGGCAACGGCTGAAGAAGACCGACGCCGAATACGAATTCCTACGCGATTGGATCGCGGAAGGAACAACCATCGATGCGGACGCGGCCAAGTGCGAATCGATCCGGGTCACGCCCGACGCGAATACGTTTCGTCGTCGCCCGCATCACGTGCAGCAATTCCGCGTGGAGGCAAAGTTCAGCGACGGATCAAATCGCGACGTCACGCATCTGAGCGTCTTCGAAAGTTCGGATGAGAACGTCTGCAAGGTGAGCCGCCACGGACTTGCCGTAGGACTGAAGC
>PBAL01000021.1 GCA_002715965.1 Verrucomicrobiales bacterium | reverse complement strand
AGCGATTGCTGAAGAGTCGCCGACTCAGTTCCGGGGCGGCAAAAGCTAAGCAGAAAAGAAAACAACCCACGGTGTCATGACTTATGAGTGAACGAACCACCTCAACCGAACCTTCTTGGGTGTCATTTACTTATGAGGCAACAAGGTCTTTCTTGATCGGCGGGGACGAACAATTCCGCCAGTAAAAGATCAACCCGTCGTTGGCAGCAAGCTATCGAGATGCAATCACGCGTATCCGTCTTGACCCGATTCCTGCCGGTAGCGACGGCGATTGGGTCAAGGTCCGGTCCATTCACTTCGCCCAAACAAGACCGAGGTGATTGCCGATTGAACTTCGGCGAACTGAGCACGCAATAATTCGGAACGCATCCGAATCTTCCATCTATGCAAGGAGCTTTTGGACTACGTGGCCGTGCACATCGGTCAGGCGGAAGTCGCGTCCCTGGAAGCGATAGGTGAGCTTGGTGTGATCGAAGCCGAAGAGATGGAGGATGGTTGCGTGCAGGTCGTGGACATCCACGACATCGGTTTCCGCGTTCCAGCCGACTTCATCTGTTTCGCCGATGATTTGGCCGCCTTTGATTCCTCCACCAGCCAGCCATTTCGTGAAGGCGTACGGATGATGATCGCGTCCGGTGATGGTGCTGAAGTTGACGCGGTTTTCGCCGAGTGGAGTGCGGCCGAATTCGCCTCCCCAGACGACGAGCGTGTCATCGAGGAGTCCACGCGCCTTGAGGTCTTTCAACAGCGCGGCTACGGGTTGATCGGAAATCCTGCAGTTGTAGGCAAGGTCCTTGTCCAGTGAGCTGTGATGATCCCAGGTGGACAGGAACAAGGTCACGAAGCGCACGCCACGTTCGACCATGCGGCGCGCGAGCAGGCAGTTGCGGGCGAAGGATCTGAAGAAGCCGGGGCCTCCGGGCTTGCCGGTGTTGGTGACTTCTTCTCGGTTTAATCCGTACGCCTTCAGGGTCGCCTGGCTTTCGCCGGAGAGATCGAGAAGTTCAGGCGCCGAAGACTGCATGCGATAGGCCAGCTCATAGGCCTTGATGCGGCTCGCGATTTCCTCGTGTCCCTTATCGGTGTAGCGCATCCGGTTGAGTTCGTTGACGGCTTCAAGACTGCTGCGTGCTGCGTCATCACTCACGCCCGGGGGATTGGCGAGGTTCAGCACGGGGCTGCCCTGGTTGCGAAAGAGCGAACCCGAGTGGCTCGATGGAAGAAAGCCGCTGGACCAACTTGCCGCGCCACCGGGCAGGCCACGGCCGAGGTTCACCATCGCGACATAACCGGGAAGGTTTTCGGACTCGCTTCCCAAACCGTAATTCAACCAAGAGCCCAGCGTCGGCCAACCGCGGAATGGTGAACCGGTCAGCATGCGCAATTGTCCGGGCAGGTGATTGAACTGGTCCGTCTTCATCGAACGCACGAAGGCAATGTCGTCGACGCAGGTGCTCAGGTGCGGAAGGAAATCCGAGAGGTCCATCCCGCACTGGCCGTACTTGTCGAAGGTCCGTGGTGAGCCCATGAGGCGCGCGCTCTCCTTCTGGATAAACGCGAACTTCACGTCCTCAAGCAGGGAGTCCGGCAGGGGGTGCCCGTCGAGTTTGTTCAGCTCTGGTTTGGGGTCGAAGAGGTCCATGTGACTCGGACCGCCTTCCATGAAGAAGTAAATGCAGTTCTTCGCCTTGGGCCGGTGCTGGTTCGCTTCATCGGCGAGAAGACCATCACGCCCGAGCAATGAAGCCAACGCGAGCGTGCCCAATCCACTCGCGTTGCCGGCGATGAAGTCACGTCGGTTCAGGTTGTGCGCCGACTCAGTCACGGGTGATGAATTCATCAAGGTTCATGATGATTCGGGCAATGCCGATCATGGGGTGGATTGACTTCGCGTCTCTCGAATTCAATGAAGCGAGTTCGCGATGCGCTCGGGTCAGTGCATGCAGTTCCTGTTTGCTCGCAATTCGTCCAACGCAACGGTGAAACATTTCCTGGATGGCGGACGAGGGTTCCTTGCCAATGAACTGTTTTCCTAGCACTTCGGCGCATTCAAAGAACACGGGATCGTTCAACAATGTCAGTGCCTGCAAGGGCGAGTTGGATCGCTCACGCCGACTGCAACTGACACTGGAATCCGGCGCGTCGAAACTGATCAGCATCGGATAGGGAACGGTGCGTTTGAAAAAGATGTACATGCCGCGCCGATAACGTTCGCCTCCTTCGCTGACCGGCCATTTCACACTACGGCCGACTTCGGTCACGAACGCAGGCAAGGGCGGCCGAATTCCCGGGCCGCCGATGGTCGCGTCGTGAAGTCCGCTCGCAACAAGGTGCACGTCGCGAATGGCTTCGGCGCTGAGGCGAAAGCTGTTCTGGCGCCAGAGCAGACGGTTGCCGGTGGGGTGGTTGGCCAGTTCCAGCCGGTTTGCGGAAGACTGTTGATAGGTCGCGGACATGACGATCTCTCGGATGATCGCCTTGCGGCTCCAGTTGCGTGCGATGAGATCACTGGCCAGCCAGTCGAGCAGTTTCGGGTGTGACGGTCGATCGCCCTTGGTTCCGAAATCGTCGGAAGAAGCGATCAAGCCGACGCCAAACAATCGCTGCCAGATTCGGTTCGCTGTCACGCGTGCGGTGACGGGGTTATCCTTCCGCATGAGCCAGTTCGCGAGGTCAAGGCGGTCCGCTTCTTTGCCCCGTGCGCGGAAGGCATGAAGGACGGATGGTGTGTCGGTCTGTACTTCTGTTCCGGGTCGCGCGTAATCACCGCGAACATGAATGAACGAGCTTCGGCGATCCTTGCCGCGTTCGCTCATGGATTGCGCCCGGGTAGTGGGCCTGGATGGACGCTTGCTCAGGTGATACTCAACCGGCTTGCGGAGGCGGATCCAATCTTCGTCCGATTGGCAATAGTGAAGCTGCAGGCGCTGCCAATCCTTGGCGACGTGTTTGAAATTCTCAGCCGCTGCAAGGTAGGACAGTTCATCCGGATAATTGGTTGGAACGGCATTGGTTTCATCAGTGATCGAGACGCGGAAATGACGCATGGTGTTGTACTTGCCCTCCTTTTGGCGGATGGCGAAGAGCAGGCGCGAGCCTTGGGGAACTTCGGCGGGCTTTCGCAACTTGAACACCGCGCTGTAGTAGCGGCGCGCGTCGTTGGTGATCGTCCAGCCATCGTTTGTGCGTGAATCCATGGCGCCCCTGGCGTTCCCGCCACCGTTGGCTTCAACGGACTCGATTGGTTGGCCTAAGCCTTTTGTTCCTGGTGGCACTACTGCGAAGGCGAGGCTGGATACGACCACTTTCCCGCCAGTGCCGCGACCGACTGCACCACCTCGCTCCGTTCCGGACCCATAGCCGCCGAACAGTTCCAGACGAACGGCGGTTATCGTTCGAGGAGGGGAGTTCGAGGCATGCACGCTGGTGGTTACGGTGCTCAGGTTGCTGCCATCCGCGAGCACTGATCCGTCTTCCTTTATCTTCATCCCTTTCAAACCGGTCACGAGGTCGGGCTTCATCACAGTCCACTTGTTTGGTGCGGGCTGGAGCGCTTTCCTCCAGGACGAAAAGCGCGCCGGAAGTTTCTCCTTCTCAAATTTCTCCAGCGGAGCATTCAGGCTCTTGAACTTTCGATCCCATTCGTCTGCGAGCAGTCGATAGCGCGTCATCTCGATCAACTGCGGCGCGGAGTGGGTAACCTCGTCCGTGTTGTTGAAGAAGGAATAGAGCTGGTAAAACTCCTCCTGAGAAATTGGATCGTGCTTGTGGTCGTGGCACTCGGCGCAACCCACCGTCAGCCCGAGCCAGACCGTGCCGGTGGTGTTCACGCGATCGACGATTTCCTTGGTTCGATTCAATTCGCGGTCCGCTCCCGCCTCGGTGTTCTTGAGCGTGTTGCGATGGAAGCCAACGGCGATGCGTTGATCGATGCTGGGATTTGGCAGGAGATCACCCGCGAGTTGTTCGCGGGTGAATTGATCGAATGGCATGTCCGCGTTGATCGCCTGGATCACCCAGTCGCGGAAGACCCACGCGTGCGGTCGCAAGCCGTCACCCAGATAGCCGTCACTGTCGCCATACCGGGCCAGATCCAGCCAATGCCTCCCCCAGCGTTCACCGAAGTGCGGCGAGGCGAGGAGTTGGTCCACGAGGGTTTGATATGCTTCGGGTGATTCGTCCTCCACAAAGGCCCGGACTTCAGTCGGGCTTGGCGTCAGCCCAAGCAGGTCCAGGCTCAATCGCCGGATCAAGGTGCGCTTCGATGCGCGAGGTGATGGTCTGATGTTGTTTTTCTCCAGTCGGGCGATAACGAAGCGATCGATTGCGTTGTTTACGAATTGGTCCTGCTTGATTCGGGGTGGTGTGGGGCGAGCGCATTGCTGAAACGCCCAGTGGTCGGACGTCGAACCATGCAGCGTCCCACTGGACATGCAGCCCAGCAGGAGCAAAAGCAGTTCGACGCGTCGGATCACTGCTGGAGCTTATCCCAACTGCCGTCTTCAGAGGAAATGCTTTTGTTTGGATGTTTCTTCCGCATGGCCAGACTGTTTGTCAGGACGCCGATGATGACCAGGCAGAGCATGATGGCGGCTTCCGTCAAGAATCGGTCGGTGTGGTGTTCGCTCTCAATGCTCGTGCTCAGGATACCGATGATCAGCAGGTAGATCAGTGGGAGGTAGAAGTAACGTCGGGCGGGGAGCAGTCCTCGACTTTATGTCGCCAGAGCGGCGCTATGGCGGTCAGCGCGTGGGGCCAGAGGATCATGCGGGCGAAGAAGTCGAAGGTGAGAATAGGTTCGGCGAAGGCCGGGAGGTGACTGATGCCGGGGTTCGGAAGAACGATGGCCCGTGGATTTCGTAGGCTGTCCAGCACGATGCGGCCATTCCGATGACGAGCAGCCCATAGTTCAACAGCGAAACGAGCGGCCACTTCAGCGGCCAGGCCAGTTCCGGGTCGATGTTCGGGGTCCAACGCTTCAGGCTGCGGATGCAGAACGCGAGGAAGAAGATGCAGGCTGCGAACATCGGGGTGTTCCATCGTCGTCCTGAGTTCTGCGCGTCGTCGTCGAATGCTTCGTCGATCTCCACTTCGAATCGCGCGGGCTCGCTGAAGGATGGTGTGGTGATGGTTTCGGTGGACTGGATGTATCCGTGGCGGGAGGGATTGCCGGGGATGACGGTCAGGTTGGTTTCGCCTTCGCGAATTAGGAGTCCTTTGCCGAAGGCCGGCGAATGAAGTTCCTGCAACGAACCGCGCTGGTAACTCAGCGTGGGATCGCAGCAGATCGGCGGGGTATTGGTGGGTTCGATGCGAAGGATAACGTGATTGAAGGCGTAGGGGGAAGGGTGCCAATCGTTGAGCACGGGGCCGTTGCGCGGGTGAACGAGTTTCCTCATCCTGTTGACCTCAACGCTGATCTGTTCCACCCACGGGCAGAATGTCCCGGTTGGTGCTCGCCACAAAATCGGTATTGGGCTGCCGGTGTGGCTGAATGCGACCGCAGAGTTCAAGGCCCATCGTGCCACGAATCCGGGTGCTGCTCCCGCAACGCCCGCCGTGGCGGCAGATGGCCGGGTTGATCGCTTTTATGACAACGGCTTCAATCGCGTCAATTCGGCTGGAAATCCAATTCTAATTCCCGGCGAAGAACCTCTCACGTCGTTCTTCGGTTATCACAAGGATGCCCAGGTGATGAATGCACCAGATGCGGGAACATTGTCCCTCCACAGCGTTGAGTTGAATGGTGGGGATTACACCAGCAGCCAGAAAAACCAACCTCGACCCGGTGTGGAAGGCTTCTATCGCCATCATTGGAAACAGCGCGAGAAGTGGTCCGTTTATCTTGATCTGGCCGCCGGTTACCAGTTCTTCAACTGGAGGGTTGAAGGGGTTACGGACGCTGATGCAAATCTGCTGACTGACACATTCAATCTGGGTGGGGTCACATTGGCGCCGGGCGCGGCTCCGTACGAGGGGCCCTTCACTACCGTGCCCGGGGCGCCTCTCATAGGCAGTAACCCAACTCGAGCCATCGCCGATGTGCCGGCTACCGTGTCGGGCTATCGGCAGATAGATTTCCATGCGATCCGACTTCGGCTCGCGCCAAGTCTGATGTGGCAACCGAACGACAGGTGGGCTCTCGGACTTCAGAGCGGTCTTTCGCTTGGGTTTGGATATTCGAAATTGGAATACTCCGAGGATATTGCCGTTGCCGGTCAGGCAACCGGACAGAACGACGGGAGTTCCGATGAACACTTCTGGCTTGGGTTGTGCAACTCGATCCAGGTGTCTCGCAGAATTGGAGAGCGTTGGCGTGTGTTTGGAGAAGCGCGCCACCTGCTGACAAGCAAGCTGGAACACACAGGACGCACACGCTCCGCCGAGACCAACCTCAGCGATGGTATTGGGATGGCCGCTGGTTTGATCTACAGCTTTCCCTGAGACTGCCCAGCTTGGCTGTTGTTGTCAGTCGCCTGACGCCCATCTTGCGGCCAGGGCGGTTGCTTCGAAGAGGCTGTTGGGATTGGCCTTGCCCTGCCAGGCGATGTCGCAGGCAGTGCCATGATCGACGCTGGTGCGGATGATGGGCAGGCCGAGCGTGCAGTTGATCGCTTTGTCGAAGGCCAGTGCTTTCAGGGGGATGTGTCCCTGGTCATGATACATGCAGATGAAGCAATCGATCTCGCGACGTCGTTCGGGAAGAAATGCCGTGTCGGGTGGGAGCGGGCCGGTGATGTCGATGCCCTTTGATCGCGCGGCTTCCAGTGCCGGCTGGATGATGAGTTCTTCCTCGCGGTTGCCGAAGAGTCCGTTTTCGCCCGCGTGTGGATTCAGTCCGCAGGCAAGCAATCTGGCTTTGCGATTGCGGATGCGGGTCATTGCTTCCGCGGACAATTCGATCACTTCGAGGATACGTTCTTTCGTCAACAATCGGGGCACTTCGTGATAACCGACGTGAACGGTGACAAAGCTGCAGGTCAATTCATCGGAGGTGAGCATCATGCAGGAGCGATTCGCGCCACTGCGCTCGGCGAAAATCTCTGTATGCCCAGGGTAGTTCAGACCAGCCGCTCGCAAGGCCTCCTTGTTTATCGGCGCGGTGGTGATGCCGTCGATGCTCTTGTCCAATGCGGCATTGATTGCGGAGATGATGTATTCGTAACCGGCTCGCCCGGTCTTTGCGTTCACTTCTCCGGGCTTGAATTCCCCGGGCGTGATTTGACCAAGGTCGAGGACATGCGATCCGTTTTCGGCGTCGAATTTCTTCCACGTTTCTGAGGACCACGTTTGCGCATCAAACGGTATCCCGGTTTTGTCTGCGCAGGTTTGGAGGACGGAGGCATCTCCAAAGATGATTGGCACGCATTGCTTCAGTGTGGCCTCGTTCTTCAGCAAATGCAGACAAACCTCCGGACCGATCCCTGCGGGATCGCCCATGGTCACTGCTATGCGTGGCCGGCTCATCGATGGGACGATAACGATTTCTGTGCGGTGTGGGAATCATCGGTTGAGCTGTCACTGAAGCTGAGGTAACTGGATTCGAGGTGGGTGAGCGGGCAGCTGAAGGTGCAGCTTTTGAAGCCGAGGGATTCAAGGAAGGGCGGGAGTTTGTCGTAGTCCTCAATGATCCGGCTGGCGATGATGCTGGCAGTGGATTGGATGCTTGCGTTCGCGAAGAACGCGTTTGCGCGCTTTATTTTCTGGCAGACGTCTTTAAGTCCTCGATTGGGTTCGTGTTTGGAAATGTCATGCGCGTCGATGGACATGAAGACGCTGCTGAGTCCGGCATCGACGAGGGCGCGCATGTTTTTTCCGTCCAAAGTCCGCCGTTGGTGCAGACCATGGGATGGATTCCGCGCTCGGCCGCGTAGCGCACGCTGATGCCGATGACTTCTCTTGCCTCATCGAGGGTGACGGATTTGCGTTGCTTGGGATCGAATTGGGATCTCGCGATTGCCGCAGATGTTGGTGGTGACGAATTGAAGATAACCGGGGCCTCCGTGATCGAGGACTTCGCCCACCAGTTTCAGGAAGTTTTTTTGTGGACGCTCGACCGGCGTTGGGTGATTCGCGGACATCGAGGGCAGCTTGTTCCGCGTGGCCAAACAAGACCGGCTCAGGCAAACGCTCCGCCACCACCGTATTTCTGAATGAGCAGGTGGCTGCGCGCGGCCGTCAGAGCCATGATAAATTCGTCATAGCTCTGGTAACGCTCATCGGGATTCTTCGCCATCGCACGGCAGATCGCTTCGTTGGTGATTTCCTGAATGTCGGCGATCTCGTGATTGGGCGGAATCAATGGCTCCTGGATGTGGGCCTGTGCAACATCGTGAATTTCCGGGGCATCGAAGGGGACGTGCCCGACCAGCGCGTGATAAAGCGTTCCGCCGAGGCTGTACATGTCGGAGCGAAAATCTTCGCGGTTCTCGGAAAGTCGTTCGGGCGCGATGTAATAGGGCGTTCCGAAGATGCCACCCTCTTCTTCGTAGCCGCGCTCTTCGTCCGCGCTCTTCGCCAGGCCGAAGTCGACGAGCTTGGGTTCGGGCGGGCTGTCATTGTTGAAGAGGATGTTGCCGGGCTTGATATCGAGGTGCAGCAGGTTATGCCGCAGTGCGGCATCCAAGGCGGACGCGATCTTGATGCCGACGTCGAGGACGTCGAGTTCGGGAACGATCCCTTCGTTTTCGATGCGGTCGTCGAGCGTGCCGTTTTCGGCGAGTTCCATGACGAGGTATTTGTTTCCGTCAATTTCGTCGAAGGAATAGATGTGGATGATGTTGGTGTGATTGAGTCCCGCGCAGGCACGCGATTCCTTCACAAATTCTTCAACCTGTGCGGGGTCCTCGGCGATGTCGGGCTTCATGAGTTTCACCGCGACTTCGCGCCGCAGATTGATGTCCCATGATTTGAAGACCGTTCCCATTCCGCCCGACGCGATGACTTCGCGCAGCTCGAACTGCCGCATCTGAACGGGGATCATCACCGGATGTCCGCACTTGGTGCATTCAGCGGTTTCGAAGGCTCCCAAGCCGGAGGAGATAAAGCATTTGGCTTCGCACTTGCCGCACGAAACCATTTTCAAAGCTGTTCCCGAATCGTCCAAAACTCGCTGCTTGGGGGCGATTTATAGAGATAGGGTCGTTCAGAAACAAGCCCGATTCAATACGTTCCATCCCTGTTATACTCAAGCATTAGCGCTTGGTACACAGTGCTTTCTGCATGGACTGCGAGGCGCGGCTGTGTTTCAAAAAGGGCTTGGTCCGGCTCCTGTACAACCTGCTCTTCCCGGTTTTCTTTCTGGTCACTTCACCCCGTTACCTTTGGCGCATGATCCGGCGGGGAAACTGGTGCGAGAACTTTGGACAGAGATTTGGTTTTTACGATCGCGAGTTGAAAGAGTGGGCGAAACAGCAACCGATTTTCTGGTTGCACGCAGTCAGTGTCGGCGAAGTCAATCTGGCGATTCCGTTGCTGAAGGAGATGGAGAAACGCCTTCCGGATTTTCAATTCGTCGTATCGACGACCACCTCCACCGGCATGGGGCAGTTGCAGCGCGGACTCTCGCCGACGATGCGCGCTGTCTACTACCCCGTCGACTTGCCATGGGTGGTTGCGCGCGCGTTCCGGGTTTTTCGTCCTCGTTGCATCGCGCTGGTGGAAGTTGAAATCTGGCCAAACTTCATCTGGCGGGCGGCGAAGAGGAACGTTCCCATCTGTCTGGTAAATGCCCGATTGTCCGATCGTTCGTTCCGCGGGTATGGACGATTCGGATTCCTGTTCCGTCCGATCTTTTCGAGATTCGAACTCGTTTGTGCACAGACCGAGGATGATGCAAATCGCTGGAGAGCATTGGGGTGCCGTGATGGATCGGTTCAGACCTGTGGGAACCTCAAGTTCGATGCTGTTGATGTTTCTTCTCCTCCAAAGGTCGACTTCGGCAAATTGCTCAATGACCTGGGAGTCGCAAGTTCGCGGAGAGTATTGCTGGGTGCGAGTACTCACATTGGCGAAGAGAAGATGCTGGGCGAAATCTACCTGCGGCTTCGGCAGGAAAACCCGGAGCTGTTCCTCGTGATCGTTCCGAGGCACATGGAAAGGTGTGTGCATGTGTCACGCGAACTAAGTTCCGTCGGGATCAAGTGTCAGCTGCGGACAAAGCTCTCGGATACTCCTGCTGAGGCGTGTGACTGTTTGCTGGTGGACACGACTGGGGAGTTGCTCGACATCTACCGCTTGGCGGAATGGGTGGTCATGGGCAAGAGTTTCGAAATGTCGCCGGGAGGTGGCCAGAACCCGATCGAGCCCGCTGCCTTGGGCAAACCGGTGTTCTTCGGTCCCAGAATGGGAAACTTCAAAGGCATCGTTCAGAGCCTGCTTTCCAGTCGCGGTGCGTGCCGGGTCAGTAATTTTACGGAGTTGGAGCGAGTGCTGAAAACAGCAATGGATTCGGACCAATTCAAGAAAATGGGTCGGGCCGCCTCCATGGTGGTGGTGAGAAACCGGGGAACCCTTGTAAAGACAGTGGAGTTTCTTCACAAAAGCGTGACAAAAACATGCCAAAAAACATGCCAAAAAACATGCCAAAATGGGCTTGACGGAGCTGAGGGGATTTCTTAGTAATTGGCGGACATAGGCATCACAACCGAGGCCTAGGGCGACGTTGTCGCTGTGTTGGTTGAGAAAAAACGAACAAATTGAGGCGCACACACGCTCACAAGTAGTTTCATATGAAAAAGAAATCATCCATCGGGAAAGTTGCTGTCGGAATGCTCGCCGGCAGTGCTCTGGCAGCATCGCTCTTCGCGAATGCCGCTTTCGTTCCACAGCAGGAAGCGGTTATTGAAGCCAACCTTCAGTCCGATCTGAATGCGATTGTCTTCGGTGAGGCCGAAGCATTGCCGGATGGCAGTGGTTACAGTGTGAGCGAAGTTTTTTTGCAGCCACTACCGGAGTCACTGAGCGTGTTGCCAGCGAAAGAAGTGGAAACGCCGATTGAGGCCGCGCCTCAAGACGTGGCGTCCGTCGTTGCCAAGGTCGATCAGATTTCGGCCTACACAGGAGAGGAGAAAGTCGTTGCACAACAGAACGTAAATCAAGTCACCGCAACTGGAGGCACTTCTGCTGGCGATGAGTCAGTAACCACCGCGAACACCCCGGTTGGTATTTCGCACATTGTTGGATTCTTGGCACGGTACGTTGCCTCACCCCTCACCCCTGCTCAGACGACGGAAGTGTTGACCACGTTCGTGGAGGCGGCGGTCGCGGCGGGGACCGCTGGCGTTGCTGGTGGTGGTGCCGGTTCCGGCGGTGTATTTGGATCAAGTGTTACCGTGTCCGTTGCTCAGGCTCAAATTGCCGTGAACACAGCCGGATCGGTTGGGCAAACTTCATCAGGTGGGAGTGCTAATAGCGGATCTGGAGCGAACAACACTACCAGTCCCACCGCTCCCTGACCGTGCGAATCAATTGGAATCAACTGACATAACTTACAAGGAAACTTTATGACGAAATATCGACGGATACTATTTGGCTCTGTATTTGCACTCAGTGGATTGAGCACGGTTGCTCAAGACAACCCAGCTCTGCTCAAGGTAGGGCCGGTGGAAGTAAGGCCATCGGTGGCATACGATTTTACGTATGACGATAACATCTTCTTGGGGCATCGGAGCGGGAACAAGGTCGAAGACTACATCCACACAATTTCTCCAGGTGTAATCTTGGGTGCAGGTGAGTACAGGACCCAGACTACGGCGTTCCTCTCCGCCGCATACAACGCAGACTTTCAGTTCTTCATGGATAATGCTGGAGCTGACACGACGCTGCACAATGCGTCATTGGCGTTTGGTAATAATTCCGGTCGGCTCAGTTGGCGTTTTGATCAAGGTTTGGTGTCTCAGCAGGATGCTGATGTTACGCTGCTTGCAGCCCGTGGTCGTGTTAAGCGCCAGGCGTGGTCCTCAACCCTTTCTTCTGTTTACGATCTCGGCGAGCGCTCGAACTTGGAAGCTTCGTTTGCATCTGTCTTGAACGATTTTGATGCAGCCAACGCTCAAGATAGTTGGCGCGGTCAGGCCAACGGCATGTTGGATTATGAATTGACACCGAAGATAAATGCCGGCCTAGGTGCTGCATTCGGTTACGATCAGATCGATGAGGCACACAATGCTACCTTCGAACAGGTCAATACCCGTTTGGTGTGGGGGGCTTCAGCGAAGCTTTCAATTTCAGCTGAACTCGGTGTGGAATTCCGGCAATTTCAAGGCGTGGATGTGGACAAGGCGTTTTTGCGTTACGCTGTTGGTGCGGACTGGAAAGCCACCGCACTGACAACAGTTTCGCTTCGTGCAGACCGTGGCGCTTCTCCCGCTAACACGCTTCAGGATCAGTCAAATCTTCGAAGCAGTGTTGATGCTGCAGTAACCCACCGTGTCGGTGACCGTTACACGGCCAACGCCAATATCGGTTACTCGTTCAACGACTTTTTCGCAGTAACTCCCGCGGCGACTGCCACGTTCGCTGCACGCGAAGATAACTTCTGGTTCATCCGACCTTCATTTGCTGCCAAGTTGATGGATCGCACGGCAGGCGTCTTGTTCTACCAGTATTCCCGAAACGATTCGAATTTGGCCAACAACGGTAACGATTTCACGAACCACCGGTTCGGTGTCAACTTGTCATACACATTCTGAACCACTCTGAATGGGAGCAAGTGCACACCGATGCTTCGCCGAACGAAAAATGAATCCGATTCACAGAGGCATAGCACTGTCTAGTTTCTTTGTCTGGGCGGCGATACTTGCGTTAACATTCGAATCTCAGGGTCAGGGGAAGCTGTTCGCAGCTTCCCCTGTTTCTTCAACGGCGGGGCTCATTTCGCCTGGTGATTCTATCGAAATGCGTGTCTGGCGTGAGGACGATATGACCACCCGGGCGACAATCCTTTCCGACGGCACGGTTGCTCTGCCGCTATTGGGGGACGTCAAGATCGGGGGAATGACACTCAAGGAGGCGAAGAGCCTGATCCAGACCTTGTATGACCGAGACTATTTGGTGAAGCCCCAAGTGTTTCTGGCACACACCGTTTCCACGAATACCAGCACGTTTCTGGTGCTGGGACAGGTTCACAGTCCTGGTTTGATATCTATTCCGAGGGGAAAGAAACAAATCGATGTGTTGGACGGGATAGGCTTGGCGGGGGGGTTTACCAGACTGGCTCGGCAGAGCAAAGTGCTTGTGAAGCGGAAGGAAGGGAATGTTGAAAAACTCTACGAAGTGGATGCCGAGAAACTCGCGCAAGGCTCTTCCAAGCCCTTCATGCTGTTGGACGGGGACAAGGTGACCGTCAGAGAGCGGATCTTCTGATGGATTTTCCAGAATCTCACGATCTCGGCCAGCAGACGCAGGTCGAAAAGGAGTTTTCCCTTCGCGATTCTGTGGATGTGGTTCTAGATCACGCATGGCTGATCATCCTCATATTTGCCGCGTGCTTTGGCGGAGCGTATTACTATCTCAAGACGGCCACCGTCATCTATGAGAGCCGTGCGACAATAATCGTCGAGTTTGCTGGTCCGACTGTTTCGTACGATCAAAACAGTCGAAACGATTTCAGGCTGATGCGGTTTGATATCCTGAATACAATGGCGCAGACGGTGGGACGGCGGGAAGTCATTGATCGGGCTGCGGAATTGATTGTTGATCGCGAGCAGTTGTCCCCTGACATATCCCAAAATGACCTGAGGGGCCAACTCGGCGGGGTGAGTTCGAGCCTGCGAAAGATGACCCGCTTTATCGATGTCAGTTTCCGGCATCGCGACAGGGTGTTTGCGATGAACGCCAACCAGGCCATCGTGGAAGCTTTTGTCAATTGGGACATCGAACGCAAGATGGGCAGGGGAACGAATACAATTGCGATCCACACCACCGCTGCCGAGGAACTCAAGGTCAAGTGGCTGGAGGCCCAGGAGATTGCACATCAATACGTGAAGTCCAATTCGTTGGCGGTGGGAATGACCGACATGAAGCGGATGGAGCTGGAGTCGATCGGCAAGGAACTGACGGTATCGAAAAACGAAAAGCTGAAACTGGATACCGATTGGAAGATGATCCAGCAATATTCCAATAACGTGGAGCGCCTGCTTACGGTTCAATCCATTTTGGATGACAAACAAGTGAGCGCCTTGAGGACTCAAGAGCTTGAGAAGCGGTCTGAGATCAGCCAGCTTGAGGAGCGGTATCGCGAGAAACATCCGAAGATGATCGCAGCGCGGAAGGAAGTGGTTGATCTGGGTGCGCGCTTGCAAGAGGCGATTCTAGCGGCTCCTTCGAAGGTGCATACGACGATTCTCACTCTGTCTTCTCAGATCGACAGCCAACAAGGCCGGCTGGAGGCTCAGGAGAAGAAGGTGGCGGCCGATCAACAGAAAGAAATCGAGTACAAGCATCTCAAGGCGCAGGCCGAGTCGCTCCAGGCCATGTATCAGCGTGTGCTGGGGGCCAAGCAAGAATCGTCGGTGACCGAGGGGATCCAGAACCGAACCGTGGAAGTCTACAATCCCGCGTCGCTTCCGGGTGCGCCGGTGAGTCCGCGCAAGAGTGTCATCATGATGGTTGCGATGATCGTGGGATGCGGATTGAGCTTCATGTTGGTCTTCATCGTCCAGCAGCTGGATAAGACGGTGAAATCAATCGACGAGGCCGAACGGCTCTTTGGCGTGCCGGTCGTGGGGGCCGTGCCCAAGAATCCTGAAATTAAAGACGATCAAGGCCGCCTGTTTGTGACCAAGGCGCCGAACTCGAGTTGTGCCGAGGCGTTTCGGACCTTGCGCGCGTCGATCAGCCTGTTGGGGCGGGAAGAGGAACGGCGCGTGATTCTTTTCACCAGCGCTGTTCCCTCTGAAGGAAAGACGTTCTGTTCGGTGAACTACGCGATCGCAAATGCGAGCCAGGGCAAGAAGACGCTGATCATGGATTTCGATCTGCGGCGGCCGAGCGTGGGCGACACCTTTCACATCGATCGAAAAACTCCGGGTGTGACGGACTTGCTCCTGGCGAACAAGACTCTGGATGAAGTTGCGTTGAAGACGGACTTTGAGAACCTCACGCTCATTCCCGCCGGCAGCACTGTTCCCAATCCGTCGGAACTGATCGCGAGCGATCACGTAAAAAAGCTGATCGATGACGTGGTCGGCAAGTACGATCAGGTCGTGATCGACAACGCACCGGTCACGGCGGTCAGTGACACCCTGCTGATTTTGGAATACGTTCAGACAATCTGCATGGTGACGCGGGCGGCCAAGACTTCGTACCGGCTGATTGGACGCGCGCTGGAGTTGGTGAGAAGGAGTGGAAAGAATGTCTCCGGATTGGTTTTGAATTTCGTGCCTGAAAAACGCCGAGCCGGCTACAACTACTACTACTACACCGACAAGAAGTACTACGGATACGGCGAAGACAAACGCTGACGGGCGCCTCGTCCAAGAATCTCAAACCGGCCTTCATCTTCCGGCTGCAGTCGATCCGAATTCAGAGCTAAATGGCAGAGCTTCTCTCATTGGCTGTGCCGTCGTCCGGGGAGGCAGCACTCACAGCCGTTGACCAGCAGATAAAGAACGCGAGTTGGAGGAGCAGCATCTGGAGCGGGAAATCGCCCATGCTGTGCATCAGTGTGATCGATATGGCAAGGGTGCATGAAGCGGTCAATGGATTTGCCGCCCTCCTCCATCCCAAACGGCGTATTTGTGCGAAAAGCAATCCCACAGGTGTCAGAAGCAACGCCACCCAGACGATCAATCCCGCGCCCCACTCAAAAAAGAATTGGAAGTAGTCTTGATGTGCAGCGTTCAGGAACTTGTCCTGAGCGAACAGATCCGGATGCAGTCGCTGGTACTTTGGGAAAACGTTCGGCAGCGAGCCAGGCCCGAATCCCAATACTGGAGTTTCCGGGATGATCTTGATGAACAACGCGATGGGCGCACGGCTCTGGATGTGTTTTCGAATGGTCTGCACTCTCTCTGTCCGGTACTCCTTCTCAGCAAGGAATACCGAAGCGGCAATCGCACCGAGCAGTACCAGACCCACCAATCCGGCAAGAATCTCTTTTCGGCTGAAGCGCCGGGTTCTCCGGAGAAGTGCCATCGTCGTCAGTCCGATCATGGCGACGAGACTCAGGACCCAGCCGGCACGGGAGGTGTTCAGAAAAAGTGCGCAAAAAATGCAGAAGAAGGACAGTGCGCACAGAAATCGTTTGCCCTTGGGTTGTCGACGTTCGACAGAATGCAACCAGAACCCGCCGGAAACACAAAGTCCAGTCACAAGGAACGAGGCGGAATGCGCGTGGTAACGGAATGCGGCGAACACAATTTCCACCATTCCACGATCTTTGTATTTGTTTGCGTCCCAGTACAGATCCCGAATGGGTTCAAAAAACTTCATTGCTGTTCCCAGAAGGGCACAGCCCAAGACGGATACCATGAAGGTGAACAGAATGCGTTCGCGCCTGGTTTCGTTCTGATTGAGGAAGATGACGACGAGGCCGAAAATCACGGTCAGCTTGGTGACCAACTGAGTTGACGCAAAGCGGGCGTAGGATCCGGGGAGGTCTGGAAATGGCGCACCAGTCAGGACCCGCATGGTAAACAGTTCAGTGTGCCAGCGATAATAGGAGCTGGCGTTGAAGGTCATCCACAAACCGAGAAGGAGAATCACCGTCATGCAGGCAAGGGGGAGAGCCGGCACCTGTGGCCATCGTTCTTTGACGAATGCGTCCCACAGAAAAATGAAGATGGCGACGCTGGCCACCTGGGTGAACAGGATCTCTCCTGGCCGCGTCGTCAGTGCGTAGTGAAAGGGTCCGTAAAGGATCAGCGCACACATGAGATAGACCGGACCACGATCCAGAAATCCCCTGCCAAACGCCCGAATGGTGTTTGAATCGGACGACATCGGCGTCACGAAGTGTAGTTGGCTTCCGGATCGGGAAGTTCGCGATTCACCTGGTCTTCGAAATAGCTGAATCCGTGGCCGGTCAGGGTTGAAAGATCCACGCAGCCGGATCGTCGCTGATGAATTCCTGGATGTACTTCCATCTCCGGTTCTGAGGCGGCCGGATAGAACTGCATGGCATTGGTTTCCACGCCCATGATCGTTCCGACGTGGCCGGCCAGTTGGACGTGCGGGACCTGTGCGAGCATGGGATTCGTGAGGTCCTGCACCATGAGGGTCATGCCGTGTGCTTTGGCCCAGCAGGCTGAGAGGATCGCACCGGTTTGAGTCTTGCATGTCTTCAGAGCGACTCCCGTCCAGCCGAGTTGGCGTCCCAGTCGGATGTGTTGCCAGTCGTGGGCGCTTTCATCGAGGAACAGGGGTTTGCGCGCAGAAACGCTGTGGACATCGATCTTGTTCTTTTCCAGCTCGTAGGGAAACGGTTGCTCGACGTAGAGCATCATTCCATAGACGCGGGGATGTTCGAGACAGAGCCGGTCGAGAATGTCGTTCACGTAGGAAGGATTGGTAACCGTGCAGTTGAAGTCTGCGGTCAGCCATTCAACATCCTCGGCGATCGCAATTTCGCCGATCTTGACGATGCGCGCATAGTCCCAATCCGAGTCATTGCCCCGGAGTTTGATCTTCAGGCACTTCAATCCGTCAACGTTGATCCAGTCCGGCAGGATGACCGGATAGCCATCGGCTGGATCGTCGCCGGTGAGTTCTTCGCGATCGAGTTTGTCGACGCCACCAACCAGATGCCACGCGCGTAGTTGTTTTTCTTCAAGCCGGGTTTGAATGAAATCACTCGGATACCGGCCTTCAAAGTCAATGCCATCGGCGTCCGATTCCAGAAAATCGCTGAGTGAGCGGGACATGAACTCGCTGGTATAGGTGGAGTAAATGGGCCGCTTGAGCATGCGACCGTAGGCGTCGTGGATGGCGATATCAAACAGTGAGGCGCAGATCAACGCTGCCAGATAGGGGAGCGGCTCCATCCCGGTGCGATTGGTGTTTGTTTCCTTGAGCAGCCGGGGCAATGCGTGCGTGATGAAGTCCTGCCCGATTTCGATCGGATGGCCCTGGCTGTCGAAGGAGGACCATTCCTTGGCGAGCCGGACGCAGAAGTTCTTCATGACCCCGTGCCGGGACTCGTAGCCCATCGTGCTCGGCCAAGCCCAGGTCACGCTGAGAGGCGTTTCTCCCCAACCGATCTCCCGCTCGCCTGCGGTGTTCTCAACGGTGACGCAGACACGGGCGCAGGTGACGTAGCTGACGGTTTCCTTGCCGAACTTCAGCGGCACTCGGGTGTGAACAGGGAGGAAGTGCAAGGTCGCTCCAACGCAGCGGATATCAGTTGAATTCATAATGAGAAAAGCTGGGCAAAGAGTCTGCGAATTTGGATTAGGCTCCAAGTCAAAAGCCGGTTTGGCCAGCTTCGATATCTGATCAGCCGTCCTTGATCGGCGGTTGCATCGGCCGGACGGGTATCCTACGCTCCCCAAGGTCGGACAGCCAATCATGAGCCGGGAACATTCCTCGTCATACGCGCTGGATCACATCATCTGGGATCGTAGTTCTGTATACTCGGAAGCGGGCGAGATTCAAGAGTTGGGTGAATCGGGCTTTGCATTGGACGAGGAGTATTCCCACCCGGACATCACCGGGTCTGCCGAACTCGCGGCCGAAGCCATGCAGGAAGCGGGGTACCATACGGATTTTTCCCTTGAGAGCCTGGCTGAGATGGACCGTTGCTTTGCGGAGAAGGTGAACAGCGAGACGCCTGGCTACCGGGATTTTTTTGCGGAGGACCTTTCCGGGCGCAGCTTCACGATGGGTGCGTATTTGGGTGAGGTTATCCGGCAATCCGTCGGCGGTGAATGGGTGGGTGAGTCCGAAGATCCGATGATCCACGTCAATTTGCAGCTGGAGCTTCCCGACGGATCGATCTGCCGTCCCATGAAACAGGTGCTGACACGGCTCAATCGTGGTCCAGAGGTGTCGTTTGTGAAGTGGGCGCAACAGTTCGGGGTTGCCGAAGGGCTCAGCGGGGCTGCCTGCGAAGTGAAGGTTTCCTCGGCGGACTTTCCGATTCGTGGATACGTCACGGTGTGGCACTACCCAGATTCTGAGGAGAAGGGTTATTACAACTTTGCGGCAGATGCGACTGCCTGCGTCAATCTGTTGGCATACCTGAGCTACCTTGAATCTCATAATGTGCCGAGCATCAAGTCGATCAACACTCTTATCGAGGAGGAGGGCGTGGCGGTACCCGAGCTTGAGGGGCTCCCGGGGAAGATCCTCCAGCAACTCGTTTTGTTCTACGACGGTGAACAAGATGCCGACCATTGGAAATTCAATGAGGTGCCCGAAGGTCTCTACCTTGAGTTCAGCACCAATGGCTTGAATTCATTGAAGCAGGGCATCAACCAGATGTTCCTTGGCCAGGAAACGCCCATCATCGGAACGAACGACGCCTATTTGCAGATCTGGTCGAAGGCCAAGCTGACTGAGGATGCTGATCCCGGCGAAGACGCTTCCAACGCAAGCGAGTAGATTAGATTACCACACTCGGCGGCGGCATGGAAATGCCGGACGGGACGTCATCCTCAGCCGGCACCTGTAACGGAGAATCGCTTTGGGTTAACTCCCGTGCGTGATGTCTTCCATCAACGCGATGGCCACCGCTTCCGTGATCTGGTTGATATCGAACTGCGTGTAGCGTCCGACGTCGCGGTCGCGACCGTAGATGTCCGCGGCTGCGGCCTGCCCGATGATGCGCCCATCTCGCAACTGAATGGCGGTGGCCTGTATGTCGGGAACTGTGTAGACCGTGTTGCCCGACACCCCGGGCACGGTGACCTGACGGCTTGAGATCAGAACTTCGAGCGCGACGTCCGCGATTTTCTTCAGCGCTTGCCGGTCCTTGCGGGCAGCTTCGGTGTTGGTGTCCTTCAGGATCGCGGCGAGAGAACGGCTTGCAAGCAACTGAGTTGCGATGGCCTGGTCGGCAAGGTGAACTCCACCCATGCGCAATGGGCGGCCGAAGAGGCGCTCTACATCACGAATGGTCTGCTGATCGGCGAGGGTCTTGGTCACCTTCGGATGATTGACATAATCCGTCTGTTGCGCGCTGCTTTCACGCGTCGCGGTGACGGTACCTGGACCGGGAGGAAACTGCTGTGCGTTTTGTCCACCGAGATCCACGTTACCGCCAGCGGTCACGTTGATGGTGGTTTTGCCCTGTTGATTGGGCTGCGCTTGGATGGTGGAATCGACGGTGGTTTTGTCCGTGTTTCTGGTCTGGCTGAATGAATTCAGAATCAGCCCGGATTGTTCGTCGACCAGCGCGCGGTTCACATGAATGAGCATGCGGGGTCTGCCCAAGCCGGCATAGGTTTTCTTGAACTTTTCCACCACTGCGAGCGCGTCTTCGGGCGTGATGATCATCTGCGCCGTGTTGATTGGTTTCTGGGTGAAGTCCCGTCCCGTCTGCCCCGCCGGTGGCGGTGTGTATTGCTGGGAGGTGATGATCACGTTTGGAGGTGCATCCCGTTGCTCTTTGGTTGGTGCCGTGGAGCAGGCGGCAAGCGAGAGTGCGAGTGCGAAACTGCAAATGAGAATGGGTTTCATGTTCTGCCTTTGGTCAATGTGCCTGACGAATCCGGACCGTAAACTTCCGAGCTTTATCATTGAGTGAATAGAATTCGATTCCTTCCTGTGCGCCCTCGGTCAGGATGAGGTCGCGCCAGTTTGATGGTTCTCCGGTGGGAAAGCCGTCCTCATCCTTGAACACGCAGCTGACTTGGACCTGAATCCGCCGGGATTCGCGATTGCGGATGTTTGCGATGACGCGCATGCGCCCGTCCTTGAGGGTCATCTGCTTTACGCCGGGGGCGGTGACGGAACGCTGAACAAATCGATCCATCAGGACGACGGGTTCGGAATCCTCGAGATTGTAAACGGCGGTGTTCTTTGGCTTGTAGGCGCCACCATGCTGGCAGGCGCTCAGGCCGAGTGAAGCCGCGAGGGCGGTGAGGGTGAACAGCTTTTTCATCGTTCCTTTCTGGTTAGTTCATTTTGTCGCTGACGAACACGACCACATCCTTGGACGCAGCCGGCAGTGAAATGCTCAGTGTTTTCTTTCTCCGGATTTGCCCGGCGCCATCTTTGAATTCCGCGGTCAGTTCGTGTTCTCCCGGCGGCACGCGAAACGCCGCGAAACTGAGATAGCGGGGCAGGTTGTCCCATGCTCTCGTGTCGGCGCGTGGGTTGGTGGCGCTCGAAATGAGTTTGGAAGCGAGGCCGAAAAGGAGCAGCCCAGCGCCAATTTCATCGGCACTGCTTTTCCTTCCCTGTTGATTGGCGAGAATGGCACCAGTGATGATGGCCGCATTTCCTACCTTGTCCGTGGATCTGCGAAACTTTGCCTGGCCCGCCAGGATATGATCGATCACTCGCGCGCCACGGGTGGTAGCCTGGTAGTAGAGGTCGTCAAGTGGCTCGGCCTGCGCGGTCTTGGAGGCGATCGAGATCGCGGCAGATTGATTTGGGGAGTGGCCTTCGCGGAAGCGCAGCTTCTGGCGATATTGCCCCGCAGCAACTTTGATCGGTCCGTTTCCGTATTCTACAAACACAAGAACGTTTGCACTCTTGTCGTAATCCGGAAGCGGGCCTTGCGCGGTGTTCGCTCGGGCGCGCTTCAGGGCGTCCGAGCCGTCGGTAGAAAGTTTCGCCGAAGCGTAGCCATCGAGGTAATCCAACAGGACATAGTCCGAGGCGTAGCTGTTGTCCTCAGCATCCGCATCGTGCACTTGTGCGCTTCGGAAACACGCGCGGGCATTATCCGGTTCCCCATCCATCCAATAGAGAATACCGCGATAGAAGTACGCCATCACCCGTTCATAAGGCTCGCCGATGAAGGTCTTGGAGGATTCTTTGCCCACGTAAGTCCGGGCCGATTTGGCCATTTTGTCCGGGCCGTAAATCCCCTCGATCGTGCCGATGCAATCATCGAGCAATCGCTTGGCATCTTCGAAGCGTGCGGACCGCAATGCGACCGCGGCCGTTCGGTAGTTCCACATGACCCGGTCCTTTTGTGGCGCACGCGCGGCGAGCCGAATGCCATCCTGCACTGCGTCACCCGTGGTTTCGAAGGGCTCGTAACGAACACCCACGCATCCGGCGAGCATGGCGCTCAATCCGGCGAGGCAGAGAGTATTGAGCTGGTTCACGGCTACACCGGGCTGTGTCAGGGTGAAGTTCTTTCGAAGGGCTCGCGCCGATCCGGCTGTAGTCAGCGGTACACGGCGTCAACCACGCCCTGTTTTTTTATTTCATCGAAGTCTTCCCAGACAATGTCGGAGGTGTTCGCGTCGATGAGTTGGAAGGAATATAAGATATAGTCGCTCTTACCGCGTTGCGTGCTCGTGGTGAGGCTTTGCAGTTTTCCGGTGAGGAAGAAGTCTGCGCCCTTGAATGCATTGGCGTTCGGATCGGTGGAACTGGTGACTTGTCCTTTACGTTTCATCTCACGTTCACGTTCCAAAGCCTGCATGCGTGAGCGGGCAAGGAAGCGCACCTTGCCCGCTGCCTGTGAATTGAGCGCCACCCGGATGCGGGTCAGGAAGATGTCCTTGTTGATCGGAAAGCGGGTCTCGTTGATGACCGGATCCAACACCACTCGGGGCACTCCCTGAACGCCGTTGATTTCGGGCACACCCAGGATGCCGCGCGACATCTTGTTTGCCACGCGCACGAGGTCCTGCGATTCGATGCCCGTGCCCGCGACAAATCCCTGTTCGTCGGGCTGCAATACGGTAACGCCGACGCCGGATGGGTTCCTCACGCCGGTCTGGCAACCCGTGCCAATGCCGATGAGAACGAGGGACAAAGCTACACTCCAACTATTCATTTGCATGTTCATAAACTGGTTTTGAGATTAAACGTCCTCCCTTGGCACGCCACCCTTTTATCGCCCAAACATCTTGTTCGCGCTGCCAAGGTTCTGGGATGATCCGTAGTAATTGTTGATGATGACCGTCTGCGCGTTGATCGGCTGTTGTGAACGCGTGCTGCCCGTGCGTTGTGTTCGCATTTGCCTCAGTCCGGTTGCGGCAGTTGGCATAAGGCTGGAACCCGGTGTGCGCCGGTAAATCGTGGATCCGGCTGTGGGTGTCTGGCTGGCGGTCACCACGGCCGTTGGAGTCACCGTGCGAGTAACGACGGGCTGTGTGACAACCGGTTGGGCAATATATTGAACGGCGGGACGCGTGGTGTAGAAAGACGAGTTCATCGTCGGCTGTGCCTGTTGCGCAAAGTAATGGCGCCGTTCGGATCTGCGGGCTGCACCTTCAGCAAGTCCCCCGAGGAGCAAACCGGATGCTGCACCAATTGCTGCGCCTTCGGCGGTCTTACGTCCGTTGTTGTGACCAATGACTCCCCCGGCCAGTCCCCCCAGAGCCGCTCCGGTAATCGCGTAATTGGGACGGGTTTCGACGCGGCCACCGCTGGCGTAAACGGATCGGCGACGCGAGGGGATATAGGCGTCGTAACTGCCGCGATTGCGATGCTCATTGCGCAACGCGCCAAGCAGCAATCCGGTGCCCGCACCGATACCGATGCCCTCAGCGGTTTTGCGGCCGCTATTGTGCCCGACGATGCCTCCAATGAGACCTCCGAGAGCAGCGCCACCTAACGAATCTCGGGAAAAGACCTGTGCGCTGGCAGGGAAGGAAAGGGCAAAAACGGAGAGGAGGAGGGTCGTTTTCTTCATGGCTTGAAGCTGTTGTGTACGTTCGACGTGAAGGGTTGGGCTGGATATTCACTCAATTCACTGAATAGAATACAAGTTTCGCACAATATGGTTCACGCCGAAGTTGCGAATTCTTCCTACAAGCCAAACCGGAGTATTCACCAATAAATCATTGTCATGGCAAGGCGCTGCTATAGGCTCCTCGCGTTTATGCCTAGCAAAGATGTGCAACAATTCGTGTCCCTCAGGGATGCGTTGCTGAACGAGAAAGCCATATTGGAGGCTCGGTTAGCAGAAATAGATGGGGCGTTGGGGGGAACGTCTGCGCCAGCACCGGTGGCTCGTGCCAAAAGGCGCGGTCGGCCGCCGGGCAGGAAGAAAGCCGCCCGCAAAGCCTCTGCGCCCACGGCCGCCAAAAAGGCAGCCAAGAAAAAGGGTGCTGGCAAAGCAGGCCGCAAGCCGCGCGGTGGGATCTCCCTCCCGGATGCGGTGTTGAAAGTGACGGCCAACAAGCCGTTGAAGGTAAAGGACATCATCGCTGCAGTTCAGAAGATTGGATACAAGTACGCAACCAACAATCCGACGAACTCCACGCGCACGATGCTCTACACCAACAAAAAATTCAAAAACCACGGGGGCGGGATCTTTGGTCCGGCCTGATTCATGATTTTCAGCCGTTGGCATTGGTGGCATTGAAAAGTCCTGCCGTTTTGGCAAGACTTTTGCCCCTTTGCAGAATGGCCGAATTTCAAGCCCGGCGATTCTACGGAAACGCCGGGTTTTTTTGTCGGCCGAAGTATATGCGAACCACGAATCCTAGCTGCTCACGACTTCAGTAGTATGTTGGCCAAACGCGTCATTCCCTGTCTCGACGTGCACGACGGGCACGTCACGCGTGGCGTGCAGTTTGGCCGAGCGGAAGAAGGAGGTCTGCGGAACGTCGGCGATCCGGTCGAGCTGGCTATTCGCTACAACGACCAGGGCGCAGATGAAATGGTCTTCTTTGACATCACGGCCAGCGCGCACGGGCGGGCGACAATGGTCGATGTCATCGAGCGCTCGGCCAGTGAGTGTTTCATGCCCCTGACTGTAGGTGGCGGGATTCGCGAACTCGAAGACATGTCGGTGATGCTGCGCGCGGGTGCTGACAAGGTGAGCATCAATTCAGCGGCCTTGAATAATCCGGAGCTGATCACCCAAGGCGCGGAGAAATTCGGGAGCCAATGCATCGTCGTTTCGATCGACTGCAAGAAAGTTTCCCCCGATCGCTGGGAAGTCTTTTCCCACGGGGGGCGTAAAACCACGGGCCGCGAGACGATCGCATGGGCGAAGGAGGCCTGCCAGCTTGGCGCCGGAGAAATTGTACTGAACAGCATTGATGCGGACGGGACCAAGGCGGGTTTCGATATCACGGTCACGCGCCGGGTCAGCGAGACGGTTGGCGTTCCGGTGGTCGCCAGCGGTGGTGCGGGATCGTTGGAGCATATGGCGGATGTATTGTTGGACGGCCGGGCAGACGCTGTACTGGCCGCGAGCATATTTCACTTTGGAGAGTATACGGTAGGGCAGGTAAAGGAGCACATGGCTTCCCGAGGGATTCCCACCCGTTTGCTCTAACTATTTTGACATGAAGGTATTTGAAAAACTGAAGTTCACTGCGGATGGGTTGATTCCGGCGATTATACAGGATCAATCCACTGGCCGCGTGTTGATGATGGCGTGGATGAACGAGGATTCGCTGCGCAAGACCATCGAGACCGGCAAGACCTGGTTTTGGAGCCGCTCCCGCCAGAAGTATTGGATGAAGGGCGAATCCAGCGGTCACACACAGAATGTTCAGGACATCGCCTTCGATTGCGACGGGGACACATTGCTGATCCAAGTGGAACAGGAGGGTGCAGCTTGTCATGAAGGCTACCAGAGTTGTTTCTTCCGATCGGTGAAGGACGGCGGAGAGAGTTGCACCATTACCGAGAGGCAACTTGTGAATCCGGACGATGTCTACGGAAAGAAATAAGATGCAGCAGGTTTTGGAATCGCTCGCGCAGGAATTGGTGCCGTTTGGCAGCCCGGTTTATTTTGCCGTGCTGGCTGCGGCCGTTTTTGCAAGAGGCATGGACCTGATCAGCACCTGGACGGGGACTCCCACATTCCTGTTGGAAGCCAATCCGATAGCCCGGTTGTTGGGTTGGAAACTGGGCATTTTTTTCAACCTCGTCATGTGCGTTTTTATTTCCATCTGGCCGCTGATGGCCGTGGTGGTGATCACCACGAGCCTTCTGGTTGCAGCCCGAAACTTCAAGAGCGCCTGGATCATGCGGACGATGGGCGAAAATCATTATCTGACATTCATTCTCAATCAGATGAGTTGCGCCAGTCGGAGCCTCATCCTGTTTTGCATTTTTGGCGAAGCCGGGATGTTTCTCTGCGTCGGGCTCGCGCTCGTCCTGCTCAGTCCCCCGGGCTCGATCACCATGGGCATCGGGACGGGTGTCTTCGTCTACGGATTGGTCGTCGGATTCTTTGCTTCCCTGCCCCTGCTCAAGACCCGATCGAAACTTTCATGATCACGCCCACTCTAGACGAATTCCTCGACCTCGCCAAACAAGGCAATCTGATTCCTGTTTCCACACGCTTGCTGGCAGACTTTGAAACACCGCTTTCGGCCTATCAAAAGATCCGGGGTGATGGTGATTCCTTCATGTTCGAATCTGTGGAAGGGGGAGAACATCTGGGCCGGTATTCCTTCGTAGGGTGCAATCCGCGCGCAATCATTCGCCAAACCGGAAACCGGATTGAGTTGATGGAGAACGGACGGGTGAAGGAGAAGTTTGCGATTCCGGTAAAGGAGAACGAAAACTGCGACAATTGCGTGAAGGACGGGCTGGAGGTCATCGAGAGAATTCTTTCCCGATACCAGGCGGTGCAGTTGCCAGGCTTGCCGCGCTTTACCGGTGGGGCTGTGGGCTTTATCGGGCACGAGTTCATTCACGACGTTGAACCCGTCGTGCCACGCGCTCCCAATGACGAGATTCGAACGCCGACGATGTATTTCATCATTGCGGACGAGCTGCTCGTCTTTGATCGCGTCGCCCAGACCTTGACGATCATCGTCAACGCAATCGTTGAGCCGGGCGTTCCGCCTCATGAAGCGCACGCTGTCGCGACGGAAGAGATCGAGCGATTGGTGAGTCTGCTCGAGCAGCCGATCGAAGAGCAGGTTGTGACGTTCCCCGCGTCGATTCCGGACGTGGAGTTCCAATCCAACATGCCAAAGGAACGCTTCCTTGCAAATGTCGCCAAGGCGAAAGATTACATCCAGGCGGGTGACATCATCCAGGTGGTTGGATCGCAGCGATTCTCGACGGATATCAAGGCCTCCCCCCTGCAACTCTATCGGGCAGCGCGCACGATCAACCCTTCGCCCTACATGTTTCTCCTGGAGCTTGAGGACTACGCATTGGTGGGAGCCTCGCCGGAGATTCACGTGCGCAGCGAGGACAGACGTGTTCAGATTCGGCCGATCGCCGGCACCCGCAAGCGCGGCAAGTCCGAGGCCGAAGATCTCGCGCTCGAGAAGGAGCTGCTCGCTGATCCCAAGGAACGCGCCGAGCACGTGATGCTGGTCGATCTTGCCCGCAACGATATTGGGCGCGTGTGCGACTACGGCTCTGTGCAGGTAAAGGATCTGATGATCATCGAGCGCTACAGCCACGTGATGCACATCGTTTCACAGGTCGAAGGAAACCTGTCAGAGGGCGATACACCCTACGATCTCATGAGAGCCACCTTCCCTGCTGGAACGCTTTCCGGTGCGCCCAAGATTCGCGCCATGCAGATCATTTCTGAAATGGAACAGACCGCTCGCGGTCCCTATGGCGGCTGCGTTGGCTACTTCAGTTTCAGCGGCAATCTGGATTGCTGCATCACGATCCGCACCGCGCTGCTCAAAGATGGCAAGGCGTATGTCCAGGCGGGCGGTGGATGGGTCGCCGATTCCGATCCGGAAGCCGAGTATCAGGAAACCGTCAACAAGGCCAAGGCGATGTTCAAGGCCGTTGCGATTGCGGAGAATTTCGCGAAAGCCACCGAATGAACCTGCCCGAACTCTCGATCCGGCTCGAGGTGCTGCCGGGCGAAACCGTCGTTGAGCAGATTACAAACGCGAGTAGGTTCGGCTTCGATGCGATCGCCCTGCCGGGACGATTCAAGGAGAGATGGGAAACGCCGTTGAGGGAGTGCCTGCGTGACCTGGCCCTCCCGCTCGCCAGTATTTCGCTTGGATTCGAACGATCACTGCTCAGCCCGTCGGAAGCTGATCGTAGCCGGTGTCGTGAATCATTGATTCGGCTGTTCGATCTCTGCGCCGAACTACAGGTCCTACGATTCAACATGCCCCCCTGTCTGAACCAGGATAATCCAGAGCGGTTGACCGATGCGGGCAATCATCCCTCACTTGCGGCCCGGCTTGATGCACTGCTGCTGGAGGAACTCCCCGCGATGGCCGATGCCGCTGAGGAACGAGGCGTCACACTCCTGCTCGAACCGGTGAACAAATACGAATCCGATCACCTGCATTCGATCGAACACGCTGCGCGCATCACCCGCGAGATCAGTCACTCACACCTGGCGTGCACCGCGGACTTTTTCCACATGCAGTTGGAGGAACTCGACACGCCCAAGGCGCTTGTCCGTTCCATCGATCAGATCGGTCATGTTCATCTCGCCGAGAACACCCGCGTCGAACCCGGGCCGGGATCAATGGATTTCAGCGGATTTGGAGAACTTAAGAAGGTGGAGTACCGGGGCATCCTCGAAGTCGAATGCCGTTGGCTCTCCGGTGCAGCGCACGAGGTTCTCCCTCAATCGGTGGACTTCGTTCGCAGACAGTGGTCTGCTGCTGAGGCAACCGCGGCTAGTATCCCGTCAGCAATGAAATGACAAATTGCCTGGTTCTCAATCGTTGTCCTAACTCCTCATCTCGGATTCGGAGGGAGATTGAGACAACGATTAAGAGCAACCCATCAATACACGGATGACGCAATACTAGTTGAACTTCACGCCGGTCACAGTCTCGATCAGGAACATCGCCAGCACGGTGATCACGATAATTCCGACGATGTTCAACCATACCCCGGCTTTCACCATCTGAGGAATCGTGATCTGGCGTGAACCGAACACAATGGCGTTTGGAGGTGTGGCAACCGGCATCATGAAGGCGCAGCTCGCGGCAATGGTGGCCGTGAAAATCAGCAGGTAAGGATGGACGCCCAGCCCGGGAGCCAATGACGCTAGGACCGGCAGGAGCGTCGCGGTCGTGGCAAGGTTTGAGGTGAGTTCGGTCAGCAGGATGACTGCGGTGACCACGATCAGGATCAATACGACGTTTGGCACGCCGGCGAAATGCCCCGCCTGTCCCCCGATGAATTCCGCCACACCGGTCGCCTTGACTGCGCTGGCGAGGCTCATTCCACCTCCGAATAGAATCAGGATGTCCCAGGGCATCTTCAGCGCCGTGTTCCAATTCATCACGAATTCGCGCTTGGCCGTATCCACTGGGATCATGAACAACAAAGTGGCTGCGATGATTGCGATACCGGGATCAGTCAGACCGCTGAGGAAGGGAAACAACTCTTGCAGGAATGGGCGCGTGATCCAGCAGATCGCGGTTGCCAGGAAGATGATCAACGTGACTTGCTCTCCTCGTTTCATCGGACCGAGCGCACGGAGTTCCTTGCGCATGATCTCACCGCCTCCTTCGAGCCGACCTGAGGGCACGGGGTAGAGAAGGCGCGTCAGCAGAAACCAGATGATCGGCAACATGATCAGCGTCATCGGAACGCCTATCATCATCCATCGGGCGAAGCTCATCTCGGAGCGATACTGTTCGTCGATCGTTCCTTCCACGAAGGACGCGAGGAAGGCATTTGGGGGCGTGCCGACCAGTGTCGAGATTCCTCCCATTGACGCTGCATAAGCGATCCCAAGCATCAGGCAGACGCCAAAATTTGATGCTGCTCCCCCAGGCTGCTTTTCCTTCAACAAGGCGATCACGCTGAGCGCGATCGGAAGCATCATAGCGGTCGTGGCCGTGTTTGACATGAACGCGCTCAAACCAGCGGTGGCGATCATGAACCCGCCGATCATGTTCGCTGGTCTCGTTCCAACCAGCGTGAGAGTGGCCAAGGCAATTCGTTTGTCCAGACCCCAACGCTGCATGGAGAGCGCGACGATGAAGCCGCCCAGATAAAGAAAGATCAGCCGATGCGCATACGGTGCTGTTGCATCCACGATGCTCACGGCGCCGAACAATGGTAGCACTGCGATGGGTAGGAGTGCGGTGGTCGAAATCTCAATCGCCTCGGTCAACCACCAGATCGCCATCCAGATCATCACGGAAAGCGTTACACGTCCGGCATGCGTGAAATCCTCCGATCCACCTCCGGGCATGGAGTAATGCACCGGCAGTGCTTGATAGACCAGCAACGCGGCAATGGGCCCGGCGAAGAGTCCAAGCCATTGCAGTTTGGTGCGGAAGTCGGACATCGCCTTTGCATAGCGATCCGACGCCCGGGTGTCGAACGATAAGCGTCCCGAATAATCCGCGCGACAGCTTGCGCTGCTTCAGGCATCAGACAGCGCCATTGGACCACGATCGCCCTGCTGGCATTGGTGGTGATCGCGAATTGGGCATTCCTGAGACGGGTGCGCCTGAAGTTGTTGAGGTGAACAACGAGCGGCCTTTCCAATTCGAAGAACGCCTGAAGAATTTCCTCGAGTTGGCTCAGGAACTGCCGACCCAATCCGGCGATGGGGCTCAGCGCATGGTAGAGGAGATTGAGGCGTCACGTGCTCCCCTTCTGGGTTCGTTCACGCCGGTGGACTGGCCCATCGCATTGGAATACACCACGATCGACGACGAAATTGAAATTGCGGTCACCGACACCGGGCTGGGTATTCCGCATTCCTATCGCGAACGCGTGTTTGAAAAACTCGGCCAGGTCGACAAAGGCAGCCGATTCTGGATTCGAATCCCCGCCTGAATCTCACATTCACCTGCTCTGCCAGATTTGTCTCCCAGGCACCCGACCTCCAACACGTGAGATATGGTCCGCATGGATACCCGATTCAAAGTGAGTGAGAGGGTTGATGAATTCGTAACATGGGGTGCGATTTCAGGTGAGTGGTGGAGGGACGAGTTTACGAGTCCTTGGGCGCGAAAATTCGAGGCGAGTATGATGTGATATGTGCTGTCGCGAGTAGGCCGCAATCTCCATCGCCCAAGTTCAAAGGGCTGTAGCTCGAGTAAGGACTCGCAATCTCCTCCCTCCACAACCAGCTCGCTTGCGCCACCCAGATAGGTTCACACCCCGTGACATGTGTTACAACGTATTGCCCTTGTTTCTGGAACCTTGTTTCGATGCGGGCAAAGAAAAAGGCGGACATGACGTCCGCCTTTCGGGTGCGTGTTTTGTTGGCTTAAACTATTTTGGGAACCACGAACGGCTTGCGGTACTTGCGTGTGAGCAGCTCGTTGGCTGCAGCGCTGTTGGTGAAGCGTTCGGTGCGCGGGTTCATGGTCAGCGCGGGGCCCAAGGTGAGTTTTTCCTTGTTGACGTCCACGCCGTTCTTGCGCAGGTGCTCGACCATGCGTCCGTAGCTTTCTTCGCCACCGCGTTCGCCTTTGGAGAATTCGAGAAGCTCGTCAGGGTTCTTCGTCGCGCCGAGGCGGTGCGAGATGTTGCCGGTGTGGCAGAGCGCGCTGGAAAGGTGTCCTTCGAGGATGTCCGCATTCAGGTCGGTGTGCTTCCGGCTGCGCACGGCATCGAGGAAGTTTGCGAAGTGCTTGTCTGTTCCCTGGGTCTTGCTCTTGAACTGCTTCACCTGTTTGCCGTCCTTGTCGTGCACATTGGCCGAGGAATAACTCGGGATGGAGAGGTAGCCGTCTTCGCAGTGAATGATCACACCGACGCTGGCTCCCATGAAAACGGGCCGGCCGGATTCAGTCTTGCTCTTCGGCAATCCACGGACTTCGAAAATCAACGGAGCTGCCTTGTAATCTTGGTAAACGATCTGGGTGTTTGGTGTTTCACCGTCGTCTTCATATCCCAGACGACCGCCAACGCTCCATACGCGCGGTGCCAGGGCGTCTTCGCCGAGGAACCAGCGGGCCAGGTCCATTTGATGAATTCCCTGATTGCCGAGGTCGCCGTTGCCGTAGTTCCACACCCAATGCCAATCGTAGTGAATAGGCCCCTTCTTGGGATTGTTGCGCGTCGGAGGCACCAACGGAGCCGGACCGGACCAGAGGTCGTAATCAATGTGTTCCGGAATCGCGACCGGCGCATTCACGTGGCCGATGGACGGACGGTTCTTGTAGCAGAGACCGCGGGCAATCTTGATTTTACCGAGGTTACCTTCCTGGATCCACTTCACCGCTTCCTGGAGCCCGTCGCTGGTGCGACTCTGCGTTCCGGTTTGCACGATGCGCTTGTACTTGCGCGCGGCTTTCACCATCTGGCGGCCTTCCCAGACGTTGTGAGAAACGGGTTTTTCGACGTAGACATCCTTGCCTGCCTGAACAGCCCAGATTGTGGCGAGTGAATGCCAGTGATTCGGGGTTGCAACAGTAATGATGTCGATGTCCTTGTCCTCGAAGAGCTTTCGCATGTCGCGATAGCCCTTCACTTTCACTTTCTTTCGATCGAGGTCCTTGACGCGCGCGTCCAGCACTTTGGAATCCACTTCGCAGAGCGCGGTCAGCTTCATGCCCTTGTGCTTGTTGGCGAGGGTCGCTCCGATGTGCGAGCGGCCACGGCCGTTCACACCGATCACGGCGGTGTTCAGGGTGTCACCCGGGCTGCTCTGCGCCCAGGAACTCTGTGCGATGTAAAAGGTGCTGACGCCGAAACCGGTCGTCTTGAGGAAGGAACGTCGATTGTGCTTTGAGATTTTCATGGAGCTGATTTTCACGACGAAGCCGGACGCGGGTTTAATCAAAATTCGTCCGTCATCGCTTCGGGAATGTGCCGAGCATAGGGTGGGAAGGGCTTCGGTCAAACGCAATTTCCACCTGCAATCTCCCCCTGCCGCTCTCTGTCGCAGTCCAAGACGCTGCCGCGCAGCCGCCAACTCCCGGTCCGATCTGGGGGGGGCCTCGTCTGACTCATCGAGTCAGACGGCCTATCCCAGACCCGCCGTTGTCCGTCTGGATGCCCCATTGCCAAGCGCTTCGTTCGCCATTACACATGTCCCATGTCCAACCTGAAAGTAATGGCGGTCACCGGAAGCGTGAATCCATCTTCGGTGACCCGCACGGCCATGGAGGACCTCGCGGCTCGATTGAAGGACGCGGGGTGTTCGGTGGACGTCCTCGATTTTTACGACACCCCGATGCCGCTCTTCGATCCCAACGAAGCCTGGGGACGGCCGGAATATCAGGCGGCAAAAGCACGGGTGCTGGACGCGGATGTGATTGTCCTTGGCACGCCCGATTATCACGGAAGCGTCAGCAGCACGCTGAAGAATTTCCTCGATCACTTCTGGAAGGAATTTGCCGGCAAAGTATTCGCGACGGTGGTCGCATCGCATGAGAAAGGACTGACGGTGCACGATCAATTGCGCACGATAGCGCGCCAGTGTTACGCGTGGACGATTCCCTATGGTGTTTCCTTGCAGGAGAAGGTGGATGTCGTTGACGGCAAGGTGGCGACCGATGCCTTGAAGACCCGTCTAGAAATGCTCGCCCGAGATGTAAGCGTTTACGGCAAGCTGCTGGCCGGGCAGCGTGCCGCGGATCTTGCCGGTTCAGAGCCGGGCATGATGGCGGCGCATCGGAAGCGGGGATGAACCGTGTCGTTCCCCTAGCCGGAATACTGCTGGTCCTTGCTGGCGGCTGGCTTTTCTTTTGGAACAGCGCCCCCGGAGAGTATCGCAATCTTCCTCCTGCGAACACCGGCCCATGGGTTTGCTTTGGGGACAGTCTGACGGAGGGCTATGGGGCGGTGCGCGGAAAGGACTATCCGAGCCTGTTTGCGCAGAAGCTGGGGACGAAGGTGGTGAATCTGGGCGTCTCTGGCAACACCACCGCCGATGGACTCGCGCGAATCGATTCCGCCATCAAGCTGAAGCCTCGCGTGGTCATGCTTTGCCTGGGCGGGAACGACACGCTCCAGCAGATTCCGCGTGAACAGACTTTCGCCAACCTCGCAACCATGATTGATCGTTTTCACCGGTCTGGAAGTTTTGTCGTTTTGGTCGGTGTTCGCAGCGCAAGTATCCTGCGCGACAAGAACGCGGAGCACTTTGAGAACTTGGCAAAGGAAAAGAACGTCTTCTACATTCCGAACATTCTCGACGGCGTGTTCGGTCAACCTGCATTGATGTCCGACAAGATCCATCCGAACGGTGACGGATACGAAAAGATCGCGCACCGGCTGGAGGAGGAATTGAAACCGATCCAGGGTTTGCTCCTGCTCTCGCCGTCCGCGGTCAGCAAACCTTGAGTCCGGTGTGCTCTCCCGATAGGTTCTCGCCGTGAAATTCATCTCGTGGAACGTCAACGGCCTGCGTGCGGTTTTGAAGAAGGGGTTCCTGGACTACCTCGAATTGGAGTCGCCGGATGTGCTCTGTCTTCAGGAGACAAAGTGCACTGCGAACGACGTCGATCAACTTTGGCCGGGCGGTTACACGACCTATTTCAATTCAGCTGAGAAGAAGGGGTATTCCGGCACGGCCATCTTCGTGAAGAAGCGGCCGCTTGACGTAACCTATGGGATCGGAAAGAAGGAGCACGACAAGGAAGGGCGCGTGCTCACTGCCGAGTTCAAGAGTTACTTCGTGGTGAATGTCTACGTGCCGAATGCTCAGAATGAATTGGCGCGCCTTGATTATCGCCAGAAGTGGGATCGCGCGTTGCTCAATTATCTCAAGAAGCTCGATGCCTCAAAACCCGCGCTCGTTTGCGGTGACTTCAATGTCGCGCACGAAGAAATCGATCTGGCGCGGCCCAAGGCCAATACAAAGAACGCCGGGTTTACACCTGAGGAGCGGGCCGGATTCACACGTTTCGTGAAGGCGGGATTTCTGGACACCTTCCGGGAGTTCGAAAGCGATGGCGGCCACTATTCCTGGTGGAGTTTTCGTTCCGGTGCCCGCGCGAAGAACGTGGGGTGGCGTATCGACTACTGGCTGGCTTCCGAGCGGCTTCGCAAGCGATTAAAGAAGGCTTACATCCAACCGAATGTCATCGGCTCAGATCATTGCCCTGTGGGAATCGAATTGAAGTAGCCGGGTGTTTCTATTCAGCCCAGCTCACAATGTTGTCGTGATTCTTGATCGTCTTGCCGGCGACCGTGGCTTCGGAATTGGCCTTGGCATTCGGCGTGAACGCACCGTCACTTCCCATGGACCAGATCGCAACCGGCTGTCGTATCGCGAAGGTGTTGGCCAGTCCTTTCATCTGTCAGGCAAGGCCCATCAACCCCCTGTCACCCGAGGCCTGTGACACCGCGTCGAGGCGATACAAGGCCGGCTGCACGAAGCCATCGTTGTCCGAGTCCAAGGTGATGATGTAGGGATTGCCCCACGGATCTCGAAAGACTGCATCGAATCCCAGGCCCGGATTGGTCGCTGTTGCTCGATTGACTTGGAGGAACGGCTTCTTCTGCGTGTTGCGTGCGTGAGCTTCATTCACCGTGCTGGTGGCCGAGGGAAACTGATTCAATTGTGATGAGGTGAGGATGAGGTTCAGTCCCTGGTTATTGGCCTCGTATCCACTGCCATTGACGGACTGATAATCCAGAATCGCATTGCGCCGACCTTTGGTTTCAGTAAATACATTGTATTTACATCCGTGCGTCCGCACGGTCAATCGAGCCTCTCTGCAGGAAACACGCATGGCAACGAGAATTGATGCGTATCGGCAATTCGTTAACGATAACGAATATCTAATTACCCTAGAAAACCGCCAGTGTTAAGCCACAATAACTTCCAAGCCACTCTTGCAGAGCTTGTCCACCATCGCTTTCGAAGCGGCCGAATCGGTGACGATTGTGTGAATGCGCTCCAAGCCACAGAGGCGCGTGAGGGATTGCCGACCGATCTTCGTGGAATCGAGGCAGAAGATTGTCTTCCTGGCTGCCTTGATCATGGCGAGCTGGATGTCGATGAGGAGCACATGGGAATTGCTGATTCCGTCCTCGCTGATCCCGCCAGCACCCATGACCGCAACATCCGCATTGATCTCGGAGAACGCATGAATTGCCAGTGGCCCGACCATCACGCCAAGCCGTGGATAAATCACGCCACCGGACACAATCACCTCGACTTGGTTGTTCGCAGCATAGTGATTCGCGATGGGGAGGGAGTTGGTGATGATGTGAGGCGTTTTCGGTTCGAGGTACTTTGCCACATGATAAACGGTTGAACCCGCATCCATGATCACCGTCTGATTCAGGCCAATGAGGTTTGCCACCGCACGGCCAATGGCATCCTTTTCCGCGCCCTGATGCGTCTCCCGCAGGTTGAAGCTGAACTCATCCGATTCCGGATTCGCCAGACGCGCTCCGCCGTGCGTTCGCTTCAACTTGCCCGTGTCCTCGAGGCTCGACACGTCGCGGCGCACCGTGCTCACGGAAACGTCGAGTTGATTGGACAGTTCTTCCAACGAAGCGAACTCCACCTTCAGTAGGTAGTCGAAAATGCGTTTTTGTCGTTCTTCGGCGGTCAAGGTGATATTCTTGTGACACGGGCTACGGCTGAACAAGCAGATTGCGAGTTGCGTCGGATTGGCCTATCAAAGACTGCTGAAGTGAGTCCGACTACGACAATTTGGAAGACGTTGCTGGCGATCGCCATCGTGATGCCGGTGTGTGCAATTGCGACACCCGCAAACAAGCGGGGCTTGGAACGCCACTTTGGCGACCTGCTTCCGAAGCGCTTGAATTCGTGTGCGACCTGTCACGTGAAGGCCGATGCTCATGGCGCGGAGTCGTTGAAGGATTTTCCGCACAACGCCTTCGGTGATCGGCTGCATCAACTTGGTCGGAAGATATCCATCGCCGATCGTCTGAAGTCGGTCGCCAAGGAAGATGCGGACAAGGACGGAGTTTCCAATCTGATTGAGTTGCTCTCGGGATCCTCCCCGGGCAGCAAAGGCGACACTGCGAAGAACAATGACGCACTGGCAGGTCTGTTGAAGCGCTACGAGGATCGGCAAAGGCAGTATGCGTGGAAGCCGTTCGAAACGGTAAAGAAGCCCGTGCCACCAAATGTTCCCGGCGCGGAGCTTCGCAATCCCATTGACAATTTCATCGCCGCGCATCATTCGCGTCTGAAGCTCAGCCCGCAATCCGAAGCCGCGAAGGACATTCTGCTTCGTCGGGTTTATCTTGATCTGATCGGACTCAATCCGACCCCGGAAGATCGCCGCGCATTCCTGAACGACACCTCACCTGAGGCGTATGAGAACGTCGTTGCATCACTCTTGAATCGTCCCGAGTACGGCGAACGTTGGGGCCGCCATTGGATGGATATCTGGCGCTACAGTGATTGGGCCGGATACAAGGCGTCGCTTCGCGACAGCCAAAGGCACATCTGGCATTGGCGCGATTGGATCGTGGAGGCGTTGAATGAAGACAAGCCTTACGACCGGATGATCCACGAAATGCTGGCGGCTGATGAGATCGCGCCGGAAGACCCCGACACGCTTCGTGCGACCGGTTATCTCGCGCGGCATTACTACGCCAACCGGCAGCAATGGATGGACAATGTCGTAACGCATACCTCGCAGGCCTTCATGGGGGTGACAGTTGGTTGCGCGAAGTGCCACGACCACATGTACGACCCGATTCCACAGCAGGATTACTACGCGATGAGGGCGGTGTTTGAATCCTACACCGTCCGGACCGATCGCATTCCCGGGCAGCTCGACATCATGAAGGACGGCATTCCGCGCGTGTATGACCAGTCGATGAAATCGAAGACCTACATGTTCGAGCGCGGTGACGAACGTCGACCAATCAAGGACAAGGCCATTCCTCCCAACGTGCCCGCTGCATTGGGTGGCAGCTATGATCTGCAGACCGTGAAGCTCCCGCGCTTCGCATATCAACCCGAGCATCGTCCATTTGTCATCAAGGAACTCCTCGCACAGGCGGAGGGAAATCTTGCTGCAGCCAAGACCGATCTGTCCAGGAAGAGTGCTTCGATGAAACTGACCGCATTGAAGGCGGAACTCGCAGCCGAGAGAATTGAATTCAAAGAGGGAAAAAAATCCAAGACCTGGATCAAGGCCGCCGAGAATGTTCTCAAGCTGCAGCGCGAAGCCAACCTTGCTGAAGCCAGGAGCGACATTGAGACAAGCCAGAAGTCCCAATCGACTGCCGAGGCCAAGATGAAGTCTGCGAAAACCTCAACGGAGAAGAACAACGCTGCGAGCGCGATGAAGAAAGCCAAGAACGCCATGACCGCGGCCAAGAAAAAGCTCGAAACCGCTGAGAAGGCAATGAAGGCAAAGCTGACCAGCAAATACAAATCACGGGGTGCTCCGACTTATCTCACCAGCAGCACGGGCCGACGTCTGGCCTTCGCCAAGTGGCTGACGGACAAGGAGAATCCGCTCACCGCCCGGGTTGCGATGAATCACATCTGGCTGCGTCATTTCGGGCAACCGATCGTTCCAACCGTCACCGAATTTGGTGCCAACGGCCGTCCGCCATCGCATCCCGCGCTTCTGGACTGGCTGGCTGCGGAGTTCATGGAGCGAGACTGGAGCATGAAGGAAACGCACCGATTGATTGTGACCAGCGCGGCTTATCGTCGATCGGGGCAAACAGATCCGGCGAACGAAAAGATCGACCAGGACAATATCTTCCTCTGGCGCATGCCCTCGCGCCGGATGGAAGGGGAGATCGTTCGCGACAATCTTCTTCACGTCAGCGGAACGATCGATCGCAAACTTGGCGGGCCGGACATCGACAACAAGAGCGCCCAGACCTCGAAGCGACGATCCATTTACCTGCGTCACGCACATGAGAAACTGGTGGAGTTTGTGCAGATCTTCGACGGCCCCAAGGTGAGCGAATGCTATATGCGTGACGAGAGCGTTCAGCCGCACCAAGCGCTTGCGTTGGCAAACAGCCAGCTGACCTTTGATCAGTCAAAAATCCTCGCTGACGATCTTTCAGAACAAACGGGCAAGAACGACGAGCAGTTCGTGCGGTCTGCGTACGAGTCCGTCCTTTCACGCACACCCGGGCCCAATGAATTGGACCTCTGCCGGAAGTTCCTGAAAAATCATGCCGGGGATGGACGCGAACGCCTGGTCATGGTTCTCTTTAATCACAACGAATTTGTGACCATCCGCTGATGAATTCACCTTTTACAAGACGCACTTTTCTTGCCGATACCGGCATGGGTATGACCGGCATGGCGCTGTCGGCAATGCTGTTCAAGGACGGTGTTGCCCGGGCCGCCGAAGTCCCGGGCTCCGGACCGCATCATGAACCACAGGCCAAGTCCTGCATCTGGATCTTCCTGATCGGTGGCTTGAGTCATCTGGAGAGCTTTGATCCCAAACCTGAGCTAAACAAATACGCCGGGAAATCGATTGAGGACACGCCCTACACCGACACCATCCTGAACAAGGACAGGATCAACAAGATCCTGCTCGATCCGTCCAAGCAGAAGCGCGAGGTCTACAAACAAATCATGCCCTTGCAGACGGGCTATCAGCGTTACGGCCAGAGCGGCATTGAAGTCAGCGACTGGTTCCCGAACATCGGCACCTGTGCGGACGATGTCTCGATCGCGCGCGGAATGTGGACGATCGACAACAATCACGGCGCGCAGCTGACCTATCACACCGGACGCAAGATCACCGAAGGCGCCTTTCCCACGATCGGCTCCTGGGTGAGCTACGGATTGGGAACGCAGAATCGAAATCTTCCCGAATACGTCGTGCTGGGGAATCCCAGTGCGGATTGTTGCGGAGCAGCATGGACGCACGGGGCTTCCTATCTCGGTCCGCAATACGCCGGTGTCCGAATGAAAGTCGATCCTAAGAACCCGCTCTCATTTGTGAGTCCGGCCGATGAGAAGTTCACGCTCCGGCAGCAGCGCGAGAACTTCAATCTGCTCGGCAAACTCAATCGGTTGGCCGGCATTGAATACCCGAACGACCCGAAGCTGGAAGCGCGAATCAAGTCCTACGAACTTGCGTTCGAGATGCAGACGGCGGTCCCGGAGGTGATGGACTTCAAGACGGAGTCAAAATCAACGACCGGTCTCTACGGCATTGGCGAAAGCGGGACCGATCGCTTTGGCCAGAAGTGCCTTGCGGCACGACGCCTGGTTGAACGCGGTGTGCGTTTCGTTCAATTGTTCCATGGCTACTCCGGCAGTGCCGGTGCGTGGGATTCCCATCTGAACATCAAGAAACTGCACTCCAAACTCGCACAGCAGGTGGACAAGCCGGTCGCCGGGCTGATCAAGGATCTTCGCCAGCGCGGCATGCTGGATGACACGCTGGTGGTTCTTGGATCTGAGTTTGGCCGCACACCTGGCGCCGAGGATCGTCCGGACACACCGAAGGTCGCGGGCACTGGACGCGATCATCACCCACACGGATTCAACGTCCTCATGGCGGGCGGTGGTGTGAAGAAGGGCTTCGTTTATGGCGCGACGGATGAGCTCGGATTTCACGCCGTCGAGAATCGTCACTACGTAACCGATCTGCACGCAACGGTGCTGCATCAAATGGGGCTGGATACGCGCCGGATGGAAATCCCAGGTCGCAAACGTCTGGAAATGGACTTTGGTGATGTGATGCACGGCATCCTTACTTAGCCCGCCGGTAGGATGGTCAGCCTGATTGTCCGGACGGGNGGTCTGTGATTCNCGAGTTCGTCTACGTTCATCAGCTCCAGGTGAGCTTCGTCTTGGTTCGATTTCCGGCCTGTTTCGGATCCAGGGTCCGGAGTTCCAAGTCAGCCCCGNTTTCGCGCAGGTGGCATTGCAGCCANCCGATNGGTTCCTTCGGATGAAAGTGGTAGCCGACCGNNGGCAGGGAGATGAAGTGCAGCTTGCGCCATTTGAAGATNCGGNATTGATGCATGTGNCCGGTCACGATGGCTTTCACNTGCGGNTTGGTNTGGAGCAGATCGAGCAGNTGNTCGGANTCCTCCAANCCGGCGATCGGCTTCACNGCGCTGGCGCTGGGGTGGATGATCTCCTTCTTGCCGGNACGTTTCTCATACTCNTCGCTGGGATCGATGTTGTGGTGAAACATCACGATCATCGGTTTGTCGGATTCGGCATCGACGACTGATTCGAACCATGCCATCTGCTCGCGACCCAACCGGCCCGGTCCTTTCACCGGTTTTTCCGGCGCGTCCATCGTGAGCGAATCCAGCAACACGAAATTCGCGTGCCGGGATTTCACCAGCGACACATGACGGTTCTCCATCAGCACCTTGTCCTTCCGCTTCTGAAACGCCTTGCGAAAGTCATCGCGATGATCGTGATTGCCCATCGTGACGTGGATCGGGGTGTCTTTGAACAACGCGAACTTCTCGGCGAGCTGTTCATGTTCCTGCTTGCCGCCCACGTGGACGCAGTCGCCGTTGAGGAGCAACCCCGCCGGTTTCTTCGGCAGGGCGTTGATCTGGGTGGCGAAGCGATCAAAGTTCTGCGACACGGTTACCGATCGCTTTTCCCGGGTCGCTTTCTGTGAGCTGTAGTGCTTGCGGATTGATTCCGCCGACAACAGGTGCGTGTCGGAGAACAAAGCCCACAAGTCGGGGCTCGCTTGGGTTTCGGCACCAGGCAGCTTTGATTGGGCCAGAGCCATGGACGCGATCGTTCCCGCAAGGAACTTGCGCCGAGATATGGGGTGGATGTGTACGGGCATGGGGCGAGGTTACTCGAATCGGATAGTGTGTCGATTATTGGCTGGGAGGTTGCAGCACCGCGCGATAGATCCGGTCTTTCTGCTCGTAGAGTACGATCCACCGGCCGTTGAAGTAGATTGGGTTCGACAAGGTTTCGGCCGCTATGGACGCGCGAAAATTGACGGGCGAACCTTTCCGCCACTGACGAAGATTGTCCGAATGCCAGTAGCGGCGCTTGCTCAGGTCCTTGGGTTGCGAGATGGCGATAAATTTTCCTCCGGTTCGGGTCACGGAGAGGGAAGCGATTTCTTCATCGGTCGCGATCACCGGGAGGTCCGGTGCCCGATTCCAATTCAGCAGATCCGTGCTGGTGGCAAGTCCCAGGCCTTGGGCTGTGTAGATCTGTTTCATGCCTCGAAACAGCAGGTGATATCGACCGCCGATCTCGAACACGGAGGTGGGATGCGTGGAGAGGAATCGGTCCCAGCTCTGCGGACGACTTTTCAGGATCGGGTTGCGCGGACTCTTCGTCCACGGCCCTCCCAGGTGACGGGCCGTGGCCAGACCAATCTGTTTCGTGTGCGGGTTTTTTCCGGAATAGAAAAGATGGTAAACGCCACCCCGCTTGATGACGCCGGCGGGCAGCTTGGCGACCGTCTGATCCCATGAACCCGACTGGCCCGTCGTGAGGATTGGATTGCCCGTGTTCTTCTTCCAGTGAAGGCCGTCCGTGGAGGTCGCGATGCCAAACGCCTCGCGTCCGTCTTGGGCGAAGGGCTTGTCCTGGGCTTCAAAGAAACAAAACAGCTCGCCCGCTTCGAGGTGAAGGTAGGGATTGTCAACGGCCGCGGCGTCCCATGATCCGGTTGCTCCCCGGTCGATCACGGGTTTTCCCCACGGCGTCTCCACCCAGACCCCGCGCGGGTCGAGGGACGGAGGGAAGGCTTCCCTGCACACCGCGCGGCACTCCAAAGGGTAATCGGTCATGAGTCCGTCGATGCCGGCAGCTGCCGCGCGTTTCCAATTCTCGTGAACGCGACGTGAGGGGCCAGCCCCCGCGTAGTTGTAAAGGACCTGTTTGCCCTTGAGATGGAGCATTGCTGTCTCCTTCGCGGTCGGGGTTGACGACAGCAGGAAGGAATCGATCAGCCCTTCCTTGAGCGTGGCCTCGATCTCGTTCCGGCGAACATTGCGGCCGATGCGGAAGTTCGGATTCAACTGCTTGAGCCGACGGCTCATTTCGTCGCTTTGATCGAAGGCAAACGATTCGTCGAGCAGTTGATACTTTTCGACCAGGGCGACCAGCTTCGCTTCGCCCGCCGGCGTAAGATGCTTCACATTCAGGGCGAGGATGGTCTCACCACGCTTGCGCTGACAGACCAGTGCGAACGTTTCCTCCAAGGTGGGAATCCGTTCACCGGCAAACGTTTCATCAAACCAACTCCCCGCGTCGAGTTTCTTCAATTCTGCCAACGTTAGGTCGCGCACCGAACGATTGGGACCGTCGGTCGTTCGCTTGATATTGTCGTCGTGAATGACGATCAGATGTCCGTCCTTTGATGTACGGATATCGAGTTCGAAACCCATGCCCAACTCCAGACACGCGGCAAACGCCGGCAGGGTGTTTTCGGGCGCATGACGCAATAGCCCGCGATGGGCGACGGGGATCGGGTTCGCGGCCGGACAGTTGGCTGCGAATGTCGCGAGGACTGCAAGGACAATGGCCGGGGTTCGCATGAAATCTTTCAATGCTGGCGGTGATGCTTGTGATAGTGACGCAGCAGTGAGTCACCAAAATCATTGTCGAAATCGCGGTAGATGCAATGGACGTGGTTGGCGTCGTCCTGGGTGTTGTCGTATTCGATGAGGAAGGTGGGGCCTTGGATGAGGTAGTGATGAGGTTCGCCGGATTTGAGACCGCCGGACCAGAGGAAGTGGATGTTCTTGGTGCCGGCCTGGTCGATGCGGGCGAGATCCTGGTCGGCGAGTTCGCGGCGAATGCGCGTGACGTGCTCGCGAATGAGACGAATCAGGAGTTCGCGTTGGTGGTCGGTCATTTGCGAGGCGGGCAATCCGCGCGGTTTGTCGCGCTCGATCTTGCGGTGATTGCCGGTCGTGAGACCTCCAACCGTTTCGTTGAAGAAATCCGGTAGTTCACCGTGACCGGTCTTGCGTTGTTCGGCGGTCATGGAGGCGGCCAACTCGCGTCCGAATTCCGTTTCGTTTTTCAGGACCTGCAGCCCTTTCTGCGGACCTTCCTGAACGATCGCGGGAATGACGCCGAAGAACGACGGCGTCACGGAGATCCAACGACCTTTCACCACGGTGATGTTGACGGACAGGTGAAAGCCTTCCACCCGGTATCCCCAAGTGCCTTTCGCATCCGGTGTGCCAAAGATGGTGACGTAGTATTGATCCGAATCGCGGAAGATGTTGCGGATCTCATCCTGTTCCTGAAGGAGATCGCCGAGGCTCATGATCGTGAGCGCCTTCTGTTGTCCGGTATGGCTCAGGGCGGCACTCATCAATGCGATGGCGAGATGGCGCTGACCGTCCTTGAGGTCCTTCAACGGCACGCCACGTCGGGCGATCGGAAAGAAATGGATGTTTCCCCGCTCGGCATCATGAAACTGATACTTGGCCACGACGGACGGATCGAGCGTGGCCAGGAAACGCTGGGCGAGCACCGCAAATTCCGCGGCAATCTCCGGCGATTCGATGGCGTTGGGCGGAGCCTTCTCCGCAGCGTCGGCGCTCAAAGTCACCAGAATTGCGATGAAAGCGGACAGGACAGAAAATCGTTGGTTCATTGGGAACGGATTGAAACGAGTTTCCCGCCGGGCACAATGACAAATCGTCTTGCGGTCCCCGCCGGATCCTCACCGCCTCGCTTCGAAACTGTAGAGATCGGCGTTGCGAAGGGAGAATTCGATGCGAACGGTCCGGCCCTTCAATTCATCCATTGACTTCTTTCCCCAAGTAATCTTCTGCGATGTGGAATCAGTGGTCGTCGGTTCGCGGTCGGAATAGTCGAAGCCAGGCAGGGGCGTTCGCTTGTCGCCGGAAATACGGACGTTCAGTTCGCCGTCACCGGCGTCGCAGTTCACCAAGAGATCGCCGCCCGGCCAGATGAGTTGGCGCGTGACCACACCGCCCCCATTCCTGGGACCGCGCAGGGAGACGAAACCGCCTTTGCGGAGGCGGGCAAGGCCGATGCCGGGATTGCGATGCGGCGTGCCGTGCGGTCCGTCCCAGCCGGCGTAGTAGATCCACCATTCGTCGCCGACTTCGACCCAGTCCGGACTGGCAAAGATCATGCCATCGTCCCACGCGCCGTCGTCGCCCAGCGGGATGAGAGGCTGGCGAATGGGCGCGCGTTCGAAATGGAAGCCGTCGCGACTGCTGACGAATTCCGTGTAGATGTTGTCGTTGAAGCGAAAGACCCAAAGCGTGCACCAGTAGATGCCGGCGTGATAACGGGCGGGCATGCCATAAAAAGCGTTGAAGTTGTCGGCCGCATCGAGTGCGTCGGGATTCAAGATGGTTCGTGGTTTGGTCGGCCACGCTTCCCAAAGCTGATCGTGGCTCATTCGTGAGATCCGGCGCGAAGCCCCGGTGTCGATCATGTCCCCGCGGCTGCGCCGATAGCGATCCTTCGCGCGGCAGAACATCACGTAGCGTCCGGCGCGTTCGTCGTAAACAATGCCGTTGTTGGTGTCGCTGTGAACGAGATGGAGGAAGGTATCGCTGTCGCGGTCCCAGTGTATGCCGTCGGGCGAACCGATGACGCGAATGCCGGAGTTGACGGGATCATTGCCGCCGGTGCGGTAAACCATGATGTAGCGATGGCCGCGACGGTCCCGGTCCGGGACGGTGAGGATTTGTTGGCCACTGGAGCGCACACCGGTCGGCCCCTTCCAGACGACGTTGTTGTCCTTGGAGCCTTTCCATTCATGCAGGCCGAGTTTCGGCAGATGCCACTTCAGACCGTCCACCGATTCGGCGTAGGCCGTCGCGTAGTAAGACTTGCGAATCTTGCCGTTGTCGAACAGATCGGAGTAGGAGGTCTGATGCCAGAGTTTGAATCTGCCGGTTGCCTCGTCACGTTGAACACAGACGTATCCGCCAGTATCTGGAATCACCGGCGATCCGTGCTTGCGCGGCTGATGAAAACGCCGCAGCACCATCTCGCTCTTCTGCTTGTTGCCCCAGCGGTTGTCGACCAGGTGGTCGTCGACGAAATACTGCGGTTCGAAACCAATCGCGACGGGCTCGTCGGGAATGGCCGCGGCGAGGGAGAACGAACCGGCAAGTGTGACGACAAGAATCGCGTTGATGTCGTTGAGACTCATATCCGTCGATAGCCTTCGGGGGATGCAATTTCAAGTCCGGTGATGACAGTTTCCATCCCAGGGCGGTCCGTATGGATTGGCATTGATTCACGACGAAAAGAGCCGAAGCATGTGCGCATGCTGTCACGTTGGCTAGGTTCCGTCCTCGGTCTGTTTGTCGTCGCTTGTGGGGCGGCTGATGGCGAGGCGACTTTGGGTGAACGATTGAAGGGGCGGTTCTACGCCTTGACCGAAGAACGAGATGCGGCATTTGAGAAGCTGAACGGGCAGCCGGCACTGCGTAGTTGGCAGCAGGACCGCCGCCGGTTCTTTCAGCAACAGATCGGGGCGTTTCCCGGACGCACGCCGTTGAAAGCGCGGGTGACCGGGCGCTTGCAGGGCAAGGGCTATCAAATCGAGAAAGTGATGTTTGAAAGCCGGCCTCGCCACACGGTGACGGGCAATCTCTACCTGCCTGAATCCAAGGGACCGCATCCGGTAATCCTCATCCCCTGTGGTCACAGTCACAACGGCAAGGCTTCCGGGCAGTATCAACGCGCGGCCATTCTCTTTGCGCAGAATGGCATGGCAGCCTTTTGCTACGATCCGATCGGTCAGGGAGAACGCTACCAGGTCATCGATCCGGCCGGCGGCAAGACCCACTTCGAGGACATCCCCCGCAAGCTCGCCGTGCCGCATCCGACCGTCCGTCATCTGTGCACAACCGAACACACCCTGATCGGCGTGGGCAGCATCCTGCTCGGTGAAAACGTCGCGCAATACCGTATCTGGGACGGCATGCGCGCAATTGATTACCTGCAAAGTCGCACGGACATTCAGGCGGACAAGATCGGCTGCACCGGCAATTCCGGCGGGGGCACCTTGACCTCCTACCTCATGGCTCTCGACGATCGCATCAAGGCCGCTTCGCCCGGTTCGTATCTGACAACATTCAAGAAACTGATCGAGATAAAAGGCCCGCAGGACGCCGAGCAGAACATCTTCGGGCAGATCGCCTTTGGGATGGGTGCTTCGGATTACCTGATCATGCGTGCGCCCGTGCCGATCCTGATCTGCGCCAGCACGCGCGATTCGACCTTTCACATCGAAGGCGCGCGCAAGGTTTTCGAACAGGCGAATCGTTTCTACTCCCACCTCGGCTTTCCCGAACGCGTGGCCTTGAACGAGGCCGACGTTCCGCATGGTTATTACCTCCAGCACCGTGAAGCCGTCGCCCGTTGGATGCATCGTTGGCTCGTTGGCCGGGACAAGGTGATCTGGGAAAAGCCCCGCTCCGAATGGCCCGCCGAAGTCACCGACACCTTCCTGCGTTCCCTGAGCGAACCTGTTTGGACGGCGGAACAACTGCAATGCTCGCCCGCCGGTCAGGTGATGTTGCTGGACGGCGAACGTTCGGCTTTCGAGCTCAACGCCGACAAAGCCAAAGGACTGACCCACGCCCGTCGAAAAACCTGGAGCAGATTCTCCGCCCAAGAAAAGCGAGAGGTCATCCGCAAAACCATCGGCATGAAAGTCGTCGCGAAAACCCGCTTTGAATCCAGCGGTTCGCCACGTGAAGAAGAGTCCTGCGTAATCACCCACATCCTTATGCGGCGGACGAACCAGATCACGCTCGCAGCCAAGGTCTACGTCCCGACCGGCAAAGTCACACAGCACACACTGCTCCTGCACGACCGCGGGATAGCAGCGGAAGAACTTCCCTTGGCGTTGGCAAAAAAAGGGCATCGCGTGGTGTCCGCCGAGTTGAGCGGCATCGGGCTCACGGACGTGCCGGCCAACAAGCGCACCTGGGCCTACGGCCGCTTCGGCCTCGACAACCAGGAAATCCTCACCGCCTACCTCATGGGTGATTCCTTCGTCCGTATGCGGGTCGACGATGCACTGGCCTGGGCAAGTTATTTCGACAATCGCAAGCCCGACGTGATCGCGATTGGTGAAGCCGCCATCCCGGTATTGCACGCAGCCGCGCTCGCCCCCGAACGCTTTGGCAACATCAAGCTACAGAAAATGATCAGGTCCTGGAATGATGTCGTTAGCGCTCCGGAACACTACAACCAACTGGTCAATGCCGTTCACGGAGCGCTGCGCCACTATGACCTGACGGACCTCGTGAACTTGACCCAAGCCCAAGTCACCGATGCCGCTGACGTCGATTGGAAACCATGAAGATTCGAGCCGGCAGAGGAGCAACCCGCCGGGCAGACTCGCAAGCTCGTCCCTCCAATTGCACCCAGGGCGTGCTTCGATATCCGCTGGAGGGACGAGCTTGCGAGTCCGTGGTTGATCTATTGAATTAACGCATGAAATCACTGTTCACCCTCTTCTCGTTTGCCTCCCTTTCGCTCGCCAGCGCAGCCGAATGGGAAGTCGTCGTCAGCCCGCGCATAACCGTCATCGAACAAAAAGGCATTACCGGAGGTGGTCGTCTCGTGATGACCGGCAATCGCGTGCTGAACTTCTTTCAAGATCACCCGGACGATTACGGCGGCTCCAGAGGCATGGCCTCCGCCATTTCCGAAGACAGAGGGATGACCTGGACAAAGGGCCCGAGGAATTGGCCGATGCAGGACATGGTCGTCACTTGGGCCGACAAATTACGCAACGGCACGCTGCTCGCCTTCGGAATCCATTGGCTTCCCGATCCCGCCAAACGTCGCAATCCCGAACCCCAACTTCCACCCGCCGACGCCTATCAAATCGGCATTTCAAAAGACGGCGGACAAACCTGGAAGCTCGAGCGTGCCACCATCGAATGCCCGCTGGACATCGGTTACATCGCCCGCCCGTTGCCGCACATCATCGAGCACGAAAATCGAATGCTTATGCCCGCCTATACTTGGAGCAAACGCGGCAACAAGGTCGTGCTGCTGGAAAGCGGTGACGGAGGTCGCAAATGGCAAGTCCGCTCCATGATCACCACGGCAGTCGCAATGATCAAGGCTGGCGCATACGTCTCGACACCCTGGCTGGAATCGACTGTCTCACCTACGATCGATGGCGAACTCCTGGCCGTCGTTCGCACCGGCAGCACGGTGAAATCAAAACTCGTTTCCACCCGTTCGTCCGACGGTGGCAAGACCTGGACCCCGGCGAAAGTCCTGCCCTTTGCCGGCAAGTTGCCAACTTTGCGCCTACTTGAAAACGGAGTCCTCACCGTCACCACCGCCCTCAGCCGCAACCACTGTCGCGTCTACCTCTCCGCCGACGGTGCCGGTCGCAGTTGGAGCGATACTTTCGTCATCAGCAGTCTTACCGGAGGGAACGTGGGCGTAATCAGAGATGGCAAAAACAAGCTCCTCCTTGCCACCCCCGGCAACCGCCGCATCGACGCGTTCCATGTAAGAGTCGCTCCCAAACCCAAGCTATCCAAACAACTTGAGCCACCCACTGATCCGAAATTCGCCAAGGGAACACTCACCTGGAAACCTTCACCTGACGCTGTCGCCTATCGTGTAACTCCAGTGCTGGTCAAACCTGGGAAAGCTTTCCCAACAACGTTGATCCAACGCTACGCTCCCATCGAAACCAAGAAAGCCAGCGCCAACCTCCGTCGCCAACTCCTACCTGGAAGCGCCTACACTTTTGAGATCTCCGCAGTGAACGCCCACGGACAAGTATCAGCTGCTGTCCGCAGCGAAGATTTTCAGCTGTGAGGCAATCGCTCGGAAAAAATATACGAATCTGGATTTGGAAGTTGGAGAATGTGGAGATTGCCGAATACTGCCGATATGCGATGGCAATTCATTGTTCTTGTGGGATTGAATGTTCTGTTTTGTCCGGGTTGGGCGGCCGAGCCTATTGCCGATTCGGATCTTCGGACGAAACCGGAATTGTTGCGCGGCTATAGCGATGCGGAACTGAAGGCGGCGCGCTTGGCCGTGCCGAAGCGCGAGGAGCCGGCCACGCCGGAGCCGAATCCGAGAACGGTGTCAGTTCGCGGACTGGTGTTTGAGGACCGGAATGGGAATGGCCGACGTGATGCGGGTGAAACTGGGATGCCGGAGGTCAGCGTCAGCGATGGGCAGCGGGTTTCGCGAACGGATGAGGATGGTTCATTTCGATTCGAATTTGCGATCACCACAGATCGGCATCATCGCTTCGTGACGGCGACCCGACCGAACGGGTTCAAACCGACGACTTCGTATTATGGTCGGATTCCCTTTGACGAGAATACCAAAGAGTATGAGTTCAAGTTTGGGTTTGTTCGAGATGCGGCGTCGGCGAAGCCGGACTTCTGGTTCATGGCTGCGAGCGACAGCCAATTCACCACGATCGAGCAGATGATCCCGACGGCGAAGGACTACGCGCAGTTGACCTCCGCGCCGGGTGATCCCGCATTTATGGTGACGGCGGGCGATCTCACCATGAACGGCACGATGTTCGAATGGGACATGTATGATTACATCCGCAGGTCGTCGAAGATTCCCGTCTACGAAGGCTTTGGCGGTCACGACGGGAATTTCCTGAAGCCGCGGAGCACGGCGAATTTTGAAGAGCGCATCGGGCCGCCTTACTATTCGTGGAATTACGGCGGGGTGCATTTCATGCAGATCATCAGTGAGACCGGTTACCTGCCGACCGCCGCGCAACGCCGGCAATACGCCTGGATACAGGCGGATCTTGAGTCGTTGAAACCGGGCACTCCGGTGATTGCCATTTCCCACTATCCCTTGGATGCGGATTGGTTTGATCGGCGTCGCAAACAGAACATCAACGTCATCTGTCAAATCGGTGCGCATTGGCATGCGGTTCAGGCCGGGAGTCGGCATGGTGTCCCCGTGCTCATAAGTGCACCCGCGCGGGGGAAGGATTGGGGGGCGTTCTCGCGAACCTATCGGTGGGTGCATGTTTCACCCAAAGGAGTCACTTCCCAACTTCGCGTCGCCGGTCAATACGAACGCTTGGAAATGGTCGCTCCCGCAACCGAAACAACCCTCGGCAAACAACCGCTTGTCGTTCTTGCCTACGACACCGCCACGCCTGTTGAATCGGTAGTCTGCAGTTGGACTTCTCCATCGAAGAAACGCGTGGAGACCAAGTTGGAAGCCCGCGGTGATTGGTCGTGGTCGGGAGACTTCACTCCGAGCGAACCGGGCATTTGGACCGCTGAAATCCAGGCACAGGCCAACGGAAGATTCTGGAAACGCACGACGACGGTTGAGGTGCAATCAAAGCCACGGCCGACCGCCAAACCGGACGGTGATTTCAAATGGATGCTCGATGGAGAAACCCACCCTCGTCGTTTTGCGCGTGGCCCCAAGCCGCCGTTGACCCCGTTGTGGGTTCGCAACACCGGAGCCATCCACGTGCTGCACAACACGCCTGCGATTGCCGATGGTCGCGTCTACGTAAATGTTGGAAATCCGAATGCCGGATCGCCCGGCGCCGGGGTCTTGTGTCTCGATGCAGCGACCGGGGAAAAGCTCTGGTTTGCGCCGTCACCAAAGGGCGACATGCGCGCTCCCGTGACATTGCGCGACGGCGTGGTCTATGCCATCAGCGCTGAAAGCTGGGTGGGCGCCTGGCGAGCGAATGACGGAAAGCGCCTCTGGGCCAGGCCACTCAAACCGGACTACGAACATGGCCGGCCGCTCGCGATCAACAACACACCGCCGGTGCCCACGGACCATGGATTGATCTGTGCCAATTGGCGTTCGGACCACCAGCTCCTCGATTATGCCACCGGCCGGACTCTCGCGGAGATCAAAGCCGACGTCGGCTATTATGCGTCCTTTGCCAATGCGTCCGACGACGTCCTGTTTGCCGTACGGCGCGGACGCGCCGCTTCCGTCCGTCTGCCCGGCGGCGAACCCGTCTGGCACCAGCCGGAAACTTCCCGTTCCACTTCCGCCCCCATTATCGTCGGCGACCAGTTGATCTACGCCGGCTCCTCCGGCATCCGCGTTCGCAAAGCCGACACCGGCGAAATGATCTGGCAGGCGGGTCACGGAAACGCCGGCTACCAGAACGCCATTCCGGTGGTGTGGGACGACTTGCTCATTGCCAATGGAGAACATATGCGGGCGCTCGATCGATCAACCGGCAAGGAAGTCTGGCGGGTCCTTTGCGCACAAGATGTCGAACGTTTTAAACGCTCACGCCGGCAAACCATGGCCGGAAGTTCCACCCCGGTCATTGCCGGAGACTTTGCGTGGTTGGGCCACGACGACGGCTCACTGCGCGCCGTCGGGAAGGACGGCAAAGTGGTTTGGGCATACCACGTTGGAGTTCCCATCAAGACCTCTCCCGTCGTCACCGGAAATCTGATCCTCATCCACGACTTCGCCGGCAACCTGTGGTGCTTTGGTGGCAAATCGTTTTCAACAGCAAACTAAACGTCGCATCGCTGCCAACCGCTCGCCCCCGTGAAATCGCCCCCTTCGCCCTGCTGCTGATAACCGGAATTGGCAAGACTCCGGTTCACAACTTCTAAATCTGACCGCCATGTAGCACGTTGGCGATCTTATGACCTTGTCGTTCGCACACCGGAAGGCCACTCAGGCACTGAATTGCTTTGCCGAGTGTTCCGGTGGCCGCCTCAACAAGATGAAGGCTCTCAAGCTGGTTTTCTTCGCCGGTCGCCATCATCTGCGGTGCTCTGGCCGGCCGGTAACCAACGATACCTATTTTGCGATGAGCTACGGCCCGGTTGCTTCCTCCTGCAAGGATCTGGCGCAGCAAACAGGATTCTTGAGTGAAGTGGAGAAGGAATATCGAGACCAGTATCTGCAGCCCGAAGGCGGACTGGGACAGGAAGGTCTCGGAAGGATGCTCCACCTTGATCGCTGACTCCGTTTCATGGAAGGATGGTTGAATGATCTCTCCAAGATTGCGGGCATTGATAAGCAGCGTGTCGATCGTCTGTTCGACCGCCTTTGCCGCGGAGCAATGGGGTAAGCCGGGTGGCGAGTTGCGGATACATGAACGGGCGGTGCATTTGGAAAGCTTGCCGATGGGGCCGTTTGCCAAGTTGCCTGACGGCGGCCTGGTGACGGTGGATGAATCCGTGAATGCGCTGGTGAGCCGCGATGACGGTCGCACCTGGCACACGAATCGGATCTTTGCGGAGCCCGACAAGTTCGAGATTCGTCCGGAACGGGCAATCCTCGGTACGCGTGAGGGAATGGTGATCGTGGCGTTCGCCAATAATGCCGAGCGGGGGAAGTTCAGATGGGACGTGAAGACGCACGATACGCGCGGGAAGCCACACCTGCCGACCTACGTTGTTCGCAGTGTGGACGGGGGCAAGACGTGGGAACGGCCGCAGAAGATGCATGACGATTGGACGGGGGCGATTCGTGACATGATCCAGACGCGGGAGGGGACGATCGTGTTTACCTCCATGATGCTGCGGCACAAGCCGGGCCGGCATACCGTGGTGACCTATGCGTCGCGCGATGATGGTCGAACCTGGCAGCAGAGCAACGTGATCGACCTCGGCGGCATCGGGCATCATGGCGGAGCGACGGAGGCCACGATCGTGCAATTGGCCGATGGATCATTGCTGATGTTGATGCGCAGCAATTGGGGAAAACTGTGGCGTTGTGTTTCGAAAGATGACGGACTCACCTGGCACCCGATGGGCCCGGGCACAATCGATGCGAGCGCGGCGCCGGCCATTCTCGAGCGCCTGCAGAGCGGGCGCATCTTCCTGGCTTGGAATCGATATTACTACGAAGGGACGAAGGACTTTCCGCCTTACGGAGGCGACGATCACGCTACCGGCACGCCGACCTCTGTGCAACGGCGCGAACTATCCATTGCCTTCAGCGAAGACGAAGGACGCACCTGGGGCGAACCGATCGTCGTAGCCCGCGCGCCGAAGAGCAACGGCGTGTGGCTCAATCGACAGGTGGCGTATCCATACGTCTTCGAACGGCGACCGGGAGAAATCTGGCTCACGAGTTGGCCGGGCGGCTTGCGCGTCAAGCTCTCGGAGGAGGTGTTCACCGGTCCGCTGGGTCGTCCGCATGTGATCGCCTTTGGCGATACGTCCACTGCGCGCCGGGGGAATCTGGCGATCTATCCGAAACAGATTCGCGAGATAATGCGCGAACGCGGTCGCTCCATCCATGTCAGCAACGCCGCCGAGCCGATGCAGAATACCGCGTCCGCCCGCAAGGTCCTCCAAGATCGCGTGCTTCGGCGTCAGCCACGGGTGGTCATCCTTCAGTTCGGCATCAACGACGCCGCGATCGACGTTTGGAAAGATCCGCCGGCGAAAGGCTCGCGAGTGCCGATCGGCAAGTACGAGGAGAACTTGCGCCACTTCATCGCGAAGATCCGCGCCATCGGCGCCCGCCCGATCCTCATGACGCCCAATCCGCTGGCGTGGACGGACAATTTGAAGAAGTTCTACGGCAAGCCGCCCTACAAACTTGAAGATCCCAATGGCATCAACGAATTCCTGAACATTTACGCCGTGGTGTGCCGCAAGATCGCCGCGGATGAAGACGTGCCGCTCGTCGACGTTTATCGGGCCTTCAAGTCCCGCACCGACAAGTTGCTCCTCGATGGCATGCACCCGAACCAGGCCGGCCATCGCCTGATCGCCGAACTGCTCGCGCCGGTCCTGCTTGAAGCCGTGGATTGAACCAGCGGATTGGTTTCAACCTTTCCTGCTCAGTGCCGTGCCGATGCCGGTACGGCCGTAGCCGTTTCCGCAATAGAACAGGCGCAGGTGGCCATTTTCCTCGATGACGGACGGGTATTCGACCATTTGTTTTTCCCAGCCGGTGCCGGTCGGGGTCAGTTGCAAGTTGTCACCATAGTTTTCGCCGCGCCGCCAGTTGATGCCGTCGTCGGACTCGGCGTAGCAAATAGAGTAGTAACCCCACTTGGTGCCGATGGCGGAGTACCACATGCGGAAGCCCCTGCCATCAGCGCGCGGTCGCACGACGGGACCAGCGACGCCGACGTTTTCGTAGTCACGTTTTGGATCGCGAAGAAACAGTGCGCCTTTCTTCGTCCACCGGATGCCGTCCTGCGACACGGCAAGGCAGACGGTTTTGTTTTGGTTCAGCATCAGCTCTTTGCCGACGGTCGGGCAGCCGGTGTAGTAGAACCGCCATTCGTCGCCAACCTTCAGCACCGAACCGCCGGCGATGCCAATCGCATCCGGCGAACCCTCAACGTTGCTTCTTTGGAGCACGGGTTCGTCGCCGTGGCGACGCCAGGTCTTGCCGTCGCGGCTGACGGCCAGGCCGATTCCAGGAAAGGAACTCAGTCCCGTGCCGCGTCCGGCATTGCCGGTGTAATACAGATGCCAGCGATCCGGCGCGAATTGCACGACATGCGGCAACACGCACCATTTCGCATCGAAGGCACCGGCCTTGCCATTCTCAAACAACGGGCCGTGACGTTTCCAATTCGCAAGATCATCCACTTGCGTCGTGGCCAGGCAGATGCGATGACGGCCGCGCTCGTCGGAGCCCGCGTAGTACAAATGATAATCATCACCGGCCCGCATCACCCACGGATTCATGCAACGATTCGCATCGAAGGAGCCCTTGCGGCCGAGCGGAAAGATCGGGTTGCGTGGATCACGAATCCATTCGACCGGTTGCTCGAGTTTCCCGGCCGCGTGAACCGCCGGCATCAATGCCGACGCACCGGTCACACTCAACGCGGCGATCATTCTACGTCTCGATAGACTGCTCATTTCTTTTGGGAGTATTTTACGCTCACAACGACGTCACGCAGGAGACGCGTTCCCCGGGCGGCGCGGACTTTTACGGATTGCCACCAGGCTTCGCCGAGGTCGGAACTGTTGGCGGAGCCGAAGGCGATTTCATTGCGATAGCGCGGTTGGGGTTTGAAGCGGCCGGTGGCGTCGATGCGCAATTTGCCATCCACGAACACGCGGAGATCTTCGCCCTTCATTTCAATGCGGTACTCATGGAAGCGATCCGTGGTGTCCATCGCTGAACGGAGCGAGCTGTTGTGATAAAGCCGGATCAGGCCCGGTTCCAGGCGCAGACGATCGGCGGAACGACCGTTGCTGAAAATCAGATGACTCACTCCGCTCACAACCTTCATCCGCGCTTCGATGACGCATTCCTGCTTCGAATCCGCGCCCCAGGCATGGCGGTAGTAACGATAGTCGCCGCTGACCGTCCCCCGATCTGCGATCAAAAACGCGTTGCCTTCGTGCTTTTCGAAAATGCGTTCGCTGCCCCGATCGGGATACCACGGACGTTGCGGCGCGGACGTGCCATCAAAGGTGAGCGACCATTCGCTTTCCGCCGGCGGTTCGGCTGGATTAAGCGCGAGCGAGAGATGGTTCTTGCCGACGCGGAGTTGTTCGGTGACGGCGATATCCAGCCAACCGTTCTTTAGACGGCCTCCCCGCAACGCCTTTCCATTCAGAGCCAATCGCAGGTTCTTCGGTTCATCAACGTCGGGCAACTCCAGGTGCAGTTTAGCCACCGGATTTCGCCCGGCCTTGCGAGCGGCGGCAAGATCGTCACTGACGTGCAGGTAGGTTTCGTTGGTTTCGCCGAGCCGCAGGGTCATGGGGCGTGTGGGCGAAAGGAGCGGGCGCGTCCGAAAGCGTTCGCCATCGGCCAGCCAGCGTGTGCCGACACCGTCCGCGGTGGTGACGAAATGGAGCTTGTCGAGGAAGCGCAGGGTCGCCGGATCACCAAGTTCACGCCAGACGGGTGACTTGGGATTGAACTGGTTGAACAATTGCAAACCATCCGCGCCGGCGGCCCAGGCATTGGCCGCGCGGGCGCGATAGGACTCGATGCTCATGCGACGAAAACGAGACTCGCTCCGCACGCGGGTGTCGGTGAGGCAGGGATAAACGCGCACGCCGTGACGGCGTCCCCAGGCGATCGAATGCGACCATTCATGCAGGCGGAAATAACCCGAGGGAATGAGGATATCGATGAGCCTCTCGCGCATCCATTGTTCCACGTCCAATCCGAGTTCCCGGCAAAAATCGGCCGAATCCGGCGTGCGCACGGAAACGAGAAAAGGCCGCCCGCGACGCAGACCTTCCTCCTCCGTCATCTTTCGAACGCGCCGCATGAAATCCGTGATCTTCGCACGCTCCTCCTGCGTCGACTTGCCGCCTTTCGCGACGCTGGGCAGGTAGCAGAGGTGCCGGAAGTAATCCATCTCGATGCCAGTCACGTCGTAGTTGCGGCAGACCTCGCGGATGTTCGCCAGGGCGTAGTCGCGGACTGCCGGCAACGCGTAGTTCACCGAACTCCAACGACCGTAAGGCGTTCCGCTTTGCGGGCCGACCAGCCACTCCGGATGCTGTTCCTTGAGCTTGGGAAAAAGGAAATACGGCTTGTCATGCCGATGCGCCGCGTCGTGCGTGTCGTTCAAGCGGATCGACCAGAAACACTCAAGGTCATTCGTCCGACAAAAGCCCGCCACCAAGCGCAAGGGATCCTGCCCAAGATCGATCAGGTCGCGTGCGATGTTGCGCTTGTCCGGCGCAATGCCGAAGTCCGACGCTGAATGCTCCAGGATCGCTCCTGTCCGGTTGTCATGGGTGAACTGACCAAAGCCCGAACTGATGCTGCAGTAGGCGATGCCATCCACCTGCGTCCCCGCCAGATCCGTGGTGCGTTGCTTGAGAAAGTTCTCCGGAGTGGCCGCGAGACTGCGCGGGAAGTACAGGCAATCGCAGCCGTCGTTGTTCATGATCAAGCGCCCCGGCTTGCCCGCCAAGCGCGCGCGTTCCGCCCGAAGTTCGGCCAGATTCGTAATCGGCGCGGCGGGAGTTATCGGAACGATCGCGAACAGTCCCAAAAGCAGAATCGGAAGGAGGATGGTCTTGGTTTTCATGTGGTAGCTGAAATTCGTACGGCAAGTGAATCCAAAATCACAGCAATTCGTGCGGATGACATTTTTATTCGGATTGTTGCTGACCGGATATGCCGGTGATAGATTTCTCGCTTCTGCTACCCGCATCCAACATCCGGAGCGCTGGTCGAATGTGATGTTGGTTTTCAACCAGCAAAGCCGGTTGGAAACCGGCACCACTCTCAACACCCGCATCGATCCCATCAAGAGTTCGGTGTTGAATTCAACCAAACCTGCCGATCGATGATTTAACCCATGGGATTCGAAAAAACCGCGGGACAATTCAAAGGTAAAACTCTTGCCGAATCGGCGGCCGTCCAGCTTCATTCCGACGCATGAATTGCAGGTTCATTGTGTGTGTTTGCGTGGTTCTCATTCACTGCTCTGCTTTCTCCGCTGTCACCGTGAAGGAACACGGCGCGATTGGTGACGGTGTGACGGACGATACGGTGGCAATTCAAAAGGCCATCGATGTTGTGGGGAAGACCGGAGGCACGCTGCTCTTTCCGGCGGGAACCTATGTCGTGACGTCCGTGGGGCTGCGGCCCGGTGTGCGGTATCTGGGTTACGGGGCGACGATCAAACGGCCGGCCGGGCAGGGGAAGTGGGTGCGAACGTTCAATGCCGCCAAGCAAGGTTACCTACACAACGCGGAAACCGATTCACCCTGGCTCACGATCGAAGGATTCACCTTCGACGGCAATCGCGCCGAACAGGGTGAGTATCGAAAATACCAACTGGAGCAGGCCCACCTCATCTTTCTTTCCGCCCACAAACAAAGTAAGGGCCGCCTGCGCGCGCGGGTCGTGAATTGCCATTTCCAGGACAACGTGGCCGACGGTCTTTCGCTGTATGTGAATGTCGATGTCCGCGTGATCAACTGCTCGGCGCGGGACGTCTTCCGCGGGGGCATTACGATCACCGGCGGCAACTCGCGAATCCAGGTGATGAACTTCACGGCGGAAGGCAAGACGCATCCAACTGGCATCGACGTGGAAGTCGATGGCGCGGGTTATGGCGGTCGAAAGCGGATCGAACTGATGTTGAGCGGTATTCATCTGCCCGATGGAGATTTCGACGTAGGTGTTTCGGACGACTCGGTCGTGCTTGGATCGAACATCTCGGCCCGGTCGCCTTTCCATCTCGTCAGCCGTCGTTCACGCATGAAATTCAGCAACTCGCAATTTGGGATCGGAAGGTATTCCGGTTACGCCAACCGCATCGTCAATCCGCACGACGTCACGTTTCACAGTTGTCGCTTCGAGATCGATCCGCACAACGACAGCGGCAAGGAACCCGGCAAGTGGGCTGCGGTCCACGTCTATTGGAACGTCGGGCAGTCGTCGGAAACCAACCAGGCACTGAAGCTGATCGACTGCGACTTCGGTGTGAACCAGGGTATGGCCAAGGAAGCTGATACCTACGCCGTGTATTGCGAAGGCGATTTCGCTGATCGCAACAATCGCCTGATCATGGAAGGCGGCCGGATCTCAGCCGACTTTGATCATGGCATCTGGTTCAACCAAGGCGGCAACCTTCGTCTGTGTGATACCACCATCGCCGCCGACACCGGAATGCGACTCGGTTCCTCCGGCAAATGGAACATCGACGCTGAGGTGGGCGGAATTCGTTTTCTCGGCAATCGTTACGCTGACATTCCCACCCACGGAGCATTGAACCGAATCTTCCACCAAAACGTGATCATCGACGAAACCAGCAACCGAATCACCACGCGATACGGAATCGTCCGCAACCGATACGAAGGACGCCGAATCATCCTCGGGGAAAATCCGCCAACTACGAAAACCCATGGTCTCACCGGGGATGTCTTCCGTCTGAAACACCCACCCGCCGATGAACCGATGGCATGGATTTGCACCAAACCGGGTATCGATTCCGGGGCTGTCTGGAGCCCGCTGTCAGGCAGGTGACGCCATTTCACTCAGTGAAAATGGCATAACTCTCTGGCGTCGATCGCAGAAGGGTGAGGACTAGACTTACGATGAGACAAAGTGAAACCAAGCAGGGGTTGGAGTCCTCATAGTCTGGACTTAATGGATCATGGAGTTCCAGATTGCAACCAGCGTTCAAGCTTTCTTGGCGCCCGGTTGTCCCTGTTCGACGACGAACACCGCTTTCGTCTCGATCGGTGATCCCGGTTTGTCAACGAAGGGCGTGATGCGGAAGTGGCTGGTCCAGTTGGCGGGCGTGAGTTCGCAGGAGACATAGCCGCGATTGGAGTTGTACCAGCGGACGAAGTCGTTTTGTTCGGCTGCACGTACGTATTGCTCGATGTGGTTGCCGCCATTCCCACCGTTGTTCATCGACGTGCCGACGAATTCAGTCCCGACCAAGGGTGACTTCGGGTCTTGGAAATCCAATTGCAGGTCGTTGACCCAGTTCACGTGAATGTCGCCCGTCAGTACGACCGGATTCGGCACGCGGCGTTCGTGGAAGAACTTCAGCAGACGTCGCCGGCTGATTTCGTAGCCCGGCCATTGATCCATGCTGTAGCGGCGGTCTTCTCCTTTGCCACGGTTCAAGGGGGCCATCATCACCTGTTGCGCAAGGATGTTCCACGTCGAGGTGGATTGAACGAGGCCGGTCGTCAGCCATTTTTCCTGCTTGCGACCGAGCATGGTGGTCTTCGGATCGAAGACCTTGCCGATCATCGGTTTCTCGTTGTCGCCATTCGGTTGATCGGTGCGGTACTGACGCGTATCGAGGACGAAGAAATTCGCCAGTCGGCCGAATTGGCAATTGCGATAGAGTGTCATGTCCGGACCATGCGGAAACGAACGTCTGCGCAGGGGCATGAATTCGTAGTAGGCCTGGTAGGCGTTCATCCTGCGGGCGAGGAACGCTTCGGGTGAGATGCCTTCCTCCTCCGAGACGAGGTCGGCGTAATTGTTGTCGAATTCATGATCGTCCCAGGTCACCAGCCAGGGAAAGAGGCGGTGGGTTTCACGGAGGTCGTCGTCGAGTCGATATTGCGCGTAGCGGGTGCGGTATTCGTCGAGTGTTTTGATCTCCCTACCCAAGTGTTTGCGCACCCGGTTGTTCATGCCCGCGTATTCGTAGATGTAGTCGCCCAGTTGCACCACTACATCGAGGTCCTCCTTCTGCATGTGCGGGTAGCCATTGAAATGCCCCGCTTCGTAGTGCTGACAGGAGGTGAAGGCAAAACGCATCTTGTCGGGCATCGTGTTCGCGGCGGGCGTCGTGCGCGTGCGGCCCGTGACGCTGGTTTCATCCCCAACGTGGAAGCGAAAAAAATACCAGTGATGCGGATTCAGACCATCGACCTCCACGTGCACCGAATGCCCGAGTTGCGGAATGGCCAGGGCGTTGCCACGACGAACGACATCTTTGAACCCCTCATCCGTCGCCACCTCCCAACGCACCTGAAACATCTCCCGCGGCAACCCACCGCCGTGCTCCAGCGGATTCGGCGCGAGCCGCGTCCAGATCACGACCCCATTCGACTCCGGATCGCCGGACGCCACGCCGAGCGTGAATGGATTGCCTGAAAACTTGGGACGCTGTACGACCTGACCCGTGGCCCGGTCGGGCAAATGGGGGATCGCCGAGACGGCTGCGACGTATCCCAGGAACTCACGACGCTTGATTCCATAGCGCCGTCCGACAGAACGGGTGTGGTGGTTCACGTTCCGAGACTAATGTGAACCGACACCCGCCTCAACCCTGATCGAATGCACGTGACCTCCGCGATCTTGTGCCGATACTCGAAGCGATCGAAAGAAGCGATATGAATCCAACCAGCCGACGAACATTCCTCACCACTGCTGCCGCACTCCCATTTGCGTCCAACCTGTTGGCCGCGCCCAAGACGCAACCGCTGCTGCCGCGGATCTTCGTTTCCGCGCATCGCGGTGGAGCCGGTTTCCCCGACAACACGCCGGAGCTGATCGAAAGCTCCGTAAAACTCGGCGTGAGCGCCGCGGAGCTGGACGTCACCGTTTCGACCGACAACAGACTCTTCCTCTTTCATCCTTACCACTGGAGTCCCGACAAGCCTGGTGAAATCGTCGACATCGGTCCGACTTGGACCAAGAAGGACCTCGACAAGTGGGGTCGCATCACGTTGCGGGGGCTCCCATGGAGCAAGGTGAAGGAAGTGCGCTATTCTGTCCGCGTTGGCGACAAGGTCTTCGCCGATCAAAGAATCCATCTCGCAGAAGAGGTTTTCGGGCCGTTCAAAGGAAAGATCAATTTCCACATCGATCCGGAAGGTTTGATGGAGCCGTTCTACGAAGCCTTCGACCGTCACCAAAACCACTCGCAGATCCTCATGCAATTCGGAGCCTACCGCTACTTGGCGAATTTTCGCGCGCGCCAGCCGAAGATGATCGCGCAATGCAAGGCGCCGGGCGTGAGCTACTACCCAGATGGCAAACTCGACACCGCCGGACAGATGAAGGCCTTGCGTCAGGCGATCAAAGAGTCGAAAGCGATCGGCGCGAACATGCTCGTCATGCAGGACATCACCGCTGAGAAGTTGGAACTTTGCCACCGAGCCAAGCTGGCCGCCGTCCCGCGTGCATCGTTCGTCAACGTCACGGGAGGCGACGCGTTTCTGAAGGAAGGCATCGACGCCCTCTTCGGCGACGCGCCAAAAAAGATGCTAAAGTCGATTGAGGCGATCCTTGGCGCGAAGTATCTCCCGCAGCGCGGTGAATCAGTCGCCGATCTCTTTTCCGTGACGACGTGAGCGTTTTGAAACTGACATCAACGGCGTCGCGTATCGACCGCTTACTGTAATCCTTGGGCGGTCGCTGCGAGACGCGTTGGATCTTCGTCGTATTGTCCGTGGGTTGGAAACCCGCGGCTACAGGTAATTTGTCGCTACGCGACAAAGCGATCACAGCATCCTCAAAGATGCTGTGGCATTTCCCTCCGGTTGCGTGTCGTGTGTCGGCGGAGTGGAAATCTCAACCCTTGCCCGTCGCCCACTTCGGCAACGGCAACTGGTATGAGCGTTGTCCGCCATAACCCTTGATGTCCAGTGTGTCGCCGATGGTGATTTCCGCGAAGCTGCATTTCCAATGGGTGGCGGCCATGGTGAGGAAATTGGTGTCGTCGTAGACGGTCCAGCGGTTGCGATGCTTGTGGCCGAAGAAGCAGGCGAGCACGCGGCCATCTTCAGCGAACAATCGGCGGATTTGCCAGCCGTTGTCGACGTATGAACTTTGCTTGCCACTGGGCAGGAACGGTGTGTCTCCACCTTGCCCTGATCCGCGCTCGGGGGTGTGATGCAGCTCTTCGTGGCAGAACACGAGCTTCGGTTTGTCGCGATGTTTCGCGAGATCTTCTGCCAGCCACTCCTTCTGGGTGGCGTCGATCCAATAAGCGCCGACAATGCCGTCCTTGCCGCGCGGCGTGGACTTGTCGGGCACGTTGTTTCCATCGAGCACGATGAAATGAAATCCACGGATATCGAACGAGTAGTAGCGGTGGGGCGTTCCCGTGGCTTCGAGAAACTCCTGCTTGGTGATATCTTCCCCGAGGTGTCCGCGCCCGATCAAATCGTCCGCCGTGATCTTCTCCTCACCGCCCTTCAACCACCCGACATCGTGATTGCCCATCACGTGATAACGCGGGCACTTCAACTGGGCGAAGACACTCACGTGATGCTTCAAGGCTTCTAGTTGCCCGTCGTGCATCGCCTGCGTGGTCTGGCCTTCGGCGACCTGGCAGCCAAAGTCGCCCAGGTCGATGGCGAAGTCGGGTTGGAATTGTTTCATCTGGTCGACAAACTTTTGGAAGTTCGCCTCGTAGCCAGGTACGCGACGTCCCAGCAGGTGTGGATCGGCGTTCAAACCGAATCGCAGCGATGCTGATTCTTTTGCGGTGGCAAACGGTGGCGAACTGCCGGCAATGGCAAGGCCCGCGACGCTGTGACTGACAAACTTCCGACGGTTCATTTCAGCATTCATGTGTGGATGGCGTGATTCCTTGAAGTTCAATCTACGATGGCCAGATCCGCAAGATAGATCGCGGTGATTGTCTTGCCGGATTCATCCTTTTCGTGGCTGGAATACCATGAGACCAAACTGCGGGACGGGCTGAGTTCGACAAAGCCCGGATAGGAATTGTCGCCACCGCTCGGCAGAACGGCGAATTCTTTGAGCTTCCCGTCGATCAGCCAGTAAAGCGTGGTCTCCCGCGTCCCTCCCATGATCCTTCGTCCGCCAACGAGGTAACGCTTCCCCCACTTGGCCAGGAGCGGGCCGCCGATGTAGCGATGAAGATCCGAACGCTTCCACTCGGAATACGGAGGCTTCGAACGACACAATTGCGAGTTGTCGAGTGTGAACCGGGAGACCGCCAACACGCTCCCGTCCGGTTCGAACAGAAACGCGGTCTCATTGCCCTGCGTCGTTTGGAAAAGGGAGCGCGTGCGCCAGATCAGCCCGTCATCGCTTTCCAACATCGCGCTTTCGACATCCTTGCGAAAGCTGAGTGGCGTTTCCACGAAGTCGCGCTTGCGACGACCGCAAAGATAGGCCTTCCCGTTGTGTTCCGCGGCCCGCCAGATGTAGTGGCCATAGGTTCCCTCCAGCATGGTCGGTTTGCTCCACGCGCGGCCGTCCTTGCTCCAGCACGAATATCCCAGGTGTTGGTTCCAATGATAGTCCTCCGGTGACGAATCTCCGCAGTACCAGGTGCCGCTGTAAACGAACAACTTGCCCTTGAAGATCAGGAAATGCGGATCCCGCGTATCCCGCTTCGCAACGCGAAAACGATGGACCGGTTTCCATGTCCGGGCGTCGTCGCTTTCAAGAATGATGATCGACGCCGTCGGGTGCACGCCATGCCCGTCTGGACAACTGCGAAACGTCAGATAAAACCGATCACGAAAACGAATCAGGTCGGTGAACGCATTGTGCTCGCCGTTGTGAAAGGCTCGCCGGATGTTTGTCACTCGAACTTCAGGTGCGCTTGTTTCGGCGGCATTTGCGTCGTTGACAACTACACCACAGACGAAGAACTGAAATATCGTCACGGCCAAACCATGGTTTGTTCTCTGATTCATACCGGGCAGAAATAGTGCAGGAAAATCATGGGCAGGAAGAACTTTTTTCCACGCACGCTCATTCCGAATCGAGATCGGAACAACGAATCCAATTGAAGATTTCACCGCGCAACGGCATCGTCGAATTCGTGAGACTCGCAATCGTTGTAACCGCGGTTTTGGTATTGCTGTCAGGTCCTGTCTCAGCGGAGTCAAAGCCCAACATCATCCTGATTCTAGCGGATGATCTCGGTTACGGTGGGCTGTCCTGTTGCTCCGATCCGGGCTATCGCACGCCACACTTGGACCGGCTCGCGAAGGCGGGTGCGCGCTTCACGCAGTTTTACGTACCGACGCCCGGGTGCGCGCCGACGCGTGCCGCATTGCTCACGGGTCGTTATCCCTTTCGCTCGGGAATGATTCGCAACCCGGATCCGGATCACGGACTAAACGATCTGGGGATTCCATCCGGTGAGATCCTGTTGTCCGAGGCGCTGCAAGCGGCCGGGTATGCAACGGCCTGCGTGGGCAAGTGGCATCTGGGGCACCGGACTAAGTTCCTCCCGACACGAAACGGCTTCGATGAGTATTACGGCATCCTCTGCTCGAACAGCTCGCGTCCGGCGATGCTGGTGGAGAACGAACAGGTCGTCGAACACCCGGTCGTCCAGGCGCAGATCACACGCAAGTACACCGCCCGTGCGCTGCGCTTCATCGAGCAAAATGCGAAACGGCCTTTCTTCCTCTATCTGGCCCATTCGATGCCGCACTATCCACTGGCGGCCTCTGATGATTTCTACACGCCGGACACGCCGGACGATCTCTACGCCGACGTGATTCGGGAGATGGATCACTCGACCGGCGTGATTCTGAATCGCCTCGGCGAGTTGAATCTGAATCGCAATACGATGGTCATCTTCACGTCGGACAATGGTCCGTGGTATGGCGGTCATACCGGCGGATTGCGCGGGATGAAGGGATCGACGTTTGAAGGCGGCATCCGCGTCCCCATGATCCTGCGCTGGCCCGGCGTGATTCCGGCTGGGCGCCGTTTCGATGCGCCGGCCAGTGTGGTCGATTTGTTCCCGACCCTGCTCGCTGCGGTGGGAGCCGCGGTGCCTGCGGGACGCGTCATTGATGGCGAAGATCTCCTGCCATCATTGAAGGGAAACTCGGAGCCGCCGGCGCGACCGATCTACTCGACCGCCGGAGCACGCGTCGCAACCGTGCGCATGGGCCGTTGGAAGTACCACGCCATCCGTCCCGGCTTCCCGCGATGGACGGATAATAGTTTTCGACCGTTCAAACCGGACGGCGTTACCATCATCGCGCCGAAGGAACAGTATCCAGGCACGGCCTTTCCCGGTCCGCTCGATGGTGATCCGCCGAGGCCGGGGATGTTGTTTGACCTGCAACGGGATCCGGCGGAAAAGCGCAATGTCGCCAGCGCGAATCCGAAGGTTGTGAGCCGGCTCAAACGGAAGATCGAGCAGATGGCCACGCAGGTTCCTGAGGATTTGAAAATGCCCCAGGCCGGACCGTTTCGACGAGTTCTTGGACCCGGGCGGGTGACAGCGGAGAATCCTCTGCTGCTGGACAAAGTTTCATTTGAGGGTGGTCGTCCGTCAGCAATGAAATGACAGTCTGATTCGATCGGATGTACACGGGTCACTTACGATGTGTCCCTCAACCATCTCACATTCCTTCTGACGGCCGACGATCCAACAGGAGATCCACTCTGCTTCAACGTGAATCTGACAGAGTCGAACCAGGTATGCAGTGTCAATTGTTCAAGAACGGCTTGCTCCCGGCGACCAGTCGAATGAGGTCGCGGAGACCGCCTTTCTCGCTCTCAAGTTCAGAGAGGATTTCATCAACACTGGGCCGGTCGCCGATTTCGAGTTCGCGGCCGAGGGCATAGGTCAAAAGTTTTTCGGTCAGGCAGCGGATGAATTGGTCCTGCCGATCGACCAGAAGTTTACGGAATTCCGGAACAGTCCGGAAGGTATCTCCGCCCGGGAGTTTGCCGGTGGGATCGATCGGAGATTTCTTTTCGTATTGATCGCGCCAGCCACCGATGGCGTCGAAGTTTTCCAAGGCGAAGCCGAGCGGATCGATTTTGCGATGGCACTCGGCGCAGGTGGCGACTTTGCGATGCTTCTCAAGGAGGTCGCGAATGGTGTCCGCGCCACGAATGTCCGGCTCGACGGCGGGTACGTCGGGGGGCGGTGGCGGTGGGGGATAGCCGAGCAGCTTCTCCAGCACATAGATTCCGCGGATAACGGGCGAGGTGTCCACGCCATTGGCCGAGGCGGTCAGGAATGCGCCGTGGCCGAGCAAGCCGCCACGGCGGCTGTTGTTGAGCGAAACGCGTTGCAGTTCGTTGCCTTGGACGCCTTTGATGCCGTAGTGCAAGGCGAGTTCGCGATTGAGAAAGGAATAGTCGGCATTCAGGAATTCGCGCGGTGGCAGGTTGTTTTCGAGCACGTGCCGGAAGAACATCTCCGTCTCGCCGCGCATCGCGGTTTCGAGGTTGTCGCGGTAGTAGACCAGGAATCCGGACGGAGGCATGGTGCCGATATTGTCCAGGTCCAGCCAACGGCGAATGAAATGGGTGACAAATCGATCTGATTTGGAATCGGCGAGCATTCGAGAGACTTGCGCCGACAGAGTGGACTTCAATTCTCCGGCAGCGGCCAGTTTGAGCAGCGTTTCGTCGGGGGGCGATGACCAGAGGAAATAGGACAAGCGCGAAGCCAGTGCGATATCGTCCAACTCACCTTCACCGAGATTCAGATAGAGGAATCCGGGAGAACAGAGAATCGCCTGGCAACCGAGTTGGAGGGCATCCAAGGGTTTCACGCCCTCGTTAAGCTTGCTGGTGACGAGGCGATGGATCGGTGCCAATTCCCAGGCGACCGGTGCCCGTCGAAATGCTCTCTTGGCGAATTCATCGAGTCGCCAGCCGATCGTCGTGGCATTCAATTCATCCGGCGTATGATCGCCATACAAGGCGCGGTGACCGGCAGTCGGCCAGGCATCAACATGCGGGCCTTCGACCTGGATTTCCCAGATTCGCAGACGTGGTCCGCGGTAGGCCTTGAGAACTCCATTCGCCTTTTTGGTGCCGGCCTTCATTCCAACGAACGGTTTGAATTCCGGTTTGTCCGCGGCCTTGGTCGTCAGCCAGCGGACCATGCGCTTGGCCGCCAGGGGACCATTGCGAAAGCGGACTTCCGGCTCGTAGCCGGCTTCCATGAAGACACTCCATTCAAACCACCGTGGTTCTTCATTCGTCAATTCGATGCGCGCCAGCGAGGACATCTTCGAAACGTTTCCCGAGCTCGTGACGCTGCCTCGCCGATCCACCGCGGCGACTTCCATCACCAGCGGATCGCCGTTGCGAAAATCTCCGAGCGCCTTGCCATAGTCATGGACGCGGCCCACGGCTGCCGCTCGGACGCGAACGGTGTAGATGCCGCTCTGAGCGACGCCGCCCTCCCGGAACAGCGGCATGAATCCAATGTGTCCCCCGCGATAGTGGCGGCCGTACAGATCGGTGTAAGGCGTCTCCGGAATAAAGCGGAAGCGATCGGGCTTGAATAGTTTCGGCAGGTCGTTGGCGCTCTTGCCACTGAAGTAGAATGGAGACTGTTGCTTGTAGTTCTTGAATGGCGGGCGGTCGCCAAATTGCGTTGCCCGACGAATGGCTTCTTCCGCGGCGGCGAAGTAGTGATCCATCAACCGACCGGAGGTGACCAGGCTGGCCCCGTTGTTGTCGAAGCCGTGGACCATGACCTCCGCCGGGAAATCCTCGGCTGGATTCCAGACCTCGACATTGAGCCCCAGCAGGTCGCCGATCGTATGCCGGTATTCCCAAGAGTTGAGTCGTCGGAGGACGCTGTGTCCACCAGCGGTATGCAGTTCTGCCCGGGCGGTCTTGAGCTGCCGGGTCAGATGAGTGATTGCCTTGGTGCGCTCTTCAGCTGACGGCTGCGGTTCGTCCTCCGGAGGCATGTTGGCGAGGTTCAGTTGGTCGACAATATCCTGGTAGCGTTCTAAATGTTCCAAGCTGCCAATCTCGGCGGGGAGATCGTCGAAGCGTCGGTCAGCCTTCTGTTTGCCGGCGCCGTGGCAGCGGAAGCAGTGGGCCTTCAGGAACTCACGCGTGGGATCGGCGGCAGCTAATGACGAAACAGCCAAATACCCACATACCCAAAGAATCCAATACTTCGAACAGACGGATAAGTCGCGTGGCGACGCCCCACCCATGCGTTCCCGGCTTTTCGTGCTCCAGATGCAATGATACCGGAGTTGGGTGAAGGTGTTGGCCATTGGAGTTGTGGTTGAGCGGTCGCTGCGCGAGGCACTCTATTTTGAGTTTGCGGTCCGTGGGTTGAAACCCACGGCTATGGTTGATCTGTCGCTACGCGACGAATGGCATCGGTTTGTTCGGTTCATACGATTTTCATTGGCGTGAACGTGCCGGTGCTTCGGCCAAATCGGTCCCTTTCCGAGCCGAACCATTGCAATGCGGACAACCACAGGTTTGCTAGTGGTACGCGCTTGTGCTGCTCGGCGGGGCAGACCAGGTGGCCGTGATGCTTTACACCACCGCCAGCCAGAATCACCGGGAGGTTTCGGTTGCTGTGAATCGACCCGTCACTCATGCCGCTGCCGAAAACGATCAGCGTATCGTCGAAAATCTTTGCTTCCTTCAAACGCGAAATGAAGTCGCTGAGCTTGGTGGTGAGGAAGGCTTCCACGACCTTCAGCTGATCGATCCGACCGGGCGCTTTTCCGTGATGAGAAAGGCCGTGGTAGCTGCCCAGATCCAATTCGGAGGTGCGGAAACCCATACCGGTTTCCAAGGTCGCGACGCGGGTGGAATCGGTTTGCAGAGCCAACGCCATCAGGTCGTAGAACAGAGCCACCTCATCGATGTGCTGTCGCTCTTCATCCGCGACTTCGTCGATGGGCGATTTTGGCTTGGGACGATCGAGCCATTCTTTTGACATCTGCAAGCGCCGTTCCACGTCGCGAACAGAAGTCAGGTATTGATCCAGCTTGTCGCGGTCGGCGGCATTGAGCGTTCGATTCAAGGCGCTTGCCGAATCTCGCAGCGCGTCGAGCACACTGCCGCGATGCTTCAGTCGTGTGCGTTCTACTTCGCGCTCACTTGCCGGCGAATTGACAAAGAGACCGCGAAACAGGGTGGCGGGATTGTTGATCGGCGGCACATGAACTCCGGCGCGGGTCCAACACATATCCGTTCCATTGACGATCCCGGTGTTGATGGAAGGGAAGCGCGTCGCGCTGCCAACATGCTCGGCCGCAGCCTGGTCGAGTGAGATGTTCTTTTCGGGAAACCCGGAGGCTTCCTCCTTCTTGATGCTGTTCAAAAAGCCCTGCACCCCCTTGTGCCCGCCATTGAGTCCGTGATCCAGATGCGAGAACACCGTCAGGTTTTCGCGATGCGCCTCCAGTGGCTTCAAGGTGGAGGTTGGGGTGTAGTCGTTGCCAGTGTCTTTTGGAAAGAAGTTGCCCGGATAAAAGCCCAGGTGATTGCCCACGCAAACCAATCGTCGGGGCTTGTTGCTGCTGGCTGCGCCTGCTGAAATACTGTCGAAGGCAGGGACGGTCAGCGCGAGGCCTGTTCCGTGAAGAAATTGGCGACGGTTCAGATGTGTCCGTTTCATTTTCGTGTTTTGCTCACTGAGGTTCTAAGAATGGACTCGCACTTATAAAGGAGAATTCGCAGTTAGGACAGCGCATCGGAGTCGAGAGACATAGGAATTGTGGCAAGGGTATGAGGCTGGATGGCGATCTGGAACTGTAGGGTGCCCCGTTGATCGGTCTATTCGCCATGCGCAGCGTTCTGAGCCACGTTACTTGGGTTCCGGCTGCGAGGCCAATTCATCGTATTGACGAGCGCTTTCGCTGACCCAATAAGGCGAGGATCCCCACAGGGGAATGGTTGGGAGGCTGGATTCCCATTCACCGAGTTCGCTGAAGAGTGACTCGAATCGACCGATTTCCGTTTCGGATAGGTCGTTGACTTCCGCAACATCCGTCTGGGGGCGGAAGAGTTGCGGGGGGCGATGAGAGAGCTTGATCAATTTATCGTTTCCGCTGCGAATGCAAGTTTGCCCTTGGAGTCGCCAGAAGAGCGTTCGTTTCGCGGGCGGGAGTTTCCCGGTGAGATATGGGATGAGGTTGACGCCGTCATACGCACCGTAGCGTTTCACACCAAGCGCCCAATTGCGTTTGTCTTCGTGAGGCATGGGTTTGCGCAGGGGAAGTGCTCTGGCATCCGCGGCAGCGAGGAAGGTTGGCAGGAGGTCGAGACTGGATGCCGGGGAATCGTACCGTCGATTGGCCGGAAGCGTGCCCGGCCAAGTCCAGAACATGGGCACGCGCACTCCGCCTTCGCGAAGGTTTCCTTTGCTTCCGGACAAGGGTCCGTTCCAACTTGCGTTACCCGTCGCGCCTCCGTTGTCCGAAAAGAAAACGATCAGGGTGTTCTTCGTCAGGCCGTTGCCAGCCAGCCAATCACGAAGGCGTCCAACGCTCCGATCCAGGGCGAACATCATTGCCGCGTAGATTCTGCGTCTCCTGTCCGAGATGTGCTCGAAGCGCGCGAGGTCTTCGTCGGTAGCCTGCAGCGGCCCGTGGGGGGCGTTGTAAGAGAGAAAGAGAAACCATGGCTTCGCGTGCTCGCTCGCGTTCAACCACATGAGGGCTTCGTCGGTGAAGAAGTCGGTGAGGTAGGGATTCGAGAATTCGGTCAGCGCTACGCGGTTGCGTTCCAGCCTGTTTTTCTTCTTTGGGAAGTAGCTGTGACTACCCGTAAGCATTCCACAGAAGTGATCGAATCCGCGTTCCAGCGGATGAAAGCCCTCGCCGGTGCCGAGATGCCACTTGCCGATGAGCGCAGTCGCATAACCGGCCGCACGAAGGTGATCGCCAAGCGTGTGTTCGCCCGGAGGCAATCCAAGGAGTTCCACGCGCGTGTGATAGTTGGAGGCGCTCTTGTTCAGATTCTCCTCGTAGCCAAATCGCCGCGGATCGCGGCCGGTGATCAGTCCCGCACGCGATGGCGAGCACACTGGGCTGGCAACGTATCCCTGGCTGCAGAAGACACCATCCCGCGCCAGCTGATCCAGATGTGGCGTCCGCAGATGTTTGCTCCCCAGGAATCCCATGTCGCCGTAGCCCATGTCGTCGGCGAGGATGAAAAGGATATTGGGCGCAGCGCTCCGTGCGGGAAACGCGGAGTGCGCCAGCAAGGCGATTAGAACTGCACGCAACAGCATGCAGGATGATGTACGAGTCGAGCCGCGGAATGGCAAGCACGGCACAGCGCCAACCGGCGCGGCCGATCAAAACGTCAACGCAATCTCGCTTCCGTTGGTGCGTAGGGGAATCTTGCGCGATTTGCGGCCAAAGTCCTCGGTCGCGTTGCGGCACAGATCGATGAACGCCTGTTCGGGGTGGGACAAGGGTTTGGAGCGCCGGTGCAAGAGTCCCCATCGGCGCTTCAGCTTGCGCCGGCCCAGCGGCAGGGAGACCAACTCACCGTCCTGAATCTCGCGGCGTACGATCCAAGGCGCCAATACACCGACACCCATGCCGAGTTTCAGCATCTCCTTGATGGCTTCCATGCTGCCGAGTTCCATAACGTTGTTCAGCACCATATCCTCGGTTGCAAAGTAGTTGACCACCATCTGGTAGGTGTAGCTGGTCTTGCTGTAAAAGATGTAGCTCTGCGTCGGAATTTCGGTCCGGGTGGAATGCCCGTGACCGACCCACCGATGACCGGGCGCGAGCACAAATCGCAGTTCGTCTTCGAACAAGGCCTGATACTCCAGTTGTACGTGATGCCTGGGTTCAAGCGCGATGGCGAGGTCGATTTCATGGGCGCGTATCAAGTTGATCAAATCGGGGGTATCGCCGGGTTTGATCGCGACATGGCACTTGGGGAAGTCCTTCTGAAATCTCCGCAAGACGTCCGGCAGAATATGCTGGCAGGCCGTCGTGCTCGCCCCCACGCGCAGCCGGCTCCCACCCCATTCGGTGAGATGAGTCAACTCATTGCGCGCCTGGTGCATTTCGCGAAGGATCTTTTTCGCATGATGAAACAGATGCTCGCCGGTCGGTGTGAGAATCACCTTTTTGCTCATCCTGTCCAAAAGTCGACAACCCACATCTTCCTCCAAAGTCCTGAGGGAATGGCTGACGGCAGACTGGGACAGGGTTAATTGGCGAGCTGCGACGGTGAAACTCCCCGTTTCTGCAACGGTGACAAAGGCGCGCAATTGCCTGCTATCCAACGGTTGATTGCTCATAACTCACGCGGTCATGCCGCACTGGGATCATGAGCATCCGGCTTGCCAACAGGGGCCCGGAGATTTAATCCGCGGCCAGGCTGGCGCAAATGAGTTCGCGATCGTTGCGCGCGAACACGTGCCGGTACGCATAGGCCGGGTGAGACCAGACGACGAGTCGACGTCGCAATTGTTTGGGCGTCGGATCGATCAGCTTGGCGCGGCTGATCTCGTTGAAGCCGCCGGGTGAAAGCTCAGCAATGATCAACTCGCCCGCCTCATTGAACATCCAGGTCCGGTCTCCATTCTGGACGAAGTGAATCGTGGACCATCGGTCTTGTGGGGTCGCGGTCCGATCTTCCCACACGCGATTCCCTGTCATCAGTTCGAGACAACGAAACTCGCCGTAGCTGTCCACGCCGTAGATGTAGTCGCCCAGCAAAACCGGAGTTGAGATGATCGAGTGGAGCGAGTCAGTGCTTCGTTCGCTTCGACCGATCCGACGCCACACTTTGCTCACCTCCAGCTTCTTGGGATTGGGGCGAAGCATCAGCGAACCATCGTAAAATCCGGTGAAATATAGAATGTCCTGGTGCTGGATCGGTGTGGAAATTCCCAGTGGCATTTTTCGTGCCTTGAATGGATATGCCCATAGCACCTTGCCAGACTGAGGCGCAAGCCCGGCAACCTGCTCTCCCGTCCAGAACACGAGCACTTTCTTTCCAGCCTGTTCGATCATGGTTGGCGTCGCATAGTTCGCGCGGTCATCCAAAGCTCTCCATTTTTCTTCTCCCGTTTTCTTGTCGAAGGCCACCACGCAGGCCTTGGTTCCGCCAATCATGACGACCACGAGGTCGCCATCAACCACCGGCGATGCCGCGATGCCCCAGATCGGCAAGCGAATCCGGTATTCGCTGAAGCAATCGTGTTCCCACAAGACCTTGCCTGTTTTTGCGTCCAGGCAATGGAAGTGTCCTTTTGCGCCCAACGCATAAGCGCGTCCCTCATCAATCGTCACGGCCGCGCGCGGACCCGCGGGGTAATTCACGTCGCGATAGCTGACCGCGTATTCATGTGTCCACAACTTCTTGCCGGTCTTGAAATCTACACAGTGAATCCGTTCCTGCTCCGGTCGTTCAATCCGATCGGTCACATACACGCGCCCGTTCGCAACCGTCGGTCCAGAATAACCGCCTCCGATAGGCACCGACCATTTGCGCGCGATTTGCTTGGCCGGAAATTTCTCGATGATGCCGGTTTCCCTCCATGCCCCGTCTCGATTCGGCCCGCGCCATTGCGGCCAGTCATCGGCATGAAGTGCGAATGCAACGGAACAGAGGAGAAGGACTGACAGGCGTTTCATGGAATGAAGACGTTGGAGGACGAAGCTTATTCCGTCAATCGGATGCACAGCCGCCGGTGGAAGACGTAGATCTCTCACTTTTTCACCAAGCGCCAACACGAACTCGGCATCCGACTGGACGGCCCTACTTCTTGCCTTTGAGAAGTGACGCGACTTTCTTGGGATCGGTCGTGGGTGGATGACAGAACGTTCCCGTGCAAAGGAACACGACCGGTCCGTCTTTTCCTTTCAGGCCTTTGGCGAATTCTTCAACCGGACCGGTGTTGCCGAGAATCACCTTGTTCGGTTGAAAGACCTCATGTGCGGCGAGTAATAGTTTTTGCGCAGCATCGGAACTGGCGTCGCCGGCGATGACGACGCGATGGGGTTCGTTGAGCAAATAGGCCATCGCAGAGACGAGGTAGGGAACACTGTGTGGTGTGCCAGAGAGCTGGGTCGCGAACAGGTTTACAGTTTTTTCAGCAGCCTCGAGGAGCTTCTTGTTGTCGGTGATTTTCGCGAGCCGAAGCAGAGCAAGCGAGGCCACGGAGTTGCCGGAGGGTTCGGCGCCATCGTAATCCTCTTTCAGACGGAGCAATAAATGCCTGCTGCTCTCATCGCTCTGATAGAAGCCGCCGACTTCGGGGTCATAGAACCGCTTGATCATCCCGTCGGACAAATCGAGCGCGAACTGGAGATACTCGTTCTTGAGCGTCGCTTCGTAAACGTGGAGCACGCCGTCCATGAGGGAGGAGTAGGCGTCGAGGAGCTGGACGTTGTCGCGTTCGCCGTCGCGCCAGCGGTGATACAGCGTCTTGGATTTGGCAACCCAGAGCTTCTCTTTTAGGAACGCGACGTTCTTTTCCGCGGCTGCGATGTACTTGGGCTCCTTCAACACTGCACCTGCGCGGGCAATGGCTCCCAGCATGAGACCGTTCCAGGAAGCGAGGACCTTGTCATCCAGGCCGGGCCGCACGCGGGTGTCACGCTTGTCGAAGATCTTCTTGTTGGCGCTTTCCAACAACTTGGCTTCGGCTTCGTTGAGCTTGGGATCGACTATGCTGAGAACGTTCAGCTTCTTCAGTGGCTCGGGGTGGCTGTGGTCTTCGAAGTTTCCTTCCTCGGTAATTCCGTAATAACGGACCACCACCTTCATTTCGTCGTCGTCGAGAATCTCGTCGAGCTGATCCTCCGTCCAACAGTAGAACTTGCCTTCGTGCCCCTCGCTGTCGGCATCTTCAGCGGAATAGAATCCTCCTCCCGGATGTGTCATGTCGCGGAGGACATATTTCAGGATGTCACGAACCACGTCGGCATACTTTGACTGGCCGCTGACGAGATAGGCGTCGAGATAGAGCTGAACGAGCTGGGCGTTGTCGTAGAGCATTTTCTCGAAGTGAGGCACGAGCCACTTCGCATCGACGGAGTAACGGGCAAAGCCGCCTCCGATGTGATCGTAGATGCCACCCGCGGCCATGGCATCGCAGGTGTGAAGCACCATCTTGATTGCTTCCTGGTCGCCCATCTTGTGTGCCTGTGCGAGGAGGAAGCGGGGCAGTGAGGGGCGCGGGAATTTTGGTTGCTGATCAAAGCCGCCATACTGCGGCTCATACATGGACTTGAACTTGGCCACCGCGTTGGTGAGCAGTGCTGTGCTCAGCTCGAGTTCCCCAGTGGGTTTGACTGAGGTGAAGCTCTTGATCTGCTCGAATTGCTGGCCGGCAGCATTGAGGACCTTGGCGCGTTGCTCATCGTCGGCCCACATCTGTTGAATGAGTTGAAGCAGGTCGAGGAAGGATCGCTTCCCGTACTTGGGTTCCGCCGGGAAATACGTTCCACCGAAGAACGGCTTCAGTTCGGGCGTAAGAAAGACATTCAAAGGCCAGCCACCACCACCAGTCGAGGCCTGCACATAGGTCATGTAGATCTTGTCCACGTCGGGCCGTTCCTCGCGATCAATCTTGATGCTCACATAATGTTCGTTGAGGAACTCGGCGATCTTTTCGTTCTCGAAGGACTCACGTTCCATCACATGACACCAGTGGCAGGTTGAGTAGCCGATTGAGAGCAGAATCGGCTTGTTCTCCTTGCGCGCCTTGGCAAAGGCTTCTTCACCCCAAGGATACCAGTCCACCGGGTTGTGCATGTGTTGTCGGAGATAAGGTGATTTCTCGTTGATCAAACGATTGGTGTACTTGTGTTTCTTTTCCCCGTGCGAGGCTTCGGCTGGTTTCGTTTCGGAACTCACGTTGGTGGAGGAAACAGTTTGCGGTTGTGAAGTGGTCTGAGCCGTGGCCTGGCCTGCGGGCGTTGCAGCAGTTTGGGTTGTGGTCGAGACGTTCGGCTGGCAACCCATGACGGCGAGTGCCAGGAGGGATGCGAACGATCCGGAACGGTTTTTCAGAGACAACATGGAAGGGCGACCATACTGCGGAGTGGGGATTGGGCAAGGTCTGAAGGTTCGATGTTCTTTGTTCATGATTCTTCGTTGCGGGCGGTTGCTTGCAGCGCTTCAGGTTTCTCGACAGACTTGGCGTGTGAAATTTGAAGGCATTCGCGCGGTGACGTTTGATGTGGGCGGGACGCTCATTAATCCATGGCCGTCGGTCGGACAGATCTATTCGGATGTGGCCGCGGAGTTCGGCATCGAGGCGTTGCCTGATTTCATCAACATGGGTTTCAAGGAAGCTTGGAAATCGCGACACAACTTTGACTATTCGCAGGAGGGTTGGTTCGAAATCGTTCGCGCTTCCTTCCGCGAACAGGGAGAGATCCTGCCGGAGGAATACTTCCCGCGTGTTTACGAGCGCTTCGCGAAGGCGGACGCGTGGATCGTGTTCGGTGATGTGTTGCGAACGCTGGATGAACTTGCTGCGCGCGAACTCAAACTTGCCGTGATCTCCAATTGGGATGACCGCTTGATTCCACTCCTGAGCGAGCTCGGACTTCGTAGTCGGTTCGAGGAAGTCTTCGTGTCGTGCAACGTGGGTTTCACCAAACCGTCAACCGTGATCTTCGAGCAGGCGGTTCGCTGGTTGAAGGTGCCTGCGAACGAGGTGCTGCATGTTGGAGACAGCCAAGTGGAGGACTACGAAGGGGCAAGAGAATTTGGGATGAACTCGGTTTTGGTCGCCCGTGGCCGGCGAACTTTCGCTGATCACGAGATTCCCAGTCTGTCAGCTCTTCCCGATGCCATCACTGGGTCTTAATGTCTCATTAATGCGCCTTCAATTGTGAGTCATTAAGTCTCTTAATTCTTCATTATTCCAAGTAAATATCAAAAAACTGCTTTTTATTCGCGTTTTAATGCCGAATAACCGGTGGCACGCCTCGTGTTCTATGTCCGGGCGGATGGTTCAACTGAGGCGGTTGGACCGAAGAGTCGAAAGGGAAAACTGGGGAGCTGGCTTCAGGCGGGAGCTGGTTCCCCTCACCCAAGAAGAACCCGCCAACAGGAAATAAGAAAATGACTGCACTGACACACTGGAACCCGTTCAAAGAAATGGAAGATCTCTCGAATCAATTGAGCTCCGTATGGGGCCTGACACCGTCGAGACGGGCGACGGAAGTGAGCGAGGGATATTTCACGCCGCGAGTTGACGTCGCGGAAGACGAGAAGGAATACCGCATCAGCGCCGAATTGCCGGCGGTCGAGAAGGACGCCGTCAGCGTGACGGTCGAAGACGGAATCCTGCGCATCACCGGCGAACGAAAGTTCGAGAAGAAGGACGAATCCGCGAAGTATCACCGGGTGGAACGCGTGTATGGGAAGTTCGAACGCAGCTTCCACGTCCCGAAAGATGCGGACGCTGAGAACATCAACGCCGAGTTTAGAAGCGGAGTGCTGGAGGTTCGACTGGCGAGACTGCCTGAGGCCAAGCCGAGGCAGATCGACGTGAAGTTTGAGTGAGTAGGTCGGACAGTTGGAACCGAACGAGGAGCGCCGGGCAATGCCCGGCGCTCTGTTGTTCTGAGTGTGTGTAAGAAACTCCAAGCTCCGAGCCTCAAATGAGTTTCAGTTTCCAAGCTTTGCTCTGAGCCGGGAGATCCTGTGGAGTTTGACTGGATTTGAATCTTGGATCTTCCGGAACGGACTTTTTTGCGGTGACATCGGGCGGAATTCCACCACCCACCTGCAATCCCGACCGCCACATCCTTGTAGCCGTAATCGGATTTGCCATCGCGCGCTTGGTTGGTAATTCTCGGCCGATGATTCCAACACGATCCGCTGTATTGTTCGCGGCCGCGCTCGCGTTCGTTTCTGCGAGCATTGAAGCCGCCCAGCCCAAGAAAAAAAACAACACGGGCAAGACCTGGATTGATCCGAAGAAAGCGGCTGCCGACGATCCGGATTTTTTGATACAGGGCGAATATGGTCATTCAAAGCAATGGCAGCCGTGGGCTGCGCAAGTGGTTGCCTTGGGCGACCGGAAGTTTGATGCGTATCTGTTGGAACGAGGGCTTCCCGGTCTCGGTTGGGATCGAAGCAAACTTCGCGTCAAGATGACCGGGGGTATCAAGGATGGCGCGTTGAATTTGACGAACCCGGGACGCATCTATCGGGCGAGCATCTCGGACGGCAAGATCGTCGTGTGGCATCGCGGTGATATTATCGCGCGCTTGCCGCGCATCGAACGGGAGAGTCCGACCCTCGGCGCGAAACCGCCCAAGGGCGCAACGGTGTTGTTTGATGGTAGCTCGGCGGACGCTTGGAAGAACGGCCGCGTCGAAAACGGCCTTCTGCCAAACTCCAACATCACCACCAAGGAAACCTTCGGGAGCTACCAGCTTCATCTGGAATTCCGCACGCCTTATAAACCGTACGCGCGTGGTCAGGGACGTGGCAACAGCGGGGTTTACCACCAGGGACGTTATGAGACACAGGTGCTCGATGCATTTGGCTTGGATGGAAAGATGAACGAAACCGGGGGCATCTATTCCATTGCCGCGCCGCGGATCAACATGTGTCTGCCGCCCCTTCGTTGGCAAACATATGACGTGGATTTCAAGGAGGCGGAGTTCGACAAGAAAGGCAAGCTGCTCAAACACGCGAGCATGACGGTCCAGTTGAACGGCGTGGAGATTCACACCAAGCAAGAACTTCCCAAGACCACCACGGCTTCTCCGATCAGGAAGATCACACCGGCACCCGGTCCGATCTTTATTCAGGCCCATGGAAACCCGGTGTATTATCGGAACATCTGGATTGTTCGAAAGTGATCCCAAGCGCGCCCATCCGTCGAGTCCATGGCAGCATCCATTGGGTGCTCGCTGTGGGCGCCTGTTTGACCGCTCGCGCACAACTCCCCACCTCTGATCTGCGTACGATTTCTCCTCCAGCGGCACGCGTCGGTGAGACGATCGAAGCGCGGATCAACGGAACCAACCTCGACGACTTGCGCGAGTTGCGCTTCACGCATCCGGGGATCACCGCCAAGCAACGAATGTTGCCCAAGTCTGGGTTCCTTGGCCGCGCGCTGCCGGACGTCGGAAAATTTGATCTGACGATTGCCAGCAATGTCCCCCCTGGTGTGTATGAGGTTCGCGCTGCTGGTTACTTCGGCCTTTCGACCGGGCGACCGTTCGTGGTTGTGCCGAGTGACTCGGTTGAAGTGAAGGAAACAGGGAAGAACTTCGAACGTGAAACCGCAATGCCGATCGAGATTGGCACCGTGGTATCCGGTACAACCGCATCACGTGGTATCGATTGGTATCGATTCACGGCCGATGCTGGCGAACGACTGATGGTTCAGTGTTTTGCGGAACGGATCGATTCCAAAGTTGATGGAATGCTCGTTCTCTACAACGCAAATGGACGCGAACTTGACCGGAACCGGCAGCAATTCGGGCGCGATCCCTGCCTGGACGTGTTGGTTGAAGAGGGCGGAGACTATTACCTCGCCCTGTCCGACATCCTGTTTCGTGGTTCATCCGGTGATTACTTCTACCGGCTTCAGGTCACCCGCAAGCCGCACATCGATTTCATCTGGCCGCCGATGGGCGAAGCCGGAAAGAAATCACAGTTCAGGATTTACGGGCGCAATCTTCCCGGTGGAACTCTGAGCGATGGACTGAAAATCGACGGCAAGCCATTGGAACACGTTGATGTTTCCATTGAGATGCCGACGGAAGAAATTACTCCGATGCGATTCCATCCCGGTCAACCGCGACAGGGAATGATTCGGGGATATGATTATCGCCACGCTGGATCGGAGCCGTGGAGAATCGGATTCGCCAGCGCGGCGGTGTTGTTCGAGAAACGCGAAGTGGAAGTTCAGTCAATTCAAGTGCCGGTGGAAATTGCCGGGCGATTTGATCGTGGCAACGAAACGGATCGCTATCGTTTTCAGGCGAAGAAAGGCGTGACCTATTGGATCGAGTCCGTCGCGGATCGTATGGCCGCGGATATCGACGCGGCCGTGGTGGTGCGACGCGTTGATAAAGGAACAACAGAGATCGCTGAGTTCGACGATCCGGTGAGCTATTTCTCCAAGGACGGATTGGATGCGATCAACTTCGACACGAGTGATGCCTTCGGTAGCTTTACCCCGGCCGAACACGGCGAGTTCGAGGTGGAGATAAGGAACCAGTTCGGGAGCGCGGGCACGGCCCTCATTTATCGGTTGGCGATTCGAGAGGCCGCGCATGACTTCGATCTGATTGCCTCGACCGAAAGACCTTTGCCGACGAATCGAACCGGCTATTCGGTCACGCCACTCCTGCGTCGCAACGCGCGCTGGGCAATCCGAATGATCGTTCCACGGCGTGATGGCTTTGAAGGCGAGATCGTCGTGACCGCCACGGGCCTGCCTGAAGGCGTCCGTGCCAATCCGCTACGTCTCCATGGGACGACCGACACGGGCATGCTTGTCCTCGCAGCCGACGACAAGGCCAAGGACTGGGCGGGTGAAATTGACATCGTCGGTCGCGCGACCATAAACGGTAAACGCGTCACACGAACTGCGCGGTTCTCCTCCCTGATCTGGGGGCACATCTTTTCCGACAGCATCCGCGTGCGTTCACGATTGGCCGAACGTGTCCCGCTTGGAGTGAATGAACACGAACAGGCGGTCGTGGTCATCAAGTCCTCCAAGCGGAAATACACGGTGGAAGAAGGAGCAAAGCTGGAGATCCCTATAACTATCACTGAAGACGGAACACGCACTGGCAACTTGACCATTTCACCCGATGGCCTGTTTGGACTGCATCGCAGTCCGCCGACCGTCAACATCGCCCAGGGAAAGACAGAAGGCACGTTGTCGATAGATTTTAAGAACCGTTCCAGTCATGAAGTGAAACCCGGAACCTATCAATTCACGCTACAGGGGGTTGGTGTCTCCAAGTATCGCGCCAACGTCCCGGCCGCCAATCGACTCGGTGCCGACCGGCGTGCGATTCGTAAGATCGTTGAGGATCTGACTGCGAAGGTTGACGAAGCCAAGTCAGCCTTGGCCAGCGCCGAGCAAACCTACAAGCAGGCAAAGCAATCCGCGGAAACGGCTACAGCTGACGACAAGGCGTCCGTCGCAAAGCGCGCCGAATCCGCGAAGGATGCATTGGACTCTGCCAGGGCTTCAGAAAAGGAACTCTCCGACAAACTTTCCCGCGCCAGGAAGCAGCAGGCGATAGTCGACAAGCTGGCCAAATCCGCAGCTGCCAAGGCGGTCTCGAAGAACACGAAGTTTGCGGCCTGGTCAGATCCGATCAGCGTCACCGTGACCCGAAAGGCGAAGTGAGCTCACAACCGTTCGGGCACACCCGGCGGTGACAGACTGGCAGCCTTCCCGGGTCAAGCGAAGAGATCCATCACCGGTTTGCCCGTTCCGTCGATCGTGGCGTAGAAAGGACGGCGTTCCACATCGAAGGCGGTCTTGGGGCTGATGCCCATTGCCGTGTACATCGTCGCGTGGAGGTCCTTGATGCTGACCGGGTTTTCAACGGCGACCAAGGGGCGTTCATCCGCGGTGCGACCGTAGAGAAAGCCGCGTTTCGTTCCGCCACCGAACATCATCACGGAGGTGCCACCGGTGAAGTGGCGATGCAGGCCGTAATGTTTCAGTTCGCCGAGACGATCTGCGCGGGCGCGGCTCTGATCCTTGGCGTTCGAGCCGGGAACACCCTCGATGATCATATCGCGGCTGAATTCGCTGGCCAGGACGACGAGCGTGCGGTCCAGCAGTCCGCGTTCTTCCAGGTCGAGAATCAACTGCGCAATCGGACGATCGATCTCGCTCTTCATGCGCTTGACCGTCGTGTGGCCACTTTCGTGGGTGTCCCAGTGGACAAAGGGGATGTACTCGGATGACACCTCGATGAAGCGTGCGCCGGCCTCGGTCAAGCGGCGCGCAAGCAGGCATCCGCGGCCAAACCGGCTGGTGTTATAGGCGTCGTGGCTTTCCTTCGGCTCAAGTGAGATGTCAAAGGCGTTCTTGTGCTTGGAGGTCAGCAGGCGATGCGCATCGTCCATCGAGCGGATCATCGATTGCTGTTGGAAATCACTGAGGTACTCGCGATGCGGGCTCTTATCGACGAGCTTGCGGTAGTGACGATACCTGTTTGCGAACCTGCCGGGCTCCATGCCCTTGGGAGGGCGGACGGATTTGGCTGCGTCTTCGGGGAAAGGCAGGTTGAAAGGGCCGTATTCCGTGCCAAAGAAACCAGCCGTGGTGAAAGCCTTGATCTCTTCCTTTTCACCAGTCCCTTCCAACCGCTGACCGATGTTGATGAACGCGGGAATGACGGGATTCTTCGGACCCTTCACCTTCGCCATCCACGCTCCGATGTGAGGCGCGGCCACGGTCAGGGGCGGGATGTATCCGGTGTGCCAATGATACTGGTGCCGTGAGTGAAGAATATGACCCAGGTCGGCCTGAACGTGCGAACGGATCAGCGTTGCGCGATCCATGACTTTTGCCACGTTTTCAAAGCCCTCGGTCAACTTGATGTTATCGACCGCGGTATCGATCGCCGGGAAAGTGCTGAGGATCTTTTTGACGTCGAGTCCCTTCTCGAACGGATAATAACGTTTGGGATCGAGCGTGTCCGGTGCAGCCATGCCTCCGGCCATCCAGATCAGGATGACAGTGTCAGCCGTTGCTTCCGGGTGATCGACCTTGCCTTCGGATGCAGACAAACGTGGTTCGCCCATCATCATGGTCGCGGCCGAGGCGGCTGAAATCTTCTTCAGGAACTCCCGGCGAGCTTGTTGTTCGAGTGGATTCATCGGTATTCGGTGTGAGTGCAGCGGGTGAATCGTCAGTGGGGCATCTTATTCCGAAAACTCACCGGATCAACTGAAACTCGGGCAGCATGAAGACGGCCCAGAGCAGATCCTCGACGCCTTGGGTGCCGTTGGCCCCCTTGAGGATCACGTTGGCGATTTTGCGTTCGGCTGCTCTCGGCTTACGCGCCAATGCGAAATCGTAGAGCCAGCTGATGAGCTGATCTGGTTTCATGTTCTTGGCGGCAACGTTCTTCCCGGCCGTCTGCATGATGGAGTTCAAAATGTCGCCGTTCTGCAGATCGATGGCCTGCAAGGTGGTCAATCCATCCGGACGCGTGGTGACGACCTGATCGCGGAAGGGACGTCCCAATGAGCGGCTGAGGAAATCAAGCTTCACGAGGCTGGCACGGACGAAGTAGTCCTCTGCGGAATCAACCTGAGCCAGGCGCGTCATGAGCAGCCGCCGAAGTGTTCCAGGGAGGAATGACTGGTTCTGCACCTCTGCTGCGGGCTTCCAATCCTTGGGTGCCTTTTTGAATGACGCGCGATTGCGGCGCACGGTGGGAATGGACTTTGTCCAACTCCAAGTCTTGTCCGTGCCGATGGCGGTTTCTTTTCCGTCAACGGATTTGAGGCGGGCTTCGAAGAAGACGGCGGCTGCGTTCGGAGTGCTGCCTGCGTTCTTCGCGACGATCATGATGTAATTCGCGCCCGCCTTGAGGAAAGTGCCGATGTTCACGACTTCCACCGTCGGCCAATGATTGTCCGCCTTCACGAGCGTATTGTTGATGAAGAGCTGATATTCATTGTCGGCAGTGATGACCGCAGTGGCCAGCTTGGGACGTCGTTTCAACTGGACGGTCTTGCGAAGCGTGATTCGTTCGCCGGCCTTGGGAATGTTTTGTGATCCTTCAGGATAGGACCAGACCCACCTGGCATTGACGGTGGATTTCATGACCTTGCCCGGCTCGATTTTGCCGCGAAACACATTCACTGCCGGAACGCTCGGACCGGTGTCCGTGATCTGCCAGATGGAGTCGAGGAATTGTTCAGCAGTCAGGCGTTTGGCGACCGGTCCACGAAAGGTGTAGGCACCCGGTTTGGATTCTTCCGCGCGGGAGATCGCCCGAGACTGATACGCGTGCGAGGAGGCGATGAGTGCGAGGGTGTGTTTCAGGTCGAACTTGTGATCGGCGAAATCCGCGGCCAGGAAATCAAGCAGATCGGCGCTCCACGGTTCCATCTGCATCGCGTCGACCGGGTGAATGACGCCCCGTCCCATGAGTCGATGCCAGAGGCGATTGACGATGGTGCGCGTGGTGCGGCCGTTGTCCGGATGGATCATCAAGCCGGCCAGTTGCTTAAGTCGTTCCGGCTGGGCGGCCTTTGGATCAATGTCGCCGATCTCGGGAAACAACCACTTCGGCTCGGCGAACTTTCCGTTCGGCTTGTCACAGCGGTGAATCTCCAGTTTCTCGGTGCCGTAAATCGCGGCCATGCTGTAGGCCTCGTTCAGTTTCCAGCGATCAATGAAACTGTCGTGACAAGAAGCGCACTTCAAGTTGATGCCCAGAAAGACTTGCGCGATGTTTTGCGCGAACTGCACCTCAAGGGTCTGGCTGGAGTTCACATTGCCGCGCCACTTGATGCCTTTGATGAAGCCCTCTGATTCAGCACTCGGCGCGATCAATTCCGTGACGAATTGATGGTAGGGCTTGTTGTCGATGAGCGAGCGATACAGCCAGTCAGTGATCTGCTTGCGACCTCCCGTTATAAATCCCGTGCCCGAGTAGTCATTTCGCAACAGGTCATTCCAGAACGTCAGCCAGTGCTCGGCGTAAGCCACGTCACGCGTGAGGAGAGACGCGACCAGATTCTGCCGTTTGTCCTTCGAAGAATCCTTCGTGAACTGCGCGAGCTGATCAGGGGTTGGAAGCAGACCAATCAAATCGAGATGCGCACGTCGCGCGAACGATGCGTCGTCCATCGGCTTGGGCTGGGCTAGATCTCTCGATTTCAGGTAGTTGTCGATGATCCGATCGACCGGATTGTCGCGACCGGCAATCGGTGGTGGGAGTTTCGGTCGGCGGGGTTTTAACGGAGGTTCATACGCCGGCTTGTCGAAACGAAAACCGGTTTCCCACCCAAGTCCGCCATCGATCCAGGCCTTGATAAGTTCAACTTCCTTGGCAGAGAGCCGATCGCCTTCGGGAGGCATGCGACGATCCTCGTCGCTGGTAACGACAACCTCGTAAATCCGACTGCTGGCCGCCCGGCCGATTTCCACCGCCGATCCGTTCTCACCGCCTTCGATGATCGACTCCCGTGTGTTCAACGAAAGACCGCCCTTCCGCTTTTCCCCAAGGTGACACTTCGCGCAGTGCCTGCGGAGAATCGGCACGATTTCGTGAGAAAAATCGACGCCCATGGCTGTGGGATGGGCTGCAACGAAGGTGATCAGGAAAATAATCGATTTTCGAATTCTTTCCATGTGAGGCGGGGACACTAAGTGGGAGGGTCGATTAAGTAAATTGTCTCTTATCCGATTCGTGACGCGGATTGCGTATTCATAGAGGCCGAAACATGGTCAGAAGATGTTTCAAACTTAATGTCGATTCAGTCTCGATCTGTGAGTGACGTCCGAACAGGTAAGGCAGACCCATGTCTGTCTCCATCACACAACGAATTCACCAAAAGGTATCATTCCCCATTCGCCCGACAGGCTGGAATCCGGTCCCAAATGCGTGTTACTTCCGGCCAAACTCCGGGTGGGCCACGATGGCTTCGATGGCGGCACGGAGGGAATGGTTGCGGCCTTTGGAGGTCTTGTACACGGAGTCAATGTAGGAACGGTCGGCCCAGGTGGTTTCCCGGCCGAGGGCGTAGCTGATGAGTTTTCCGATGATGCCTTTGAGCACTTTCTCCTGGTCGGCCATCAGGGCGGCTTTGAGCGTCGGCAGGTCGCGCACCTCACGGCCGTCGGGTAGTTTCATCGTTGCGTCAATCGGGACCTTGGTGAATTTCAGTTTCTTGGTGCTGACCACTTCCACGTGGCGGTACTCGGATCGTTTGCGACCGACCGGATCGTAGTATTCGAGGGCGAATCCCAGGGGATCGATCTTGGAATGGCAGCGGGCGCAGCTTGCGAACTGTTGATGCTTGAGCAAGGCTTCACGGACGGTGGTGGTGCCGCGGATGTCCGGTTCGTTGATCACCACGTCGGCCGGTGGGTCGATCTTTTCATTGTAGAGGTTCTTGAGAATCCACGAGCCGCGATGGATGGGTGAGGTGGTGAAATCGGTGGAGGTGAGCTTGAGAAATCCCGCCTGGGCAACCAAGCCACCGCGTTCGCTGTCCGCGGGCAGCTTGGCCGGAACGAAATCATCTCCCTTCACCTTGGGCAGACCGTAGAAGCGCGCGAGGCGGTCGTTCACCATGACGAAGTCCGAATCGATGAAATGCTCCATGCTCAGGTCGTTCTTCAGCAGGTGCGCAAAGAGTTCCCGGCCTTCGCGGCCCATGGAATCGACGGTCATTCGCCGCACGTCTTTGTACACGCGAACATCCGGTCCGAAGTCGTCCACCTTGTCGCGCTGGAGCCATTGACGGGTGTAATCGTCGATGAAGCGATCCGCCTTTTTGTCCGCGAGCAGGCGATCAACTTGCGCTGACGGATCTTTGGCCAAAGCGCCGGACTTGCCGGCTGCCAGCAATTCGGCATCTGGAACTGAATTCCAGAGGAAGTAAGAGAGGCGATGCGCCAGTTCCACGCCGGTCAAGTCGGGTGACTCGGACTTGTAGATAAAATGAGGCGAGGTCAGCAACGCGATCAGGACGTTGCGGGCGGTAGCCATCGTGGATGCCCCTGACTTCTGTTGGCGGCGGGCAACCTTAACGAAAGCCGCGCGATCTTTTGCAAGGAGCGGACGCTGGGTCAGCAGCAACGCAATGTGATCGACCAACTCGGCCGGCGTCATCTTCGGTTTCGGTAGAATGTCCCGCATCGCGGTGGTCGGCCATGCTTCGATCAACGGGCCGGTCACCTTCAAATGGGTGAAGCGCATTCTGGGCCCCTTGTATTTTCGCGGATCACCACCACGTCCTGGCGCACGGGCGCTGTCAAAGGTAAAGGCCAGTTGGTCACCCGCCTTGAGGATGAGTTCGGTCGTGAACCCCTTGGCGCCATGCGGCATGGGAACGCGGCGGATATTGCGAAAGGTGGTGGGATGACGCCCGTCCCCGAGATTGATGCCGATGACCTCGCCTTCATTGGATTTCACCGAGTGTGCCTGGACCTCCAGACGATATAGCCCGAAGGCGGGGACAATAAATCGTTCGTATCCGTCCGGGTCGGTGGAGAAATGCACATTGCTGCGGTAGGGACGAAATCCCGTGAGCACGTAGCCGTCGCCATCGCGATAATCCCCGCCCCCACCGACCGCGAAATTTTTGCTGCCATGGAAATGTGGCGCTTCAAACTCCCATGTCCTCGTCTCGGGCTTGGCGTCGGGCAAAAGGTGCTCGGCCACAAAGCGGGCCGTCTTGAGATATGCCATCACCTGGTGGGGAGACATCAAATGCGACTCGCCAAACTTGTCAAAGCCGGCTTCCACGTGATCGGGCGGCAACAGATCATTAAAATCGAAATCCACCCCAAAGAGGTCGTAGAGCGTGTTCGCATACTCTGCGCGCGTGAGCCGTTTGATGGGATTGGCCGGACGACTGGCGAGGATGCGCCTTGTGAGCAACTTCACGGCATTGGCTCTCGCTGCCGCCGTGGGTTGCGGCGCCTCTTTGGGTGGCATTTCCCCGTCTTCAATAACGGACACCAAGGTCTCCGCGAGTTGCGCATCGGCGAACAGTCTATCGATCGCCCCATCCAACCGTACCTTCCCCTTTTGCTTCTTGGGCCCGTGGCATTTGACGCAGTGTTGGGTGAAGAAATCTTTCAGTGCGGACTCTGCCTGGGCGCCTCCGCACAGGGCGCAGCACAGCAACAAGGTCATCCAACCCGGTCGCATCAGGCCAGGAGATCAAAGGCGCCGTTGCTTTCGCCGAAGTGGTTGCGCTCGACGCCGAAGTGCTGCAACAGGCCGAGGTAGAGATTGCTCATGGGCACATCCTTCTTCCGCCAATAACCGGAGGACTTCATCCGCCGGTCAAACACAAGCGCGGGAAGGTCATCGAAGTTGTGGGCATTGGCGCTGCCCATCGACGCCGTCAACAACGTGGTCGTCTGATCAAAGAGCGAGCTGCTGCCCACCTTGCGTTCTTTCATCGTCGAAAGCGCCGCACTGATGCGCTTGAGAATCCCGTGCTCCAGCAGCAACAATTTTTCGATCTTCTCAGGCTTCTTCCCGTGATGCGAAAGGTCGTGGTAATTGCCGCCCATGTCCGGTTCCTTGAATCCCTCCCAGAACGGAATTTGCACGGTGACCGCTCGGGTCGAGTCCGTTTCCAACGCCAGGACTGCCAAATCCAGCAACGTGCCCACGTAATCATCCACCGACTTGCGATCGAAGGCCTCAATCTCGTAATCCACCTTGGGCTTCGGGCGACCGGACCATCGGGCCTGCTTGCGCACCGTCTTTTCCGCATCACGAACCGAGGAGAGGTATTCGTCCATCTTCGCCCGATCCGTGGCATTGAGCCGCTTCTCCATCGACTTGGCCTGAGCGAGCACCGCGTCGAGGATGCTGCGATCTTCGGCCAGGATCTGCTGTTGCACCTTCTCGTTTTCGTTCACCTGAAAGAGCAGGTTGAAAATCTTGCGCGGCGAATCGATCTGCTGCACCGGCAGACCATGCTTGTCCCAGGAGATCTGGGAGAAATTCAGATTCTCCCCCGCTTGGAACACCAATGACCGAAAGCGCGTCTCCTCACCCATATTGTCCGCAACCGCCTGGTCGATGGAAATCCGGTTTTTGCGATGCAGCTTGTTGAAGTAACCGGAGAGAATACCGACACAAGGCGTGTGTCCGAATCCGTTTTGCACCGCCGGATTGTTCAATCCGCTGTACATCTTCAGATGCTCGAAGTGATCCGACAAATTGGCCAGTAACGGCGGAGGCTCCTTGATCGCGCCGGTGGCTTTCGGCAGCAATTCGGGCTGATAGAAACTGAGGTGATTGACGATGGTAAGCAACCGTCGCGGCGACTGCTTCGCCACCTGGCCCAAGCTCTCCAATCGCGGCAGCAACAACGCCACACCCGCTCCCTTCAAGAACGTCCGGCGCTGCATCCGTGCTTGGTCTGAACAAGACTCACGCATCACGCTCAGATGAAACAAGCAACCTCCCGTCCTGCATAGAGAAAACCGCTCCGCCTTGGCGCCCCGATTCCACATGGCGGTATTTCCTACGACTGGACGGACGACATCAACTCGAGCTTCTTCATCAAACAGGGTTATCGGGCGGGCGGCTCTGAATTGAACCTCGCCAAGCGGAGCGCCAAATCCCTTCAGAATAGCAACTCCTCTACGGCACCAAGGATCAGGAAGCGTTGTTCACCTTTTACGACTTCCCAGCCGAACACTGGACCCACTTGAGGACGACCAATCCGAGCGAAAGCACCTTCGCCACCGTGCGTCATCGCACCCGGCAGACCAAAGGCAACGGCAGTCGCCAAGCGACCTTGGCGATGGTCTTTCAACTCTTGCGCCAAGCCGAAGGCAAGTGGCGCAAACTCAACGGCCCCCAGCAACTGGACAAGATCATCGCCGGAGTGATATTCATCGACGGCGACGAGCAGAAACAACAAGCAGCATAATCA